>NZ_JBFRCF010000013.1:0-264600 GCF_040965655.1 Paraburkholderia sp. EG286B | reverse complement strand
GTGGACGGCCGCAGCAAGGTCACGGGCGCCGCGCGCTACGCCGCCGAATTCACGGCCACAGGGCTCGTGCACGGTGCGGTCGTCAACGCCACCATCGCTCGTGGCAAGATCGCTGCCATCGACGCGTCGGCGGCGCTCGCGCTGCCAGGCGTGCTGCACGTGCTTACGCACGAGAACCGCCCCACGCTCGCCGAAGACGACGCGGCCTGGAAGGATCAGATCGCACCGGGCGGTAAGCCGTTTCGCCCGCTCGCCGACACGCACGTCGCCTTCGCGGGCCAGCCCGTCGCGCTCGTGGTGGCGCACACGCCCGAACTCGCGCATTACGCGGCGTCGCTCGTGCGTGTGCGCTACCGCAGCGAGGCGCATGAGACCGACCTGGCCCGCGTCCTGAAGCATGCCGTCGATCCCTCTACCGAGAAGGGCGGCTTCGAGCCGCCGCCGGCACCGCGCGGCCACGCGTACCGGGCGCTCGCGCACGCCGACGCGCGCACCGACGCGTTTTACAGCACGCCCACGGAATTTCATCAGCCGATGGAGATGCACGGCTGCACCGTCGTGCCTTCCGCCGACGGCCGCTATACCGTCTACGAAAAGACCCAGGGCGTGAGCAATACTCAGCAGTACCTGATGAAGGTGTTTGGCCTGGCGCAGGACCGCGTGCGCGTGATTTCGCCGTTCGTGGGCGGCGCATTCGGCTCCGGCCTGCGGCCGCAATATCATCTGCCGCTCGCGATGATGGCGGCGCGCGCGCTGCGCCTGCCCGTGCGCGTAGCGCTCACGCGCGCGCAAATGTTCACGTTCGGGCACCGGCCCGCCTCGATCCAGCACGTTGCGCTCGCCGCGCACAGCGACGGCCGCCTCGAAGCGATCATCCACGAAGCCGTGGGAGAAACCTCGCAGTTCGAGGACTTCACCGACGTGGTCGTCAACTGGACGGGACGGCTCTATCGCGCGCCGCACGTCCAGCTCGGCTACAAGCTCGGGCGGCTCGACGTGTACACGCCGCTCGACATGCGCGCGCCCGGCGCCGCGCAAGGCCTCTACGCGCTCGAATGCGCCATGGACGAACTGGCCGTCGCGCTGGACATGGACCCGCTCGAACTGCGCATCCGCAATTACGCCGACGAAGACGCGAACAAGCAGTTGCCGTATTCGAGCAAGGCGCTGCTCGACTGCTACGCGCAAGGCGCCGAGCGGTTTGGCTGGGGCGCGCGCATTGCCACGCCGCGTGCCATGCGCGAGGGCCACGAACTGGTGGGCTACGGCATGGCCACGGGCATCTGGGAAGCGTTGCAGACGGAGGCGACCGTGCGCGCCGTGCTCAATGCGCAAGGCCGCCTCGAACTCGCCAGCGCCACGGCCGATATCGGCACCGGCACCTACACCGCCATTTCGCAGATCGCCGCCGACGCGCTGCACATGGCCATCGACGACGTGGACTTCACGCTCGGCGACACGTCATTGCCGAGCGCGCCGATCGAGGGCGGCTCGTGGACCGTGGCTTCGGTCGGCAGCGCCGCATCGCTGGCCTGCACGCAACTGCGCTCGCGCCTCGCGCAACTGCTGCCCGCGCACGGCGGCGTGGCGTTCGCCAATCTCGACCCCGCCATGCTGGACGAAGCGCTCGTGATCGAAGGCGGCGAAGTGAGCCTGCACGAGAGCGCCGGCCGGCCCGAGACGCGCGCCCGCATTGCCGACGTGCTCGCCGACGCGGGCATGAAAACGCTCGAAGCGCAGATCACGCTCGCGCCCGAGGCACTCCAGAAGCAGTATTCCATGGCGACGCATTCGGCCGTGTTCGCCGAAGTGCGCGTGGACGAAGCGCTCGGCGTGGTGCGTGTGGCGCGCGTGGTGAGCGCGGTCGCGGCGGGCCGCATCGTCAACCCGAAAACAGCGGCGAACCAGATCGCCGGCGGCGTGGTATGGGGCATCGGCATGGCGCTGCACGAGGAAGCGCAAATCGACCATACGCTCGGGCGCATCATGAACCACAACCTCGCGGAATATCACGTGCCGGTGAATCGCGACATCGGCGAGATCGACGTGCTGTTCGTGAACGAGCACGACGCCGTGGTGAACCCGCTCGGCGCGAAGGGCGTGGGCGAGATCGGTGTGGTGGGCGTGGCCGCAGCGGTGGCGAACGCGATCTACAACGCCACGGGCAAGCGCGTGCGCGATCTGCCGATCACACTCGACAAGCTGCTGTGAAACCGGCCCGGACCCGAGACCATGAACGCAACCCGGGTGACGCGCCTCGAAGCCCGCGCCTATACGATCCCCACCGACCACCCCGAGGCGGACGGCACCATCGCCTGGCGTTCCACCACGCTCGTGCTGGTCGAAATCGACGCGCTCGGCTTCACGGGCGTGGGCTATACCTATGCGCATGCGGGCGCCACGGCGCTCGTGGAGAGCGTGCTCGGCGACGCCGTGCGCCAGCACGACCTCTTCGACATCGCGCGCATCAACCTCGACATGCAGCGGGCCGTGCGCAACATCGGCAGGCCGGGCCTCGCGGCCTGCGCGATTTCGGCCGTCGATGCCGCGCTCTGGGACCTCAAGGCGAAGGCGCTCGGCATCCCGCTATGCGCGCTGCTCGGCATGCAGCGCGAGCGCGTGCCGGTGTACGGCAGCGGCGGCTTCACGAGCTACAACCTGAAAACGCTCACGAAGCAGCTGCGCGGCTGGGTCGAGGACGACGGCTGCGCGTGGGTCAAGATGAAAGTCGGCTCGCACCCGGCCGACGATCCGGCGCGCGTGGCGGCGGCGCGCCAGGCGATCGGCAGCACGGCGGGCCTCTTCGTCGACGCCAACGGCGCGTATGAGATCAAGGAAGCGCAGCGACTCGCGCAATGCTTCGCGCAAGAGGACGTGCAGTGGTTCGAAGAGCCAGTCTCCTCGGACGACCGCCGCGGCCTCGCCGCGCTGCGCGCCGCCCTGCCCGCGCGCATGGCGCTCGCGGCGGGCGAATACGCCTATACGGCAGACGACTTCCGCGCGCTGCTGGAAAACCACGCCGTGGATGTGCTGCAGGCCGACGCCACGCGCTGCTGCGGCATCACCGGCTTTCTGCAGGCCGACGTGCTGTGCGATGCGTGGCATACGCCGCTCTCGGCGCATTGCGCGCCGGCGCTGCATCTGCACGTGGCGTGCGCGGCGCGGCGCCTCGTGCATATCGAGTGGTTTCACGATCACGCGCGCATCGAAGCGATGCTGTTCGAAGGCGCGCCGCGCCTGCACGCCGGACGTATCGCGCCCGACCTCGCGCGCCACGGCCATGGCCTGACGTTCCGCCACGCCGAAGCCGAACGCTACGCGGTGCGCTGACGCGCCGTCATTCAACTGTCCGGTGGCCGCGCGGGCACCAGCTGCCAGCCGCCGGGGCAGGTCCTTACGTACGGGTAGTAGGTCTGCGACGCGACGCAGTAGTACCAGACGCCGTATGGCGCCTCGCCACCCTGGCCGCTTTGGCCGCCTTGCCCGTACTGCTCCTCGTTTTGATCGTACATATTGGCGCCGCCGTACTGGGGCTCGGCCTGGGCCTGGCCCTGGCCTTGTTCGATCCACTGCGTGGGCTGCGAAAAGTCGCCGGAAACGTAGGGGTAGTAGACGCTCGCGACGTACGGCGGATAGTAGTACGGATAGAACGGATAGCCGTAGATGAAGCCGGGGCCGAAGTAGAAGCCGACGCTCGCCGATCCGCAGCAGCCATACCAGCCGTGATAGTAGCCGCCGTGGTACCAGCCGTAGCCGTGGTAGTAGCCGCCGTGGTAGTAGCCGCCGTGGTAATAGCCGCCGTGATAGCTGCCGTTATAACCGCCGTGGTAGCCGCCGCTCCAGCCGCTGCCGCGATTCACGCCGCCATAGCCGCCGCCCCACCCGCCTCCACCGCCGCCCCAGCCACCGCCGCCGCCATGCATCCATCCGCCGCCTCTCCCCGCGCTCGCCCCGGCGCTGATGCATAGCGCCACGAGCACGAGCAGGAGTCTGCACAATTCACGCCCTTTCATGATGCTTACCCCGGTAGCCGCTGACCGATACCCTGACCGATAGCCGTCTGGCTTCATAGATCAGTTTAGGCGTCGGAAGCCCATTTTTCCTGTGCGGGCGATCACGGCGCGTTACGGCTCGCGCCAGTCGTCCTGCCTCGCGATGATGGCCGCACCGATGAGTCCGCCGTCCTGCCGGAACGCGCCCAGAACCACGACGCGTTCGCGAAATTGCCGCAGCGTGCGCTTGCGCACGGCCGCATCCAGCGCGTCGATCAATGGGGCCACATTTGACAGGCCGCCGCAAACCGGGACGACCGAGGCGCCCGTGATATTGACCACGGCTGCGAGCGGTTCCGAGACCAGTGCGAGCCAGGCGGCAACGGTGCGCCGCGCGCAAGCGCCGCCTCGCTGCCAGTCGTCGAGCAGGGTATGGCTGTCTTTCTGTTCGTCGTGCAGGAGTGCGTGGAGCCGTTCCAGACCGCGTGCCGCGCCGATGGTGTCGACGCAGCCCAGGCGCCCGCAGCCGCAACGCAAGGCGCTCACGGGCTGGGCGTGGCCCGTGCCGTCGAAGTCGACGTGCGTGCTGACGGGCAGCCCGTGGCCCCACTCGCCCGCGATGCCGCTCGCACCGCCCACCACACGGCCGCCCACGACGAGCCCGCCGCCGACACCGGAGCCGAGGACCACGCCAAACACGACATCGTGGCCCGCACCCGCGCCCTCGACGGCCTCGGCCAAGGTGAGGCAGTCCGCGTCGTTGGCAATGCGGATGCGCCGCTGGAGCCGGGACGACAACGCCGCGCCGAGCACGCGGCCCGAGACGCAGGGGACGTTGGACGCGCAAATCACGCCGCTTGCGGGATCGATCGCCCCTGCCATCGAGATGACGAGGGGCGAGCGGGTCTCGCCGAAATGCCGGGCCGCGAGCGCTTCGAGCGTCGCGCCGAACGCCTCCCAGCTGTCGACGGGCGTCGGCACGCTTTCGACGAGGCACACGCTGCCCGGGCGGTCCGATACACCGAGCCTGATGTACGAGCCGCCGATGTCCGCGACAAAGACGCGTGGGTGTTGCCCTCGTTCAACGCTGGTGTCTGGCACCCTGACTCCTCGTTCAGTGCAGCGGCGACGGCGGCCTGCGGTTTCAGCGGGCGCGCACGAAATGATGCTCTATCTTCGCGCGCAACACGCCGTCGACGGCCGCGAGCTGTTCGCGCAGCCGGGCCGCCCGCCTTTCGGTCATGTCGCCAAATACGATTTTTTGCTCGAGCACGTCGCCGAAGCGGGTCACGGCCCATCGGTCGACGACCACCCGTTCGCCGTCGAGCACGCCGGCAGCGGTCGAAACAACGCCAAGATCCAGACCGGACACGAGATGAACGGTGTGAGTCAGCGTGAAACCAGGAAGGCAGTGCGACAGGTCTTCACAGACGGTCGACGAGGAGGAGGTGTCTTGATGCATGGTGGCTCCGGATGAAGGTTGATCGAACCGGTGCCAGCCAGGCTGTTCCCGTTTCGTTGCCGTTAATCGGCCGCATCGCCTCGAGGGCTTCCACCTTGCCCGGGAGGGCAGGTTGGCGTCGGTCAGTCCGACTCTGGATGCTTTGCTGCTGCTTGATTTATTCTTGTTCGATATTCCGAACGAGCTTTCATTATACCGAAATCAGAACGCCGGGCAAGCAGTGCGGCCACGCGCAACTGCGCACCCGGCTTCCCGGCCTTCCGGCCCGCACGCTACTTCCTGGGAACTGTGCCGCGCGTTTCGGCAGCCCTGAGGAAATCGAAATCGGCGCCCTGGTCTGCCTGGGTCACGGTGTCCAGAAAGAGCTTGTGATAACCGCGGCTTGCCGTGGGCGCAGTCACCGGATTCGCCAGCGCCCGGCGCCGCAGTTCTTCGTCTTTCACGAGCAGGGCGATCTCGCGGTTGGCCACGCTCAAGCGGATGCGGTCGCCGTTGCGGACCTGCGCGATCGGGCCGCCGATGGCGGCTTCCGGCGTGACGTGCAGCACGATCGTCCCGAATGCCGTGCCGCTCATGCGTCCGTCCGAAATCCGCACCATGTCTTTCACGCCGGCCCGCGCCAGCTTCTTCGGGATCGGGATATAGCCGGCCTCGGGCATGCCCGGCGCGCCTTTGGGCCCGATGCGCTTGAGGACGATCACGTCGTCGGCATGCACGTCGAGGTCGTCCGAGTCGATGCGGTTCGCCATATCGGTCGCGTCTTCGAACACCACGGCGCGGCCCTCGTGCTCCATGAGCGCCGCCGAGGCGGCCGATTGCTTGATGACCGCGCCGCCCGGCGCAAGATTGCCGCGCAGCACGGCGAGGCCGCCTTGCGGGTAAATGGGCGCGCTGAGCGGCTTCACCACGTCCTGCGCGAAGCGCGGCCCGGCGCGCTCCATCTCCTCGCCCAGGGTGCGGCCGGTCACGGTCATGGCATCGAGATGCAGCAACGGCTTCAGCTCGTGCAGCAGCGTGGCCATGCCGCCAGCCCGATGAAAATCTTCCATGTAGTGCTCGCCGGACGGCTTCAGGTTGAGCAGCACCGGCGTTTCGCGGCCCATGCGGTCCACCGCGTCCAGATCGATGTCGAAGCCCATGCGCCCGGCAATAGCGGCGAGATGCACGATACCGTTGGTCGATCCGCCAATGGCCAGCAGCACCCGCAAGCCGTTCTCGAACGACTCGGCGCTGAGCACCTGGTCGATGGTGAGCCGCCGTTTCGCCATCGCCACGACTTGCGCGCCGGTCTGCTCGGCCACGCGCATACGGTCCGAGCTCACCGCCGGCGGCGAGACCCCGCCCGGCGTCGTCATGCCCATGGCTTCCGCCACGCAGGCCATCGTGCTGGCCGTGCCCATGACGGCGCAGGTGCCGACGCTCGGCACGAGGCGGTCGTTCACCTCGGCGATCTCGTCCGCCGTAACTTCGCCCGCACGAAACTTGCCCCAGTAGCGGCGGCAATCCGTACACGCGCCGACGCGTTCGCCGCGATGCGCGCCCGTCACCATCGACCCGGTAATGAGCTGAATGGCCGGAATGCCCGCCGATGCCGCGCCCATCAACTGCGCAGGCACCGTCTTGTCACAGCCGCCGATGAGCACCACCGCGTCCATGGGCTGGGCGCGGATCATCTCCTCCGTATCCATCGACATGAGGTTGCGCATGAACATGCTGGTCGGCTGCGAAAAGCTCTCGTGGATGGAGATGGTCGGGAATTCCATCGGCAAGCCGCCCGCCAGCAGAACGCCGCGCTTGAGCGCCTCGAGCAGCTGGGGCACGTTGCCGTGGCACGGGTTGTACGCACTGCCCGTGTTCGTGATGCCGATGACGGGTCGCGCCAGCGCATCGTCGGTATATCCGGCGCCCTTGATGAAGGCCTTGCGCAGGAACAGCGAGAAGTCGGTGTCGCCGTAGTTCGTCAGTCCGCCACGCATGCCCTGCGGATCATGGGAATCTTTTTCGTCGGGGGAGTGCTTTTCGGACATAACCACCATCCTCGGGTCGGTTCATGCAGATTGATCGAAGTGCCGCCGCCGGTAAGGGTACTGCGAATCGCGCCATCGGCGAGGTGGGGAGCGGCCCGACGTGCGCGCCCACGACATTACAAAATACCTTCATTGGCGGATTGAACTCAATGCGCGCAAACTGGGTCAGTCAAGGTACCGGATTTGCTCGCTGTCTTCATTTCGGCCCACTGAAGCGAAATCATGTCGACGAAACCGACTCACCCTGCCTCTTCCAATGAAGCTTCCCGCGCGGCCCCCAGCGCGAAAGTGCCTGCGCATCCGCGCGGCGCACCGGCCGCGCCCGCCTCGCCCCCCGGCAAGCATCCCGCGCCGCCCTGCACGCTCGTGATCTTCGGCGCGGGCGGCGATCTGACCAAACGCCTTTTGATGCCGGCGCTCTACAACCTCGCCGTCGACCGCCTGCTCGACGACGGCATGAAGATCATCGGCGTGAATCATGGCGAGCGCGAGACGCAGGCGTGGGCCGACGACCTGCACGCCTCGCTGGAAAAATTCGCCGCCGACAAGGCGAGCACCTTCCACGCCGGCAAGCTCGACGACAAGGCGTGGGACTGGGTCGCGCAGCGCCTCACCTACATGGCGGGCGAATTCGAGGACGACAGCGCGTTCGAGCGCCTCGCGCAGCAGCTGAACGGCAAGTCGCGCGGCAGCGTCGTGTTCTATCTCGCCGTGGGCGCGCGCTTCTTCAAGCCGATTATCGAGCGCCTCGGGCGGGCCGGGCTGCTCGACGAGGGCAACGACGGCAACGGCACGTTCCGCCGCGTCGTGATCGAAAAGCCCTTTGGCGCCGATCTCGCTTCGGCGCGCGACTTGAACCAGCATGTGCTGCGCGTCGCGAACGAATCGCAGGTTTATCGCATCGACCATTTCCTCGGCAAGGACACAGTGCAGAGCATTCTCGCGCTGCGCTTCGCCAACGCGATGTTCGAGCCCGTCTGGCGGCGCGAGTACATCGACAGCGTGCAGATCACGGCTTCGGAAGTGATCGGCGTGGAGGGCCGCGGCAAGTTCTACGAGCAGACCGGCGCGTTTCGCGACATGGTGCCCAATCACCTGTTTCAGCTGCTCGGCATGGTCGCCATGGAGCCGCCCAACTCGTTCGACGCCGAAGCCGTGCGCAACAAGAAGGCCGACATTTTCGATGCGCTCAAGCCGCTCACGCCCGACGACGTGGTGTTCGGTCAATACGCCAAGGGCCCGGCGGGCGTGGGCTACCGCGAAGAACCGGACGTGGCGCAGGACAGCCGCACCGAGACCTATGCCGCCGCGCGCGTGCAGATCGACAACTGGCGCTGGGCAGGCGTGCCGTTCTATCTGCGTACCGGCAAGCGCCTCGCCGCCCGGCGCACGGAGATTTCGGTGCAGTTGAAGAGCGTGCCGTTCCTGCTCTTTCGCGATACGCCGGTCGATACGCTCACGCCCAACGTGCTGACGCTGCGTATCGACCCGTCGCATGGCACGAGCTTCGACTTCAACGTGAAGACGCCGGGGCCGGTCGTGCAGATCGGCCCCGTGCATTCGTCGTTCGACTACGACAACTTCTTCGCGGAGCGCGCCAACGTGGGCTACGAAACCCTGCTCTACGATTGCATGCTCGGCGATCAGACGCTCTTTCAACGCGCCGACGGCATTGAAGCGGCATGGTCGACCGTGGATGGCGTATTGCACCCGGAACTCGACGCCGCGCTTCCCGTGTACGAGTACGCCGCGGGCAGCGAAGGGCCGGCGCAGGCCGATGCGCTGCTCGCGCGCGACGGCCGGGCGTGGCGCGCCCTCGCGCCGGCGCCGGCGAAGAACACGTGAACCCGACAGCCAAGGAGAACGTATGACCAGAATCGAAAAAGCGGTCAAGAAAAGTGCTGTGAAAAGCGCGGTCAGTGCAGCGCACACGCCGCAGGACATCGAAAGCATTCTCGCCATCGACGTAGGCGGCACGGGCCTGAAGGCCGCGATCATCGACGCGAGCGGCGCGATGCGCACGCAGCGCGTGCGCGTGGCGACGCCGCATCCGTGCCCGCCCGCCTTGCTGGTCGAAACGCTCGCGACGCTCGCCGGCCCGCTGCTCAAGCAATATCCGGCTATGCACGTTTCGATCGGCTTTCCTGGTTTCGTGCGCAACAATCACGTGATCACGGCGCCGCACCTCGGCCCCGACGACTGGAACGACGTCCCGCTCGCGCAGATGCTCGGCGAGCGCCTCGGCATTGCATCGGTGCGCATGATCAACGATGCGGAAATGCAGGGCCTCGCCGCGATCGAAGGGGAAGGACTGGAATTCGTCATGACGCTCGGCACGGGCGTGGGCACGGCCATGTTCCGTGACGGCGAACTGATGCCGCACCTCGAACTCGCGCATCACCCGGTCAGCAGAAAGCGCGCTTACGACGAGTACATCGGCGACGCCGCGCGCAGCAAGGCGGGCAACAAGCGCTGGAACGCGCGCGTCGAGAAGATCATCGGCATCCTCGACTTGCTCGTGCATTACGACAAGCTGTGGATCGGCGGCGGCAACGCGGCCCGCCTCACGTTCGATCTGCCGCCGAACGTGGCGACCGTGTCGAACGACCGGGGCATCGAGGGCGGCGCGCGCCTGTGGCATCCGCGCTCGGTGCGCGAAACGCGGCAACTGCCCGCGGCCACGCAGCGCGCGGGCAAGTTCCGCTAGCGGAGAGGTTAACTCACGCCGGGCCAGGGCAGCGCGCTGGCCCGCGTGCCCACCTTGCGCCCGACGATCTCGTAGATCGACACCTCGATGCCGCTTTCGCGCATTACGGTTGCTGCGCGGCCCGAATGACCAGTGCGCCCCAGCCGCAATCGACATCGAGCAGGCGGTGGCCCGGCTGCAGGCCGATTTTCGTGAGCACATGGTCGATCTTCTTGAGCTGCGCCGTGGCGAGGTCTTCTTCGCCGCTTTCGAACCACGCGCACGAGTAGACCATTCTCGGGTCCAGCCACATGGCGAAGTATTCGTTGG
Source organism: Paraburkholderia sp. EG286B (assembly GCF_040965655.1). Lineage (NCBI taxonomy): Bacteria > Pseudomonadati > Pseudomonadota > Betaproteobacteria > Burkholderiales > Burkholderiaceae > Paraburkholderia > Paraburkholderia sp. EG286B. The sequence continues at coordinate 254,103 of NZ_JBFRCF010000013.1, read as the reverse complement.
GCACATCGCCCAGGTGCGTGTCGCGCTCGGTCAGCACGCGCGTCGCAAATGATTTAAGGAATGCGCCAAACCCCTGTTTTGCTTTTCCCTCATCAGGCATCTATTTCTCCGTTTTGGCGCGTTGCGTTGTGCGGACAGGGCTCAGTGTTTGGCTTCGGCGCGCTCGTCCGTCATGCCCGGGCGCTTGCTGGTGGGTGCGAAGCGCTCGTTGCGCGGCACCCACACGCGGCGGAACTGTTCGCGCTCGCGCTCTTCCGTGAACACCGAAAGCGAAGGCTTGACGAGATCGTGGCGCGACACGATGCCGAGCAGGCGGCGGCTCTTGTCGTCGTCGACGACGGGAACGCGGTCGAGCCCCGTGATCGCCAGGCGCGCGGCCACGTTCCGGCAGGTCTCGCCGGGCAGCGCAACTTCGGGCAGTGCATCGGAGAAAAGCGCGCCGATGGGCGCATCCGCGGAACTGGGCAACGCACGGTCGAGCAGCGCGCGGTCGGCCATGCCCACGAGCACGCCGTTGTCGACCACGGGGAACGCGCGGAACTTCTGCTGCGCGCCGAAGTAGGTGCGCAGCACGTCGGCGACCGGCGTGCGGGCGTCGATCGATTGCACGCCCTTGGTCATGACCTCATCCACGTAGTGCCGCTCGAGCGGGTCGATGCTGTATTCGCGGTAAATGTGATAGCCACGGCGCGCGATCTTCTCGGTGAGAATCGAGCGGCGCATGAGCAGCACCGTGAAGCCGTACGCCACCGCCGCCGAAGCGAGCAGCGGCAGCAAGGCATTGGCGTCGCCCGTGAGTTCGAACGCGAACACGGCGGCCATGACCGGCGCGCGCATCATGCCGCCGAGCGCGGCCGCCATGAAGATGAGCGGCCACACCGCGGGCTCGTGGCCCGGCATGTAGGGGCCGGCCAGCGCGCCCACGCCCGCGCCCATCATCAGCAACGGTGCGAGCACACCGCCCGAGGTGCCCGAGGCAAGCGCAATGACCCAGATGATGGCCTTTACGACCACGATGCCGATCACCGCCTGCATGGCGAGGTGGTTGTGCAACAGGTCGCCGATCACGTCGTAGCCCACGCCGAGCGTGCGCGGCTGAAAGTACCCGCCAATGCCCACCGCGATGGCGCCGAGCGCCGGCCACCACATCCAGTGGATCGGCAGCTTGCCGAACAGGTCCTCGACCTTGTAGAGCCACGTGGACAGGCCCCACGACAACGCGCCCGCGACGAGCCCGGCAATGCACGACGACACGATGCCGACCGTGCCGAGCGGCATGGTTTGCAGCGGAAAGAGCGGGCCGCTGCCGAGCAGCAGCGGACGCGTGAAGCCGGCGACGGCGCAGGCAATGGCGACGGGCAGCAGGCTGCGCGGCCGCAATTCGAACAGCAGCAGCTCGATGGCGAGCAGCACGGCGGCGACCGGCGTGCCGAACACCGCGGTCATGCCCGCCACCGCCCCCGCCACGAGCAGCGCCTTGCGCTCTGCCCCTGAAAGGTGGAAGAACTGGGCGATGAGCGAGCCGATCGCCCCGCCCGTCATGATGATCGGGCCTTCGGCCCCGAACGGGCCGCCGCTGCCGATCGCAATGGCGGAGGCGAGCGGCTTGAGCACGGCGACTTTCGGCGACATCTTGCTCTTGCCGAACAAGATGGCTTCGATGGCTTCGGGAATGCCGTGGCCGCGGATCTGCTCGGAGCCATAGCGCGCAATCAGCCCCACGATCAGGCCGCCGATCACGGGCATCGCGACCACGAGCAGGCCGAGCGTGTTCTCGGCCGGCGAATGATTCGCCGTGGAAAACGACTGGAAGAAGAACAGGTTCGTGAAGAAGCGGATGAGGTGCAGGAGAAAGTCCGCCGCGACGGTGCTCAGCGCGCCGCCGGCGGCCGCAATGGCGCTAATGCGCAGAAGCCGGACATCGGTCGCGAAATCGCCCCTGTCGCCGTTGTGATTGCTCATGGTTCCTCTTGCCGCTCGAAATCGGTCAGTAACGTCCTCCGCACTTTATATCACATTATGATGTAAATCGTGGCACTGGCTGAATCTGTCGCCGCTCAAGCGCGGGCAGCGCCGCTACCCTTGCGCGCTTGCCCGCCCCCATCGGCGAAGAGTTCGACCACGAGTTCGCGCAGCCAGCGGTTGCCTTCGTCGTGCTGCACGCGCGCGTGCCAGAGCAAGTGAATCGGCGCGGCGGGCAGCTTCATGGGCAGCGCGCTCAGGCTCAGCGAAAACGGCTTCGCCAGTTGCAGCGCCAGCCGCTCCGGCACGGTGGCGATCAGATCGGTGCGTTCGAGGATGTAGCCCACGCTCATGAAGTGCGGCACCGAAAGCCGCACCTGACGCTTCACGCCGCGCCGTTTCAGCCACTCGTCGACCTGGCCGTGCCCCGTGCCCGCCGACACCACCACCAGATGCTCGGCCTCGCGCCAGGCCGCGAGCGTGAGCGCCGCGTTCTCGAGCGGATGCCCCCGCCTGAAAAGGCAGACATAGCGCTGATCGAAGAGGCGCCGCTGATAGAAGCCGCCCTTGAGTTGCGGCAGCAACCCGATGGCCAGATCGACCCGGCCATCGGCCATCTCGTCGCTGAGATTGACGCCCGTATTGCGCACGGTATTGAGCGCGACGCCCGGGGCTTCGCGCGCGAGGCGCTCGAGCAGCGCGGGCAGAAACACGACCTCGCCGATGTCGGTCATGCCGATCGTCATGGTGCGCGTGGCGCGCAGCGGATCGAAGCCGGTCACGGGATTGAGCGCGCCGTGCAGCGTGGCGAGCGCCTGCGCGACCGGCTCCGCGAGACGCAGCGCGAACGGCGTGGGCACCACGCCGCCCGGCCCGCGCACGAAGAGCGGATCGCCCAGCAGGCGGCGCAGCTTCGCGAGCGCGTTGCTCACGCCGGGCTGGCTCATGTTCATCTGCTCGGCCACGCTCGCCACGCGCCGCTCGCGCATGAGCCGATGAAAAAGCAGCAGCAGGTTGAGATCGATGTCACCCAGTTCCATTCATTCAATCCAGTGATGAAGCAGATTCATTCCATTTTATTGTGGAATGAGAAGCGGCTGCCGAGAATACCGACACGGTGTGAGCGTGACGAACCAGCGCCAGCCGACCCCACATATCTGAATATCGGAGACACAGTCATGAAACCACGTGATCTGAAGATTGCGATCGTCGGCGCTGGCATCGGCGGCCTCACACTCGCGCTCGCGCTGCGCGAGCACGGCATCGACGCGCAACTCTTCGAGCAGACCGACGAGCTGCGCGAAGTGGGCGCGGCCGTCGCGCTCTCGGCCAACGCCACACGCTTCTACGAGCGCATGGGCCTGCGCCCGGCCTTCGAGAAAGTCTGCGCGGAAGTGCCGGGGCTCGTCTATCGCGACGGCCGCAGCGGCGCGGTGATCGGCCACCATCGCGGCGCACCGGACTCCCGCGGGCAATTCGGCGGCTCGTACTGGGGCGTGCATCGCGCCGATCTGCAAGCGGTGCTGTCGGGCGCGGTCGGGCTCGAGCGCATCAAGCTCAGCCATCGGCTCGTCGATCTCGCGCAGCATGCCGATCGCGTGAGCCTGACGTTCGCCAACGGCGAACGCGTCGATGCCGATCTCGTGATCGGCGCCGACGGCGCGCGCTCGATCACGCGGCGCTGGATGCTGGGCTACGACGACGCGCTGTATTCGGGCTGCTCGGGCTTTCGCGGCGTGGTGCCCGCGGAGCGCGTGGACCTGTTGCCCGATCCCGAGACCATTCAGTTCTGGGTTGGGCCGGGCGGCCATCTGCTGCACTATCCGATTGGCGACAAGGGCGACCAGAACTTCCTGCTGGTCGAGCGCCATCCCTCGCCGTGGCCGTCGCGCGAGTGGGTCATGCCCGCCCAGGAAGGCGAGCAGCTGCGCCTTTTCAGGGACTGGCACCCGGCCGTCGTGCAGATGATCACCGCCGCGCCGATCAGCCAGCGCTGGGGGCTGTTCCACCGCCCGCCGCTCGGCCGCTGGAGCAAGGGCCGCATCACGCTGATCGGCGACGCCGCGCATGCGCTCGTGCCGCATCACGGCCAGGGCGCGAACCAGTCGATCGAGGATGCCGTGGTGCTGGCCGACCAGCTGGCGAAGGCGGGTCCGGGCAACTGGCGCGAGGCGCAGGAAGCCTACGAGCGCCTGCGCCGGGGCCGCACGCGCAAGGTGCAGTACGCTTCGATCACCACGGCGGACGTGCTGCATCTGCCCGACGGCCCCGCCGCGCAGGAACGCAACGCCCGGCTCGGCTCGCGCGAGGGCGTGCTCAATCATCTGGACTGGATCCACGATTTCGACGCGCTGGCACAGGAGCCGAACGAGCGCCAAGGGGGACGTGGCTGTAAAAGGGGCCGGCAAGTTGCACAGTTAATGATCCGTTAATCTCGGCACGCTAGAATCGCGGCTTTCAACCGACCATTTCTGAGCACGGAGCGCCCATGCAAATCGCCGCCGATTCGCGCTATGACTTCGTAGCGCGCCTGCTTCACTGGCTCGTCGTCGCACTCGTGGCGGCGCAGTTCGTGATCGGCTGGACCATGCCCGACGTGCACCGCGACACGCGCCCCGTTGGCGAAATTGCGTGGCATCTGGGCGTCGGCACGGCGCTCGTCGCCGCCATGGTGTGCCGTCTGGTCTGGCGCGCCACCCATCGCCCGCCGCCCGACGACCAGACGCCGTTCATGCGCGCCGTGGCGGCCCTCACGCATGTCGGCCTCTACGCCCTGCTCATCGCGGTGCCGGTGCTCGGCTGGATCAACGCCTCGTCGCGCGCATGGGACGTCACGCTGTTCGGCGCCATCCCCCTGCCCGCGCTCTCCGCTGCGGGATCGTCGTTCGGGCACGCCATGGGCGACGTCCACAGCGTGCTCGCGTGGGTGCTGTTCGCGTTCATCTGCCTGCATGTGGCCGCGGCGCTGTTTCATCGTTTCGTGCTCAACGATCGTGTCTTGCAGCGCATGAAGCTCTAACGCCAGCGGTCATTGGCCGCGCGGCGGCGCGTCCGGCTCGGTCACGAAGCCGACCTTCGCGAGTCCTGCGGCGCTCGCCGCCGCGAGCAGCTGCGCGACACGCCCGTACGGCGTTGCGCGATCGGCCGAGAGCCGGATCTCGGGCTGCGGCGTGAGCCGCGCGGCTTCCGCCAGGCGCGCCGATAGACCGGACTCCTGAACAGGCTGCGCGTTCCAGCTCATGTGGCCGAGCGCATCGACGACGATGTCGACGTGCGGCGCGGCCAGATCCCCGCGCTGGCTGGTCGCGCGCGGCAACGCCAGCTGCGCGGATTGGTGCAGAACCGGCAGCGTCACCATGAAGATCACGAGCAGTACGAGCATCACGTCGATCAGCGGCGTCATGTTGATGTCGGCCGCCGGCATCGCTTCGTCTTCCAGATCGCGATCGTCGTTCATACCCGTTCCTTCATCGGCGCAGGCGCGCTGCCCGTGAGCAACAGCGCGTGCACCCCGTAGGCGAAGCGGTTGAGCTGCGCGACGATATCGCGCGAGCGCGTGGTGGCCAAGCACGGCGGGAATCGCCACGCACAGGCCGAGCGCCGTCATGATGAGCGCCTCGCCAACCGGCCCCGCGACGTGTTCGAGACTGGCGTCGCCACTGGCGCCGAGTGCGAGCAGCGCATGGTAGATGCCCCACACGGTGCCGAGCAGGCCGACGAACGGCGCCGTGCTGCCGATCGAGGCAAGCAGGCCAAGGCCGCGCTGAAGACGCGTCGAGCTCTCGCTCACCGAAGCCCTGAGGCTGCGCAGCAGCCACTCGCTCAGATCGACGTGCCCGGCGCTGCTCGCCTCGTGGTGCGCCAGCGCGCGCTGGCCGGCGCTGGCCAATTCGAAGAACGGCGTGCCGGGGCGGCCCAAGGCGTCGACGCCATCGTCGGCTTCCCGGAAGTGCCTTTGCGCGGATCCTGCATGGCGGCGCAAGCGCGCAAACTCGAACGCCTTCAACACGATCACCGCCCACGACACGACCGACATCGCTATGAGCAGCGCCGCCACGAAGCGCGTCATCGGATCGCCCTGAGCCCACAGGTGCGCGATTCCATAGGTTGGCATGTGGTCCTCCGTTTCATTCGCTGAGGGTGAACGTGAACGGCACGTCGGCGCGTGCGGGCGCCGGCTTGCTGTCCTCGGCATACGGTTGGCAACGGCTCGCGAGCGCGGCGGCGCGCGCCGCTTCGTCGAGCCTCGTGTAGCCGCTCGTCGTCGCTACGCGCGCGGCGACTACATGGCCGTCCGCTGCGGTATCGACTTCGATGATGGCCGTGCCCGCCTCGGCGCGGCGCAAGGACTGCGCGGGGTAGTCGGGCTTCGTGAGCGCGCAGTCCAGATGGGCGACCCGGCGCGGCGTGTCCGCGGCCGGCGCCTGGGCGACGGGGGCGGGTTGCGATTGCGGCTGCGGCTGCGGCTGCGGTTGCGGCTGCGGTCCAGCTATGCGTTTCGTTGGCATTGCGGCTTCGGGGGCAGCATGTGCGGCAGGTGCTGCCGCTGGCGACCAGGGCGTGCGGGTGACGCTTTGCGCGTGCACCGGCGCCGCTGGACGCGTTCGAGCCGGCTGCACAGGATCGCTTCGGATTGCTTCATGAGTTGACCGACTCGGCGAGGACGTTCGCGCAGGCGCTTCGCTCTTGTGCGACTCCGGCGCGATCAGCACGGCGTCCACGACCCTCACGCGCACCGGCATGGCGTGCGACGCGCTCGCCCCCCAGCGTGCCACCGCGATCAGCGCGGCATGCAGCGCGAGCACGCCCGCAACCACAGCGGCAATTGCAGCACGCCGCCCCAACACGTGCGGGCCGAATACCACACGCTCACCGCGATTGAAGCGCGCAACGACCGACGCCATGTCGATTCTCCACTCAAAGCGCGAGCGAGTTCTGCCTGCTGCGGAACACGATCGGCCGCTCGTCGTCGCGCGTTGGCCGTCTCGCGAATGCCACGGTCTGCACGATGCGGTCGTGATGCGGCGACTTCGCGCACACGGGGTCGGCCGCGGCGGCGTCGCCGGTCAGCAGGTAGGCCTGGCATCGGCAGCCGCCATGATCGGCGTGACGCTCGTCGCAACTGCGGCAGGGCTCGCGCATCCAGCCGTCCCCGCGAAACGCGTTGAACGCTTCGCTCTCGTACCAGATCTGCTGCAGCGGCACGTCGCGCACGTTCGGCAGCACGAGGCCCGGCAGCGAACGCGCCGCGTGGCAAGGCAACGCCGCGCCATCGGGCGCCACGCCGAGAAACACGCTGCCCCAGCCGCTCATGCACGCTTTGGGCCGTTGTTCGAAGTAGTCGGGCACGACGAACAGAATGCGGCAACGCTCGCCAATCCGGGCGCGATAGCGATTCACGGTCTCCTCCGCTTCGCGAAGCTGCTCGGCGGTGGGCATCAATTGATCGCGGTTGAGCATGGCCCAGCCGTAATACTGCGTGTTCGCAAGCTCCAGATAGTCGGCGCCCAGTTCGAGCGCCATGTCGATGATCTGCGCGATATGCGGCAGGTTGAAGCGATGCAGCACGCAGTTGAGGACCATGGGATAGCCATGCGCCTTCACGAGCCGCGCAACGTTACGCTTGAGTTCGAACGTGCGCGTGCTCGTGAGAAAGTCGTTGAGTTCGCGCGTGGAATCCTGCATCGACACCTGGATATGATCGAGCCCGGCCGCCTTGAGCCGCTCGATGCGCTCGACGTTCAAGCCGATCCCGGACGTGATCAGGTTCGTATAGAAGCCAAGCTGGCGCGCATGCGCGACGAGCGCTTCCAGGTCGTCGCGCAGCAGCGGCTCGCCGCCGGAGAAACCGATCTGCGCCGCGCCCAGTTCGCGAGCGGCGCTGATGGTCGCGCGCCATGTTTCGGTGTCGAGTTCTTCGCCGTGCCGCGCGAAGTCCACCGGGTTGTAGCAGAACGCGCAATGCAGCGGGCAGCGGTAAGTCAGCTCGGCGAGCAGCCAGAGCGGCCTGAGCGGGAGTGCGGTAGCGGTCGCCATGTCAGTCGAGCCAGCCGCGCAGCCGCGCGTGATCGAGAAAGCGATAGACGTCGGGCGCCAGCTCGGAGGTGCTGAAAAGCCGCTCCAGCTCGCCAATGATCTCGTCGAGTTCGTGTGCGCCGTCACAACGCGCGAGTATCTCGCCCGCGCTCGAATTGAGCTGCACCATCCCTTCGGGATAGAGCAGGACGTACGCGTCCTGGGCCGCCTCCCACTGCAGGCGGTACATGCCGCGCAAGCGCGGGCGCAGCGGCACGCCGCTGCCTGCATCGGACACTATCGGGTTCATATGGGCCACGCCTTTTCGACCGCATCGAGGATCGACCAGAGAATATCGAGCTTGAACTGCAGGATCTCCACCGCACGCTGCTGCTCGGCGGGCGTGCGGAAATGGCTCAGCGTCACTTCGAGCCCGTGTTCGACATCGCGCTGCGCGAGCGGCACGCGGCGGCGGAAATACTGAAGGCCTTGCGGCTCGATCCACGGGTAATGCGAAGGCCAGCCCGCGAGCCGGTCCAGATGAATCTGCGGCGCGAACATCTCGGTGAGCGACGAACACACGCCCTCCTGCCACGGCGCGCGCCGCGCGAAATTCACGTAAGCATCGACCGCGAAGCGCACGCCGGGCAGCACGAGTCGTTGCGACCACATCGTGTCCCGATCGACGCCGACGGCTTCGCCCAGGCGCACCCAGGCTTCGATGCCGCCTTCGTTCTCGCCTTGCCCATCGTGGTCGGTCAGACGCTGGATCCACCGGCGCCGCGTAGCGCGGTCGGGGCAGTTCGAGAGGATCGCCGCATCCTTGAGCGGAATGTTGATCTGATAGTAAAAGCGGTTCGCGACCCACCCGCGGATCTGCGCGGGCGAGCAACGCCCGCCGTTGAGCATCTGGTTGAACGGATGGTAGATGTGATAGCGCGATTCGAGCGCACGAAGACGCGACTCGAATTCATTCGCAGTCCATGGTATTGCATGCGTGTTTTCAAGCTTGAGAGGGGCGTTCATCGTCATACCTGAAACTGCATGCCGTCGTGGGCCACATCGATGCCGTGTGCACGCAGTTGCGCGTGCTCGACGGAATGCGGGTCGAGAATCGGATTCGTGTTGTTGATATGCGTGAGCACCTTGCGCGTGCCGCGCGGCAATGTGTCGAGCCAGTCGATCATGCCCGGCCGCCCGTCGTCGCCGCGCTGCGCGAGATGCCCCATGTCGGCCGCGTGCTTCGTCGAGAGGCCGAGGTCGATCATTTCGGTGGTGGTCCAGAACGTGCCGTCCACGAGCACGAGGTCGGCTCGGCGCATGGTGGCGAGCACATCGGTGCTCATCTGTGCGAGACCGGGCGCATAGAACGCGCGCGTGCCCGCTGCGAAATCCTCGATCAGGAGTGCGATATTGTCTCCCGGCACGGATGCCTCGCGGCGCGGCGAATACGGCGGCGGCTTGCTCTCCACGGGTAGCGCGGTAAAGCGCAGGCCGGCGCAAGCGGCAATCGTGAACGGCTCGCCCGGTGCGATCGTGTGGGCTTCCACGCCGCAGTAATGACCGAGCAGCGGCACGAGCGGCAGCCCGGCCGACAGATCTTCGAGCACCGGCCCGCACGCATAGAGCGGCAGCGGCGAGGTGCGTTCGCGCAGCATCAGCAGGCCCGTTACGTGGTCGATCTGCGCGTCGGTCAGCACGACGGCGGCGAGCGCGCTATCGCGGGTGGCGCGCGCGGGCTGCAGATCGGGATGCGAGCGCAACTGCGCCAGCAGATCCGGCGACGCGTTGACGAGCACCCAGTCCACGCCGTCACCGCTCACCGCGATCGACGACTGCGTGCGCGGCAGCACATCGCCGCACGCCTGCCGCGCGCGGCGGCAATTCGCGCAGTTGCAGTTCCATTGCGGCAGGCCGCCGCCCGCCCCTGAACCCAGTATCCTGATCTTCATGATCGTTCTCGCTGCATGCCGTCCGCCATGCCTCGCTGGCCGCGCGGACGGCACACTGCCGTGCGCTCAGCGGTTGGCGATATACATCGTGATTTCGAAGCCGAAACGCAGATCGGTATAAGCGGGGGTGGTCCACTGCATGACATGTCTCCTTGTTTGAGATTGAGGCTGCATACCGCATCGAATGTGCGGCCAGTCTCTTCAAAGCAAGGGGCATGCCGGTGCGAGCCAGCGTTCGCCCGATGCGGCCAGTGCTGCCGGCGTGGAAAGGGTGTTGCGTTTCGGAACACGGGTGCTACAGGATGCAACACCCGTGGGACAGTGGAGGAGACAGGAAGCGACCTGGCCGCGCGCGAATGGCGCTTCAGGCGTCGCCCGAACCGCGCCCGGAATCGGCAGCCGGCATCTTGCGGTAGATGGTATTGCGCGACACGCCCAACGCCCGCGCTGCAGCCGACACGTTGCCGCCATGGCGCGCGAGCGCGGCCGCAATGGTCGAGGCGGTCACGTCTTCGAGGCGCGCATCCTCCGGCAACAGCGGCTCCGCGTGGGCATGCGCCGGGGGCAATGCCTGGGTCTGGCCGCAGCAGCGCAGGTCGTCGAAGAAGTCGTCGGGCAGGTGCTCCCGGCGAATCTGGCCATCGTCGTCGACCATGGCCGCGGCCGTGCGCAGCAGGTTGCCCAGCTGCCGGAAGTTGCCGGGCCACGCGCAGCGTTCGAACAGCGCCATCACGTCCGGTGCGACGCTGAGCGGCTGCACGTTCGCACGTCCGTGCGATTCGCGGTGCAGGAGCTTCTGGATCACGACCGCTAGATCCGTGCGGTCGCGCAGCGGCGGCAGGCGCACCACGAGGCCGTTGAGCCGGTAGTACAGGTCCTCGCGGAAGCGGTTCTGCGCGATCATCTCGCGCAAGTCGCGGTGCGTCGCGCAGATGATCGCGATATCGACAGGGATGGTCTTCGTCGAGCCGAGCGGATTGACCATGCGTTCCTGCAGCACGCGCAAGAGGCGCACTTGCAGCGGATACGGCATGTCGCCGATCTCGTCGAGAAACAGCGTGCCGCCGTTCGCCTGCAACAGCTTGCCCGCCGCGCCCTTGCGCCGCGCGCCCGTAAAGGCGCCCTCCTCGTAGCCGAACAGTTCCGATTCAATAAGCGTTTCCGGAATCGACGCGCAATTCACCGCCACGAACGGCTGGTCGCGGCGCGGCGAATCGTTATGAATGGCCTGGGCGAGCAGTTCCTTGCCGGTGCCGGTTTCGCCGGTGACGAGAACCGGGATGTCCTTGCCGATCACCTTGCGCACCTTCGCGATCACGAGCGCCACTTGCGGATCGCCCGTGTCGAGGTAGCTCAGGCGCGAGAGGCCCATGGAAGGCGGCTGCGCCGTCGCATAGGCCGCCGGTTGCGCAGCCGCGCCATGCACCACGACGGGCCGGGCGCCTTCGGCCAGCGTCGCACGCCTGAACTGCACGCGCGCGCAAACCACCGCCCCGCTCGCGAGATTGAGCATGAGGTGCGATTCCAGCCCCGCACGCATACTGTCGATCAGTTGCGCGCTGGTGGTCTGGAATAGCGACGAGAGCGTATGGGCGCGCAGCGCGGCGAGCGAGAGGCCGAGTTGAAACTGCGCGCTGCGGTTGGCCGAGAGAAAACGCCCGTCGCACGTGAAGGCGACGATGCCCTCCATCAGCGTGCCGAGGAATTCCGGGCGGCCATGAAACGAGACCTGCAGCGTCTCCTGAAAAGTCGTCGCGAACAAATGATTCTCAATCATCTGCACGGACATGCGCGCGAGCGCCATGGTGTGCTGGTGATAGCTGCGATGATCGCCCGTCACGTCCAGCACGCCGATCACGTCGCCGTACGGGTCGAAGATCGGCACGCTCGAGCAGGTGAGGAAGCGGTTCGCCGCGAGGTAATGCTGGTCGCCGTGCACGACCATCGCACAGCGCTCGGCGAGCGCAGTGCCGATCGCGTTGGTGCCCTGGCGGTCCTCGGCCCAGTTGGCGCCGGGCCGCAGCGCGACCTTTTCGGCGCGCTGGAGGAAATCGTCGTCGCCGATCGAATGCAGGATCAAGCCTTCGGCATTGGTCAGCACGATCATGCTTTGCGTGTTGACGATCTGCTCGTGCAGCGTCTCCATGACCGGCGTGGCATGCATGCACAGCACGCGGTTCTGCTCGCGCTTGAGTTCGAGACCCGCGCCCGAAAGCACGTCGTAATCCGGTCTCGCGCCCGCGCGCAGACCGAAGGTCTCCGAGCGCTCGTGCGCCTTCTGAATGGCCGGTGCGGGCCAGCCATTGGACACCTGGACCGCTTGACCCGCGGCCATCTGTACGTCGTCGCGCATGCTCTCCTCCACGATTGGCCGGTACCTTGCCGGACACTTCGGTATTTCTCGGTGTCCTCTAATAGCAAGCTCCGGGCCATCCGGCCATCGATTCCAGCCAGCCGGTTTGCGCCGAATGCGCGCGCGACGCGCAACACGCTGTGTAAGCGAACCGTATGCAAGGCAGCGTGCGTCGATCGAAACACGTGCCACGCGATTCGCCAGCCTGTGTATTACCTTAAATGGCCCGCGTGGAGGAATGCGGACTCACCCCGATGCGTACGCTCGGCCCCTGAGTTCAATCCCAGGCGTAATGGAGGCCCACCCAGAAACCGCGCGGCGCGCCTGGTCCGACGAATTGCTCGTTCACCGGATTCGCGCCGTCGAACGTGTGGCCGGGCCCGTTGAAGAAGTTCTGGCCCAGCACGCCGAAGCTCGCATAGCGCCTGTCGAACAGGTTCGTCACGTTCGCGTAGACCTCCAGCCGTTTCGTGACGCGATAGCGCGTGTCGAGATCCACGAGCACATAGCCCGCGATCTTTCCATTGGCATCCTGATTGTTTTCATCGCCTTGCGCATACACGCCGCTGCGCCACGTGATGTTCGTGCCGATCCTCCATTGCGCCGTGGCCGCGTAGCCGAGCCGCAGCTTGACGGCATGCGCCGGAATGCCGGGCACGTGGTCGCCCGGCCGCACCGTGATGACGCCGTTCGCATCCGCTGAGGAATTCGCTGGGCTCTGTTCGGTCCATGTCGAGCGGTAGGTCGCGTCCACATAGCTGTAGTTCAGGCCGACACTAACGGGGCCGAACGCCGTGTGGCCCGCCAGCTCGACACCCTGGCGGCGCGTCTTGCCGACGTTCTGAAAATAGCCCTGCGTGCTGCCCGCCGCGCTCACGAACTCGATGTCGTTGGAGAGCGTGGTGCTGAACGCGGCGGCGCTCCACGTAGTCTGCGCGCCGATGCGACCGCGCGCACCAGCCTCGAAAGTCTTCGAGACCACGGGTTGCAGCGCCGGATCGGCCACGAAGTCGTTCGGCAACGAGCATGGCGCAGCCGGGTCCGCGCACGCAAGCTCGATTGCGGTGGGCGCGCGCATGCCTTCGTTGTAGGTCGCGTAGACGGTAACGGCGGGCAGCGGATTCCAGTTGAGCCCCACGGCCGGATTGAAGCGCGAGAACGTGTGATAGCCGTCGAGCAGCGGCTGCACGCCGCTTTCGTCTGCGATGCGCGCACTCGCCCAGTCGTAGCGGCCCGACAGCGTAAGCGTCCATTGCGGCGTGAGCGCGAGTGTTTCGTTCAGGTAGATGCCATAGTTCGCGTTGCGCGTCTTGGCATCGGTCTGCTGAACGAAATCGCCGATGCCGACTGTCGCGCGATCGGGCGTGAACGTGGCGTCCCGCGAAGACGACACGTAGCGCGAGTTCGCGAAGTCCGCCGCCACGCCCGCAACGAGCTGGCTGCCGATGCCGCCCAGCTTGCCGAACAGCGTCAGCTGCAGACCCGCGCCGAAGCTGTCCGTCGTGACGATGGAATCGACGTTGCTGCCCTCCAGCGTGTCGACGTTGCCGTTTGCGTCGATCGAGCCGTAGTCCGTGTTGTTGCTGCTCACGTTCTCGTTGCGCAGATGCCGATAGTAGGCGTTGCCGCTCAGCTCCACGTTGTCGTTGAAGAAGTGTTCGCCCGAGAGCGTGAGGTAGCCCACGCTGTTGCGGTTCAGGTCCGGAAACGTATAGGCCTGTTTCGGGTTGTCCAGAAACGAGCGCGGAATGGTCTGGCTGCCGTACAGCTGGTTGTCCGCGCCGCCGCCCGAGATCGAGAGCGTGGTGTCGTCGTCGGTATAGCGCAGCTTGCCGAATCCCTGGCGCACGCGGCTCGCGTTGTGGTCGGCCCAGCCGTTGTCGTTCGTGACGTTCGCGTTCGCGTAGTAGTCGACGTGCGGCCCGAGCGTGCCGCCCTGCTCGAACTGCGCGCTCTTGCGCCCCCATGAGCCGCCCGAGAGATCGATGTCGCCGCCGGGGCTCGTGCGCCCGTTCTTCGTGGTGATCGCGATGGCACCGCCCAGCGTGTTGAGGCCGTAGACAGGATTCGAGCCTGGAATGAGCTGGATCTTGTCGATCGCGCCGGCCGGTATCAGGTCCCAGTTCACCACGTCGCCAAACGGCTCGTTCACGCGCACGCCGTCGACGAACACCGACAATCCCTGAGGCGTGCCGAGCACTGGGGAAGCCGTGAAGCCGCGATAGCTCAGGTTCATCTGAAACGGATTGCCTTGCGCGTCGGTCACGCTCACGCCCGGCAGGTTCGCGGCGAAGAAGTCGGTCAGCGTTTCGCGGTGCTGTGTCGCGAGATCCTGCGCGGTCACGGTCTGCACGTTGGCCGGCACCTTCGCGAGCGGCGTACCGATGCCGAGCAGCGGCGTCGTGCCGACCACCACGACAGCGGGCAGCACGAGCGGGCCCGGCGCTTCGCTCGTCGCGCTGTTATCCGCTGCGCTCTGTGCCTGCGCGATGGCCAGTGTGGATGTACCGGCGCACAGCGCGCCGAGGGCGAGGCTCGTGCCGAGCGTCGCATACGCGCGCCTGGCGCCCACCGCCTTCTCTGGAATCAACTTTCGTCTCCATCTGTTTTATCCGCTCGTGCAGCTCGACCCCGTAGCGTCGAGCGCCGACCGGTGCGCACACAACCGTCCGCTCTTTGCCGTGATCTAGCCAGGAACGTGCCAGCGTGCATGGCGACGCCCTTTGCCATGCCGCGCTTGTCATCGGCACGATGCGATACCGCGCAGCACCTTTCTGAGCGACCGGCCCACTGTCACGTTCGCCAACACTCTTCGCCGCGTCCTGTACCGGAATGCAACACATCGGCCACACGCGGGGCACCTCGCCGGGAAGCCGGTCAACCGGCTGCATCGCCCGCCTCGCAACGCTTCGCGGCCAATGGCATACGACTTGCAAGAACGGCAGCGCACCCGGACCGGCCCCCATCCCCGCGCATCCAGCCTGACCGCTTTCCGGGCGTGCATCGACAAATACTCAGGAGACGAAGATGAAGAGACGCTCGGCTGCGGCAAGCCGGCTTGCGACCTGCGCCATGGCCATCGCAGCGGCGATGTCCTTGAACGCGGGCCCAGTGGATGCCGCCTCGGACTATCCGCCCGTGACCTATGACCGCCTGACCCGCGCGCAAAGCGACCCAGGCTGGCTCACGTACTACCGCAGCTACAACGGCCAGTCGCATTCGCCGCTCAAGCAGATCGACGCGTCGAACGTCGGCGAGCTGAAGCAGGCGTGGAGCTACCAGTTCCCCGCCGAACTGAAGCAGGGCTTCGAGGCGACGCCGATCGTCAACGGCAGCTACCTCTTCGTCAGCACGCCGAAAGACAACGTCTACGCCTTCGATGCGAAGACCGGCGCGCAGCTCTGGAAATACGAGCCGAAGCTCGGCGCGGAGTCGTTCAAGACCGCGTGCTGCGACGTGGTGAACCGCGGCGTGGCGCTGTACGGCAAGAACGTCTATATCGCCATGCTGAGTGGCGAGATCGCCGCGCTCGACGCAAAGTCCGGCCAGGTGGTCTGGAAGAAGCAGATGTTCGAACCGGGCCTCGGCTATGCGTTCTCGCTCGCGCCGCTTGCGCTCGACGGCTCGATCGTCGTAGGCACCTCGGGCGGCGAGTACGGCATTCGCGGCTACATCGCCGCGCTGAAACCCGACGACGGCGCGATCGTGTGGAAGCGCTACACCATTCCGGGCTCCGGCGAAAAAGGCGCGGAGACCTGGCCCGACGGCATGCAGGCGCACGGCGGCGGCGCCGCGTGGCTCACCGGCACCTACGACGCCGCGAGCCGCACGCTGTACTGGGGCGTTGGCAACCCTGGCCCGTGGCTCGCCGCACTGCGCCCCGGAGAAAATCTGTACTCCGACTCACTGCTCGCGCTCGACCCGAAGAACGGCAAGCTCAAATGGCATTACCAGTACACGAGCAACGACACGTGGGACTATGACGGCGTCAACACGCCGATCCTCGCGAACATCCAGTACAAGGGCAAGGATTACGACGCCATCATCCACGCCGACCGCAACGGCTTCTTCCACGCCATCGACCGTCAAACGGGCAAGCTGATCTACGCGGAGCCATTCGTGAAGGCGACGTCGGTCACGGGCTACACGGACGACGGCAAGCCGGTTCAGGACCCGTCGAAATACCCGAAGGCCGGCACGACCATCGACACCTGCCCGAGCTTTCTGGGCGGCAAGAACTGGTGGTCGGTGTCCTACGATCCGGAGCGGCACATCGCCGTGGTGCCCGCACTTCACGCGTGCATGAGCCTCTCGGGCAAGTCGGTGAGCTATATGGAAGGTCTGCCCTATCTCGGCGAAGGCTTCGAAATCAAGCCTGAACCGGGCAGCGAAGGCTATGGCGAACTGCAGGCCATCGACGTGAACACCGGCAAGAAGCTCTGGGGCCATTGGACCAGGATGCCCTGGAACGGCGGCGTGGCGACCACGGCCAGCGGTCTCGCGTTCAGCGGCTCGCTCGACGGCCATCTCTATGCTTTCGACGTCGCCACCGGCAAGGTGCTCTGGGAAAGCCCGCAGCTCGCGAGCGGCATCATCGCGCAGCCTTCCGTGTTCGAAGTCGACGGCAAGGAGTACGTCGCCGTGCTGGCGGGCTACGGCGGCGCGAATCCGATCTGGGGTGGCCCGATGGCCGATGTGGCAAAGGATGTCCCGCGCGGCGGCACGCTCTACGTGTTCGCGCTGGACCGGGGCTGAACCTGGGTTGAACGACGCTCTCGCCTTTCGCCGCACGCATGTGCGTAAGCCACGCGCTTGCGTGCGGCCCCGACTTCACTGGAACACACGATCATGAATATCTGGATCACCTGGCTCGCCGTGGCCGCCGCGCTCGCGGCAGGCGGCGCGCACACCAGCGCCCAGGCGGCGGCGAACGACGTGCGTGTCTGCACGCTGCCGGGCAGCCCGACGGCCGCGCTCGACCAGGCCGTCGCGCGCGCCGTGCTGAAAACCGCCGGCGTGGCCGCAACGTTTGTCACCCACGGCATCGACGACGATGGCGGCGACGACGGCATCTCGGCGCACGAACTCGCCAGCGCGCTGGGCCGCGACTGCGACCTCGTTGCGGGCTTCCCGCGCTCGAGCGTCGCCGACGCATCGGGCTCGCCGATGATTTTCTCGCAAGGCTACCTGCGCTCGGGCTATGTCAGCGTCACGTTGCGCCACCCGCGCGCCGCCGCACCCGCTGCCGACGGTAAGGAAATGGTCGCGGCGACCTGGTCGAGCCCATCTCAGCTCATCGCCGTGCAGCAGAAGAACGCGCGCTTCGACCTGGAGAACACCTCCGAGCTGACCGTCGACGCGGTCGCGAAAGGGCGTGCACAGCGCGCGATCGTCTGGTATCCGGCCGTCGTGGCTTACCAGCGCGCGCATCCGCAACATCAATTCGCGGTCGCGGTGACGGCCTCGCCGTATGCCGACTGGCATCTCGTGTTCGCATCGGGCGCCGGCATGCGTGCGCTGCAAACGCGCATCGACGACGCCCTTGCCCGCATGAACGACGACGGCCGTCTCGCCGCACTCACGCGCGGCTGGACGCTGCCGGAAAGCGCCGCGAGCGAGGCGCGCTCGAATGCGCCCTCGCTCGAAGGCACGAAGGCCTCGTATCAGCGCAGCGCCATGCACGGCCCAGGCGCCTTCATCAAGGTCGCCGCAACGACTGGCGGCAACGCGCCCGCATTCGACCACGAGCAGGTCGAGCACGGCCAGCATCTTTATTCGGAATCCTGTGCGAAATGCCATGGTGCGCAACTCGAAGGGATCACCGCGCCGGCGCTGAGCGGCCCGGCCTTCGCCCCGGCCGCGAATTCGCATCTGACCATCGGCGGCATCTATCAATACATGTCGACCAACATGCCGGCCGACCGCCCGGGCAAGATGAGCGATCAAGAATACGCCGATCTGATGGCCTTCCTGCTCTACACGAACGGCTATGACACGGGCAACGCAAAGCTCACTGCCGAGGCCGCGCAATCTTCGACCACGCCGCTCAACGCCGGACCGCGCCACTAACCCAACCCAGGAAACCCGCATGATCTCCCGCAATCGCAGAACCTTCATCCTTCATACCGCCGGTCTTTGCGCCGCGCTCGCCACGGCCGGGCGCGCGCTCGCCGGCCCCGCCCTCGTCGACGAGAACGACACGACCGCGAAGTCGCTGGGCTATCGCGCCAAAGCCAGCAGCGTCGACGCAGGCAAGTTTCCGAAGTACGCGGCGGGTCAGCGCTGCGCGACTTGCCGCTTCTATGCTGGCGCGGCCGCCGACGCTTCAGGCGCGTGCCCGATGTTCCCCGGCAAGGCGGTGACCGCCGATGGCTGGTGCAACGTCTACGCCCAGCGGACCTGAACACTCGCCACCACGCGCGATCACAGCGCCATGCCGCCGTCGATGGTGAGGCTCGACCCCGTCATATAGCCGGACTCCTTGCGCGCGAGCCACGCAACGAGCCCGGCAATCTCGTCCGGGTCCGCCGCGCGCTTGAGTGGAATGAGCGGCTTGATCGCGTCGATGTGTTCGGCGGTCATGTCGGTGACCGTCGGCCCCGGCTGGATATTGTTCACCGTGATGCCACGGCTCGCGAGATCCACGGCCGCCCCCTTCACCATGACGGCGACGGCGGCCTTCGTCATCGAGTACACGCTCGAACCCGGATGGCCGCTGCGCACCGCCGTGTTGCTGCCGATCGTGATGATGCGGCCACCCGCGGTCAGTTGCGCGGCGGCGGCCTGAATGGAGAGAAAAACGCCGCGCACGTTGATGCTGAGCATGCGGTCGAGGTCCTCGACGCTCACGGTTGCGATGTCGCCGAGCATGAGGATGCCCGCGTTGACTACGGCGATGTTCAGTGTTCCGAATCGTTCCACGGTCTGCACAACGGCGCCCCGGATGGCGGCCGGATCGGCGCTATCGGCGTGAACGGCCAGGCCCGCGCGGCCCGCGGCTTCGATCGCGGCAACGGTTTCGTCCGCTCGCTGCGGCGCTGAAACATAGGTCAGCGCGACATCGGCGCCTTCTTGCGCCAGGCGTCTGGCCGCCGCCGCGCCAATGCCCCGCGAACCGCCGAATACGAGCGCTGTTTTTCCCTCGAGTGCCAAGGTCGTTTCCATTTGCCTCTCCTTTTTTGACAGCTCAGTCCATAACACAGCAAAAGTAAACCGCGCAAAGACGGCTTGCGCGGTTCGACGGTTGTCGGTTCAGCTCAGATCAGCGCGCCCTGAAGCGGTCGATGGCGAAGCGCGCCAGCGCGCGCAGGCTCTTCGCGTCGCTGCCGCCGCGCGCCGCGAGCTGGATGCCCTGCATGGTCATCAGCACAAAGGCCGCGGCCTGGCGCGCGTCGAGGCTGGTGTCGATTTCGCCGGCCGCCTGGCCTTCGCGAATACGCTCCATGAGACGCTTCGAAAGACGCGGCGCGACCTTGTTGCGCAGCGCCACGAGTTCCGGGTCGGCGGCGCCGAATTCACTCATGGCCACGACGCCCATGCAGCCTAACGCGCGCTCGTCCTCGTCGTCGGCGACGAGGCCCAGCAAGAGCGCCTCGATGCCGCCCAGCGGCGACGCATTGCCATTCAGGCGTGCGATATGCCCTGCCGTGCTTTCGCCTTGATAGCGCTCCAGCGCTTCGAGGTAAAGCTTGCGCTTGTCGCCGAACGCGTTATAGAGGCTCTGCCGCCCGATATTCATCGCGGCGAGCAAGTCCTCGGTGGACGTCGAGGCATAGCCTTTCGCCCAGAACACGCGCAGCGCGCGCCCCAGTGCCTCGTCCCGATCGAATTCTCTAGGTCTGACCATGACGCGAGAATAGAGTTTGTGGACTGGTCTGTCAATAACTCGGTGCGATCCATGCAATACGCAAGTACGAACGATCGGCCGTGGACACGGGCGCGGATGGCACGCGCCGCGCGGCCGAAGTCGAGGCGGCGTTGATCCTGTGCGGCCATACGCATCTCGCTCGCTCGATGCAGCTCGCCGACGGCCGCTTCATCGTCAACCCAGGCAGTGTCGGCCTGCCCGCGTACGAGGACGCGCATCCGTTCGCGCATCGCATGGAAACGGGGACGCCGCATGCGCGCTACGCGAGCGTCACCCGTACCCCGCGCGGCTGGGAGGTGGAGTTTCGCGCCGTGGAGTACGACTGGCACGCGGCCGCCGAACGCGCCGCCGCCCATGGCCGGCCCGACTGGGCAGCGGCGCTGCGCACCGGGTATTGCTGATCGTTTTTGCCGATGCGGGGCGCCGCGTATCGGCGGACTATACCGTCACCACGATCTTGCCGAACTGCCCATTGGTTTCGAGGTAGCGGTGCGCATCCACAATCTGCTCGAACGTGAACGTGCGGTCGATAACGGGCTTGAGCGCACCGCTTTCGAGTCCCTTTAGCACGTATTCCACGGCGGCCTTGCGGCGCTGTGCGTCGCCGCTGGTGAGCCAGATGTTGTGGGCCTTCACGCTCACGACCTTCGCGATCATCTCCAGCACCGGCAGCGTCGTGGCACGTTCGTCGAGCGCGCCATAGAGATACGCGATCCCCTGGAAAGACAGCGCCGAGATCAGCTTCGCGAAGTTCGGGCCGCCGACCGGATCGAACACGACACGCGCCCCCTTGCCGCCGGTGATGCGCATGATTTCGTCCAGCAGATCCGTCTCGTCGGTCACGACCACGTGCGCCGCGCCTGCGTCGAGCAATGGCTGTTTCTTGGCGGCGTGACGCGTGACCGCGATCGAAGTCGCTCCGGCGTAGTTCGCGATCTGGATCGCGGCGAGGCCGACACTGCTCGACGCGGCCGGCACGACGACATAGTCGCCGGTGCCCACCTTCGCATCTTCGATCAGCGCGCCGTATGCGGTGACGAACATCATCCACACCGACGCGGCCTCGGCGAACGAAAGCGATTCAGGATGCCTGACGACTGCATAGTCCGGCACGACGATGCTTTCTCCATACGTGAAGTACTGATTCATCGAGAACGACGGGATCACGTTGACCTTGTCTCCCGGTGCGATGCCGACTACCCCCTCGCCCACGGCATCGACCACGCCGGCCGCTTCGTACCCGAGTCCTGCCGGAAAGCGTACTGGTTCGATGTACTGGTCGGCGCGCCACATCGATTCCGCGCGATTCAGACCAATGGCTTTCACGTTGATGCGCACTTCGCCGGCGCCGGGGGCGCGTACCGGTTCGTCCACGAATTGCAGCACTTCCGGGCCACCTGCCTGTGCAAACCTGACTGTGCGTGACATGACTGACTCCTGCCTGGATTGATGAGGGCGTAATGAGCGCATCACGCGGTCATTACAGCCTGTGAATTCGACTGATGAACCGGGAAGTCCGAGTAGTGCTTTTCGTCGCCGCCCCAGAATGCGGCGCGCACATAGGGCGTAAGCGGCAGCTTGTGCTTCAGACGATACGGCAAGTCCGGGTTTGACGAGAAATGCCTGCCGAACGCCACGAGATCCGCGTCGCCCGACGCCACGATCGCTTCGGCGCTCTCGCCGTCGAAGCCGCCAGCCGCGATGATCGGCCCGCTAAAGTGCTCGCGAAGATATTTCGCTGCGACTGGCGCGTGCCCTTCGTGAAGCGTGTCGTCACCTTTGACGCGCGGCTCGATCACATGCAGGTATGCGATCCTGTAAGCGTCGAGCACCTTGGCGACATGGCTGAACGTCGCCTCCGGATTGCTGTCGGAGATGCCGCCCCATTCGCCCGACGGCGAGATGCGTACGCCGACGCGATCGGCGCCCCACACCGCAATCAGCGCTTCGACCACCTCGCGCAGGAAGCGTACGCGATTTTCGATCGGGCCGCCGTAAGCGTCGGTCCGCTGGTTGGTGCCGTCCTGGATGAACTGGTCGACGAGATAGCCGTTCGCGCCATGCAGCTCGACGCCATCGAATCCGGCGTCGAGCGCGCGTTGCGCCGCGACGCGGAATGCCTCGACGATGCCGGGAATTTCACCAATGCCGAGCGCACGGTGGGGCGAGACCGGCACAAAACCGTCTTTCGTCAACGCGACGCCTTCGAACGGCACGACCGAGGGCGCGACAGGCGTAACGCCACCCGTCATGTCGATATGGCTTTGACGGCCGCCGTGGATCAGTTGCATGAAGACGCGGCCGCCCTTGGCGTGAACCGCATCGGCGATCGCTTTCCAGCCCGCGGTCTGGCCGTCGTGATAAAAGCTGGCCGCGCCGAGATACGAGCGGGCCGTCACGGAAATGCTGACGCCCTCCACGATCTCGAGGCCGCCGGCGGAGGCGCGCTGGCCGTAGAAGTCGGCCATCATCGGGCTCGGAATGTCGCCGGGCTGGATCGTGCGCAGGCGGGTCATGGGCGCCAGAACGACGCGATGCGAAAGGGAGTAAGCGCCGAGCGTGGTAGGGGTGAACAGGTGTGCCATGGTCTTTCCTCGAGAGTCGTAAAGTCGTCGGCACGCAAACTGTCGATATCGGCCCCAGGCATGGGGATACGCAGTCCCACACTGCCCTTCGGGAGCCACGCTTCGTCGCGACGCCGTCTGCTGGACAATCTAGCGGGCGGCGACGCAAAGTAAAAAGACCTTCTGGGAAGGGGGCCATGCCTCGCGGGCATGACCCTCAGGCGCGCACGCCGCCGGTCTCTGGATCAGGGCAGTCCGAGCGCGTCGAGCCGCGAAAGAAAGAGCTGCAAAGTCGGCGACGCATTGACGCGGTTGTACCCGACCACGAGGTCGACCGTGGGCGCCTCGCCCTCCAGCGGCCGGCTCACGACCGACCCCGGCAGCAGGTTGTTCGCATACTCCGGCATGAGCGCGACGCCGCGCGTGGAAGCCACGAGCGACATGGCCATCGCGAGGTTGTCCACGCCGTGCTCGGTGGCCACCTTCACGCCTTGCGCCTGCAGATAACCCACGATCACCTCGTGCAGCACGCGCGCCTTGTTGGACGCCATGACGAACGGCTCGCCGGCAATGTCTTGCGGGGAAATGGCTGCCTTCACCGCGAGCGGATGATCGGCAGGCATCAGCACGATGAGCCGCTCGCGGTTCACCACGCGGTATTCGAGATCGTAGCCGGGCTCGGCGCGCAGGAAGCCGAGATCGAGCTTGCCGCGCGCGAGTGCATCGGCCACGTCCGGCGAGTAGTAACTCGATACGGTCACGTCGATATTGGGCAGCTCGTCGCGCAGCACGCTCATCGCGCGCGGCAGCCAGGTCATTTCCTCGCCCGTGAGGAAGCCCAGCGCGAACACCTTGCGCTCGGGCAGCGCCGCGCGGCGCGCGGCCTCGGCGGCGGCGTCCACCTGCGTGAGCGCGAGCCGCGCGTGGTCGAGAAACGCCTTGCCGGCAGTGGTCAGTTCCACGCCCCGCGCGCTGCGAATGAACAGATCCACACCCACCTGGTCCTCGAGATCGCGGATCTGGCGGCTCAGCGACGGTTGCGACGTGAACAGCCGCTGCTGCGCGGCGACGGTCAGGCTGCCGGTTTCGGCCACGGCCACGAAATACCGCAGATGCCGCAGTTCCATCGCGCGCTCCAGTCTCGCCATGCCTCGCAGGTATGCCGGCAAGCCTACAAAGTCTTTTTCCGCCGCGCAAGCGCGCTCTAGAGTTCGGCACTACGCTTGTCGAGGAAGAAGCGCAGGCCGCAACCGAGTCGACTCGCACAACCTTCACGGAGCCATACCATGAACATGAACACGGACACCCAACCTGTCGTTCTGGTTACCGGCGCGTTGACCGGCATCGGCCGCGCCACCGCTCTCGCTTACGCTCGCGACAAGGCGCGGGTGGTCGTTTCCGGCCGCCGCGACGAGCCCGGCCGCGCCCTGGCCGACGAACTCCGCGAACTCGGCGCGCAAGCCGAATACATCCACGCCGACGTGAGCAAGGAAGACGACGTGCGCGCGCTGATCGAGCGCACGATCGAACGTTTCGGCCGCATCGATATCGCCGTCAACTCGGCCGGCGTCGAAGGCGAGTCCGGCCCCGTCACCGAACAAACGCCGGAGAACTACGCGGCCGTGTTCGACGCGAACGTGCTCGGCACGCTGCTCGCGATGAAGCACGAACTGCGCGCCATGACGGCGCAAGGCAGCGGCAGCATCGTCAACGTTTCGTCGACCATGGGCGCGCGCGGCGCACCCAACGCCGCGCTGTACGTGGCGAGCAAGCATGCCGTGGAAGGCCTCACGAAGTCGGCCGCGCTCGAAGCGGCGTCGTTCGGCGTGCGCGTGAACGCCGTGGCGCCCGGCCCCGTGCAGACCGCCATGCTCGACCGCTTCATGCCCGACCCGCAGCGCAAGGCGACCTCGCTCGCGAACGTGCCGCTCAAGCGCGCCGGCAGCCCCGAGGAGATCGCCGACGCGATCCGCTTCGTCGGCTCCGGCGCGGCCAGCTTCATGACGGGCGAAATCCTGCGCGTCAACGGCGGGCGCACGGCAGCGTAATGCTCGTTGCGCCGCCGCCCGGGCCGGAGGCCGCTCGCATACACGGATGCGGCCCGCCGTTTTCTCGCCGCTGAACCCGCGTTATCCGACGACGTCCGCCAGCCCGCCATCAACGTGAACGGCCCCAAGGTGACCACCATGTCCACGCCTCGTTTCGATGAACGCCCGCCCGCGCTCCAGGCGGTGCAAACACGTCCGCTCTTCGTGATGCGGCTCGACGTCAAGCCGATCGAGATCGTCGGCCAGACCGGGGGCGCGTTGCGCCGTGTCGGCACGGGCCACCGCTTTCCGGGCGGCCCGGTCTACAGCATTTTCGAAGTGCTCTGAGCCGCGCGTTGCGCCGCCCCCGCGCCTCACGCCGCGCCGATATGCGGCTGCAGCGCCTTGAGCCAGCATGCCACCACCACCGCCCCGCCATCGGGCGTCCCGATTGCGCGCGCGCCGAGATAGCTTGCCCGGCCCGCGCGCGGCGTCATTTGCGCCGTGCTTTTCGCACCGGACTCCGCGGCGCTCACCGCCTGCGCCCACGCCTCGCTCACGGGGCGCACCGACTTCAAGGCGCTTTCCAGCGCAGCGACGGCGGGAACGAGCGCATCGAGCATCGTGCGGTCGCCGGGTTTCGCGCCGCCCAGTTCGCTGATCGCCTCGGCCGCGCCGCGCATGGCGGCCGCCCAGTCCCGCGCGTCGAGCTGCGCTTGCTCGCCGAGCATGCGCGAGGCGCGCAGCAGCGCCGTTGCGTAGAACGGCCCGGAACTGCCCGCTATCGCGCGGCGCAATGCCGCGCCGAGTGCGGCGAGCGCGCTGCCCGGCGAGCCGAGCGCGCCTTGCGGCACGGCGAGCATGGCCTGCGCGGCGCGCTGCATGCTCGCGCCCAGATCGCCGTCGCCGGCTCGGGAATCGAGGTCCGTGAACAGCGCTTCGTTCTCGATCAATGCGTGCGCAACGGCATCGAGCGCCGGCTTCAGACGCCGCGCCCATGCAACGCTCGCCGCGTCCGCAGGCGTCGCGCCCGCCTCGGCGCGCACATCGGCCGCTGAAAACGCCGGCTCGATGCGGATTCGCCGGTTGACCGTGCCGACGCCGGGCCACGCGCGCGCTTCGGTGGCCGCGTCGAGCAGCGCCAGTTTCGCATCGTCGAGCCGCAGCACGGAGATCGAACAGCCCGGCATGTTGAGCGCCGAAAGAAACGTGCCGGTCCACGCCCGCTCGACCGTCACATGACGGCGATTCAGGCCCTCGAATGCATCGCGCATGATGATCGCCAGTTCCATCGCGGGCGTCGCGCCCAGTCCGTTCACGAGCAGCGCCACGCGCTCGCCGCTTTTCAACGCCAGGTCTTCGACGATATTGGCGAGCAGCGTTTCCGTCAATTCGCCCGCCGCCATCGGCACCGTGCGCTCCACGCCCTTCTCGCCGTGGATGCCCATGCCGAGTTCGATCTCGTCGTCGGCGAGGCGAAAGCCGGCTTGCTCCGCGCCGGGCAGCGTGCAGCCGTCGAGCGCCACGCCCATCGTGCCCAGATTTTCGGCCACGCCGCGCGCAATCGCGGCCACGAGGCCTAGCGCGTCGCCGCGCGCCGCCGCCGCGCCCGCGATCTTGTGCACGAGCACCGTCCCCGCAATGCCGCGCCGCTGATTGCGCTCCGTATGCCCGCGCAACGACACGTCGTCGGCCACGATGACGATTTCGACCGGCATGCCCTCGGCTCGCGCCAGTTCGGCCGCGAGACCGAAATTGAGCCGGTCCCCCGTGTAGTTCTTCACGATGAGCAGCGCGCCGTTCGGTCCCGCGCTCGCGCGAATCGCGGCCAGCACGGCGTCGGTGGAGGGCGACGTGAACACCTCGCCGCACACGGCGGCGGTGAGCATGCCCTGTCCGACATAACCGCCATGCGCGGGCTCGTGGCCGCTGCCGCCCCCCGAAATCACGGCGACGGGGCGCTCGGCCGGGCTGGGCAGCGGGTTGCGAACGAGCACGTTTTCGTTGCCGAGCACGGCGACATGCGGCGCAGTGCGCGCAATGCCCTCGAGCATTTCGCGCACGACGGACGAAGGATCGTTGACGAGTTTCTTCATGGGAGTCCCTTGAACGAGTAACCGGGGGCAAAAACGAGGGGCAGAAGCGAGAGTTAAAACGGCGGACCGCGCGCGATCCTTCATGCCATGAGCGTATTGAAGCACGGGCGTCGGATGTATTCCGGATGTCTGTCCCACGCGTAGCGCCGGCATCCAGGCATCCAGGCGTCTAGGTAAAAACACCCATCAAAGCGGCACGCCAACTACCCGTTATTCAGACAGTAGCGACCGATCACGGACTTGCCGTGCCTTCGCCGTCTGCACGCCCGGAACACCATGGCCTCTCTGCCCCCCGGTGCCTTCACCAGTAACCTGCCCACTCCGGCCCAGCAACGCGGCGCGAGTGGCGATGTGCCGAATCGCGTTGCGTGGCGATGAACGTAGCTGAACTATCCGGAACCCCTCCACAGGCCCCGTCCCGCGCGCCCGGCAAGGGCGTCGCCGTAGCGCTAGCCGTGGCGCTGATCGTCTGCGTGGCAATCGGCGCGATACTGAGCGCGAACCTTTCGCGCGGCACGGCCGACTCGCGGCTTCGCCAGGAACTGAGCATCACGACGGAACTCGAAGCCCTGCTCACGCTGCATATTGCTGCGAATACCGACTTCCTCAAAGGCGTCGGCACCGCTGGCTACACGTCGCGCGCGTGGCCGATCAAGCGGGCCGCCGTCGTGGCCGGTATTTACGACCGGCTCGAGCACGACTTTGCCGGCGCGCCGCGCAACGAGCGCGCGATCCGCGAGTTGCGGCAGCTGAGCGCCGTCTGGCCCGAGCAGCTCGACGCGGCCGCCCGCAATATCGCGCTCGCCGACGCGGGCGCGAGGCTCGAGCCCGCCCTGATGCAGCGCGCGAACGAAACGCTCAGCTCCATCATGTCGCTGCTCACCGAGCTGCGCTCCGAGCAGCGCGAGCAGATCAAGGTCGTGCAGTTCGGCGCGCAGGCGCAGCTCGCGCGGCAAAAGATCTCGCTGATCGGCACGGCGACAGCCGGCGCGCTGCTACTGCTCTTCACGCTGTTTACGAGCCACCGCGCAGCGCTTTCCCGCAGCGCGGCGAAGATCGTCGCGTTCGAGGCCGAGCGGCGCTTTCGCGAGTACTTCGAGCAGCATCCGGTTGCGATGCTCATCTTCGATGTGCGCTCCTATGCGATCCTCACCGCCAACGCCGCGGCCCAGCACCAATACGGCGCGAGCCTGCAGCAGCTCAAGGGCATGTCGATCGAGCGGCTGCGCCCGCAGGCCGAAACCGGCGCGTTCCGCCGCGACCTGCACGGCTACGTCAATTCCGGCGCGCAAAGCGGCGCAGGCGGCGTGCGCCGGCATGTGCGCATCGACGGAGAAGTGATCCACGTCGATATCGCCTGGCATCTGCTCGACTATGCGGGCCAGGACGCGTGCTTCATCACCGCGCACGACGTCACGGCGCACGAACAGGCGAGAGAGCACTTGCGCATTCGAAGCCGGGCGCTGGAGGCTTCGAGAAACGCCGTGATCATTTCGCAAAAGGTCGACGGCGAAAGCATCATCACGTACGCCAACGCGGCGTTCGAGCGCATCACCGGCCGCGCCGTGGCGACGGCGAATGGCGCCGGGCATTGGGACATGCTCGATTGCGATAAAGCGTCCGCCGATGCCCATATGGTTCGCAGTGCCATGCAATCGGAGCGCGAAGGCGAGGGCCTGCTCAAATGCTGCCGGCCCGATGGCTCGCCCTACTGGATCGAGCTGCATGTCGCGCCGGTGCTCGACGAGCGCAATCGCCCCACGCACTGCGTAACGGTGTTCAACGACGTTTCCGAGCGCATCCGCTATCAGGAGCAGTTGCGCCTGCAGGCCAACGAGGACTCGCTCACGCACCTGCCGAACCGGCTCGGCCTCAAGGCGCGCTTGCGCGAACTGGTCAGGACGGCGCTCGACGCGCAGCAGAAGTTCGCGCTGGTGTTCATCGACCTCGACAACTTCAAGGAGGTCAACGACTCGCTCGGCCATACCGCGGGCGACGAGGTGCTGTGCGAAGTGGCGCGCCGCCTGTCCGCCAATATCGCCCGGGGCGAAATGGTGTCGCGCTATGCGGGCGACGAGTTCGTCGCCGTGCTGTACGGCCGGGGCGGCGTCGATCACTTCGTCGCCGCCGCGGCACGCATGCAGGAATCCTTGACACATGGCCTGCTGATCGGCAACAAGGTCATCGTGCCGCTCGCCTGTGTCGGCCTCGCCGTGTTCCCCGATCATTCGAGCGACCCCGATTCACTCCTCAAGTACGCCGACTCGGCCATGTACCGCGCCAAGTCGGTGGGACCGGGCAGCATGCAGGTATTCGACATGGCCATCGCCATGCAGAACCTCGAGCGCGCGAGCCTCGCGCAGGCGTTGCGCCTCGCCGTGGCGGCGCGCGCGTTTGCCGTGGCGTGGCAGCCGAGAGTCGACCCGAGGACGGGCGAGACGATGGGTTTCGAGGCGCTCGTTCGCTGGCACGACGCGGAGCGCGGCCAGGTGAGCCCGGCGCTGTTCGTGCCGCTCGCCGAGGAAAACGGCCTGATCGTGCAGATCGGCGAGTTCGTGTTCGAGGAGGCCTGCCGCCAGGCCCGCGAGTGGGCGCGTCAGCACCCGGACATCGTCGTTTCGGTCAACGTTTCGCCGGTCCAGTTCGTGCGCGCGGATTTGCCCGCCATGATGGCGGAAACGCTCGCGCGCACCGGCGTGAGCCCGCGCAATATCGAGCTGGAAATCACCGAAGGCGTGCTCATGGCGCCCCGTTCGCTCGCCACGCTGCGCGCCCTGCGCGAGATGGGGCTCTCGGTCGCCATCGACGACTTCGGCTCGGGCTATTCGAGCCTCGGGTACATTCGCAGCTTCATGCCCGATCGCCTCAAGCTCGACATGTCGTTCGTGAGGGGCATTGGCCACTCGCGCGCGGACGAGGTCATCGTGAAGGCCGTGCTCGCACTCGGTCATACGCTCGGCATGCGCGTGGTGGCCGAGGGCGTGGAAACGCTGCGGCAACTGGAATTCCTGATCGAGAACGGCTGCAACGAAGCGCAGGGCTACTGGTTCTCACGTCCTGTGGATGCAGCGAGCGCGCAGTCTTACCTGGAAGCGAGCCATGCGGCCAGCATTCAGCAACGGTAACCTGCTCAGATGGCTCACGGGGCCGCGCACCATTTTCTATGGCAGCCTGGCGGTCGCCTTCATCATGGCGTCGCTCTGCGCGACGGTGCTCTACGAGAGCCGCCACGACGCCCTGGAGCGCGCCAGGGAGAACTCGCGCAACGTCGCACTGATTGCCGAACGCGATATCGAGCGCAACCTCGAGCTTTACGAGCTCTCGCTGCAAGCCGTGGTCGACGGCATCGGCCGGCCCGACGTCATGGCGCTGCCCGCGCCTCTGCGCAGCCAGCTGCTGTTCGACCACGCCATTACCGCGCAATATCTGGGTTCGATCCTCGTGCTCGACGAAGCGGGCAACGTCGTCATGAATTCGGCCACGGGCGCGCCGCTCAACGCCAATTTCGCCGACCGCGACTACTTTACGGCGCAGCGCGACAATCCCCATGCCGGCCTCTACATCAGTGCGCCCTACCATTCGCGCCTGCGCAACGGCTCGCCCAGCATTGCGCTGAGCCGCAGGCTTTCGCATCCCGACGGGTCGTTCGCCGGCATCGTCATGATCGCCATTAACCTCGAGTATTTTCACCAGTTGTTCGCTGGGCTCTCACTGGGCCGCCACGGGGCGATTTCGCTGATCGCGCAGGACGGCACCATGATCATGCGCCAGCCCTACGATCCGGCCGTGGTGGGGCGCAACATCCGCAACGCGAGTACCTTCCGCCACTTTCTCGCTGCGAAGGAAGGCAGTTTCTCGGACACGTCGTCGATCGACGGCGTGCGCCGGATGTATTTTTTCCGCAATTTTCCGCGCCAGCCGCTGATCATCATGGTGGCGGAAGCCGAACCCGATATCTACGCCGCGTGGCGGCGGCGCGCGCTGACCATCGGCACGCTCATGGGCACCTTCGCGATCGGCTTCGTCGGCCTCTCGTTCGTGCTCGCCACGCAGTTGCGGCGCAGGATGCGCGCCGAGTCGGAACTGCAGCTGCTCGCGCGCACCGACAGTCTCACGGGCCTGAACAATCGCCGCACGCTCGGCGAAATCCTCGAACAGGAGTGGCGGCGCGCCAGGCGCGCGCGCAGCGTGTTCTCGCTGCTGTTCGTCGATATCGACCGCTTCAAGGCCTATAACGACCAGTACGGCCATCAGGCCGGCGACGACGCGCTCGCCGCCGTGGCGCGCTGCATCGGCGAAAACATCCGCCGGCCCGCGGACACCGCCGCCCGCTACGGCGGCGAAGAGTTCATCGTCGTGCTGCCCGATACGCTGCTCGAAGGCGCCTGCGCGATCGCCGAGAAGATCCGCCATGCGATCAGCGAACTCGCCATCGAGCATGCGGGCAGCGAGTACGGGCGGGTCACGGCAAGCATTGGCTCCGCAAGCTGGTCGCCGGACCAGGATGTCGATGTCACGCAGGTCATCAAGGCGGCCGATCAGGCGCTGTACGACGCGAAAGCGCGCGGCCGCAACCGCGTCGCCATGTGCTGCGCCTGACCCGCTCGGCTACGGGGTGGCGACGCTGGTAGAAGCGGCGCCTGCGTGCTCGGCCCGAGGCGCATCCTGCCCGCCTCCCAGCGCCACATACAACGACGCGCCGTTTTGCAGCGCCGCCGCGCGTAGCTGGATCAGTTGCTGTTGCGCCGCGAACAGGCTGCGCTTCGCATCGACCACTTCCAGGTAGATGGAAATACCGTTCTCGTAGCGCAGTTCCGCGGCCTCGGCGAGGCGCGACTCGGAGGCCACCGCGCGCTCCTGTGCCGCGATTTGCTCCTGCAGGCGCTGGCGCGCGATCAGCGCGTCGGAGACTTCGCGGAACGCCACCTGAACGGCCTTCTGGTAGTTCGCCACGAGTTCGGTCTGGCGCGCCTCAGAGAGGCGCACTTGCGCGCTGCGGCGCCCCGCGTCGAAGATCGGCAGCGTGACGAACCCGGAGATGAGCCATGCCTGCTTGCCGGGCACGAACAGGTCGCTCAACTCGGGAGACACATAGCCAAAATTGCCCGTGAGCGAAACACGCGGGAAATAGTCGGCGCGCGCGGCGCCGATATCGGCGTCGGCGGCACGCAGCGACTGCTCGGCCGCGCGAATGTCGGGGCGCAGCGCGAGCAGCGAAGAAGGCAGGCCCGCGTCGAGCGTGCCGAACTGGTCCGCGTCGGCCAGCGCGTGGCGCTGCGTCATCTCCGCGGCATCCGGCAGCGGTCCGCCGATCAGGACAGCCAACTGATCGCGCTGCTGGCCCGTCGTTCTTTGCAGCTCGGCAAGCTGCGTCTGCGCCTGCGTGACGAGAATGCGCGCCTGCTCGTAGTCCACGAGCGAGGTCGCGCCCGCTTCGAGGCGCAGCCGCGCGACCTCCAGCGCATACTGGCGCGTTTCCAGCGTGTGCTGCGCGAGGTCGATGCCCTCGTTGCCCGAGAGGATGGCGTAGTAGGTCGCCGCCACATTGCTGATGAGCGAGAGACGAAAGGCTTCGTTGGCCTCCATCGTCGCCAGATAATTGCGCCGCGCCGACTCGCTCAGGTTGGCCACGCGCCCCCAGAAGTCGAGTTCGAACGACGTGACGGCCACCTGCACGCTGTACTGGTTGAAGTGAATCGACGTGTTGTTGTTGGGCAGTTCGGGCTCGATGGAGTTGAGCGGCGTTTTGGTGCGGGTAGCGTCGGCGCCCGCGGCCACTTGCGGAAACTGCGCGGAGCGCTGCACGCGGTAAAGCGCCTGAGCCTGCTCGATGCGCGCAACCGATGCCGCCAGATCGCGGTTATGCGCCAGCGCCATGGCAATCAACTGCTTGAGCGCCGGGTCGCGAAAGAAAGTCTCCCAACTGAGCTCCGAAGCGAGCCGCTCGCCGCCCGGTGCGGCAATATCCGCACTCTCGTAGCTTTGCGCAATCGGCAACTCCGGCTGCTGGTAGCGCGGCGCGAAGTTGCACGACGCGAGCGTCAGGCATGCCGTGATCGCCGTCCACCTGGCAGTCTTAAGCATCGTGCGCTCCCGCGGGCCGCGCGTCTTCTTCGTCATCGTCGCGCATGCGTTTGCGGCTCAACCATCGGCGCGCCACCACGTAGAACACGGGCGTAAAGAAAATGCCGAACAGCGTGGCCGTGAGCATGCTGCCCATGATGCCCGTACCCACCGCCTGCCGGCCCGCCGCGCCCGCGCCCGTGGCGAGCACGAGCGGCAGCATGCCGAGCACGAAGGTCACGCTCGTCATCAGGATCGGCCGCAGGCGCTGACGCGCGCCGTTCACGGCCGCGCTCACCGTATCGCTGCCCGCGGCCTCCTCCTTGATCGCGAATTCCACGATCAGAATGGCGTTTTTTGCCGCGAGGCCGATGATGGTCACGAGGCCGATATTGAAGTAGATGTCCGCGGAAAAACGCCGCGCCATGGTGAAGAGCACCGCGCCCAGCACGCCCAGCGGAATGATGAGCAGGACCGCAATGGGGATCGCCCAGCTCTCGTAGAGCGCGGCGAGCAGCAGGAACACCACGACGAGCGAGAGCAGCAGCAGCGCACCGATCTGCCCGGCCGCCTGCTGTTCCTCGAACGCCGTGCCGGTCCATTCGTAGGTCAGGCTGCCGGTAAGAACGTGGTCCGCAATGCGCTCCATCTCCGCGAGCGCCGCGCCGCTCGAACGGCCCGGCGCGGCCTGTCCCGAGATCGTGGCCGAGGGAAAGCCGTTGTAGCGTTCGACCTGCTGCGGCCCCGAGCTCCAGTGCACGCTCGTGAACGCCGAGAACGGCACCATCTCGCCCACGTTGTTGCGCAGCCGCAGCGCGCCGATATCCTCGGGCCGCATGCGCTGGTCGGCGTCGGCTTGCATGAGCACGCGCAACACGTTCCCCTCGTAGACGAAATCGTTCACGTAGTTCGAGCCGAATGCGAGCGCGAGCGCGCTGTTCACCTGACCGATCTGCAGCCCCAGCGCGCGTGCCTTCACGCGGTCGATGTCGACATAGAGTTGCGGCGCGGGCGGCAAACCGTCGGGACGCACGCCCACCAGCAAGGGACTGCGCGCAGCCTCCGCCAGCATGCGCGCGCTCGCCTGCTGCAGCGCCGCGCCGCCCACGCCGCTGCGGTCGAGTATCTTCATCGTGAAACCGCTCGCATTGCCGAGCGCGGGAATGGCCGGCGGATCGAGCGCGAAGACGAGCGCTTGCGGAATATTGCGGAACGCCGCGTTCGCGCGCGCCACCAGCGCCCCCGCCGAATTGGCCGCGCCCGGCCGCTCCGCCCACGGCTTCAGGTCGACGAACGACATTGCCGCCGACTGGCCCTGGCCGAAGAAGCTGAATCCCGTGACGGAGGCGATATTGCGCACCTGCGGCTGCTGCCTGAGAAAGGCCTCGACCTGATCGACGACCTGTTGCGTGCGCTGCGCCGTCGCGCCGGGCGCCGCCGTATACGCGACGAAAATGTGCCCCTGGTCCTCGCCCGGAATGAAGCCGCGCGGCAACTGGGTGAAGAGGAACCCGGTCGTCGCGCACACCACGACGAATACGAGGAGCCAGCGCACCGGCTTGCGCAGCATCGCCTGCACGGCCAGCACATAGCGCTCGGTGGCGGTTTCCATGCCGCGGTTGAATCCATCGAACACGCGCCGCTGCATGCGGGCCGGCCAGTGCGTGGCGGCGGGCTTGCCGGTGCCGTCGCCGGTCGTCGTCCTGCTGCCCAGCAGCGTTGCCGACATGGCCACGCCCAGCGTCAGCGCGAGCAGGGTCGAGAGAAAGATCGAGACGGTGAGCGTGACCGAGAACTGGCGATAGATCGCGCCCGTCGAACCCGGAAAGAACGCCATCGGGACGAACACCGCAATGAGCACGAGTGTGCTCGCAATGGCGGCGCCCGCAATCTGCCCGACGGCCTTGACGGTCGCCCGCCGCGAACCGAGTCCCTCTTGCTGGATTACGCGCTCGACGCTTTCCACCACCACGATCGCGTCGTCGTTGAGGATGCCGATCGCCACGACCATGGCGAACAGCGAAAGCAGATTGATGGAGAGTCCGAACAAAAAAATGCCGACGCACGTGCCGACCAGCGCGATCGGCACGACCAGCGTGGGAATGAGCGTCGCGCGCCATTTCTGCAGGAACAGGAACACGATGACCGTCACGAGCAGCAGCGCCTCGACCATGGTGCGCAGCACGCCGCTCAGCGAGGTCGTGATGAACGGCGTCGTATCGAACGGCACGACCCATGCCACGCCCTTCGGGAAGGTCGGCTGCAATTGCGTGAGACGCTGGCGCACCGCGCGCGCCACGGCCAGCGCATTCGCGCCGCTCGCGAGCTGGATGGCGATCCCGGCGGACTCCCTGCCGTTCACGCGAAAGCGAAAGCCATAGCTGTCGTTACCCAGCTCCACGCGTGCGACGTCGCCCACACGCACCGTCGAGCCATCCGGGTTCGAGCGCACGATCACCTCGCGGAACTGCTCGGGCGTCGAAAAGCGGCCGCGCATGACGATCTGCGCATTGAGTTCGGCGCCCGGCGCAATCGGCTGGTCGCCAAGGCTGCCGCCCGCAGTCTGGCTGTTCTGCTCCTGGATGGCCGTCATCACTTCGTTGGCCGAAATACCGAAGCTGCTCAGTTTTTCCGGATCGATCCAGATCCGCATGGCATACGACGAACCGAACAGCTGCGCGTCGCCGACGCCGGGAATACGGCGCAATTCGTTGACGATGTTGTTGGCGGCAAAGTTGCCCAGCTCGACGGCCGGGATCGATCCATCGGCGGACTGCAGCGCAACGAGCATCAGAAAGCCCGACGACGCTTTCGTGACGCTCACGCCCACCTGCCTCACCTCCAGCGGCAGCCGCGGCTCCACGCGGCTCAGGCGGTCCTGAACCTGTGAGAGCGCCACGTCGAGATTCGTGCCGGGCCTGAGCGTGACGGTGATCTGCGCCGTGCCGTTCGAGCGGCTCTGCGACGACATGTAGAGGAAATTGTCGACGCCGTTCATCTCGTCTTCGATGATCGACGTGACCGTGCGGTCCAGCGTGTTCGCGTCGGCGCCGCTGAAGACCGCCGATATCGTGAGCGAGGGCGGCGCGACGTCGGGGTACTGCTCGACCGGCAGCAGCATGAGCGCGAGGGCGCCGAAGAGCGTGACGAACAGCGCAACGACCCACGCGAAGACCGGCCGGTAGACGAAGAATCGGTTCATGAGGCGCGCCGCTCAGGAGTGGGCCGGCGCGGCGAAGGGATGGGCGTCCACGCGCTGCCCCGGCTGCACCCTTTGCCAGCCGTCGACGATGACGCGCTCACCCGGCTCCAGCCCGTCCTTCACGACCCATTGCCCCGCTTCCTGCGGGCCGAGCACGACATTGCGGCGCACGACGGTGCCGTCTTCGGCAACGAGCGAGAGGTTCGCCCCGTTGTTGTCGAACTGCACGGCGCGCGCGGGGACGACCAGCCCGTTCGGTATCGTGCCGATCACGACGCGCCCGCGCACGAACTGCCCCGGCAACAAGATGCGCGATGCATTGTTGAAGCGCGCGCGCAGCACCTGCGTTCCGGTGGAAGGATCGACGACGAGGTCGGTGAAGTCGAGCACGCCCGGCTCGCCATAGTCGTCGCCGTTCGCGAGCGTGAGCCAGACCTGTGCGCGGTCCGCGGCCGGCGCCGCGAGCGTGCCCGAGGCGATCTGTTTGCGTACTTCCAGCAACGAAATATTCGACTGGGTAAAAACGGCGTTCACCGGCGTGAGCTGGTTGACCTGCGTGAGCAAGGTCGCGCCGGCCGCACTGACCAGCGCGCCTTCGGTGACGAGCGCGCGCCCCACACGGCCCGCTATCGGCGCGCGCACGGTACACCGATCGAGGCGAAGCTGCGCGAGCGTCACCGCGGCGCGTGCGTCCGCAACGTTCGCGTCGGCCTGCTGCAGTGCGGCCGTCGCGGCCTCGAACTCCTGGGCGCTCACGACCTGACGCGCCACCAGCGGCTTGAAGCGCGCCACCTCCGAGGCCGCATTGCCCTGCACGGCGCGGGCCCGGTTGAGCGCCGCCTGGGCCTGCTGCAATGCGGCCTCGTAGTCGCGCGAATCGATCAGAAAGAGCGGCGCGCCGGCGCGCACGTCGGTGCCCTCCTCGAAGAGCCGCCGCTCGACGATCCCGTCCACGCGGGCGCGCACCTCCGCCGAGCGGATCGCTTCGATCCGCCCCGGCAGTTCGATCTCGCGGGGAATCGATTGCGCCGCAACCGTTACGACCAGCACGCTCGGCGGCGGTGGCGCCGCGCCGCTCTGAGCTTGCCGGTCGCGGCATCCGTTGCCCGCCAGCAGCAACATGGCCGCCATGCCGATCAGCCACGGTCTACAGCGTCTGGGTTCGCAGTTTGGCACGCGAGGCTCCACCGAAAAATAGAGACGGTACGCGCGCGCCCCGAACGGCTCATTGCGCAGTACTCGACCGGATCATTGCGATGTTCACTCAAACTGCGATTTACGGCCCGCGATGTGCGCAATTCGCAAGAGCAGAAGCGCGCGAAAAGCGCATAACGTTGGGATCGTTATCTAACAAGCAGCGCTTTCATGCATTCACAGGAATTACGCAAAAGCGCCGCAAAATCAACCACTCGTAAATTACTTGAAGTCGGAATTCCGTTTACTACTATGGATAGACGCTTCACACCCTTATTCACACCGCTAGTTTCGTTCGTTTTCCAGCCTTTGCCCATATGCTTTTAAGGGCACGTTCGCACAGTTCGATATCACGGCTTTCGGGATGTTCTATAACCGAAGAAGCCATTGGTCATGGCGACGTCAATCATCTTCTTGCCTCAGGAGATCGAATCATGAAAAGCCAACTCGTCCTCTCAGTCATCGCTGCGCTCCTCGTCGGTGTTGCCTCTTCCGCAATGGCGCAAGACGCAGCATCGGGTGCAGATCAAAGCCAGGGGACAGGTCGCCAGCAGGTCATGCCAACCATGCCGCATCGCGACTGGCACGAGGGCCAACAGGTTCCCTCGAAATATCGGCACTACAACTATCAGATGAAGGACTGGAAGTCGCATAACCTGGACGCACCGAAGCGCGGCCAGCAATGGCTTGGCGTGAACGGCGACTACGTGCTGGTGACGAGAAGCAACTGGAGGATCTCGAAGATCGTTTCGGGTACTGAATGACCGGATGACGCGACGGGCTACTTTGCCGTAGCCCGCGTGCTGCATGATTCAGGCATGGACGGTCGCCATGCCTGCCGCCCTTCTCACTCGACGAGCCGCGCGCGCAGGCGCTTGTACTCGTCGTCGGTAATCGAGCCTGTCGTTTTCAGCTTGTCGAGCTTTTCGATTTCGTCCGCGACGCTGTAGCCCACTATGTGGCGCAGTTCTTCGCGCGCCTTCTGCGCCCGTTCCTGGTTGCGATGCGCCATGTCTCTGCCCTGCGTGAGGACATAGGCAAATATGCCGATATAGGGCAAAACAATCAGAAAAATCACCCAGACGATCTTCAGGAAGCCCGAGATATCGGTTCGACGGAACAGGTCGCTCGTGATCGTGATGAACAGCCAGAACCACAGAATGAACATGAATATCGAAAACGCATCGATAATAAAGTTCGAAAACGTAAAGCCATTTGCGAAGATCATGAATCGCCTCCGTCGGTTTTGCGTGTGTAAAACGGCAACCGCACACTGACACGGGCATCGATGGCGACACCGTGTGCGCGCGAAACGTGATGCACGGCCGCGACGCGGCCGCCGACTGCGCTTTCGTCAAATCAGATCAGCTCGCGCCTGCGCTCCCGGCCGCCAAACGGCACCACGGCCATGGAAATGAGATCCAGCCCGAGGAACAATCCGAGCAAGGGTAACGGCACGCTCGGGAAATTGGCGGCCAGAAAAATGGCGAGCAGGAAAGACAACGCCGCGCTGACAATGCCGATATTGTTGATCTTCACATCCTGCCCGACCGACGCAATGATCTTGAAGAAGCCGTCGAGTACGAAGAAGATCATCAGCATCACGGTAAGCCCACGCGCCCGTGCGCTGTCATTGACCAGAATGAGAATGCCGATGAGTATCGGCACGATGACTGGCGGAAAGCGCCTGATAGCGAGTTTCCAGTCTTTCGTCGTGAAGAGATTCAAGGCATGCACGAAGCCGCAGAACAACAGCATCCTTGCGATGAAAAGCGTTCCAATCAGGGACCTTGTCGAGAGCGACAAGACGATGCAGAAAATTCCCGCCGCGACGAGAAGCGTTGAACTGGCAATCGGAAAAATAGCACGCTTTTTCATATTCGAATGTAACTGCGTCAATACGGTTACATAGCTCGGCATATCTGACTTGCGCGTATTCTTGCCGAATTATAGGCTTAAGCGAAATTAAGCGTTCTACGATCAGCCGTGGAAGTATAGTGCGTGAGTGTGCAAATACAAGGGCGCGATTGCACCGCGAGCACCATGAACCTCGAACGCCGCCACACCTCCTCGTTCAGCCCCGACGGCGAGCACTTCCTGCTCGACGGCAAGCCCTTGCAGATTCGCAGCGGCGAGATGCATCCCGCGCGCATACCACGCGAGTACTGGCTGCATCGCATTCGCATGGCCAAGGCGATGGGCATGAACTGCATCGCGTTGTACATCATGTGGAACTACCACGAGCCACGCCCGGGCGTGTTCGACTTCGCAAGCGGCAACCGCGATATCGAAGCCTTCATCCGCCTGTGCCAGCAAGAAGCGTTGTGGGTGCTGTTGCGCCCGGGCCCCTACGTTTGCGCCGAGTGGGACCTGGGCGGCCTCCCCGCTTACCTGCTGGGCGAACCGGACATTCAGCTGCGCACCGACTCCGCCACCGATGCCCGTTACATGGCCGCGGTTGCACGCTATATCGGCGAACTGGCTCCCCGCATCAAGCCGTTGATGATCGATGCCGGCGGCCCGATCCTGATGATCCAGATAGAGAATGAATTCGGCTCGTACGCAAGCAATCCCGCTTACCTCGAAGAATTGAGGCAGCTTTGGCTGCGGGGCGGCATAGCGGGGCCCTTCTACACCGAGGACGGTCTCGCGCAACTCGAGCGCAATCGCACGACGGTGACGGGTGGCGCCATCGCATTGAGCAACGGCAACGCGGCGCAAATCGCCACGGTACGGCGCGCGTTTCCTGCCGTGCCCGCGATGGCGGGCGAGGTCTATCCGGGCTGGCTGACGCATTGGGGCGAGCCGGAATTCGCGGGACTACATTACGACCTTTCCGCCATCTTGACGGCATTCATGCAGTCGCAATTGTCGTTCAACCTCTATGTCATTCACGGCGGCACCAGCTTTGGCTTTTATGCCGGCGCGAATGTGGACGAGTCGGGTAATTATCAACCCGATATCACGAGCTACGACTATGGCGCGCCAATTAACGAGCAAGGGGCCGCCACCGCGAAATACCTGAAGTATCGCGACATCATCGCCCGTTATCTGGCCGAGCCGTTGCCGGAGATTCCGGACGCCATACCCACGGTCGCGGGCCACACCCTGACGCCCACCCTCTATGCCTCGATCTGGGACAACCTGCCCGCGCCTTTGCCGCGCGAATCGAGCGTCGGTCCGCAGCCGTTCGAGCACTACGGTCAGACGTCCGGCCTCATGTTGTATCGCAAACAGTTGCGGGCGCAACCGGTCGGTGCGCTGGATATCAGCGACGTTCACGACTATGCGGCAGTTTTTGTCGGCGAGCACTACGCGGGCGGCGTCTCGCGCGCGCGCATTCCGCACGGCTATGCTCAGCGGTTACACGTGACACATCGCGCGCCGCTCGCATTGCCCGCCAACGTGGCCGGCCCGCTGGAAATTCTGGTAGAGGCCATGGGGCGCGTCAATTTCGGGCCTGCGATCGTCGACCGCAAAGGACTGCTCGCGCCCGTGAAGATGCAATACGCCGACGGGTCCGTTTCCTCAATCGCGGAATGGGAAGTCTTTTTGCTACCGATGGATGAGGCGTACATCGCCGGGTTGGAGGCACGCTGCACGAGTCCGCTGAAACCCGGGCTCTTTTTCAAGGCACGCCTGGTTCTGGATGAAATCGGCGACACCTGGCTCGATATGAGCCAATGGACCAAGGGCGTGGTCTGGGTCAATGGGCACAATCTCGGGCGCTACTGGCGTATCGGCCCGCAACAGCGCTTGTATTGCCCCGCGCCGTGGCTCACGCAGGGCGAGAACGAGGTGCTGATCTTCGACCTGCATCAGACCGAAACGAAACCCGTGCAACTGATGAATTCGTTGTATTAGCCACCACCGGCCGGCAGCAACTCCAGCGTGAGCACTTCGAAAGGCGCGAGCTGGATTTCGCACGGCACGTCCGCGTCGAGTATTGCGGGAATGCCGGTCTTGCCTGCCTGCCAGAGACTCCGCGCATGGAATCGTCCTGCCGCCCCGGCCGGTAATTCCAGTTGATGGCGCAGCGCCAGGGCAAAGCGCTGCGCCTGATCGTGCGGATTGCGCAGCGTCACGATGGCCTTGTGCTGCGCCCACGCGGCCCAGCCGTAGATGGCCGCTTCGTCGGGCGCGCCGCCGATCCAGTGGCTGTCGCGTAAGACGTCGCCGTTCGCGCGCGCCCATCGGGCCGCCTGGGCGAGCACGTTCCAGTCGTCTTCGCCCAGCAGCGATGGCGTGATGTACAGCTCCTGCAATTGCGTACCGCTCGCGAAGAAGGACCGCACCTCGTGCGCGAATGCATCGCCTGCCGGCACATTCAGGCGTGGATTGCACTGTGCAGCGACAATGCCGTGCAGCATCAGGGAGTTGAGCGGAAAGAGCGGGCTGCGCAGCACGACGTTGCGGTACGTCTGCGCGTCGCGATACGTGATCCAGCGCTCGCGGCTCGGGCCGCTGCCCGCCTGACCGTCGTCGCTGCCGCCGCGCCAGATCGCGTCGACGTAGCGCAGCCAGAACGGCGAGGGCTGCGTGCCGGTCGAGAGATTGATGAAGGTTGCCGGTTTCGCCGCGCGAATGTCGCCGATGAGCTGGATCGCCGCGTCCCAGTCGCTATCGAAAAGGCTGCCTGGAAATACACGGTCCGCGTTGCCCGTCCCATCGAACTTGAACTGGTTCACGCCGTCCCTCGCGAGCAGGCTCATCACGACTGCGTGAAAGCGCTCGTAATAGCGCGGCCCCGATAACGCAAAACCATTGTCGATGACTTCATAGCCCGCGGCGCGGCCGTGCGTGACGCGTTCGTCCTTTGGGCCGCAATAGCCGCCCCAGGGCGACAACCAGACGCCGGGCGCGCCGCCATAGCGTGCCGCCGCCTCGCGCAGCGGCACGAAGCCATGCGGAAACGCCTGGCTGAAATGCCAGCCGCCGCCAAGGTCGTCCCAGCCATCGTCGAAAAGAAACGAATCGATCTGCACGCCACGCGCAGTATGCAATTCGCGGCCGATCGTTTCGATGCGCTCCAGCGCCTGGTCCTGCGTATAAGGCGTGAGATAGCCGATATCCCACCAGCTGTTGTAGTGCAGAAACGGACGATATGGGCGGGCGCGCTCCTGCTCGAGGCAGGTGGCGAAATCGCGCCGCAACTGACCGTCGCGAGCCACGCCGGCCACGGCGGAATAAGTCAGCGTCCGGTTCTTTTGCAGCGGCAGCGTGCGTTGCAGCGTAAAGCTGACGCTATCCGCGTCCACGTGGCTGGTTGCAAGCGGCAACTCGAAGCCCAGATAGAAGTTGCCAGCAACGACCGGCGTGCCCTTGCGCTCGCTGCCGGTCTGCGCGCCGACCGCGCGCGCCTGCAGCAGGGAAACGACGGCAATGGCTTCGTCCTGGCGCAAGGCCGTCACGTTCAGCGTCATGCGCAGATATCGCGCGCCGTCGCGCTGCTCTACGCTCCATTGAATCGCGAGGCGTCTCTGGGCGTCGCCCAGCGTGATGCTCACGCGCCGGCCCGCGACGCGTTCGGCCAGGCGCGATGCGTGCGGGTTGGCCGCGAGCGCCTCTTCCCGTACCGGCGCGACCACCTGTATGCCGGCCGGGCCGAGTGTGGTGCCATCCGCGAAAGTTAGCGCGAACGGCGCGGCGATGGGCAACGCACCCGCCCCGGCGCAATCGACAAGTGAAAACCGCGTGAGGTGTTCATCCGCGAGCGCCCAGCGCAAGGCAACGGCATGGTTCCCGAACGAGCAGACGTCGCCCTGTTTCCGGAATTCGGGCATGCAGGCTTGCGTAGAAGTTCGATCGTCGGTACGCATAGGCAACCTGTCTCGGGCGCGGGCAGCCTCTATAGGGTAATGGCAACGACACCAACGTGTAATGACCCTAAAGCGGCTTGCCCACGCGAATGGCCATTCAGGGCCGCGCGCTTCCCTTATGGGAACCTTAAGGCCGCCATTTTTCGCGCGGCTTTACCAGCGGTTACACGATTGACAAATCTGCGCATCCCGTTCGTAAGCTCAGCGACTAGAATGCGCTTCCATCGCAACCGCGTCCGTTGACTGGAATAGAGATCATCATGAATCGCCTGACGTTTTATCTCCTCGCAGGACTCGCAGGGACGTGTGTCAGCACAGCGGCATCCGCCCATGCCGATATCGGTGTCTATCTCGGCGTTCCCGGTCCGGTCTATGCCGCGCCCGAGCCAGTGTACGAAGCACCGCCGCCCGTCGTTTATGCAGCACCGCCCGCTGCGGTCTACGAACCGGCCCCCGCCTACGGCTACTACCGCTACGACCACGACGACGAACACCACTGGCACGACCACGGCCGTCATCGCGGCTGGGAACATCACCACGGCGACGACGACGATTGACCGGCGCGCCCGCCACCCAGATCGTTGCGCGCGCAACGTCATGCGCGCGCATTCCTCCCTGCTAGTGCCCGTCCCACGCTCCCTCCCAGCGAAAGCGGTCCTGTTCGGCCAGGTTAGCCCGCTCCAAGTTGTCTAGCCAATAAACGCTTACAACGCGCACTCCACGCTGCCTCCCGCCCTTCCTTCCCGTGTGCAACGCGCACGTGTCAGCCCGTTTACACCGTCCGCCAGCAAAAACCCTAGTTGTCTCAATATGTGAGAGCCGTTATCTTGTCTATACAACACGGCTGACGTGACAGCCCGCTGTTGACCATGCCGCCATCCCTCATGGCGGCGTCGAAAGACATACTGGAGACTCCACGTCAATGAAGAAGTTTGCCCTGTGCATCGCGATGCTCGCCGTCGCCACCTCCGTCTGCGCGAAGGACTGGACCACGGTCCGCT
Source organism: Paraburkholderia sp. EG286B (assembly GCF_040965655.1). Lineage (NCBI taxonomy): Bacteria > Pseudomonadati > Pseudomonadota > Betaproteobacteria > Burkholderiales > Burkholderiaceae > Paraburkholderia > Paraburkholderia sp. EG286B. Next base: position 209,988 of record NZ_JBFRCF010000013.1, on the reverse strand, counting down.
TCGGCGTGGACGCCAGTTATCCCCCGTTCGAATCGAAGAGCACGGACGGCAAGCTGGTCGGCTTCGACATCGACGTCGGCAACGAAATCTGCAAACGCATCAACGCGAAGTGTGTCTGGGTGGAAAGCGAATTCGACGGCATGATTCCGGCGCTCAAGGCGAAGAAGTTCGACGCCGTGCTCTCCTCGATGTCGATGACGCCGCAGCGCGAAGCGCAGATCGCGTTCTCGTCGAAGGTCTTCCACACGCCTAGCCGCCTCGTCGCGAAGAAGGGCTCGAGCCTCCAGCCCACGGCCGATTCGTTGAAGGGCAAGACGGTCGGCGTCGAGCAGGGAACGACCCAGGAAGCCTACGCAAAAGCCAACTGGGCACCGAACGGTGTGAAGATCGTGCCTTACCAGGATCAGGGCCAGGTCTATGCGGACCTGCTCTCGGGCCGCCTCGACGCCGCGCTGCAAGACGCCGTGCAGGCCGACCTGAGCTTCCTGAAGACCCCGCGCGGCGCAGGCTTCGCGTTCACGAACGGCGAACTCAGCGATCCCAGCGGCATCCTCGGCAACGGCGCCGCCATCGGCTTGCGCAAGGACGACGCCGACCTGAAGGTGAAGATCGACAAGGCACTCGCCGACATGCTCAAGGACGGCACGTACAAGAAGATCGAATCGCGCTACTTCGCGTTCGACGTGTACGGTTCCTGAGCCTGACCGGAGCATACGATTCGCGACGAAGGCGCGGGACACTCCCGCGCCTTTTGCCCTTTCCGCCGCCTGCAACTTTCCCCGCCCTCTCGCCATCATGCAGATTCAGACCCATCCGCTCATTTCGCCGGCGCTCGGCACCGCGCGGCACCTCACGAGCTTCCACTACGGCCCCACCGGCGCACAGAAGATCTACATCCAGTCGTCGCTGCATGCCGACGAACTGCCGGGCATGCTGGTCGCCTGGGCGCTGCGCCAACGCCTTGCCGCGCTCGAAGCCGCAGGCAAGCTGCGCGGCGAGGTCGTCGTCGTGCCCGTGCCCAATCCCATCGGCCTCAACCAGCGCCTGCTCGGTCAGCTGCTCGGCCGCTTCGAAAGCGGCACCGCGGCCAACTTCAACCGCCACTTCCACGATCTCGCCGAACTCGTGCTCCCGCGTGTCGGTCCTCGCCTGAGCGCCGACGCACAGCAGAACGTGGCCGTCGTGCGCGCTGCGATGCGCGAGGCGCTCGACGAACAGGCGCCCACCACCGAACTCGGCTCGCAGCGGCTTGCGCTTCAGCGCCTGTCGTATGACGCCGACGTCGTGCTCGATCTGCATTGCGACTTCGAAGGCGCGCTGCATCTCTACACGAACCCCGATCTGTGGCCCGATGTCGAGCCGCTCGCGCGCTATCTCGAAGCGAAGGCCTCGCTGTTCGCGCTCAATTCGGACGGCAATCCGTTCGACGAGATCCACAGCTTCTGCTGGTCCGCGCTGCGCGAGCGCTACGGCGAGCGCTTTCCGATTCCCAACGGCGCGGTTTCCGTGACGATCGAGTTGCGCGGCCAGGCAGACGTGAGCTACGACTTCGCCGAGCGCGACGCGAACGCCATCATCAATTACCTCACGCATCGCGGTGTGATCGAGGGCGCGCCCGCGCCGCTGCCGGCGCTCGAATACCCGGCCACGCCGTTCGCGGGCGCCGAAGCGCTCATCGCGCCGGCCTCCGGCGTACTCGTGTTCCGCACACCGGTTGGCGTGAGGGTCGAACCGGGCCAGCCGATCGCCGATGTGGTCGACCCGCTGACCGATCGCGTCGTCACGATCACGAGTTCCGTGACCGGCATGCTGTATGCACGCCAACGCACGCGCTTCGCCACGGCGGGGATGGAAGTCGCGTGGGTGGCAGGCGCCACGCCGCTGCGCAGCGGCTCGCTGCTGCCCAACTAGGCGATGAAACCGGGTAAATCACCCGAAACGATGTGGGGTCGTGCCCGATAACGGACACGTTACGCGGCACAGTTCGTTTGAAAACGAAACGATGTGTGACGGGGCGTAACAGCGGGCCGGCAGGCACACCGCACAGGACGATGCCTGCCGTTGCGGCGCAGTGAGGGCGGGAGCAAGCGCGATTTACACTTGCTTTCGATTCTTTACCTATGCGCACTGAGTTGAAACTTACGATTGTCAGCGCCTGGAACATCGGGCCCCAAGGCGGCCGGAGACCTCCGTTTCCGGCCGCCTTTCTCATTCGTAAATAGAACCAGCGGAATGGCCCACAATAAATGAACAGCTTCGATACCGTCATTCTGGGAGCCCTCACCCAAGTCGATCTGCCGCCACTGCTCAATCACGCGATCCGGGTGATGGTGGGGCTCTATACGTTCAAGGGTTATTTCCTCATCCCGCTCATCTGGTGGATCTGGTTCCAGCCCAACGAGCGGCGCGCGTGGCGGCGCGAGATGATGATCGCGACGGTGGCCAGCGGCCTGATCGCGCTCGCCGTGGGACGGCTCCTCGCGCGTTTTCTGCCGTTCCGGCAACGGCCGCTCTTCAATCCCGATCTGCACCTGCATTTCGCCTCGTCGTCGCTGCGGGCGGCCGGGCTCACCGACTTCAGCTCGTTTCCGAGCGATCACGCCATGCTGTGGGTGGCGATCGCGATGGGGATCTTTCTGGTATGGCGTGTGGTCGGCGCGCTGGTGATGTCGTATGTGGTACTGATCATCTGCTTGCCGCGTGCGTATCTGGGCTATCACTACCCCACGGATCTGATCGCGGGCGGCGCAATCGGCGTGGTGATTACCTGGCTGATGACGCGCGATGCCGTCAGGAAGCGGACCGCCGAGCCCGCACTGCGCCTGATGGTGCGCTTTCCAGGGGCGGCTGCCGCATTCACGTTTCTCGTGTGTTTCGAACTGGTCACGCAATTCGACGATCTGCTGCGGCTCGCCCACTCCGTGGTGCACGGGATGATCTGAAAACCGGCGCGGGCGGCGTATTCCGTACGCCGCCCGCGCGGCTTCACACTGCGCCCGGATTGACGTACGCCGTCTTGACCGTGGTGTAGAACTCGCGGGCATAGCTGCCTTGCTCGCGCGGGCCGTAGCTCGAACCCTTGCGGCCGCCGAACGGCACGTGATAGTCCACGCCCGCCGTTGCGGTGTTCACCATGACCATGCCGGCCTGCACATGGCGGCGGAAATGGTTGGCATGACTGAGCGACGTCGTGCAGATGCCGGCCGACAAGCCGAACTCCGTGTCGTTCGCCACGGCGAGCGCCTCGTGATAGTCCTTCACCTTGATGACCGAGGCGACCGGGCCGAACACTTCTTCGCGGTTGATGCGCATTGGCGCGGTCGTACCGGTGACTAGCGCGGGGGCGAGGAAATAGCCGCGCGTGGCGCCTTCCACGCGCTCGCCGCCGTACACCTCGCCGCCCTCTTCACGCGCGATAGCAATGTAGCGCTCGTCCTGCTGAAGCTGCTTGTCGTCCACCACCGGCCCGATATGCGTGCCGTCCGCCAGCGCGTCGCCCGTCTTCAGCGTTTTCATGCGCGCCTTCATCGCTTCGATGAAACGGTCGTGAATGCCTTCGGTCACGATGAGGCGGCTTGACGCCGTGCAGCGCTGCCCCGTCGAGAAGAATGCGCCGTTGATGCAGGCTTCCACGGCGACGTCGAGATTGGCGTCGTCGAGCACGACCATGGGATTTTTGCCGCCCATTTCCAGCTGGAACTTCTTGCCCGTTGCAAAGCACTTCGTGCCGATCGCGCGGCCCGTCGGGACCGAGCCGGTGAAACTCACGGCATCGACATCGGGCGAGCTGACGATCGCCTCGCCCACCACCGAGCCGCGCCCCATCACGAGGTTGATCACGCCGGCAGGCGCGCCCGCTTCCGCAATGATCTTCACGAGTTCCCACGTGCTGGCCGGCACGAGGTCGGCGGGCTTGATGACGACCGTGTTGCCATAGGCCAGCGCGGGCGCGATCTTCCAGGCGGGAATGGCGATCGGAAAGTTCCAGGGCGTAATGAGCCCGATCACGCCGATCGGCTCGCGCGTCACTTCGACGGTCATGCCGGGGCGCACCGAAGGCACGATCTCGCCGCCCAGGCGCAGCGCCTCGCCGGCAAAGAACTTGAAGATTTGCGCGGCGCGGCCCACTTCGCCGATGGCCTCGGGCAGCGTCTTGCCCTCCTCGCGCGCGAGCAGGCGGCCCAGCTCGGCCTTGCGCGCGAGAATCACGCTGCCCACCTGGTCGAGCAAATCGAAGCGTTGCTGCGGCGTGGACAGCGACCACTGCGCAAAGGCCTTGCGCGCGGCGGCGATGGCGTCGCGCGTCTGCGCGTCGTCTGCCTGCGCGAACTCGCCGATCGCGTCGTCGAGATTGGAGGGATTGATGTTGGTGGAGGCCGTGGCGCCGCGCACCCACTGGCCGCCGATGTAATTGTCGAACTGGTTCATGTCGCGTTTCCCGATTCAGTGACTCACAGCAATCCGCGCGCAGCGAGATTGCGATAGAGCGCGCGCACGCCGAAGGTCCACGGCGCGAGCGCCGTGCTCAATTGCACGGTGTTGATCAGTGCGCCGAGTTCCGGCGCGGAGATGGTGACCTTGTCGCCCAGATGATGCGTAAAGCCGCCGCCTTGCGTGTCGCGATCCTTGATCGGCGAGAACATGGTGCCGAGAAACAGCATGAAGCCATCGGGATACTGGTGATGCGGGCCCCACGTCTGCGCCACGAGGTCGGCCGGGTCGCGGCTGATTTCGCTCATGTGGCTGATGCCTTCCAGCACGAAGTCGTCGTCCGTGCCCTCCACGCGCAGCGCGACGCTCGTCTTGCGCACCGTGTCGAGGCTGAACGACTCGTCGAACAGACGCACGAACGGGCCGATCGCGCACGAGGCGTTATTGTCCTTGCACTTGCCGAGCAGCAGCGCCGAGCGGCCTTCGATGTCGCGCAGATTGACGTCGTTGCCGAGCGTCGCGCCGACGATCTCGCCGCGGCTGTTCACGGCCAGGACGATTTCCGGCTCGGGGTTGTTCCAGACCGAAGCGGCCAGCAAGCCGACAGCCGCGCCGAAGCCCACCGCCGACATGGGCTGCGACTTCGAAAAGACTTCCGCGTCGGGCCCGATACCCACTTCCATGTACTGGGACCACGCGCCGCGCCGCTCGAGTTCCGCCTTGAGCTTCATCGCTTCTTCCGAGCCCGGCTTGATCTTCGAGAGATCGGTGCCGATCGTGGCCGCGATGGTTTCGCGCACTTCCTGCGCCTTGGCGGGATCGCCGCCCGCCTGCTCCTCGATCACGCGCTCGATCAGGCTCACCGCGAACGTCACGCCGCAAGCCTTGATCGCCTGCACGTCGTTGGGCGCGAGCAGACGCAGCGCGGGCTCGCCGCTGCCGGGCAGATTCGCTTCGATCAGTTTTTCCACCGGGCCGAGCGATTCGCCTCTCACGGTGCGCGCGAATTGCGCGAGGTCCTCGCGGTCGAACAGATCCGCGGTAGTCGGCGCGCTGGCCGTGATATCGATGACTTCGCCGTTGCGCACGAGCACGACGGAGGGGCCTTCATGCTCGCCTGCCTTGCGCCACACGCGGCCAACGAGCAGCGCCTGCCCGACATCGCCGGGAAGCCAGTTTGAGGGGGTGTTCGAGGTCATGGTGCGTCCAGTTGAGTGTCCGGGTTAGTGCGAATGGCGCGGGTTGCCGCGCTCGGCGATGACTTTCAGATAGAGCGTGGCCGGTTCGAGGCATCCGCCCGTGGACAATTGCCCCACCGTCTTGCGGTAAAGCTCCTGCCAGGGCGTCTGTGCCGGCGGAACCTCGAAGTGCGCCGTTTCGCGGCGCCGCGCAAGCTCCGCTTCGTCGACCAGCACGTTCACGCTGCGCGCATTCAGGTCCACGCGAATGCGGTCGCCCGTTTGCAGCAGCGCGAGGCCGCCGCCCACCGCCGCCTCGGGCGACATGTTCAGGATCGACGGGCTCGCCGAGGTGCCGCTCTGGCGGCCGTCGCCCAACGTGGGCAGCGACGTGATGCCCTGGCGCACCAGTTCCGCCGGCGGCGCCATGTTCACCACCTCGGCGCTGCCCGGATAGCCCACCGTGCCCGTGCCGCGAATCACGAGAATGCAGTGCTGGTCGATTTCGAGCGACGTATCGTTGATGCGCGCGTGGTAGTCCTCGGGACCGTCGAACACGATTGCGCGCGCCTCGAAGGAATTTTCCGCGCCCGGCTCGCTCAGGTAGGTTTGCCGGAAGGCGTCGCCGACCACCGACATCTTCATGATCGCGCTGTCGAAGAAGTTGCCCGAGAGCACCATGAAGCCCGCGCCGTGCTTGAGCGGATCATCGGTTGTCCTGATGACCTGGCGATCGGGCTCGGGCGTGCTGTCGGCAATGGCGCCAATGGTGCGGCCCGATACCGTGAGGCATTCGCGGTGCACGAGGCCCGCGCGATCGAGTTCGCGCAGCACGCCGGGCACGCCGCCCGCGCGGTGGAAGCTCTCGCCCAGATACTCGCCTGCCGGCATGCAGTTCACGATGAGCGGCACCTGTTCGCCAACGCGTTGCCAGTCTTCGAGGCTCAGCTCGATGCCCATGTGCCGCGCGATCGCAATGAGGTGCGGCGGGCAGTTGGTGGACGCACCCAGCGCGGAGGCCACGACGATGGCATTCTCGAACGCCTCTTTCGTCATGATGCGCGAGGGCCGCATGTCGTAGCGCACGAGGTCGACAATGCGCTTGCCCGTTGCGTACGCCATCTGGCCGCGCTCGCGGTAAGCGGCCGGAATGCTGGCGCAGCCGGGCAGCGACATGCCCAGCGCTTCGGCGAGGCTGTTCATCGACAGCGCCGTGCCCATCGTGTTGCAGTGGCCGATGGAGGGCGACGAAGCTGTCGTGAGCTCCATGAAGCCCTCGTAGTCGATCTCGCCGGCCGCGAGCAGATTGCGCGCATGCCAGATGACCGTGCCCGAACCGACACGCTGGCCGTGATGCCAGCCGTCGAGCATCGGGCCGCCCGACAGCACGATGGCGGGCATATCGACCGTTGCCGCGGCCATCAGGCAAGCGGGCGTGGTCTTGTCGCAGCCCGTGGTCAGCACCACGCCGTCGAGCGGGAAACCGTGAAGAATTTCGACCAGACCCAGATAGGCCAGATTGCGGTCGAGCGCTGCCGTGGGCCGCCGGCTCTGCTCGGCGAGCGGATGGACCGGAAATTCCATCGGGATGCCGCCCGCGTCGCGAATGCCCGCCTTCGTGCGCGCCGCCAGCTCGATATGGTGACGGTTGCAGGGGGCGAGATCGCTCCCCGTTTGTGCAATGCCGATGATGGGGCGGCCCGATTGCAATTCTTCCCGGGTCAGACCGTAATTCATGAAGCGCTCGACATAGAGCGCGGTCATGTCCGCATGGGCCGGGTCGTCGAACCATTCCTGACTGCGCAGGCGCCGTGCGTTGGGCTGGGTCATATCACTCACTTGCTTGTTCCTTGTCTCGACGATGCGGCGGGCAGGTCCACGCCATTTGTTATCGGTAACATTTCTGGATGTTAGCACTTTGCGCCCGCCCTGTGCACCAGGTGTGACCACGCGTTTTCCCGACCTGGGCGCCGGTCTCCGACTTGCCGTGGCGCCTCGTCTCATGCTAATTTAGCGCCCGCTGTGTTACCGATAACAAAACAGCGCGCTGTTCACAGCCAGCGCCGAGATCCAGCAAGTACACCACGAAGCTCGTGGAATCGCTCCCAGCAGCGGGACCATTCAAAGGCACATGTGAAAGGAGACACATCCCATGCCCACCCTGACCCAGATTGCGGACTCGCCGGCCGCCGTCAACGAAGCCGAAGAACAGCTGTACCGCAAGGTACTGAAGCGGATCCTGCCGCTTCTGCTTCTGTGCTATGTCGTCGCCTACCTCGACCGCGTGAACGTCGGCTTTGCCAAACTGCAGATGCTCGATTCGCTCGGCCTGAGCGACAGTATCTATGCGGTGGGCGCAAGCATTTTCTTCTGGGGATACTTCCTCTTCGAGATGCCGAGCAACCTGCTCCTGCATCGCTATGGCGCGCGCTTCTGGATCGCGCGCATCATGGTGACGTGGGGCATCGTGTCTTCGTCGCTCGCCTTTATCGCGCCGCTCGCGAGTTTCTTTCACGTGCAGACCTCGTCGATGTTCTACATCCTGCGGTTTCTGCTCGGCGTCTGCGAAGCGGGGTTTTTCCCCGGCATCATTCTTTACCTGAACTACTGGTTTCCGGCGCGTCGCCAGAGCGTCGCGATGTCGGGGTTCCTGATCGCCATTCCGGTGAGCCTCACGCTCGGCGGGGTTATCTCGGGGTGGCTCATGGAGAACACGCATGGCCTGTTCGGGCTGGGCGGCTGGCAGTGGATGCTGTTGCTCGAAGGCATTCCCTCGATTCTCGTCGCCTTCGTGGTGCTGCTGCGCATGGGCGACGGCATTCAGTCGGCGAAATGGCTGAGCGCCGCCGAAAAGGCCGTGCTGCAAAAGAATCTCGAACAGGAAAGCGCGAAGAAAACGCATAGCGCCATGGCGGCGCTGAAAAGCCCGCGCGTCTGGCTGCTGACGTTCATCCTGCTGACCTTCAATACCGGCTTCTATGGTCTGGCGTTCTGGCTGCCTTCCATCATCAAGGCTTCCGGTGTGAAGAGCACGTTCAATATCGGCTTGCTGACCGCGATTCCCTATCTCAGCGCCGTGGCCGCCATGATCTGGAACGCGTCGCACTCGCGCAAGACGGGCGAGCGCCGGCTGCATGCGGCCATTCCGGCCTGTATCGGCGGCGTCGGCCTGATTCTGAGCGCACTGTTCGCGCACAACGTGCCACTCTCGATCGTATTCCTGACGATCGCCACCTGCGCGATCCTCGGGCTCATGCCAATTTACTGGACGTTCCCGGGGCAGATTCTCTCCGGCACGGCCGCGGCGGCCGGTATTGCGCTCATCAATTCGGTCGGCAACCTGTCCGGCTTCACGGGCTCCATGATCACCAGCGTGGCGAAGGACCTGACCGGCGACATCAACAACGGCACCTATGCGCTGGGCGCGTGTCTGCTCGTGAGCTGCGTTCTGATTCTGTCGATTCCGAAAAGCATGCTGAAACGCGATCCCGTGGAAGAGAACTGAGCGTCATGCGTATCGGCTAAATCGTCCGTTGCGAGGGCCACGTTCTGCCACGTTCTGGCTGAGCCTTCCTTACACGATCCCGTTTTGAAAATTGCGTCGGCCTTGCGCCGGCGCTTTTTTTTGGCCGCCGCGGTCTGGCGCGAACCGGCAATTGTCCCGCCTGAACACCCCAGCGCCTGCACGAAAGACGTGCAAAAAAAACAATTGGAATTGTCTCAAGAATTGCAGCACGCTGCCGATAAGACGTGAAGACTGTTTTCAGCCCGATGCACCACCATCGGGCCATTGACAAGCAACGGAGACGCTGTGATTCGAACCTGCCTTGGTGGCCTGCTGCTCGCGCTCGGTTGCATCGGCACCGCGGTTGCCGCAGGCCCCGACTGCTCGCGCTCATTTACGCTCGCCTTACACGATCATGGGCTGCTCTACTCCGTCGACACGGACACGGGCATCGACAAGGACTTCGCCGACGCCCTCGCGCGGCGCAGCGGCTGCCAGATCCGCGTGAGCCTGATGTCGCGCGCGCGTATCTGGAAACTGATCGAATCGGGCGCGCTCGATTTCAGCCTTTCGGGCATTGCCAACGAAGAGCGCAATCAATACGCGGATTTTGCCTGGTACTTCAGCAACAAGTACTATCTGCTGGTTCGCAAGGATTCGGGCATCCATCAACTGGCCGATTTCGAGCACAACGACAAGTTTCAGCTCGGCGTGATTCGCAGTTTCCGCTACAGCAAGTCGGCCAACCGGCTGGTCGATTCGCTCTCCGCCGAAAACCGCGTGAGTCAGGCGGGCGGCCTCGAGCCGCTTTACCAGGCGCTGATCCTTGGCCGCATTCAGGGAATGATCATCGAGCCGTTCGATTATCCCGCCATCGATGAAGCGAAGATTCGGAGCGTGACCAATATCGTGGAGTTCGACGATCCACCCATTCCGCATGGACTCATCATGTCGAAGAAGGCGCTCTCGCCCGAGGAGCGGGACAAGTGGCGCGCCCTCGTCAACGAAATGATCGCCGACGGCACGGTGCGGCGCATCTTCACGAAGTATTTCAAGCCTGACCTCGCCGATTCGATGGTCCCCTTCTAGACGCCGCCATGACCCGGACGCGCCTCGTTCTGCTCCCGCTACTGGTTCTCGCCGCCGCACTCGGCGTGACCTGGACGCTCTGGAACCACGAGCGGGAAGCGGCTCGCCACGAACTGCTCACGCAGTTCGACTACTCGCTCGGCGACGTCGTGAGCCGCGTCGAACAGCGCATGGGCACGTACGAGCTGTTGCTGCGCGGCGTGCAGAGCCTGTTTGCCGCCAGCGGCGAGGTCGATCGCGACGCGTTCCGCGCGTACGTCAATACGCTCAATCTCGACGCCAATTTTTCCGGCATCCAGGCCATCGGCATCATAGCGTGGGTGCCGCAGACGCAAAAGGCCGCGCATATCACGGCCATGCAGCAGCGCGGCTTGCCGGGCTACGCGATCGAGCCCGACGGTCCGCGGGCGAACTACGCCCCCATCATTCAGCGCGAGCCGTATATCGGCGCCAATCGCGCGGCGCCCGGTTTCGACGCCTGGGCCGACCCGGTGCGCCGGCGCGCCATGGAGCAGGCGCGCGACACCGGCATGGCGACGATTTCCGGCAAGGTGCGCCTCTCGGTCGATACCGATCCCGGCGCCGACCCCGGCTTCGTGATGTACATGCCGGTCTACACACACGGCTCCGCGCCGGAAAACGCCACGGAACGCCAGGCGCAGCTGGTGGGCTGGGTCTACGCGTCCTTTCGCATGCACGACGTCATCGCCAGCCTTTACGGCGAGGAACCGCCCGGCCTCTCGGTCTCCATCTACGACGGCGTGGAATCGTCGCCGGACGCATTGCTCTACAGAACGTCGGGCGCCTCCGCTCTTCACCTGCCCAGCGATCTTTCGGCGACCGAATATCTCGTGGTCTGCGGACACGACTGGATGCTCAAGCTGATGGCGCGCGACGGCTTCAAGGCGCGCTTCGGCCGCGACGCGGCAACGCTCATCGCGATCACCGGCACGGGCCTGAGCCTGCTGCTCGCGCTGCTCACGCGCCTCATGATGACGGGCCGCAGCCGCGCGATACGGATGGCCTCGTCGATGACGAAGGAACTGCGCGAAAGCGAAGAAAAATTCCGCGCCATCGCGGACTGCACCGTCAACTGGGAAATCTGGTGGTCGCCGGAAGGCAAGCCGCGCTGGATCAACTCGGCGGTGGAGCAGTACATCGGCTATACCGTCGACGAGTGCATGGCCATGAGCGACTTCGCCTGCACCGTGATCTATCCGGGCGACGCGTCCTACGTCGCGCCCGAATTCCGCGGCGCGCAACTGGGCTCGCGCGGCGACAATCTGGAATTCCGCTGCGTGCGTAAGGACGGCTCGCTCATGTGGCTCTGCGCCTCGTGGGTGCCGATTACCGACTCGAAGGGAGACTTCATCGGTTTCCGCACGAGCGGGCGCGACATCACCGAGCGCAAGATCGCCGACCAGCGCATCAAGGAGCTGGCCTTCTACGACGCGCTCACGGGCCTGCCCAATCGCACGCTGCTGCTCGACAACCTCAAGGACGCCCTGACCGACAGCGCGCGGAACGGCACGAGTGGCGCCCTGCTGTTCATCGATCTGGATCACTTCAAGACGCTGAACGACACGCTGGGCCACGACAAGGGCGACCTGCTGCTGCAGGAAGTCGCGAAACGCCTGGCGGCGAGCATACCCGCGGGCGACACCGTGGCGCGCGTGGGCGGCGACGAGTTCGTCGTCGTGGTGGGCAATCTGAATCCCGTTCCCTGCGAGGCGGCCCGCCAGGCCGAGGCCCTGGGCGAGCGGATTCTCGCTGTGCTCGGGAATCCTTATCGACTCGACGAGATCGACTACCGCAGCACGGCGAGCATCGGCGCATCCGTATTCAAGGGCTTCCAGGCGACGACAGACGACCTCATGAAGCAGGCCGACCTCGCCATGTACAAGTCCAAGGAACGCGGCCGCAACGCGGTGCGCCTCTTCGACCCCGACATGCAGACGGTCGTGGTGGAGCGTGCCGCGCTCGAAGCGGCGCTGCGCGAAGCCATCGAGAACGAAGAGTTCGTGCTTCACTACCAGATGCAGATCGACAGCGGCCGGGTCACCGGCGTCGAGGCGCTGGTGCGCTGGCGTCACCCCCTGCGCGGGCTCGTGTACCCGGCCGATTTCATTCCCGTGGCCGAAGAAACCGGGCTCATCGCCGAGCTGGGCAGCTGGGTGCTGCGCGCGGCCTGCACCCAGCTGGCGCGCTGGGCCATGCAGCCCGACACCGAACACCTGACCATTGCGGTCAACGTCAGCGTGCAGCAGCTGCACCAGCCCGACTTCGTGCAAAGCGTGCTGGCCACCCTCGAACAGACCGGCGCGAGAGCGGACCGGCTCAAGCTCGAGTTGACGGAAAGCGTGCTGGTCGACAACGTGCAGGAGATCATCGAGAAAATGGAAGCGCTGAAGGCGAACGGCATCGTCTTCGCGCTCGACGATTTCGGCATCGGCTATTCGTCGCTTTCGTATTTGAGGCGCCTGCCGCTCGCTCAACTGAAGATCGACCGCTCCTTCGTGCGCGATGTCCTCGTCGATCCGAACGACGCCGTGATCGCCCGCACCATCGTGGCGCTCGCGCACAGCCTGGGCCTCGGCGTGATCGCCGAAGGGGTCGAGACCGAGGAGCAGCGTGCCTTCCTCGCCTCGGCCGGATGTTACGCGTATCAGGGCTATCTGTTCTGCCGCCCGATTCCTGTCGAGGAGTTCGAGGCGGCATTGCGTGGACTCGAGGCGTCGGAGTGCATCACGGAGTAAGCGCGCCCCGCCGCCCGTCGCGTCACGCGTCGCCGTGCCGGCGCGGCGCGAGCAGGTCGGACAGGCCCACGCGATGCAGCATCTCCGCCCGCACGCGGTCCAGTACGGCAAAGCCGACGTCCGCGCCGTCCTGGGTCGGGTCCACGTGCACCCGGAACGGCCGCTTCCCGAAGGGAGCATCGACCACATCGACGATCGCCTCGGCCACGAGGCCGACGTCGGCTTCTGGCGGCACGATGGCGGCGAACGCCTTCTGGATCTGCTCGCCGAACCCGGCATAGGGGCCGGCTTCATAGGCGGCGACCACGCCCTTGTCTTCCGGGCTGCCCGCATGCGCGAAGTGATTCGTGCCCGAGGTGAACGCGCCCGGCACGATGATCGACGTTTCGATGCCCCAGCGCGAAAGCTCGCGTGCGTACTGAACGGCAATCGCATCCATGGCGGCCTTCGCCGCGAAATACGGCGCGAAATAAGGCGGCGTGCCGCCCGCAGAACTGCTGCTCGACACCCACACCACCAGACCCTCCCGGCGCTCGCGCATGTGCGGCAGCACCGCGCGGTTCACCCGCTGCGTGCCTAGCACGTTGATGTCGTACAGGTGCGCATACTGTTCCGGACTGAACGCTTCGGCCGGCCCGAAGGCCATGTGGCCCGCGTTGTGGACGATCACATCGATACGCCCGCTTGCGGCGATCACGCGGGCGATGCCCGCATCCACGGACGCCTGCGACTGCACGTCGAGTTCGACGGTGCGCAGATCCACGCCGTTGTGCTGCGAGAATTCGGCCATCTGCGCGACGACCGGGGCGTTGCGCCCGGCGGTCGCACGCATCGATGCGTAGACGGTATGGCCGGCGCTGGCGAGTGCTGCGGCGGCGAGGCGGCCGAAACCGCTGGATGCGCCGGTAACGACAATGACCTTCTTCATGATGGGCTCCTCGTTCGTCATGAAAACGCTTGATCAGGACATCAAACAATGCCGCCGTTCACGCGGATCGTTTGACCGTCGATCCAGCCAGCGCCGTTGCCGACGAGGAACGACACCACTTCCGCGATGTCGTCCGCCTGGCCGAGCCGCTCGAGCGGCGGCATCTTCGCGAGGCGCTCGATCTGCTCGGGCGTCTTGTCCTTGAGGAACAGTTCGGTTGCGGTAGGCCCGGGGGCGATCGCATTCACGGTGATATTGCGGCCGCGCAGTTCCTTGGCAAAGATGTTGGTCATCGCTTCTACGGCGGCCTTGGTGGCGGCGTACACCGAGTAGCCCGGCAGCGCGAGCGCCTGGATGCTGCTCGAGAAGTTGACGATGCGGCCGCCCTGGCGCAGCTTCTTCGCGGCAATGCGCAGCGTATTGAAGGTGCCCTTGAGGTTGATCGCGACGAGCCGGTCGAACAGGGCGTCGTCGGTATCGGCCAGGTTGACGAGGCCCGGCTGCATGATGCCCGCGTTGTTCACCACGATATCCACGCCGCCGAAGAGCGTAATAGCCTGGTCGAACATCGCGGCCACCTGGGCGGGCACGGCCACGTCCGCCTGAATTGCCGCGGCGCGACCGCCCGCGGCCTTGATTTCCTCCACGACTGCGTTGGCGTCCGCCGCGCGGCCGGCGTAGTTGACGATGACTGCGACGCCTTCGCTCGCGAGGCGACGGGCGATCGATGCGCCGATACCGCGGGAAGCGCCGGTAACGATCGCGACTTTGCTGGGGTTGGCTTGCGTGCTCATGGTGACTCTCCGTTCCGGTTGGGTGGGTGATGCAACGTGATGCGATGGGTGCATCTTCCCGCCAGGCGACGCCCCACGGTAGCCGCATAGCCGGAATATCGGTTATGCTTCCCGCGTATGACCATCTTCAACGACCTGAGCCTGCTGCAGGCCTTCGTTGCCATCGTGGAGAGCGGCAGCATCTCCGCGGCGGCGCGCAAGCTGAACCTGAGCCAGCCCACGCTGAGCCGCCAGCTGCGTTCGCTCGAAGATCAATGCGGCGCGGCGCTGCTGCGGCGCGACACGCACCGCATGAGCCTCACGGAAACCGGCCATCAGTTCCTGGCCGACGCCCAGGCACTGCTCGCGCTCGCCGAGGAGGCCGGCCAGCGCATGCGGCGCGATCAGAGCGCGCTGAGCGGCAATATCCGTGTGTTTTCCACAATCGACTTCGGCCAGTCCGTGGTGAGCCGGATGATCAGCAGCTTTATCCAGGCCCACCCGGCTGTGCGAATGGAGCTGGCCTATTCGAACCGCCCGCTCCACATGATCGAAGAGGGCTGCGACGCGGGTATCGTCGCCGGGGCGCTCACTGACGATCGCGTCGTGGCGCGCTCGCTGGGCGAGATCCACCGCTATCCGGTTGCCTCGCCAGCGTTCCTCAAGGATCACAAGTTCGCCAGCAAGCCGGAAAGTCTCCAGGTCTTACCGTGGATCGCACTGTCGAGCCGGCAATTCGGCGGTTCGAGGGATGTCACGCTGTATGCGGGCGCAACGACGCATACGTTGCAGATCGAGCCCGTGATGATCTCGGAAGGCGTGACGAGCATGCGCGAGGCCGCGCGCATGGGGCTGGGCGTGGCCGTGTTGCCGGAATGGCTGATCGAGGAGGATCTGATCTCGGGCCGCCTCGTGCGCGTCCTGCCGAAATGGCAGGCGAAACCGCTCGCCGCGCAAATCGTCTATCCCGTGCAAAGGCGGCTGCCGCTGCGCGTGCAGGCATTCATCGAATTCGCAAGCGAATATATGACGACGGTTTTGAAGCCGCGATAACGCCTGACTCCGCGCACGCGGGCGCTTCGGGCTAAGCGCCCTTCATTCTTGACTCGAAATCAAAACACTTTGGTCTCCAGGCCACGGCAACGCGCTGGGCGCCGCAGCAGGCAGCGCGGCACTCTCGGCCGGTCTCGGCTACGGCGCGGTGCCGATTGTCGGGGCGTTCATCGCGCTTGGCGGCGTTGCGCTCGTCGTCCAGATCGTCATGAACCGGCGCTCGCGCGAGACGGGCGAGCTTGTCTTCCTCGCGCACCGAAGGCGCTTGTTCGTTGAACCGCAGCACAGCCGGCAGGAAAATCGCGTTCAGCGTGCCATGATGCAAACGCGGGTTGATGCCGCCCAGCGAATGGCTCAGGCTGTGCACGCAACCCAGGCCCTTCTGGAACGCCAGCGCACCCTGCATCGATGCGCTCATCATGTTCAGCCGCGCCACGCGGTCGCCGCCATCACGCATCGCGCGCTCGATATGACGCCACGCGCGCCACAAGCCGTCCAGCGCAATGCCGTCCGCGCGCGCATCGGCACGCGCGTGGCGCTCACCTCGAGTTCGGTCGGCAAAGCCTGGCTCGCCACGCTCACGCCGGCCCAGCGCGAGCCTTTGCTCGCGCAGGCGCCGCGCGTGCGCTTCACGGAGCATACGATGACCGACCTCGGCGCGATCCGCGACGAGATCGAACTCACGGCGCAACGCGGCTACGCTGAAGATCGCGAAGAAAACGAACAGTCGATCTGGTGTTACGGCGCGGCGATTCTCGGCGCCGATGGCCATGCAGTGGGCTGCGTGAGCGTCAGCATGCCGATGTTCCGCCGCCAGGATGACGCGCAGCGCAGCTACATCGAACCCCTGCTCGCCGCGTGCCGCACCATCGCGGCGCGGCTTGGGCCGGTTCGCGTGCGCTAAGGCAGCAACGGCAGCCGCGCATCAGCAGCCGGTCTGGCCTACTTCGCCTCTTCCACGCGCCGCTCATCGGTGTTGCTGGGATATTTCGCCTGCCCGAAGCGGATGATCAGCACGCCCAGCGCGATCAGCACGATCGCCCCGGCGGAAGCCAGCAAATGCAGCTCCGTGTTCGCGCCGGCGCGCAGGATGAGGTCCCGCGCGATCGACACCATGGCGATATAGAGCGGGAAGCGCACCGGCAGCTGACCCGCCTTGAGATACTGCCCGACCATAGCGAAGATCTCGAGGTAGAGAAACATCAGCAGCAGGTCGGTCAGCGTCACGCCGTCCGAATGCACCATGTGCCAGATCAGCGCGCCCATGGCGGCCACGGTGCCAATGCCGATGATCAAGAGGCCGAACAGTTCGGCCAGCTCCATGGCGCGCTCGAGGCGCTCCTTGATCGCTCGCTGCAGAGCGTTCTCGTACTTCATCTTCGCGGTTTCCCCATGACATGGTAGGGGAATAGTAGCGCGACAAGATGAAAGTTCGAAAACGCGAAAAAAAATCTGCGCGGGCGCGGGTGCGCAGCGAAATCAGGGCGACGGCGCGGCGGCGCGCAGGTCGTCGAGCACGGCGCGGGCGAATTCGAGTTGCGTGACGAGCGCGGGCGAAGCCGGCCGGATCGGCATGCGCGTTTCGTGCGACAGGGTGCCGTCGAGCGCCAGCATGGCCTTGATCGCACTCGGGTTCGGCGCGGCGAACAACAGGCGCAGCACGCCCTTGAAGCGCGCGAACAGCCGCGCCGCCGCCTCGCCGTAGCCCGCCTTCGCGAGCGCGTGCACATCGCGCAGCAGGTCCGGGCAAACGTGCGCACTGGCGAGTATGCCGCCCGCGGCGCCCGCCTCGAGGCACTCCAGAAACGCTTCGTCCGTCCCGCAAAGCAGCGAGATGGGCAGTTGCCCCAGCGCCTTGAAGCGCTCGCTTGCGCAAGCCTTGATGGCCACGATATTGTCGAATTCCGCCAGTTCGCGCACCGTTTCGACTTCGATCGGCACGCCCGTGCGATGCGGCACATCGTAAAGCACCAACGGCTTCGACGTGGCACGCGCGATCTGCCCAAAGTGCCATGCGAGCCCCGCCTGGTCCGGGCATACATACGACGGTGCGGGAACGAGAAAGCCCGCCACGTCCCACCTTTCCAGCGTGCGCAGATGCTGCACGAACGCACGCGTATCGCTGCCGCCCAGGCCCGCGATCACGGGCACGCGCCCCGCCGCGACCCCGGTTATGGCCTGCAGCACGGTCACGCGCTCCACGTCGTTCAGGAGCGCCGCCTCGCCGGTCGTGCTGAGCGCGACGATGCCGGCAACGCCGTCACTCGCGTATTTGTCAGTCAGCAGTTCCAACGCATCGACATCCACTTCGCCATCGCGCAGCGGCGTCACAATGGGCAACCAGATTCCCTCGAACATATCAGGCCCCCTTGTTGCCGGTGCGCGGGCGCAATGCGCCGATCGTGGCTTCCGGCACGCTGACTATCAGCGTATGCATCGTGAAGTCGATGTCTTCGGGCGCGATATCGAGTAGCACGCGCATGGCGCCGCGCACGAACGCAGTTTGCGCGACATAGACGCCGAGCGGCGAATGCAGCAGCGCCGCGAGATGCGCCCGCGCGGCTTCTTCGGTATTCGCGTTCAGCATGACTTCGAGCCAGGCACGCGGGGCCCGCAACGGAACGACCTTCGCAAGCGGGCGCGGAGTCGGCGCCACGATCTCGTAACGGGGGATGGGATTTGCGCAAGCCATGAGATTTGAATTGCTATTCGCAGGTTGTGAACACAACTTCAGCGTATTCCCGAACGCGTAAAACCGGTGTTAAAAATAGCGGTGCGTCGTGTCTAAATTTCACATGCCTTGTGCGAGCTGCGGATTCAACTCGAGATGCAGCACGACGAGCCAGCGTCGCGGGCACGCGTTGGCAATCTGGAGTTGCGCTTCGTGCGCACTCCCTTCGGTTCGCGCCGGCCCGATGAATCCCTGCTTCTTTGCCGTGGCCCACGCGGCGCGCGCGTCGGTCACCAGCCAGTTGCTGACGAGCAGGCACGTAATGCAGCTAAAGATCACCGTCTCGAAGTCCGAGATGCCCGGATCGATTTGCTGGGTAACGTAGCCGAACACGGCAGTCAGTATCTGGTCCACGGAAAACGTGAGAAGCGCGAGCTTCAACCAGCCTCTAAAACGCATCGGCATGATTAGCGGAGAAACACAGGATTGAACGGCGGGAGGCAAAACATGGCAATGACACGGGCGGATTCGACGCGCCAGTGTAGGCGTGGCGTTCTCCCTCGCACAAGAAAAAATGCCGTAAAGAAGCACCGTATTTACACGCCGGCGGGCAATCTTTTACGGCTTGTTTACGCGCCGTTCGCTACGATCATGCTGATCCGCAATCTCTCGGGCCAATTCGTGTTGAAACTCCTCATTCCCGTCATTGACCGGCACGGCGCAGCCGAAGCCGCACGCCACAGCGCGTTTCTTTTCGCCGAACGCGGCATGGTGGAAGTCGAGATCGTTGAGACGATGCAGCAAGCCGAGGCGAGCGACGGCGCCCGCAAGCGCAGACAACGGCACGGCCGCGACATGCTCGACGCCACCTGCGCGATTCTCAAGGACGCTGGCGTGCCGTACCGCCTGCGCCACGCGCCTGGCCCCGCGGAACGCAGCATTGCCGCGTGCGTGGAATGCGGCGGCGCGGATATCGTTCTCGTGGACGCAAGCCATCTCGGCTTTCTGCGCAAATGGATGATGCTCGCAAGGCTCAGGCGGCTTTGCAGCGTGCCCGTGACCTTGTTGCATTGACGGCGTATCGGTCCGCTCGCATGCGCAACCTCTCTTCGCCGCTTCGGCGCACATTGAATGCCGCACGCGCCATCAGTCCGCAAAGACGCGCATTGCTGCGCGTGTGCGCGTTGATTCTGCTAATCAGTCCCATACTGACTTCAGCGTTCGCATTTTTCGCGTATTCGAATCACCCCGATTTTGCACTGGGACTCACGGCATTCTTCTGCTTCATGTGCTGCACGCTGCTCGCCGTGTGGATACGCTCCGATGCGCGTCATGCGTGGTCGCGCGCGAGAGAGTGGGGCTTCGTGCAGCCGGCCGCGATTCGCCCCGGCCGTGCCGTGCGCGTAGCGAGCGCCTGCCCTTTGCGGTGGCTCGTCGTGCTGCATGTGGAACTGCACGGAGGCATCGTCGCGGCGCGCTAGGCGTCGAAACCCTGCGTGATCGCGGCAATGCGTGCCTCGTCGCAGCGTGCTGTCGCGGCGTCGCGCATGAGTAAGTCGAGCCAGATTGGGTCTGCCCGGACGCGCGCGAACCCGCATGTTCGAAAACGTCCGTTGGGCACATTACGCTGCCGCGCCGCGCAATGCGGACTACTATATCGTCAGTGTATTGGGCAACCGGGCAAAGGAGGCTCGATGGCCGACTGGTCGAACATGATGCGCGATTTCGTCGACGAGATCGCGGCGAGCGTGGCGATGATCGGCCGCGACGAGCGGGGCCAGTTCGTGGTTTCGGCCTGCAACGATCATTTCATGCGAATGACGGGCGGCAGGCGCAGCGCGATCAAGTCGTTCCCGGCACCGTTCGATTCGCTCATTCCCAACTACGCCCGAACCGAATTCCGCAAGAAACTGACCCAGTGCTTCGAATCCGGCGTCGCCCGGGAACTCGAGCAAGCCTACGACCTGAGGGACGGAACGCACTGGTGGCGCCTGTCGTTGAAGCCGATACGCCACGCCGAAAGCGGCGTCTCCGTGCTCGAAATCATGGTCACAGGCCTTGAAATCACCACGAAAATGTTGCTGACGCACGAACTGGAAGTCAGCACATCGCGCTTTCGTTCGGTCGTGGACGCAGCCTACGACGCCATCATCACGATCGACCAGCAGCATTGCATCACGCTGTTCAATCGCGCCGCCGAAAACCTGTTCGGGTACTCCGCCGAGGAAATGCTCGGCCAACCGATCACGGACCTTCTGCCCGAGCGCTTCCGCGGCAATCATTCGCAATATGTCCACCAGTTCGCGCGCTCGCCCGTGCGCTCGCGGCAGATGGACGAGCGCAACCGCGTGTATGGATTGCATCGGGATGGGTCGCTGTTGCCCGTCGAAATCGCGATTTCGAAAATCAACGTGGGCGGGCTGATCGAATTCACCGCGGTGATTCGCGATATCGCCGACCGCGTGCAATTGATGGACCTGCTCCAGAAACAGGCCGTGACCGACGAGCTGACCGGCCTGCCGAACCGCCGCGAATTTGCCGATACCGTCGAGCAGCTTCTGGAAGCGGACAAAACGCTCTCCGTCTTTATTCTCGATATCGATTACTTCAAGAAGATCAACGACAGCTACGGGCACGACATCGGCGACGAAGTGCTGCGCGTGCTGGCCAAGGTCGTGATGAACAGTGACAGGCGCATTGGCGTGTTCGCCCGCTGGGGCGGCGAAGAATTCGTCGCCGCCCTGCCCGAGTTCGATATCGAGCAGGCAACGGCTGTGGCCGAGGAGCTGCGCCAGACCATCGAGCAGCAGGACTTCGAGCACAAATGGCGGCTGGGCAAGCCTGTGCCGTTTACGGTGAGCATTGGCGTGACGGAACGCCTGCCGGGCGAGGATGACTTCGGTGCGATCGTCAAACGCGCGGACGTGGCGCTCTATCGGGCCAAGGACAGCGGACGCAACCGCGTGGAAGTCGGCTAGCGCGCACCGCAAGCAATCGCATCGCCTGCTTTCGCCAGGGAGCTTCAAATGGACAGAATTGTGCTGGCCTGCGTGGCCGTGCTGGGTCTCCTGCTGTTTGGCCTCGGCCTGTCCATTTCCATGCTTCGCTTTCGCGAAGGCACGCTCTCGGGATGCGCGACGGACCCCGCCAGCCTGCTGCACAAGGTCGTGCGCGCGCATGCGAACACCGCCGAATATGTGCCCTTCCTGGCCGTGCTGTTTCTCTATCTGGGCACACGCTCGCCCTCGCCGGTCACGCTCGCGCTGATCGTGGCCGCGACCGTCTGCCGGCTCCTGCTCGTCGTCGGGCTGATCGCGTTTCCCTCGATGGCGAAACCCAATCCCGCCCGATTTCTCGGCGCGCTCGGCACTTACGCGGCCGGTATCGCGCTGAGTCTCGCATTGCTGCGTTGACTCGAGGGCATGAGCCGTGCGCGGCCTTACCGCCTCTTTCGCTGTGCGCGCAACGTTGTCACCGATGTTGGCTACGGCGCACGCGAATCGCCGCGCAACGATGCCAGCAGTTGCACGAGCGCTTCGATGTCTTCATCCCGCGTGCGCCACGACGACACGCTGATCCGCAACGCAGGCCGCCCTTGCCAGATCGTGCCGCCGAACCACGTTTCGCCGGAGGCCTGCACGGCGCTGCGCAGCGCCTGCGTCTGCGCATCCGTTGCGCAGCGGAACAGCACCTGGTTCAGCACGACCCGGTTGAGCACCTCGTAGCCGAGCCGCCCGAGTTCCGCGCCGATGCGTTGCGCCTGCGCGTGATGGCGCTCGACCATGGCCGCGACACCGCCGCGTCCGAGCGTGCGCAGCGCCGCCCACACGGGAATGCCGCGCGCGCGGCGCGAGAATTCCAGCGTGAGGTTCTTCTGCGCGTCGGCGCTCGCGGACAAATACGCCGCGTCGCTGTTCATCGCCTCGGCCAGCGCCGTTGCATCGCGGCAAATGACCATGGCGCAGTCGTACGGCGTGTTGAGCCACTTGTGCGCATCGGTCGTCCAGCTATCGGCCCCTTCGATGCCTTCGGTCAGCGCAGCCAGTGACGAGGTCCGCGCCCACAGGCCGAACGCGCCATCGACATGCACCCACGCGCCGGCCGCCCGCGCACGCGCGATGATCGGCGCAAACGGGTCGAATTCGCCGGTATTCACCTCGCCGGCCTGCAGGCACAGGATCGTACGGTCGTCGAGCGGCGGGAGTCGCGCCGCATCCACGCAGCCATGAGCATCGACGGCCGCGTAGACGATGCGATCCAGCCCGAAGCCCAGAATGCGCAGCGCCTTCTTCACCGTGATGTGAGCGAGTTCCGAGATCACGACCTTGATCTCGGGCGCGCCCATCAGCCCCTGGCCGTCGAAGTCCCAGCCTTGCCGTGCCAGCAGCGCGCGCCGGGCCGTGGCGAGTGCGCCGAGCGTGCACGCGGTGGCGCTGGTGCCGAAGCCCACGGCGCTCTCACGCGGCAGGTCGAGTGCTTCGAGCACCCAGCGGCCGGCGATGCGTTCCACCGTGGCCGCGACCGGCGAGTTGTCGAACGTCGAGGCGCACTGGTCCCACGCCAGCATGAGCCGCTCCACCGCGGCCGCCGCGGGCAGCGCCGCGCCGATCACGAAGCCGAAATAGCGCGGGCCGTTCGAAGCCGTAGTCGCCGGCGAGCCTACGCGGTCGAGCAGGGACAGCGTGTCTTCGGCGGGTAACCCGCTTGCGGGCAGCGGTTCGTCGAACGCACCGAGCGCCGCAATGGCTTCGTTCGAGGGGAAAACGCGCCGCGTGGCGTTGCCTTCGAGGTAGCGCAGGCCGCGCGCGTCGGCATCCGCCAGCAGTTTCAGTTCATCCATCCATGTCTCCCGGTTCGGGTTTCCATTCAAGCTTCAATTCGATGTGCAGGCGCACGAGGCCGCGCGCGGCATGCTGCGCACTGTGAGTGTCCAGAACACGAGCGCCAGCAAACTCGTGGCCGCGCCCAGCATACACACGCCATGCCAGCCCGCCACGGCATACGTCGCCGTCGTGCCGATCGCGCCAAGCCCGCTGCCAACCGCGTAGAACAGCATGTAAAGACTCACGAGACGGCTATGCAGTTGCGCATCGCTGCGAAAAATCAGGCTTTGATTGGTCACGTGCAGCGCCTGGCCGCCGAGATCGAGCAGCACGATGCCGACCAGCAGCATCCATAGCGAGTGTCCCAGCATCGAGAGCGGCCACCACGCCAGCAACAGGAGCGCCAGCGCGGCAGCGCTGGTGCGCTGGCCCCAACCCCGGTCGGCCCAGTGGCCCGCGCGCGCGGCGGCCAGTGCGCCCGTCGCCCCGGCGATGCCGAAGGCCCCGATCGCCGTATGAGAGAAATTGTAGGGCGGCGCACTCAACGGCAGCACCAATGCGCTCCAGAAGATATTGAGGGTCGCGAACATCAGCAGCGCGAGCGCGCCGCGCGTCTGCAGCACGCGATCCGAGCGCAGCAACGCAAACATCGAGATGATCAGCTGGACATAGCTCATCGTATCTGGCGCGCCGCGCGCCAGTTTCGGCAGCCGGCGCCACAGCGGCACGGCAAGCGCGAGCATGACGGCGGCGGAACAGCCATACACGCCGCGCCAACCGGCGAGATCGCTCACGCCGCCGGAGAACACGCGAGCCAGCAGCAGGCCGATGAACACGCCACTGCCCGCTGCGCCCACCACGCGCCCGCGCTCGTCGGGCGCGGCGGCGGCGGCCGCATAGGCGATCAAACCCTGCGTCATGGCCGTGCCCAGCATGCCTACACCCAGCATGCCAGCCAGCAGCACCGCGACTGATCGCGCGAGACCGACCACGCCCAGCGCGGCCACCAGCGCCAGCAGTTGCGCGATCATCAGGCGGCGGCGCTCCACCCTGTCGCCCAACGGCACGAGCAGCAGCAACGCCAGCGCGCAACCGGTCTGTGTCGCCGTGACCACGCCGCCAACCGCGGCGCGGGTAATGCCGAAATCGCGCGCCAAGGCGTCCAGCAAGGGCTGCGCATAGTAGACATTGGCGACGCTCAAACCGCTGGCCACGGCGAACAGCAGTACGATGCCACGCGGCAACGGCGCGTGCGGCCGCACGGGAGCGCCGCGGGCCGGCGGTGCAAGCGCAACGGGATCCGCTTCCATGATCTTCAATCCAGTTTCAAAACAAAACTGATTGAATGGTATGTCGACTGGTTTTAAAATGCAACTACGTGAGGCGAACGCATTGCGTCAATCTGGACTGGCATAAGAAGGAGTCGTCATGGCAAGCCGCAAATCCATGCAGACGGAGACCTGCCCCGTCGCGCGCTCGGTCGACGTGATCGGCGACCGGTGGTCGCTGATGATCCTGCGCGACGTCTTCGACGGCATCTACCGCTTCGGTGATATTCAGCGCAATCTGGGCGTGGCGCGCAATATCCTGTCCGGCCGCTTGAGCCATCTCGTCGAGGCCGGCATTCTCGAAACCCGCCCTGCCTCCGACGGCACGACCTATCAGGAGTACGTGCTAACGAAGAAAGGGGAAAGCCTCTTCCCCATCATCGTGGCGCTTCAGCAGTGGGGCGAGCGCCATTTGTTCGAGCGCGGCGAACGGCATTCGTGGTTGATCGACAAGGCAACGGGCAAGCCGTTGCTTTCGATGTTTCCGCAGACCCGTGAGGGGCAGGCGCTCACCCCTCACGACACCGTGGTCAAGAAGCCCGCATGACGCCCGCCCGGCTTACATCGCCGGGTCGATCGGCGAAGGCGGCGCGCCGCGTTCCTCGATGGCCTGGCCCGCCAGCAGACACAGGTCTTCGCGGAAGTGCCCGGCGACGATCTGCACGCCAACCGGCACGTCCTTCACCATGCCCGTCGAGACGACGAGTCCCGGCAAGCCCATCGCGGGCAATGCGCGCATGGTCAGCTGGGCGTCCCACACGCGCTGGAATCCCGCCGCGCCCTGCATGTCGAGGTTGTCGGGGAACGGCAGTTCGCCCGAAACCGGCAGCAGCAGCACGGGATAGTCCGCAAGGAACAAGCGCCATGCGCGCGTGAGCGTCGTGCGGCGCACCAGCGACGGGACCACCACGTTCTCGGGCATCGCCGCGACCTTGGCGCGCACGCCGTCCACCACCGCCTGCGCGCCCGGGTCGCCGTCGCGGGCCACGGCGTCGGCGAGGGCCGGGAAGCCGTCGCCGAGCCACAGGCGTTCCTGCACTTCGCCGGCGTCACGCAGGAGCGGCACGTCGTCGATCTGCTCGACCGTCCAGCCCGCCTCGGCGAGCCGGCGGCCGGCGTCGAGCAAGGCGTCCTCCACCTCCTTCGTGATGCTCATGCCGCCCGGGCGCAGGCAGAGCGCCGCGCGCCGCGGCACATCGGGCCCGATGAGCGGCGCCGGTGCCCACCAGGGGTCGCGCAGGTCGGGCGCGGCAAGCGCCGCGAGCGCCAGGCGCAGGTCCTCGACCGTACGCGCCATCGGGCCCGCGCCCGACATCATCTGCGCGCCGATCGGCCGCTCGGGCGACGACGCGTTGAACGCCGGCACCCGCCCGATGCTGGGCCGCAAACCGTGCACGCCGCACGCATAGGCCGGGTAGCGCACCGAGCCGCCAATGTCGGTGCCGAGCGCGATATGCCCGATGCCGGCCGTGACCGCCGCCGCCGCGCCGCCGCTCGAACCGCCCGGCGTGAGCGACGCGTTGCGCGGGTTCTTCGTATGCCCGTGGACCTGGTTGCTCGTGAACCAGCGCAGCGCGAAGGTCGGCGAATTGGTGCGGCCGAGCAGCACCGCGCCCGCGCGCACGAGGTTCTCGATGGCGGGGCTGTTCACCTGCGCGATCAGATCCTTTTGCAGCCGCGTGCCGTTGGTCGTCGCGAAGCCCGCCTGGTCGATGTTGATCTTCGTGGTCACGGGCACGCCCGCGAGCGGCCCCGGGTCTTCGCCGCGCGCAATCGCCGCGTCGATCCTGTCGGCCTGGTCGAAGACCCATTCGGGCCGGTGGTCGATCACCGCGTTGATGAGCGGATTGACGGCTTCGAGCCGCTCGAGCGCGGCCTTAGCGGCCTCGCGTGCCGACACCTCGCGCGCGCGAACCCGCCTGGCGAGTTCAGTTGCAGTTAAACGCCATAGTTCAGTCACGATCCCTCCGGTTCGTTGGCAAATTGGGAATGGACAGGCCTTTTCAGGCGCTGGCCGATAAGGTCTCGACACGCCGCCGGTCGCGCAGAACCGCCAGCGCGAGCGCCGCGAGTCCGCACGCCGCAATGAGCGCGAGCAGCGCCGCGCGGCCGCCGTGCACCAGCACCCAGCCGCCGACGGTTGGAAACCCGAACGCGCCGACGAAGTACGCCGCGACGAACCACGTGAGCGCGGCGCGGCGGTGCGCGGCAACGGAGTCGTTGACGGCCTGGAGCTGGACGATCGGGTAAGCGAGCCCGTACCCGGTGCCCAGCAGCACCGCGGCCGCCGATTGGAACAGCACGTGAAACGGCACGACGAACATCGCCGCGCTGCCCATCACCATCATGATGAGCAGCACTTTCGTCGCGGTTTCGGAGCGCATCTTGATGACCACGCGCGAGAGCAGCCAGCGCGTGGCGATGACCGTCACCGTGTAGACGCTGAAGAAGGTCGTCGCCTTCGCCTCGGTGCCTTGCACGAGCGACATCTGGAACGTCATGAGGCCCGAGAACACGCAGCCGCCCAGCGCGATGATGACGATGGGATACACCGCGCGCGTTCGGGCGATCACGCCCATCTTCAGGAGCCACGGGTCCGGCGAGGCCGGCTCCTGCGTCGTGGCAGCGGAAGCGGCGCGCACGTGCGGCGCGAGCCGGCCGAACAGTTCGAGCAGGACGGCCGCCAGCACGCACAGGCCGCCGATCGTGTAGAGCACGCCGCCAAGCGGCATGCGCCAGAAGCGGATCGCAAAGCCCGCGAGCGCCGGACTGGCGCCGATGCCCGTCATCTGCATGGTGGCGAAGCGCAGGAACCAGAGGCCGCGCTCGGCGTCGTTGGTGCGCTCGGCGAGCGCCATGGGCGCGGCGAGGCAGAACGCGCCCCAGCCGAAGCCCACGAGGAAGCCGGGCACGACGTCGAAGCTGCTCAGGTGCTCGACGAGCGCGAAGCTCACCACGCCCGCACCCACGCAGAGCGCCGCGAGCGCGGCCATGCGCGCCGCGCCCACATGCTGGGCAACCCAGCCCGTGAGCGAGACGCCCACGAAGGTGCCGAGCGCGGCGCCCGCGAGCGCCACGCCGGTGTTGATGTCGTTCCCGCCGATGGCGCGCACGTGCATGGAAAACAGGAACGTCGCGCCATAGCCTGCCGATGCGAGCAGGACGCCGACGAGCATGATGAGGGCACTGAATGGGCGCACGGCGGAAATTCCGGACGATGACGGAAGTGTGCAGATTATCAGTCCCTGTACCCAGCGCTGCATTCAGGTGCTCCTCGGGTGCGATGTCGGTGGCAGGCTAGCGGCCGCGCGGGTGGAAGTGCCTCCACCACACGGCTGGCGCGGGCTGGTTACTTTGCGTCCTGCTGCGCGTGCTCCGCCGCGTCGATGATCGCGTCGGCCACGGCTTTCGGCTGGCTCAGCATCGAGACGTGGCTGCCGTTCACGCGCGTCACCTTTGCGCCGATATGCTTCGCCATCGATTCCTGCAGCGCGGGGTCGATCATGCGGTCGCGCGCCGTCACGACGAAATACGAAGGCTTGTCGTGCCACGCGGCCTGCGTGACCTTCTGCGAGAGCGCGCCGCTGAACCACGGGCCCTGGGTGGCCGCCACGATGCGTTGCTGCACGGGCGGCAGGTCGGGCGCGAAATCCTCGCGGATCGCCTTGTCGGAGAGCGTCAGGTAGCCCGCCGAGTCCTTGCGCAGTTCGCTCGCCCAGGGCGCGTCCGGCTGGCCCTGGGTGATATCGGCGATCGACTGGCCGTTGTCGGGCGCGAAGGCCGCCACGTACACGAGCGACTTCACCTTCTCGTCGTTGCCCGCTTCGCTGATCACGACACCCGCCCACGAGTGGCCGACCAGCACGACCGGGCCCTTCTGCTGCTCGATCACGCGCTTCGTTGCGGCCGCGTCGTCGGCGAGCGAGCTGAGCGGGTTCTGCACGGCCACGACGTGCAGGCCGCGCGCTTCGAGGAGCGGAATCACGCGGTTCCAGCTGGAGCCGTCGGCGAACGCGCCGTGCACCAGCACGACGTTGGTGCCTTTCAGGTCCTGCGGCGGCGCGGCATGCGCCGCCTGCAGCGCGAACAGGCCGCCGAGGAGCGCCACGGACGTGAAAATCTGCTTGATCGAAGGCATCGTTTTTCTCTCTTCTCTTATCGGGTCGTTCGGTGGGTCGGGAAAGGCGGATTACGAATGCGCGTAGATCGGGCCGAGGCCGGGGATATCGTCCTGGGCGGCGCGCGCGGCCTTCGTGCCGTTCATGGCGTGATGCGGCTTGCGCGGAGCGGACGCATCGGACGCCCCGTCCGCCACACCGCCATACGACGACGAAGCGGCTTGTTGCGCGACCTGGGTGGCTTCCACGCGCGCCAGCGCTGCCTGGATGTTGCGCGGGTATTGGGTTTCGTCGGCGGCCGGGTTGTAGCCGGCTTTCTGCAGCTGCACGAGTTCGGCGCGCACCTGCGCACGGGTGACGGGCTCGTTCGACTGGGCGAACGAGAGAACCGGGGCGGCGGCAAGAGCTGCAAGGGCGAGGAGCTTGAGGGCTTTCATGACGTTCTCCAAAGATCAATGAGGTAGACAGCGATCGGGTTCAAACCGGGTTCGGTTCAGCGCGAGGGGTGTATCGAGCTGGCGTAGGTGTATTTGAACGTCCGGATGTATCTGCAGTGTTTCCATTTGGGGCGCGGTTTGCATATCAACGTGTCCGAATTGCGCGCAGATACATTGCGCTACAAAAAGCCCGCCGCGATGCGCGGCGCGGGCCGTAACGCAAAACGCCGCCGGCCCGCGAGGGCACGGCGGCGCGGCATGGCATAGCGCGTCGCGTATCAGCCGAACGTGAAGCTGTAGACTTGCGCGCCCGGGTCGAGAAAGCGGATCTCGAAGGTGTGATCTCCAATGCGGCCGGACTGCCGCACGAGCTGATACAGGCGCGCGCTAGTGGCGACGCCGCTGCCGTCCGCTGCGACGTCGGCGCCATGCGCGGCGCCCGGCGGCGCGCCGTCGATGCTGATGCGAAAGCGCACGGGCTTGCCGTAGGCAGTGGGCGCGAGCACCAGATGCAGGTCGCGCGCATGGAAGCGATAGGCAATGCTCGCCTGCGGCGCACTCGCCACGGCGGACTCGGCGCCCACGTTCCACTGCCCGCCGAACGCCCACTGGTTCAAGTCGAGCTGCCCCGGCAACGTGTACGCGGCAGCAGTATCGGCCTGCACGCGCTCCGGGTTCGCATTGCCCTGCGCCTCGCGATACCCCACGTACGTTTCGCCGGAGCCGATGTCGCGCGGATCCGCGGGCGCCAGCGCGCCGCTCGCCTGCGGTGCTTTCGGCGTGGCCGCAGCCGTGGCGCGGCCGTTATCGGCCAGCAGTTGCTGGATCGCCTGCTCGGCCTGCGCGTAATCGCCTTCGCCGAAGTGGTGATAGCGCACGCGGCCCTGGGCATCGACGAGATAGAACGCCGGCCAGTACTGGTTGCCGAAGGCGTTCCAGATGCGGTAGTCGCTGTCCACGGCAACGGGATAGCGGATGTCCAGATTGGTCAGCGCGCGCTTGACGTTGCCCGTGTCATGCTCGAAGCCGAACTCCGGCGTGTGCACGCCGATTACGACGAGGCCGTCGTTACGGTAGCGGTCGGCCCACGTCTTCAGATACGGCAGGGTTCGCAGGCAGTTGATGCACGAATAGGTCCAGAAGTTGACCAGCACGACCTTGCCGCGCAGCGCTTCGGGCGTGAGGGGCGCGGAATTGAGCCACGCGTTCGCGCCATCGAGCGCGGGCAGACGGCCTTCCACCGGAAGATCGACGGCGGGCGCCGGGGCCGGCATCGACACGCGCACGATGTGAGCCGCTGATTCGTCCTGCACCGCTGGACGCGCCTGGGCTTGCCGCTCCTCCTGACGCGTCGGCTCCGCGCGCGGCGCTTGCCGTGCCGTAGCGGGGCTCGCAAGCAGATCGACGAGGCGCGCTTCCACGCCATTGGTCGGCGCGCCCGGCACCAGCGCCAGCAGGCGCGTATCCACACCCAGTGCGATCGCGCCGACCGTGAGCAGCACGAGCGCACCCATCGCACGCCGCACATGCTCGCCCACGCCGAGCGAGCGCTTGAGCGCGGCCATGGCGCGATGGCCGAGGCCCGCCACCACCGCGAGCGAACTGGCGGCGCCCACCGCGTAGGCCGCGAGCGCGGCCCAGGTCAGCCAGGTCACGCCGTGGCGGGCCGCGCCGGTGATGATGAGACCGAGGATCGGCCCGGCGCACGGCGCCCACAGCAGCCCCGTGGCGGCGCCGAGCAGCACGGCGGAGCCGATGCGGCGCGACGCCCCGTCGTCCTGCGAGCGCGCCATGAAGCGGTCGGCGAGCGCCGTGAGCGGGCCGGAAAGGCGCGTGGCGAGCGCGGGAAAGAGCAGCGCCGCGCCGAACAGCGCGAAGAGCCCGAGCGCGACCCAGCGGCCGTACTCGCTCAGCTGCGCCGCGCCGTTCAGGCCGGCGGCGCCGAGCCCCGTGAGCAGCGCGAAGGTGAGCGCAAGGCCGAGCAGCATGGGCAGCCGGCCAGTCAGAAAAGGTTCTTCGGAACGTGCGAACACGAACGGCACGACCGGCAGAATGCAGGGGCTCAGGACGGTGAACGCACCGCCCACGAATGCGATGACGATGAGTAACATGAGTTCGGTCTCCAGACGAATGTCGGCGGACTTGCCATGTGGCGTATTTCAGCGCGGGCATGTATCCGGGGAATGTCTGGAACGCGGGCGTCGTGCATCGTCATGTATCGCGAAAGCGGCTGGATACAAAGCGATACAAACACGCGCGCGGCGTGCCGCGGCGCGCGCGAGGCTGGGCACGCGCAGTGGACGATTTGTATCGCTACGTATCGCGCCCCGGCGGCGACACACTACGTTTCAACAGTGCCGCCAGCGGGACACGAGCCAGATACGCGGGAGCGTTCCAATACGCTCGTCGTCCACACAAGGAGAACCCTCATGATCTCTCGTCTCAAGATTGCCGCTGTCGCCATCGGCCTCGCCGCCACCGCCGGGCTCGCCGCGTACGCTTCGGGCGAAGCGCCGTCGGGCGGCTCGGCCGCGCTGCAGACTGGCGCGCAGGCGCCCAACTTCACCGGCATCAACAACTGGCTCAACAGCCCGCCGCTCGACCTGAAACAGCTGCAAGGCAAGGTCGTGCTCGTCGACTTCTGGACCTTCGACTGCATCAACTGCGCGCACACTATCCCGCACATCAAGGAGCTGGACGCGCGCTATCGCGACAAGGGTCTCGTGGTGGTCGGCGTGCATACGCCCGAGTATTCGTTCGAGCGCGACACCGGCAACCTGCAGAAGGCCATCAAGCAATACGGCATTACGTATCCGGTCGCGCAGGACAACGGTTACGCGACGTGGAATGCCTACGGCAACCAGTACTGGCCGGCGGTCTACCTCATCGACCAGAACGGCAAGCTCGTTTATACCCACTTCGGCGAGGGCGACTACGCGCAGACCGAGCAGAAAGTCCGCGATCTGCTGGGCATTCAGGGCAAGCAGGGATGATCGGCTGGCGCCGCCGCTCCGGCTTGCGGGGCGGCGGCGCTCTCAAGGCGCTACGCTACGTATTCGCCGAAACCAGCAGCAGCATCGGACGTTCGAGTTCCTCCGCCAATGCGGGCGTTTGCTGAATCTGCCCGGGCGTCGGCGCGAATTCATTCACGCGCTGAATATGGAACCCCGCGTCGATCAGCGTGTTCAGCGTGGTGCCCAGCGTGCGATGGTATTTCAGCACGCCCTTGACGAACCAGTCGGTGCGGCGCTCGCCCTCCATGGCGTAGCCGTTGACAGGCCAGGTCTTGCGGCCCCGCTGGTCGCCCGCCTCGCCACTGATCCAGTGCGGGTTCGCCGCCGCCGTGTACACCGGATGCTCGATCGTGAAGACCAGTTGGCCGGCACTTGCGAGCGCGCCGCGAAGGGTGCGCACGAGGCGGCCGAAATTGGCGACGTAATGAAAGGCCAGCGCGCTGTACACGAGGTCGAACGCCTCGCCGGGCAGGCTCAGCGTGTCGAGATCGCCGATCCGGTACTCGATGGCGGGGTCCGCCGTATCTGCCCTCGCGCGCGCAATCATGCGCTGCGAAATGTCGATGCCGAGCACCGAGGCCGCGCCCTGCTCGCGCATCCAGCGTGATGCCCAGCCGAAACCGCATCCCAGGTCGGCAACGCGTTTGCCGCGCAAATCCGGCAGCAGCGCGCGAACTGCCGGCCATTCGGGCGCGCCTTCGAGCCCCAGCAGCTGGCGCGGGAGCTGGCTGTAGCCTGCGAGGAAATCCGGATCATCGTAAATATTCTGCGCCATGTTTTCCCTTCGAGATCGCGAGCGAAGCAACCGACTATACGCGTAACATGCGCACGTACCCGCATAAAGGGAGAAGACCGATGTCGACGGACTGGAAAGGCCGCTGCCTGTGCGGCGCGGTGCAATACAACGCGCGCGGCGGAGCGCTCGCGCAGCTCGTTTGTCACTGCCGTGATTGTCAGCGCGCTTCAGGATCGGCCGGGTTGCCGGTGGTCGTCGTGAGCGCGGATGAATTCTCGTTCGAAGGCGAAATCCGGTCTTACACGATGACCGGCGGCAGCGGCATGCCGACTACGCGAATTTTTTGTGCACATTGCGGCAGCCTGCTCTTTGGCACACCGCAGCATGCGCCGGATATCGTGACGATCTACGCCGGCACGCTCGATGAACCCTCACGATTCCACGCCGAATTCGCACAGTTCACGTGTGAACGGCATCAACTGGACGCCCGCGGGCCCAGCGTTGCCCAACATACGGGACGAGCGCCCTGAAACACTCAGAGATGCCGCGTTTCCCGAGGCGGATTGCCCCAGTCATTCGCGAGACCGTTGGCATAGTACATTGGTGCGTCGAGGGCTTCGTTCAGGTCGAAGTCGTCGATGCACATGATATTCACGTTGATATAGGGGTAGCCCGTTCCATTCGGCATATCGACGCGATCGAATACATGCACGCCGCAGTGTTTGCAGAACGGATGATGCGCCACCGGGTTGCTCCCTTCGTAATGCGTGAGTTCGCTTTCGCCCGAGAGCAGAACGAAAGCTTCCGGGCGAACCTGGACGAGCCAGAGGCGCAATTTTCCGCAGAAGCTGCAGTTGCATTTTCCCGTGCCCTTGCTGAAATCGATCAGGGCTTCGAACTTCACCGACTGGCAATGGCAACTTCCACGGTACGTCCGCTGCATGGGGCTCTCCCGATCAGTGTGAAGACGACTGCCGGATTATGTCACCGATCCTGAATCAGGAGCCCCTGCACCCTGTCAAGGCGCGAAACGCGTAAATACGTAGTCGCGATCCTTCACCTTCGAAGCGTGGCACGCAAAACAGGTTTGATGCTGCGCCTCGTTGGCCGGCACGCCGTTGATGAAGCGCCCGTACCCCCAGCCGCCCGTCGACGCATAGCGGCGCGAGTCCTTCACCATGACCTGCACGGTCGTGGGCTGGCCCGGCACCGTGGCCGGCCCGAAATCGTCGGACTGCTTACGCTTGTACGCCAGCTTCACGAGGATCGTGCCGTCGGGATACGGCAGCGTCGCATTCTCGATGGCCTTGATCGCAACCGGATTGCCGAGCACCACGCGCAGTTCGTCGAGCGGCGCGGCCTCCTCGGCCGGCGCGATCATTTCCCACTTGCGGTAGCCTGGCGGAATCGTCACGCCGTAGATCGGCGAGGCGGCGTGGCCCGGCGCTTGCGTACCTTGCTGGGCCCATGCGGCAGGCCCCTGCGCGAGACCCGCGAGCAGGGCGAGCGCGATGGGCGCGCGATGCCTGAGAAAACGTGCTTGCATCGCGGCCCCCGTCACAGATGCGTGACTTGCAGGATGGCCTGCGCGAACTCCTTGGGCGCTTCCTGCGGGAGATTGTGGCCAATGCCGCCGTCGAGATTGCGGTGCAGATACTTGCCCGTGAACTTCTTCGCGTAAGCGGCCGGCGCGGGATGCGGCGCGCCGTTGGCGTCGCCTTCGAGCGTGATGGTCGGCACGGTGATGGCCGGCGCGGCGGCGAGACGCTGCTCGAGGCTGTCGTACTTCGCCTCGCCCTGCACGAGCCCGAGGCGCCAGCGGTAGTTCGAGATCACGATGGCCACGTGGTCCGGATTCTGGAAGGACGCTGCGCTGCGCTCGTAGGTCGCGTCGTCGAAGTTCCACTTCGGCGAGGCGAGTTGCCAGATCAGCTTGTTGAACGCGTCGCGATTCGCGGCATAGCCCTGCGCGCCGCGCTCGGTCGAGAAGTAGAACTGGTACCACCACTGCAGTTCGGCTTGCGGCGGCAGCGGCTTGCGGTTCGCCTCCTGGCTGCCGATCAGATAGCCGCTCACGGAGACCATTCCCTTCACGCGCTCGGGCCACAGCGCCGCGACGATGTTCGCCGTGCGCGCGCCCCAGTCGTAGCCGCCCAGAACGGCCTGATCGATCTTCAGGGCGTCCATGAAGGCGATCAGATCGACAGCGGTGACGGCCTGCTGGCCGTTGCGCGGCGTGTCGTCCGAGACAATGCGCGTGCTGCCGTAGCCGCGCAGATACGGCACGAGCACGCGATAGCCCGACGCGGCCAGCATCGGTGCGACCTCGACATAGCTATAGATGTCGTACGGCCAGCCGTGGAGCAAGATCACAACCGGACCGTTCTTCGGACCCGCTTCGGCGTAGCCTACATTGAGCAAGCCAGCGTTGACCTGCTTGATCGGGCCGAACGAGACGCCGTTGCCCGTGCGCGAGTTGCCTTCCGTGCCGCCAGCCGACTGTGCGTGCGCGAGACCGCCGAATGCGAAGTCCGCGAGCGTGAGGCCGGCAAGCGACGTGCCGAGAAGGCGACGGCGCCGGACGTTGACGGGATCTGACATGACCATTTCTCCTTGTTGTGCATGCAGGCCGCGCCCGAACGGCTTGGCCTCGTTGATGAGCCGGCGGCAGCAGATCGTTCAACCGGTCGATCGCGCTCGCGGCGGCAGGCAAATGCCCCGGTGAATTTATAACCGGGCAGGAAAAGCGCCATGTATCCCAATGTGTCTGTTGCGAGCGCGTACACAAAACGAATCAAAAAAGCGTCGGCGTGCCAGGATCGCTGCGGCGCGAGCGGGATTGAAAGAGCGGCGAGTTTGTATCGCAATGTATAAGCGCCGACGACAGACACATACCCTTGCAAAACGCGGCGTTCATGAAACACGGCAGATACGTCCGGTGGTTGTAATGCATCAACGCCGGAACTTGCTGTTGACCGGACGGATTTCCGAACCCTTCCCAGGAGAAAGTCATGAACGTCTCGAAGCTCGCCCTCGCCTTCGCCGCCAGCGCCGCGGTCCTCACCGCCGCTCCGGCCTTCGCCGCCATGCCCGCTCAGTCGGTCGCCGCGCAACCCTCAGTTCAGCAAAGCCAGGCATGGATGCCCGCCAGCAATGCGGCCAACGCAAAGATCACGCGTGCACAGGTTCGCCAGGAACTGGTTCAGGCGCAGCACGACGGCCAGCTCGCCGCGATCCAGCAACTGTACCGCGGCAGCTAATTCATTGTCCCAACGACGCTAACCCTAGGAGATAAATACCATGAGTCAGGCAGAAAAAGTGCTGTACACCGGCAAGACCCACACCACCGGCGGCCGCGATGGCGCGGCACGCAGCGACGACGGGCGTCTGGACGTGAAGCTCTCGCCGCCCGGATCGAGCGCGCCGGGCACGAACCCGGAGCAGATGTTCGCGGCGGGCTGGTCGGCGTGCTTCATCGGCGCGATGGGCCGCGCCGCCACGAAGCTCGGCACGACGCTGCCGCGCGACGTGGCAGTCGACGCCGAGATCGACCTCATCAACGCCGACGACGCCTTCAAGCTGCGCGGCCGCCTGAA
Organism: Paraburkholderia sp. EG286B; assembly: GCF_040965655.1. Lineage (NCBI taxonomy): Bacteria > Pseudomonadati > Pseudomonadota > Betaproteobacteria > Burkholderiales > Burkholderiaceae > Paraburkholderia > Paraburkholderia sp. EG286B. Next base: position 173,552 of record NZ_JBFRCF010000013.1, on the reverse strand, counting down.
CGTCACCCTGCCGGGCGTCGATCGCGAGACGGCGCAGCGCATCGTCGAAACGGCACACCAGATCTGCCCGTACTCGAAGGCGACGCGCGGCAACATCGACGTCACGCTGAGCGTGGTCGAGGCGTAATCGCGTAGCAGCAGGAAGCAAAAAAGCGGGGCGGCTTGTGCGCGCCCCGCTTTGCTTTGGCGTGTCGCCGCGCACGTGGCGCTTCAGCCGTGCGGCGCTTCCACGAGATTGCTGGGCGAGCCGTTGCGCCAGGCCTCCACGTTACGCAGCGTCGTTTGCGCGATCTCGCTCATCGCCTCGCGCGTGAAGAACGCCTGGTGCGATGTGACGATCACGTTCGGAAACATCAGGAGACGCGCGAGCACGTCGTCCTGCAGTGGCGCATCCGAGTGGTCCTCGAAGAACAGGCCGCCTTCTTCCTCGTACACGTCGAGTCCGAGATGTCCCAGCTGGCCGCTCTTGAGCGCATCGACGAGTGCGGTGCTTTCCGCGAGCCCGCCGCGGCCGGTATTGATAAGCATGGCGCCGCGCTTCATCTTCGCGAGCGCGTGACGGTCGATCAGATGACGGGTTGCGGGCACGAGCGGGCAATGCAGGCTCACCACGTCGGACTGCGCAAGCAGCGTATCGAGCGGCACGTAGCGCGCGCCGAGCACCAGCAAGTCGGCGGCCGGCGGGCCCGGATCATGGGCGAGCACCTGCATGCCGAAGCCCGCCATGATGCGCGCAAAACACCGGCCGATGATGCCCGTGCCGATCACGCCGGCCGTCTTCCCATGAAGGTCGAAACCGAGCAGCCCGGCGAGCGAGAAGTCGCCTTCGCGCGTGCGCGACACGGCGCGCGGCAGCTTGCGGTTGAGCGCGAGGATCAGCCCGACGGCATGCTCGGCCACCGCATGCGGCGAATAAGCGGGCACTCTCGCGACGGTGATGCCACGACGCTGCGCCGCCCCGAGATCGACGTGATTGAAGCCCGCCGAACGCAGCGCCACGAGTCGCGTGCCGCCCTTCTGGAGGCGCTCGAGCGTAGCGGCGTCGACCGTATCGTTGACGAACGGGCACACCACGTCGTAGCCATCGGCGATCACGGCGGTATCGGCATCGAGATGCGATTCCTGGTAGTGCAGTTCGTACTGGAAAGCGGTGTTCGCCTCGGTGAACGTATCGACGTCGTACTGGCGCGCGCTGAACAGGATCATGCGCGGCCGAGCGGAAGGGGGGATCTGGGTTCCCGGCATGTTGACCTCGTGCGAGCTTCGGGGTGTGGGCGCGAAGGGCGCCGTGATGCGCATGGATGCGCCTTGAACTCGAACGTGAAAGCGTTCGCGTGTGCCGCGTAGCCACGCAAGCACATGGTAACAGCAGGTCGGCGGGGGATCGGGAACGAGTGGGCTGGGGCTGGACGCGGCAACGCCGCGAAGCCTGCCGGTGCGCGGCAAACTTCGCGGCGTGGTGCCGCGCGCATTACGAGTGCGCGTAGATCGGGCCGAGGCCGACGACGTCCTGACCGGCCTCATCGGCACCGGCCGCGTTCGATGCGGCGCGGGCGTGCGTGCGGCTGCCTGCTGCGGATGCGCCATCGGCTACGCCACCGAATGACGACGCCGCTGCACCGCTTTCGGCGCTCACGCGCGAGAGCGCGGCTTGCAGGTTCGCGGGGTATTGCGTGTTGTCGCTCGCGGGGTTGTAGCCTGCCTTCTGGAGTTGCACGAGTTCGGCCTTCACTTCGGCGCGGGTCACCGGTTGGCTCGACTGTGCGAACGAGAGCGCGGGAACGGCAACGAGGGCAGCAAGAGCGGCGGCGGCGAGCGAGTGTGCGAGCTTCATGGTGTTTCTCCTGACGTTGGTGAGTGGTTGCGCACTGTTGTGTATCAACCTTGCGTAGGAGACATTTGAACGCCGCGATGTATCTGGCTTGTTTGCGCGCGAGCCCGTTTTTGCAAGCGCGCTTGTCAGGCGGACGGCCAGACACAGTGCGATACAAGAAGGCGCCCGGCCGGGTGGGCGGGGCCCGCTAGTACACCAAAAAGGGGCGAATCGAAAGTGTTGCTGCACTGCACACTTAGCCCCCCGCGCCTTGCATTCCGCCCTGAAAACCCTATAATAAGGGTTATCCCTTAGGCACTAACCCTAGCAAAGAGGAAACCATGGGTGCAATCGTCGAAAAACTGACTCAAGTTCTGGCTGCACTGCGTCGTCTTGGCGCCGAAGCGCTGAACCGTCACCTCGAATACTGCGAACTGCTCGCAGAAGCTCAGCGCCGCTGGTACTAAACCGCGCCTGACTGCAGCAAGCGTCCCTGCCCGTACAAACGAGGGACGAAAAGTAATACGCGGCCGCATCGAGCGGTCGGGTTTCATGCGGCGCCCAGCCGTGCCTCGATTCGGGAGGCATCCGTGCGCGCCGCATCGGGCCGTGATCCCGGCGCAGCCAGAAGTTCGCGTGCGCGGTCATAGGCTTGCGCAAAGCCACGCAGTTCCCGCGTGACCGGCCGGTCGTCCAGACCCCGCCGGGGGTGAGCGCGTGGCTTTCACCATGGCCACCGCACCGAATCCTGGTAGCGCGTGAGCATCAAATGCGCGACCGCGTTCGAGCGGTACGCGGCTACGCCCTGTTCGTCTTCGGAGTTCGCTGCGTCGATGCAGCAAAGCTCGGTCCGTGCGTGCTTCCACATCCCTCTTGCCATTTAGTTGCAATAGCAACGACCTCCCCGGCCACCGGATGTTAGCCACAGCGCCCTGCGCGCCAAATCCCGATTCCTCCATTGCCTTCGGCGCCGCGGATTAAGTGTGCGGCGCAACGTTCGGCGCGTTTTCGCGCCATTCGGGCCGGTTCGCGCTTTGGGCGGAAAGCGCCTAATCTTGAGGTATCGGCTCTTGCCCCATCTGTGAGCCGGAACGTGCGCCACCTTCCGGACTTCCGATGCGCGATCATCGCCCCTCGCATGCCGCGGTGCACGACGCGCCGCACGCTCACCCGCACCACCCGCTCACGGCGCGGCTCGCTCGCGCCGTTGTGTTCGTCGCCTTGCTGGTCGCGTGGGCCGCCCTGGCGGCCGCGCTGGCCGTGCCGGCTGCGTTCGCGGCACCGAGCCCGCCCGTCGTCGTCATGACGGTGAACGGTGCGATCGGGCCCGCCAGCGCCGATTTCATCGTCCGCTCGCTGGAGCGCGCCGCGCGCGAGCGCGCGCCGCTTGCGATCCTCGAACTGGATACGCCCGGCGGGCTCGACACGTCGATGCGCCAGATCATCAAGGCGATTCTCGCCTCGCCGGTGCCGGTTGCGACGTTCGTCGCGCCCGGCGGCGCGCGCGCCGCGAGCGCGGGCACCTATATCGTCTACGCCAGCCACTTCGCGGCCATGGCGCCGGGGACGAACCTCGGCGCGGCATCGCCGGTGCAGCTCGGCGTGGGCGGCGGCGGTGGCGGTGGCCTGCCAGGTGGCCCGCCAGGCGCCCCCGAGACAGCTTCCGGCGCCTCGGCCCCGCACGCCGACGACAACGAATCGACGGAAGCCCGCAAGGTCATGCACGACTCCGCCGCCTACATCCGCGGCCTCGCGCAGCTGCGCGGGCGCAACGCGGCGTGGGGCGAGCGTGCGGTGCGCGAGGCCGTGAGCCTCTCGGACGAAGAAGCGCGCGACCAGCACGTGATCGATCTGATCGCGCAGGACCCCGCCGATCTCGCGCGCCAGCTCGACGGCCGCACCGTCACGACCACGGCGGGCACGCTGCGCGTCGCCAGCGCGCACGCACCGCTCGAAGTCGTCGCGCCCGACTGGCGCAACCGCTTCCTCTCGATCGTCGCCGACCCGAACGTCGCGCTGATTCTGCTGACCATCGGCATTTACGGGCTCTTCTTCGAGTTCGCCAACCCGGGCTTCGTGCTGCCCGGCGTGGCGGGCGCGACCTGCCTGCTGGTGGGCCTTTTCGCCATGCAGCTGCTGCCCGTGAACTACGCGGGCCTCGGGCTCGTGCTGCTCGGGCTCGCATGCCTCATCGCGGAGGCATTTCTGCCGACCTTTGGCGTGCTGGGCTTCGGCGGCATTGTGGCGTTCGCCATTGGCGCGCTCATGCTGATGGACACCAGCGCGCCTGGCTACGGCATCCCCATTCCGCTCATCGCGGGCCTCGCGCTCGGCGGCGCGGCGTTCGTCGCCGCCGTCTCCAGCGTGGCGCTGCGCGCGCGACGCCGGCCCGTGGTGACCGGCGCGGAGGCGATGGTAGGCGCCACGGGCGAAGTGATCGACGAGGGCCTGCACCCCGACCCGCGGCCAGGCCACGCAGCCTTAGCCACGGGCTGGGCGCGCGTGCACGGCGAGCGCTGGCGCGTGGCGTGCGCCACGCCGCTCGCCGCCGGCAGCCGCGTGCGCGTGAGCTCGCGCAGCGGTCTCACGCTCACCGTCACCCCGCTGCACGGCGCGGTACACGAGAAGGCAACCGACAAGGGAGAACATTCATGATCGGCTTCACGTTCGGCTTCACAGGTCTTCTGATCGCGCTGCTGGTGCTGATCGCGTTATCGTCCATCCGCATCTTCAAGGAGTACGAACGCGGCGTCGTGTTCATGCTCGGGCGCTTCTGGAAGGTCAAGGGGCCGGGCCTCGTGCTCATCATTCCCGTGGTGCAGGTGGCCGTGCGCATCGACCTGCGCACCGTGGTGTTCGACGTGCCTTCGCAGGACGTCATCACGCGCGACAACGTTTCGGTGAAGGTCAACGCCGTGGTCTATTTTCGCGTGGTGGACCCGGAAAAGGCCGTGATTCAGGTGGCGCGCTACATCGACGCGACGAGCCAGCTCGCGCAAACCACGCTGCGCGCCGTGCTCGGCAAACACGAACTCGACGCCCTGCTCGCCGAGCGCGAGCAACTGAACGCCGACATCCAGAAAGTGCTCGATGCGCAAACAGACGCGTGGGGCATCAAGGTGTCGAACGTCGAGATCAAGCACGTGGACCTCAACGAAACGATGATCCGCGCAATTGCCCGCCAGGCCGAAGCCGAACGCGAGCGCCGCGCAAAGGTGATTCACGCGGAAGGCGAACTGCAGGCGTCCGAAAAATTGCTGCAAGCCGCGCAATGCCTCGCGAAGCAGCCGCAGGCGATGCAACTGCGCTATCTGCAGACGCTCACCACCATCGCCGCCGACAAGAACTCCACCATCGTCTTCCCGCTGCCGATCGAACTGCTCAACGCGCTGATCGAGCGCTTGGGCAAGTGATCCGGCCCCTCGGTTTCGACCCGCTTGCGCCTTCGGCAGTTCACCTGAATATTGCAGCGCAGCGAAAATAGCAGGCCACTGCACTGCGCGCGCTCGTGCACGCTTCTTTTGAGCTTGGGATTGGCAGAGCGCGGAAATATCGCCAATAATTGCCGAACATCCACTAACGGACGACGGCGGCCATGGATTACAGTCCCGAAGCCATCCGCACGATCGCTCTGGTCGGCCATGCCGGCTGCGGCAAGACCTCGCTTGCCGAAGCGCTCCTGCACCAGGGCGGCGCGCTGCACGCGCCAGGCAGCGTGAACCGCGGCACCGCCCTCTGCGATTTCGATCCCCTCGAACGCAAGTACCACCACTCCCTCAACTCCGCCATCGCCCACTTCGACCACCAGGACACGCGCATCTACCTGCTCGACACGCCCGGCTACCCGGACTTCGCCGGCATGTCGATGAGCGCGCTGCCCGCGGTGGAAACGGCGGCCATCGTCATCAATGCACGCACCGGCATCGAAATGACGACGACCCGCATGATGGCGTACGCGCAGCAGCGCAAGCTGTGCCGGATGATCATCGTGAACGGCATCGACGCCGAAAAGGTCGATTTGCCGGGGCTGCTCGAGCAGATCCAGGAGACCTTCGGCAAGACCTGCCTGCCGATCAATCTGCCTGCGCAGGGCGGCAGCGAAGTGGTGGACTGCTTTTTCAATCCGGCCGGCGAGGCCGATTTCCATTCGGTGGAAGCAGCGCACAATGCGCTCGTCGACCAGGTGATCGAACTCGATCCCGAGTTGATGGAGTTGTACCTCGAACAAGGCGAAGCCATCAGCCCCGAGCAACTGCACGAGCCGTTCGAACGCGCGCTGCGCGAAGGCCATCTCGTGCCGGTCTGCTTCACCTCCACGGCGACCGGTGCGGGCATCGCGCAACTGCTCGACGTGTTCGTGCGGCTCTTGCCCAATGTCACCGAAGGCAATCCGCCGCTGTTCTACCGCGAAGTGGAGGGCAAGGAAGGCAAGGAGCCCGTGCGCGCGGAGCCGGATGCCGACAAGCACGTGCTCGCGCATGTGTTCAAGATCGTGATGGACCCGTATATCGGCAAGGTGGCCGTGTTTCGCATTCATCAGGGCACGGTGACGCGTGACAGCCAGCTCTATATCGGCAACGCGCGACAGCCGTTCAAGGTGGCGCATCTGCTGATGCTGCAGGGCAAGGAGCATACCGAGGTGCAGCGCGCGGGCCCCGGCAATATCTGCGCGGTGGCGAAGGCCGACGACATCGGCTTCGACGCCGTGCTGCACGACGCGCCCGAGGACGGCAACATCCACCTCACGCCGCCTGCGTTTCCCAATCCGATTTACGGTCTCGCTATCGAGCCGGCGCGGCCCGGCAATGAGCAGCGCGTGTGGGAAGTGCTGCAAAAGCTCGCGGCGGAAGATCCCTGCCTGCAGATCGATCACCCCGAAGGGACCAATGAAACCGTGGTGCGCGGGCTGGGCGAACTGCACTTGCGCTACATGCTGGAGCGGCTCACCGATCAGTACAAACTCGAAGTCGTGACGCGTCCGCCGACGATTGCGTGGCGCGAGACGATTGGCGGCAAAGCCGAGGGCCATTGCCGCCACAAGAAGCAGACGGGCGGCGCGGGCCAGTTCGGCGAAGTCATGCTGCGCGTGGAGCCCCTGCCTCGCGGCGCGGGCTTCGAGTTCGTGGATGCCGTGAAAGGCGGCGCGATTCCTTCGCAGTTCATGCCTGCGGTGGAGAAAGGCATCTTGCAGGTGATCGACAGCGGACCGCTCGCAGGCTTTCCCATGCAGGACGTGCGCGTGATCGTGTACGACGGCAAGCACCATCCGGTGGATTCGAAGGAAGTGGCGTTCGTTACCGCGGGGCGCAAGGCGTTTATCGATGCGGTGCTCAAAGCGCAGCCCATCGTGCTCGAACCGATTGTCGATATCGAGGTGATGACGCCCGAGGCCGCGATGGGCGACATCATCGGCGATCTTTCCGCGCGGCGTGGGCAGGTGCATGGCACGCGCACGGTGGGCGGGCAGGCCATGGTCATTGCGGGGAAGGTGCCGCTTGCCGAGCTCAACGATTATCAGTCGCGGCTGAATTCGCTCGCGGGCGGCAATGGGAATTACAGCATTCAGCTGAGCCACTACGATCCCGTGCCGCCGACGCATCAGGAAAGGCTGGCGGCGCAGCATAAGGGGCGGGGGGAAAGTGTGGAGTGAGGGGGTTGGCTGGCCACTGCCTGACACCGCACCGATTTGCCGCAACAGAACTGCCCCGCTGGAACCACGTTCGGCGTATAAGTTACATCACTCGCCCCCCCAAAGCTGGCGAACGACACATGCTGTCGCCAGTCATGCAATGGCATCCGCGTTTTCGTCTGGCTCGGTCGCATCCGCTACGCTCCAGTCATTCGCAGGTTGATAACCCTGATTCCCGAAGTAAATCATTCTCCAGTTTTGTAACTTCGAGGCGTCCATGCCGAAGCCAGCCACGGAGTCATGTACAAGGTAGTCGAAGAAATCTAGCAACGCCTGGTGCGTCTCACCGGAGCCGGTGATCAAGGTCATGTCCTCGTACGCGCGCGCCAGCATCGCCTCTCGCAAGCTGAGCGACTTGCCATCGATTTTGCGCGTTTCCGCGTCTGCGGCCGCCACGTTCACGGCATTCCCCCCGGCGGTGATTCTGGCCAGTTCCATTTCCAGGGCATCTGCGAGTTTCTGGTTTCCCGTTTGCATAAGAACCCGCTTTGCTGCGGGCACGCGAGCGCGCGCATCCTCATCGGCCTTCTGTTTGGACAGGTAGCTACGCGCTAGATACAGCGGATAGAGGTGGCCCGCGACAGCATTTTCAACCGGGCCGGATGCGTGGGCAAGCTTTTGATAAGCGTCGAAAAGCGACGCGGTTTTCGGGGAAAGATTGAATGTCTCCTGAACCTTTCCAGCCATGGTGTTCAATGCCTGAAGCGGTACACCAGCGGCGATTGCGGCTCGATACATGTGCAGCAGCGGAACCTGGCTCAGTTTTTCGTCGTCTTTCAGGGTACGGGTTTGCTCACCCGGCGCGTATCCGCCACCAACATCGGAGTGCACACCGGGATAGACGATTTCGACACAGTTGGGTGGATAACTCTTGCCGTCACGCACCGAATCGAGTGGGAATGAATCCCGAACCTCATGTGCCGCAATGTAGTGGACGCATTGCTCAACCATCGGTGGAATCTTCAGGTCCTTCGCCCAGGTGTAGTGCCCATCCTTTGGGACATACACCAGAGCGGAACTCAGGACTGCGGAAACCGTAGTAGTCGCAATCTGGATCATCGGACTGCGATCCAGAAGCTGGAAGCTCGCCGGTAGTCCGGCCGACGCGACTGTGTCGAACATGCCCATGAAATACAGGCGAATTGGGTACCCTTGATATTGCCAGTCGTCTCCCACTTTCCGACACTCCTTGGCAAGCCTCACAGCGAAGGCACGCGCGAGCGCCGAGCCTCTGGAAAAACCAAACAGGGCGACATTGATTATTCGAATTGGCTGCCTTGGATTCCTTGCCCGAGCCTTCGCCTTTTGAATGCGATCGTCAAACTGCTTACGTGCCCATTGCAAGCGCTTTTCGCCACCCACTCCGAATGCCGAACCGATGGGGCTGTACGCATGCTCGCCGATCTCTGGAAATGGTGTACCAAGGCCGTTGATATAAATCGGATATCGACCGCTAGCCCCCGTATCTGCTTCGTGCGCGAAAAAAAGACGTGCAACGTTACTATGCTTCGACTTGGAGGTGTCTACGAACCGATTATTTCCAGTACCGTCGAAAAAGATAGAAATCCAAATCGACTGCGAACAATCTGCCATTCCTGGTTTCTTTGCGGGGTCCATACAGGCCATCGCAGCAGCGCGCGCCTCTCGCTCAGGCAAAGTCAGGGAGCGCAGACCTGCGATGTGCGGAACTTGGGTATCGTCAAGCATGACTATCCTCTATCGGACGAAAGGCAAGCGGCGTTCAAGCTTCAGTCGCGGCGGTGACGGGCCATCTCGGCCTGATAGGGCGGCCTCAATATGGCCATCCGGATAAAAGTGAATCTCGAGGTAGCTTGGGTCGGACGGTATGTGGCCTGTTACCTCAACCCTCTTTTCTTTGTATGGTCCTGCTGGCTCAATTACTTTCCGTGGCGGATACGCTTCGAGTGCATCCATTTGAAACTCAACGTCGACCGAAAATGGTGTTTTCGTGTCGCTATTCATAAGGACGCAACAAGATTCCTTTCCTCCGCCAGCGTAAGGTGTACTAAGTTCTACGTTGCTACCTCCCTGACCATTGACTGCGAAATCAGCTATAGCGCGGTCGGTGTAGTTATAGCCGATAACGGCAAGCATATAAGGCTCTTTCTTGCAACCCTGAGTTAACAGAACCGGCAGCACGCAAAAAATAAGAAGCAGAACGGAGTTCTTCGTTTTCACTTGATGTCTTTGTGTTTCAGCGAACGAAAGGTAAGCGGCGCTCAAGCTTCAACCGCGGCGGTGAAGGGCCGTCCCGGCCTGATAGGGCCGCCTCGATATGACCGTCAGGATAAAAAATGAATCTCAAGGTAGTTTGGATCTTGTGGAATGGGACCGGTCACCTGAATCCTCGATTTTCTGTATAAGCCATCTGGCTCAATTACCATGCGTGGTGGAAAGGCTTCAAGTGCATCCATCTGATATTCCACATCAACCGAGAACGGCGTCTTCGTGTCACGGCTCATAACTACGCAACACATGGTGCTTCCTCCACCGGAGGTTGGAGTACTTAGCGCGAGATTTGCACCCCATTGACCATTCACCGAAAAGTCAGCAATTTGCCGGTCTGTATAGTTGTATCCAACCAACCCCAGCATGTAGGGCTCTTTCTTGCAACCTTGGAGCATAAATAAGAGGCAGAGTAAGATGCCGGTCACTCCTTTCTTTGAGAAAGTCCGCATTCTCTTGCCTTTTTAAACAAATTGATTTCGCAGCTGTTTTTTGGGAAACGTGACCAAGATCTGGATCGTGATCTGGGCTTCAGAAGACAGCGAAGGTGTTCACTCTCGAATCATTCCGGTTATATCGTGCGGACGACACGGCCTCAATGAGGTATAGACCGAAAACTGGAGATCTTTTGACGCATCTCAGTGCTAGCGTGTCAAAGACTGACAAATGGAGGCGTTGATTAGCCTGCGAAACATGGCGCCGGCTTAGCGGATGAAATCCGGCGAGCGGTGTCGGCAAACCGCGGTAAGGCCTTCCAGTGTGCAACAACAGGGTGGAATCCCCATACCCGTTTTATCTTGAATTGCTGTCAGAAAAATCCCTTGATTAGGAAATAAACATTTCCTATAATCACCCCCATGGCATTCGAGCACCCATCCCAACCTCTGGCCCGCAGCCCCGGCCGCCCACGCGAATTCGACATGGCAACCGTCGTGGACGGCGCCGTGCGCGTCTTCCGCGAGCGCGGCTACCACGCCACCTCCGTGGGCGATCTCAGCGAAGCAACGGGCCTGACCGCAGGGAGCCTCTACAAGGCCTTCGGCGACAAGCGCGGCGTCTTTCTCGCCGCGTTCGACCATTACGTCACCACACGCAACGCCGAATTGCGCCACCGCATCGACAAGCAGTCCAAAGCAAGCGAGAAGATCCGCGTCATCTTCATCTTCTACGCCGAGTCGTCCCACGGCAGCGAGGGCCGGCGCGGCTGCCTCGTGGTTTCCAGCGCAACGGCGCTCGCCACGTTCGACGACGAAGTCGCCACGCGCATCGAAGCCGCCATGCGGCGCACCGAAGAGATGCTGCGCGAACTCCTCCAGCAAGGCCAGCAAGACGGTTCGGTTGCAGCGGAAATCCATGTCCCGGCCATGGCGCGCACGTTACTCGCCCTGCTCCACGGTTTTCGTCTGATCGGCAAATCCGGTCGCACGCAGCGCGACATGCTGGCCGCCGCCGACGAAGCCATGCGTCTACTGCGTTGAAATTTTTTTGGCTAATTTGGAAATTATTATTTCCAATCGATGCCTGCGTTCCTCAAACCCACTGGAGTGTCACGCCATGAGTACGCCCTCACGCATCATCGACCACGGTCCAGCGTCGCTGGCCGACTCCATCCTGCCAGGCTTCACGCATCGCTTCGAAACCATCGAAGGCACACGGCTCCACTACGTGATCGGCGGAAATCAGGATGGCGAAACAATTGTGCTGCTGGCCGGCTATCCGGAAAGCTGGTTCGCGTGGCGCAAGGTCATGCCGCTGCTCGCCGAGCGTTACCGCGTGATCGCACCGGACCTGCCCGGCCAGGGCGACTCCGACCGCCCACAGGGCGGCTACGACACGCAATCCGTCGCAACCGCCCTGCACGCGCTGCTCGGTAAGCTCGGAGCACGCCGCTACCACCTCGCCGCTCATGATGTCGGCGCCTGGGTCGCTTACCCCTATGCGGCACTATTCGGCGATGAAGTGTCGAGCCTCGCGTTGCTCGACGCCGGCATTCCCGGCATCACGCTGCCGGAAGCGCTGCCCGTCGCGCCCGAGCGCGCGTGGCGCACCTGGCACTTCGCCTTCCATGCGGTGCCCGATCTGCCGGAGCTGCTGATAGCAGGCAAGGAGCGCGTGTATCTGGAGTGGTTTCTGCGCCGCAAAACGGCGAATCCGCAAACCTTCACAGATGCCGATATCGACGAATATCTGCGCGTGTTCACGAAGGAAGGCGGCTTGCGTGCGGGGCTGGCCTACTACCGCGCGGCCGACGTTTCGGCGCGTCAGAATCGCGAGTTGGGCTCACGCGGCAAATTGCGAATGCCCGTTCTCGCGCTGAGCGCCGATCAGGGCTCGATTGCCGACATGGCCGGTCCGCTGCACCTTTACGCCGATGAGGTGCAAGGCGCGACGCTGGCCCACTGCGGTCATTTTCTGCCGGAGGAGCAACCCGCGGCCGTGGCCGAAGCACTGCTGCGTTTCTTCGGCCAGACCTGACCAGGGCCGGCGTTCCTCCGGCGTTCCTCGGGCGTTACTCCGGTGCTTCGACCGTGGTCACCGCCGAGGAAAACACATACCCCTCGCTGCGCAGCGTCTTGATGTAACGCGGCTCGCGCGCCTCGTCGCGCAGGCGCTGGCGCAGCCGGCTCACGAGCAGGTCGATCGAGCGGTCGAACGCGTCGGCCTGGCGGCCTTGCGTGAGGCTCAGCAACTGATCGCGCGTGAGCACGCGCTGCGGATGGTCGAGAAACACGCGCAGCAGCCGGTATTCCGCACCGCTCAGCGCGACGATCGTGCCCTCGGCGTCGAGCAGATGCCGCGCCGTCGTGTCGAGCCGCCAGTCGCCGAACGCGAGCAGTTGCGCCGCCTCGCTCACTTCCATGCCCGGCGGCAGCATGCGTGTGCGGCGCAGCACCGAGCGGATGCGGGCGAACAGTTCGCGCACGGCGAACGGCTTGGGCAGGTAGTCGTCGGCACCCATTTCGAGGCCAACGATGCGATCCGTCTCCTCATTGCGCGCAGTGAGCATCACCACGGGCACGGCGCGGAACTTGCCCGCACGCAGCTCGCGGCACAGCACGAGCCCGTCGTCGCCGGGCATCATGAGGTCGAGCACGATCAGGTCGGGCGCGCCGCCCTCCAGCACCGAGCGCATTTCGCGCCCGTTCGCGGCCAGCGACACGCGCATGCCGTTCTTTTCGAGGTAGGCCCCGACCAGTTCACGTATGCCGCGATCGTCGTCGACGATCAGGACGTGATCCATCTTTTCCGTCATTGGTGTTTTTCTCCTTGCGCGCGAGGCGTGAACGGGTTTCTGCGATGCACGAACAGTACACCGGATGCGCAATCTCCGCAGCCAGGCCGCTCGCCGCGAAGAACAGGATGGCGAGCAGGCGTTTCATGCGTCCTCCACCAGGGAAAGACTAGCACCGTCGGCAACCGACGCTTCGAGCGCGTAGACGTCCACGCCCTCGAGGCAGCCGAGATTGACGCGCCAGCGCGCCGGGTCCCTGCGCGTCTGGTGAAACGGATAAATGCCGCAGTGCCTGCAGAAATAGTGCTTCGCCACGCGCGTGTTGAACTGGTACAGCGTGAGCGCGTCTTCGCCCGTGAGGATCGTCAGTTCGCGGGCCTCGAACGGCGGGCTCATCAGCGCGCCCTTGCGGCGGCACAGGCTGCAGTTGCAACGCCCGGCCGGCTCGATCGCGGTGTGAACTTCGAACTGTACCGCACCGCAATGACAGGAACCCTTCCAGCGGGTCGTGCTCGTCGACGTGCTCATCTTGCTCTCCATTGATTTCGTTGGGTGATGGATAGCGCGCCATCCGCCGCGTACAACCTGGAACCGCCCCGCCCGATTCGGGACGACAATGACCGCTAGCGCCCATCCGGCGCGACGCATATCGACCTGAAATGGCCGGCGATGACCACAGCCGGGCCAGCCACAAACCGGCATTGTTTATGCTCGCAAGCTGATAGCGAGCGAAACGCAGAGAACGGCTCCAGGAGGTCCCCATGAAATGTCTGCGCATCTATGCCGACGCCCAGGGCGAGTCCCATTTCGAGGACATCGATATCCCGCTCACGCCGCTCGAGCTCTTTCCCAACATCCCGCCCATTTACCTCTCGACGTGGGAGCCGGCAAAGGCGGTGCGCTTCGGCTGGGTGCCGGCCGGCCTCAAGGAGGCGGACTGGCACACCACGCCGGTTCGTCAGTTCGTGATCTGGATGACCGGCTGGGTCGAGTTCGAAACGAGCGACGGCGACACGCGCCACTGCGAGCCGGGCACGGTCGTGCTGTGCGAAGACACCATTGGCAAGGGCCATCGCTCGCGCCACCCCGAGGAAGGCCAGTTCAACGTGTTCATTCCGCTCGCCTGAGCAACCGCTTGACCCGCACGACCGGGCGCTCGTGGCGCGCCGCCCTTCACGCCTCCGCGCCGCCCAGCACGAGCCGCCCTTCCAGCCCGCCTTCGGGCCGGTTGCGCAGCGTGAGTTCAGCGCCCATCGCCACGGCGAGCTGGCGCGAGATCGCGAGGCCCAGGCCCGTGCCGCCCGTGCCCCGGTTGCGCGAGGTTTCGAGCCGGTAGAACGGCTCGAACACCTTTTCGAGCGCTTCCTCGGGAATGCCGGGGCCGCTGTCGAGCACCGAGATCGTGACGGTCTTGTCCTGCGGCGACGCGCTCACCTCGATGGCCGCCGTGCTCCCATACTTCAGCGCGTTATCGACGAGATTGCCGACGATGCGGCGCAGCGCCTGCACGCGCGTGACGATCGCCACGTTCAGGCGGCGCTCGAAGGTCACGGGCGAGCCCGCATCCACGTAGTCGCATACGAGGCTGTCGAGCAGCGCATCGAGGTCGACGCGGGCGGGCGCTTCGCCGGTGCCGTGCAGCGTACGCGCGTAGGCCACGCCCTCCTTCACCAGCTGCTCCATCTCGTGCAGGTCCTGGGCGAGCTTGCCCGCCTGCGCTTCGTCGTCCATCTGGTCCACGCGCAGCCGCATGCGCGTGATCGGCGTCTGCAGATCGTGGGAGATGGCCGCCAGAATCTGCATGCGCTCGGCCACGTGCGCCGAGATGCGCTGCTGCATCGCGTTGAACGCGCGCGCCGCACGCGCCACTTCGGAAGGCCCTTCTTCCTCCAGACGCTCCGCCTTCAGGTCCGGACCGAGCGCGTCGGCCACGCGCGCGAGTTCGTGCAGCGGCCGCGTGGCGGTGCGCACCGCGAACCAGCAGCATGCCGCCAGCACGACGAGCTGGGCGACGAGCACGGCCGGCAGCCAGCCCGACAGGGGCAGCGCGGGACCCGGACGGTAGTCGATGGTGAGCGGCGAGCCATCCGACAGTCGCAGGTGGATCTGCAGGCGTTCGTGCTTGCCGGGCACCGAATTGGTCGTGAGCGCGTACTTGTCGCCGAGGCCCGCCGCGATGGCCGAGGCCACGTCCTTCGAGCGGCTCGCTTCGGGCGGCTCGCCCGGCGTGCCGGGACCGAGGATGAAGCTATAGGTACGCCGCGCGAGTTGCGGCAGCCACGCGGCGCGTTCGGCCGCGGGCAGATGGTCGAGCAGCGCCACGGAGATGGCGACTTCGCGCGAGATGTAATTGGTCATCATGTTCGCGGTGGCGTCGTTGCGCTCGGTCATCGTGAGCTTGAACGACAGCCCCTGCGCGAGCGCGAGGCCGACGCAAAGGATCAGGGCGAGGCGCGCGAACAGCGTGCGCGGCCAGTGCAGCGCGCTCATTGCCGCGCCGCCCGCTAAAACCAGCGGTGTGCGGCGGGCCGCAAGTCCATCGGCGTGCATGTTCGGACTCCGTGTGCAGGGAATGATGCGTTTATACCCCATGCCGCGACAGGCTTTGTATCTCACTGTATCGGCGCGGGCGCGGGACACAATACATTGCAGGCTTGTTCGTTTCAGCGCGTCCTTTCACGTTTGCGGCTTGCGCTGCGGTGCGGCATCGGCCCATTCGCGCACGGCCTGCGCGAACAGGCGCAGCGCCGCGGGCGGATGCCGATTGGCCGGATAGTAAAGGCAGAGCCCGGAAAACACCGGCCCCCACTCGGGCAGCAGGTGGACGAGCCGCCCGGCGGCCACATGCTCAGCCACGAGCGTTTCCGGCACCCAGGCCACGCCCACCCCCGCGAGCGCCGCCTCGACCATCAGGTTGAGGTTGCCGAGCGTGAGCGGGCCGTCCACGTCGATGCTGGCGCTCTTGCCGCGATGCGCGAAATCCCAGCGGAACAGCGCACCGCTCTCGAAGCGAAAGCGGATGCAGCGGTGCTGCTCGAGGTCGTGCGGCGCGCGCGGCGGCGCATGCTGCGCCAGATAGTCGGGCGAGGCCACCGCGCCAAAGCGCATGTCCTGCGTGAAGCGCACGGCGATCATGTCGCGCGGCACGTCTTCGAGCACGCGCACACCGGCGTCGAATCCGCCCGCCACGATGTCCACGAGCCGCGAGTCCGCCACGAACTCCACGCGGATGTCCGGATAGCGGGCGAGGAACCCCGGCAGGACATGGCGAATGAGGGGGCGCGCGCCCGATTCCGAGGCGCTGATGCGGATCGATCCCGAAGGCCGGTTGCTCGCGGTCGCGACGTCGTTGACGGCGTCTTCGAGATCGGCCATGGCGGGCCGCACGCGGCTGAGCAGTTGCTCGCCCGCCTCGGTCAGCGCCACGGAGCGTGTGGTGCGGTTCAGGAGGCGCACGCCGAGCTTCGCCTCCAGGTTGCGCACGGTATGGCTCAGCGCGGAAGGCGAAACGCCCAGCACGCCCGCGGCGCCGCTGAAGCTGCGCTGCTCGGCGATCGTCACGAAGGCCGTCAATTCGGATAAGCCGGTGCGCACCATTTGTGAATTTTCCTCAATACCCCATGCAAGTTTAGCGGGATTGTTGAGCGCCCTGCAGCAACCTACACTCGATCGGGTAGAAGGCGGGGCCCACGCGAACGGAGCGCCGCTCATTTCAGTTCACGCAAACAGGAGCAAGACATGCAAAAGCGCACACTCGGCAAGAACGGCCTGGAAGTTTCCGCGTTGGGCCTTGGCTGCATGGGCTTAAGCTTCGGCTACGGCCCCGCCACCGAAAAGAACGACGCGATCCGCCTGATCCGCACGGCGTTCGAGCGCGGCGTCACGTTCTTCGACACGGCCGAGGTCTACGGGCCCTTCGTCAACGAAGAACTGGTTGGCGAGGCGCTCGCGCCGATTCGCGATCAGGTGGTGATCGCCACGAAGTTCGGCTTTCAGGACGGCGACTCGAAGAAGCCCATGGACAGCCGCCCCGAGCGCATCCGCGCCGTGGCCGAAGCGTCGCTCAAGCGCCTGAAGACCGACCGCATCGACCTGTTCTATCAGCACCGCGTCGATCCGAACGTGCCGATGGAAGACGTGGCCGGCACGGTCAAGGACCTGATCCGCGAGGGCAAGATCAAGCACTTCGGCCTTTCCGAAGCGGGCGAGCAGTCCATCCGCCGCGCCCACGCCGTGCAGCCCGTCGCGGCGCTGCAGAGCGAATATTCGCTCTGGTGGCGCGAGCCGGAGCACAAGGTGATGCCGGTTCTGGAGGAGCTGGGCATCGGCTTCGTACCGTTCAGCCCGCTCGGCAAGGGCTTTCTGACCGGCGCGATCGACGAGCGCACGTCGTTCGACCAAAGCGACTTCCGCGCCATGGTGCCGCGCTTTACCGAGGAGAACCGCAAGGCGAACGCGGGGCTGGTCGACGTGCTCGGCCGCCTCGCCGACGGCAAAGGCGCGACGCGCGCGCAGATCGCGCTGGCCTGGCTGCTCGCGCAAAAGCCGTGGATCGTGCCGATTCCTGGCACCACGAAGCTTGCGCGGCTCGACGAGAACGTGGGCGCGGCCAGTGTAGAGTTGAGCGCGGGCGATCTCGCCGCCATCGAAGCGGCGCTCAACGAGATCCAGGTCGCGGGCGACCGCTATCCGGCGCAGTGGCAGCAGCGCGTGGACCGCTAAGCCTGCGCGCGCGCGGCCAGCTCACACCCACAACCGGTACATCCAGAACGCCTCGTCCTCGACATAGCGCTGCGCGAAGTCGGCGGGCGAGAAGCCCGTCATGCGGCGGGTCGTGCGGCTCGAGTGCGCCTGATCCGCGAAGCCTTCGGCCTGGGCGAACGCCGCCCAGTCGAAGGCCTGACCGTTGGCGAAGCGCTCCGTGGCCGCGAACTACGCGCCCTCGGCCTTCACGAGCGAGTGCCACTCGCGCAGCGAACGGCGCGCATCGCACGTGCCGTGTCGTGAAGCACCATCTTTTTGCACCATCTTTACGGGCTTCGTTCTACGCTGTACGGAGGCGATCACGGGATCGGTCTCCGCGCTTCCGTGCGTAGGCGGTAACGCTGAGCCCCATTCTCGTCGTCGATGCCAGCCATCCCGGCATGTTCAGAAGACCTGGCCGCTGCGCGCAACACCCGTTACGCGGCCGCATTGAGGCGCCGGTTCTCCTACTCCAAAGCCGAATCATTCATGATCGCAACAGAAGAACACGACGAATGGCTCAGCCTGGATCCGTCCGAAATGGTCCGGCTCCAGATCCGGCGGTTCGACATCCATCGCGATTCATCGGAACTGATCGCGAAGCTGCTTCGCAGCGCCGTCTCGAGCCTCGACAGGAAAGAGGAAATTAGCCGCTACTACGTGAGTCGCGAATCCGGCCGGCGGCGAAGCGCGAAAGCAGAGGCGTGCTTTATCGCCGCGTGCAACGGTCAGCTCGTGGGAACGCTGACCATCGAAGCAACCAACCCCTCCTCACCGTGCCGCCACTACCGGCGCCAGGACGTGGCAACGATTCACCGGTACGGCGTCGATCCGAGTTGGCAACACCTGGGCATTGGCCGGGCATTACTGTCGTTTGCCAATCGGTGGGCAGCAGCCCTGGGCTATGCGCAACTGGCTCTCGATACGCCGGTTGCCGCGGGTGGTCTTCTCGACTTCTACCACACGCTAGGGTTCAGGCTCGTCGATACGGTCCACTTCCCCGGTTGCCCCGATGACAGCGCCGTACTCAGTCGTCCTACCCTAATTGGCTGGCGGCACGCACCTGCGACGCACGCTAACCGTCGCTTGCAGAACGACCGATAACGCCTATATGGAGCGGCACTGAATTCACTATCCTGTGAACGCCTTTACGCTCTTTTTACTTGCCGCAAAAAGATAGCGCATTAAAATATTGCGGTAATCCAATACGGAGATGTTCCATGAACATCCGATGTCCTCGTCCCCCTGGTTGTTCCTTGCCTGACTGACACGACGTCTGAGCCTTCTCCTCAAGCCACCGTCTTGCCAGCAGGCGAACGGTGCGCGTCCCGGCAGCATTTCCGCACGACCCTCATTGTCATCTGAACACCGCGATTGCGGTTGATCAGCCGTCGGCTCGTACCCGATCGGTTCGCACGTCAATGCAATGCGGAAAGCACCCTAATCCTGTTCGGCCATTCGCCGAGTGGATATCAACAGCAGTCGATTCAGGAGTTTTCCATGTTTGAAATGAACAAGAACTACACACGCGAATTCATCCACCAGGTCTGTGGCGGCAACAAGCAGGCATTTCTTCCCATGAAGAACGGCAAGGTCGTCGCCGCCTGTTTGCGGACGGACCTCAATCCACAAGCGCCGGATGTCATCATCTGCAACAGCAGTGCTTCTGCGTATGCGGCGGGGCGAACGCTGTCGGGACAACGCGACGCCATCCCCGTATTCATCAAGACGGACACTGACGCCTACCGGTTTGCGGGCCTGTATGCGCCGGACGAGTCCTTCGTCACGCCGCTTTCGTGCGCGCCGTATGTGCAAAACTGTGGATTGACGTCCGCGCAGGTTTCGCGCGTTATCAAGATGCAACGCCGTTAAAGCAAGGCACCTGACAAAACCGAAGCCCCCCGTTGACGCAGGTCTCGGGGGTTCGCGCTGCTCAGTCGGGTTTATATTCGCGAGCGAGCCAGAACGCACTCAGAGATCGGTGGCCGCCAGTGTGATGCGCTCGTTGACGAGTAGAGGATATCGATGCTCGATTACACGAACGAGCCTCGATTTATTGAGTGCAAATGCCAGCATGAGTTGTTTCGGGGACTCGTCCGTCGCACCCAGCTTTTCACAAAGCACCTCGCAAGGGAGTGAATAGGCGCAATATCCCCACCCAAACCGGTAGGCCGAAAACCATACGGACGAGTCCGCGGCCAGGATGGGCTCAGTGAGTTGAGCAGTTGGCTGAATCATGGTTGTTGTACCTCCCACGCAAGCGTCGTTACTAAAATTGCGCCGCCGCTTCGGATGCCGGACTACGCGGTTGGACGGGGAATGCCGTCTTGATCACGCTTACGCGATCGGCCACGCGCCGCGGGTAGTCTTTAGCGCCACCACTATAGCGCAGAAGCGCGTCGTGAACGTCCCCATCGGACGCCTCGATGTAGCCGTGCAGGATCGACGACCCGATGCTGACGTTGGTGCCCGCGTCGGTCAGATCGGAAGCACGAAGCACGATGTCCCTGTGCTGCGACGGCAGGATCTGCATGAGCCCCCTGGCGCCGGCGACGCTCACGGCGAAGCGGTCGAAATTCGATTCGACGGCGATGACGGCGAGCAGCAGAATCGGCGAGATCGTGTCGCGTCGTGCAGCTTGCAGCACCGCCTCGCCGATTTTCAGCGCATCGTGCAGGCCGATATGAAACCGCAGGTTCAACATCGTCGCGATGTCTTCGGCTGTCGGTATGCCCTGTGGGACGGCGTCATAGGCGGGCTCGGTCGGCACAACGACCGATGCGTCGGCGCCATAGGTCATGCCGTTGAACGAACCCCCCACCAGGAGCGCCGCCAGAACGAGCGCGCGAAGGCCACGCGAACGAGCGCCTTGCCGATCACCGGGATTGTTGTTCATTTGCGTTAGCGCTTTACTTGTCAAACTCCTTGAAAGGCTACGCCGGTCGACCGAACAATTTCAGAAAAAGGTGGCGCTCTTACGAAAAATTTGCGTAAACACGCGTGGGCAGAGCGCGGGGACCGCTCAATGCGAAATGCTCTCCAGCGACTTGCCGAGCGTGCGGGGACCCATCAGGCCGATGGACACCATCACGAGCGCCATCGCCCCCGCGATGAAAACGAACACGCCTGTCACGCCGAACGCCTTGAGCGTAAACGCAATGGCGAAGGAACTGAAAACCGCCGAGAGCCGGCTCCACGAATAGACGAAGCCCACGGCGCGCGCGCGAATGGCCGTGGGGTAAAGCTCCTGCTGGTAGGTGTGATAGGTGAACGAAATGATGTTGCCGGCGAGCGTCAGCAGCACGCCGAGCGTCACGATCGCGACCGCCGCCGACGCCTGGCTGAACAACAGACCGCTCACGATATTGATCGCCGCCATGCCGACGATCACATGCTTGCGCTCGAAGCGGTCGGCAATCCAGTAGCCGAGCAGCGGACCCAGCGGCGCAGCGAGACCGATTACCGTGGTGTACATGAGGCTCGACGTGACCGTAATGCCCTGCTTCACGAGCAGCGTGGGCACCCAGTTCGCAAAGCCGTAAAAGCCCACCGTCTGGAAGATATGGAAGACGATGAGCATGACGGTGCGTTTGCCGTATGGCGGCTTCCACATGTCCGCGAATCCCGCTTTGCGCGGCACCGGGTCGGCCGGGCCTACCGCAGGCAGCGGTGCACCATATTGCCGCGCCACCTTTGCTTCGAGGTCCGCCAATACCGCTGCGGCTTCTTCGGTGCGGCCTTGACTCGCGAGCCAACGCGGACTCTCGGGCAGATTGCGCCGGAAGTACCAGACAAAGAGCGCGCTAATGCCGCCCAGCAGCATGACCCAACGCCAGCCATCGAGCCCCAGCGGCGCACGCGGCACCAGCAGCCACGAAAGAAACGCCACGACCGGCACCGCCGAAAAGCCGATCGCCTGGCACACGGCGAACGCCCTGCCGCGCAGGTGTTTGGGCGCAAGCTCGGAGAGGTAGGTGCCGATCGTCACGAGTTCGACGCCGATGCCCAGTCCCGAAACGAAACGCCAGAGGTTCAGGCCGCTCGCCGTATCCTGGAAGGCCATGACCGTGTTCGCCGCGACGTACCACAGCAGCGACCACGTGAAGATGGCGCGCCGCCCGAAGCGGTCCGCGAGGAAGCCGCACGCGGCCGTGCCGATGAAGAGCCCGCAAAACAGAGCGGCAATGAAGCTCGCCACGCCCGAAGTGCCGAAGAGGCCCGGCGTGGTCGAAGTGAGAATGCCGCTCTTGACCAGACCCGGTGCGACATACCCGGTGAAGAGTAGATCGTACAGTTCGAAGAAGAACCCGAGGCTGAGCAGCAAGATCAGCTTCCATACCGCGCGCGTGGCCGGAAGCCGGTCGAGACGGGCCGATATCGCGCCGTACTGCGCGCTGCCGTCGGCAACCGTGTTCGCATCGGCGGGTGCTCCATGGTCAGCGGCCCGCAGATTCGCCGCGCCCTCCAGAATGGCCATGTCTGTCTCCAATGTAGTAGTTGGCATCAATTGTTCGTGGCACGTGGCTTACGGATATCGCGCTTTCAATTCGTCAAATGAAGCGATCTCTCCCGCGAGCGCGCTCGCCGCGACTGTCGGCGGGCTCGCGAGCCACACACGGCCAGGCCCCGAGCGCCCCGGGAAATTGCGGTTGATCGCGCTGATCGTGACCTGGCCCGCGTCGACGGAAACCCCCGGTCCGCAATTGGCGCACGCACCGCATGAGGGTTGCAGCAGTATGGCGCCCACCTGCTCGAAGGCCGCGATATAGCCGCGCCGCACGCAATAGTCGCGCACGTCGGACGTGCCGAATTGCAGGTAGAGCTTCACGTCTGCGGGCACGCGTAGGCCGCGCGCCGCTGCCCACGCCAGCACGTCGTGGTAGTGGTCGAAGTCTTCGCGCTTGCCCGCCGTGCACGAGCCGCCATAGGCGATGTCGATGCGCGGCCTCGCTTCGAGTTCATGCAGTGCGATGCCGTTGCCGGGGTCGCCAGGCGCGGCGAGCATGGGCGAGACGTGAGCGCAGTCGATGTCGATGACTTCGGCATACACAGCGTCCGGGTCGCTGCGCATCCACGGCTCGATGGCGAATTCGATGCCGCGCCGCTCGCGCAAAAAACGCACGGTTTCTTCATCGGGCGCGACGATGCCCGTGAAGCCACCCAGTTCCGCCGTCATGTTCGTGAGCGTCGCGCGCTCGTCAGTGCTCAATCGCGCGATCGCGGAGCCGGCGAACTCGAACACTTTTCCCACGCCCGCGCCGGCGCGAATGCTGGGCTGCGCGAGCAGGTGCAGCACGAGGTCTTTCGCCGTCACGCCCGCGGGAACAGGACCGTGAAAATTCACGCGCAGCGACTGCGGCACCGTCATGCGCACCGCGCCCGTCACGAACGCATTCGCCATGTCGGTGGTACCCACGCCGAACGCCAGACACCCGAGCGCACCGCTATGCGGCGTATGCGAATCGGTACCGACGACGACCTGCCCCGGCAGGGCATAGCGTTCAGCCATCATCGCGTGCGAAATGCCTTCGGAGCCTTCGCGGATGCCGCCGTCCAGCTCGCTCAAATAGCCGTGAATGCGCAAACCGTAGTCGTGCGCGAATTGCCGGTGCGCCGCCGAAAGCTCGCGCACATCGGGCAATAGTCCATCGCGCACATGCAGCTCGCTCTTATGCGCATACGAAAGATGGTCTTCGAACGCGAGTAGGGTTTCGGGATCGTGCAGCGAGAGCGGCTTGCCGAACGCGGCATGCAGCATGTGCGCTGCCATGCCCGTGTAGTACTCGTGGATGAAACGCCAGTCCGCACGCACGAAAACGCCCGCGCCCGGCGTGAGCGATTCGCCCGTGCGCTCCGTGCGCAAGACATGGCGCGCGAGGATTTTCAGTGCGAACGTAAACGGCGGGTTCTGTGCTCGATGCGTGGCATGCGCAATCTGCCGCATGGATTGCGCGCCGTATCTCAACAATCCGCCGCCGCGCAGAATCGACGCCGCGAGGCCGTCGCGAGAGGCAACCAGCTCTTCGATGTCGACCGGTTCGCCGCGCTGGATGCGCTCGATCAGCCCGAAGTCGGTCGACGTGAACAGGCCGATGTTGTCGGCGTTCTGTCGATAAATGCGCTCGAAACTGCGCGCGATGACGAGCCGGATGCCCGCACGGAATTCGGCCAGCGGGCTGTGCTCGCGCGACGATCCCTTGCCGTAGCGATTGCCGGCCACGGTCACGCTGAATCCGCCATTTCGTACGGAATCCATACCAACAGGATTGCGCCCGCCGGCCTGAAAGCCAAGGTAGGGTACGCGGCCGAGGCGCTCGTCGAAGCGCGTGAGCACGCTCATCGGCGTGATCTCGTCGGTCGAGACGTCGTCTCTCAAGGCGTCCGGCGTGACGCCTTGCAGATCGGCGCCGTTCAATTGCCGCTCGACCTGCTCCGGGTCATTGCAAAGAAACAGTACGCGCCCAGTCAATTCCAGTGTTGCCATCCAATTTCTCCTTGAGGGGAAATCTTGACGGCGCCGGGCGGCGCGATGAAGTGCTCGATCGGCAAAGGGGGCATCGCCGTTCGCGATGCCCTCGTTAACCCTCGCGCTGGACGAGCGTGTCGATCAAGGCTTGCACGGCCCGCAGGCGCGGCGACTTGCGCAACGCGTGCAGGTGCAGACTGCGGCTCGTCGCCCAGGGCTCGTCGAGCGGCCGGCGCACGAAGCCCTGCGAGCCCGCGAAGGCCGAGGCCGCACTGGTCGGCACGATGCCGATGCCGAGCCGCGCCTCGACCATGCGGCATTGGGCGTCGAAGCTGTTGACCGTCACCGGAATCTTGAGCGGCACGCGCGCAGCGGCGGCGCGCTCCTTGAGGATCTGGTCGAGAGAGCCGCCCGCCTGCAGGGCCACGAGCGGAAAGCGCAGCACGTCCTTGAACGTGAGTGCGGACATGGCGGCCAGCTCGTGTTCGGGCGGCAGCACGACCATGAGCGGGTCGTCGGCGAAGCGCCACGAATCCAGCCCGCCAGGAATCCTGGCGCTCGCGGAAATCCCCACGTCCGCGCGATCTTCCATGCAGGCCCGCACGACCTCGTCGCTGATCTGTTCGGTCAGGGCGATCTGCACAAGGGGGTAACGCGCCTGAAAGACCTTGAGCCGCTCCGGCAGAAAACCAACGATGGCGGACGCGTTGGCGAACAGGCGCACCACACCCGCCACCTCGCCGCTGAGCGACTGGACTTCGCGCGCCAGCGACTGCAACTGGTCGTGCACCGCCACCGCGCGCGAAAACGCGTGACGGCCCGCCTCGGTCAACTCGACGCCCGACGACGAGCGAATGAGCAAGGGCAGCCCCATCGCCGCTTCCAGATCCGCCATGCGGCGGCTCAGAGCCGAAGGCGCGATGTGATTGCGGCTGGCCGCTCGCGCAATGGAGCCTTCCTCCACCACCGAAATGAACAGCTCGAGGCTATAGGGATCGATTCGCATGGCCGCAATAATATCAGCAGAGTCAATTAACGTCCGACCCGAATAAATCAGAAAGGAAATTAAAAGGGAAATATAGACCAAAGAATTAATTACGTTCGCGCACTTCAGACCATCCCAGAACTGCCGATATTGCGGGCAATAGCAGGCGAAACACGCAATTCATGCAGTAAGCATTACCTCATTGATTTGATGTAATTAATACCTTGCTATTGGCGGAAATTGACTAAGTTTCGGTAATTGAAACTGGAGACAATTCGTGTGACATTTTGTTACGTCTGATTTTCACATGCCAGGGGGAATTATCGGTAATATCCGCCGCGCATCTGACTTCAAGCAGTGACTTCGTAATCTTCGTCCGAAAAAATTGCGCACGTCTCCCCTCCTTCAGGGATCCAGCGCAGGGTCGAAATTCCCGACGAGGCAGCCGTAGCGAGGGCGCAATATTTACCCGCGCGAAAGCAATAGACAGATACGCAGGTTCGCGCATTGGCGCGGGCCGAGCGGCGCACGTAGCGGGCGCAGGGCTCATCGAGCCGTTGTCCAGCGTCCGTTAAATCTCATTCTTCAGACCTTAGCCAGCATCTGAGCGCGCATCGCGCGCCGTCGCCGGCTGGGCGTCGTTTTGTCTTTTTTCTTCGATCGATGAAACTCTTCTATCTCTTGCTGTCGTCGTCGCTATTCCTCGCGGCGTGCGGCGGCGGTTCCGGAAGCTCCGGCACGGAAGCGACCAATGCCTCGGCCACGACACAAAGCGCGAGTGACGCGACTGCTGCGGACGCCATCGCGAATGCGGCCACCACCACGCGAGGCACGCTGCACTGCGGCTCCGCCGTGAAGTCGAGCGCGAGCTCCGGCAGCGAGCTGGTGAGCGTCGATACGCCGACCACGCAGAGCGGCCGTATCTTCGCCTCGGGCGCGGCGTTTCCCCTCGCATTCACCACCAATGCACCCGCAGCCGACACGGTGAACTGGTCGATCAGCGACCATCTGGGCAAGGTGGTGACGAGCGGCAGCCTGCGCGTGACGGCAGGCCCGGTGACCACCACGCTGAGCTGCACGTCGACGCTCGCAGGCTACTTTTCCGTGACCGCCAAGCTCGCCACCGCCGGCGGTCAGCTCCCCGAGCTGGGCACCCGCCCCGCCGGCACCGCGACCTTCGGCGTGCTGCCCAATCTGGCCGGCATCGTGCCGACGGTGACGTATCCGCATCAGGACCTGCACCGCTTCGGCATGCAAGGCGAAGACGACAACACGTCGGTGCTCTCCTCGCTCGGCATCTCGTGGACCTATGACCACCGCGAGCTGTACAACATGGAGGCGAACGGCCCCAACACCTTCAACCCGAACGCCAACAACCTCGACCCGTTCTACACCGCGGGCAACGTGATGCGGCTCGTGCGTCTGGACGGCATTCCCGCCTGGGCGAGCCCGACCGGCGCGTTCGAGGACGAAGCCCTGCCGCCGAGCAACCTCTCGTACTACCAGAACTACATGAGCCGGATCGGTACGGAATCGAACCTCATTCGGACGACTTACTTTCCGAAGCAGGCGTCGAACTACTACCAGCTCACCTGGGAACCGGACGCCCAATGGCAAGGCAATGACACCCAATTCGTGCAG
Source organism: Paraburkholderia sp. EG286B (assembly GCF_040965655.1). Taxonomy (NCBI): domain Bacteria; kingdom Pseudomonadati; phylum Pseudomonadota; class Betaproteobacteria; order Burkholderiales; family Burkholderiaceae; genus Paraburkholderia; species Paraburkholderia sp. EG286B. The sequence goes on along the minus strand of NZ_JBFRCF010000013.1, from coordinate 146,736 downwards.
CTCTATCAGGCCGTCTATCAGGGTATTCACTCGACCGATCCGCATGCAGTCGTGATGGGGCCGACCGATACGGCGCCGTCCGGCACCGCCGATCACCTCAAGGCCCTCGCGCCGCTCGGCTACGCGCAGGACATCGACGGCGTGACGACGCACGGCTACTACGACATCAACGGCAGCTCGCCTTCGTTCCCGCCCGAGCGTCAGGAAACCGATCCGGCCAACGCGTCCGGCTCGCTGATGGGGCAAATGCGTGCGCTGCGCAGCGAGATGGCGGCTGACTACAAGCCGGGCATGAAGCTGTTCAGCACGGAGCTTGGCATCAGCTACGACAACGGTTCGTCGTACGGTCCCAACTATCCGACCGGCAATATCCTGTACGCACAAGGCGCAGTGGTGGCCCGCAGCCACCTGATCATTCTGGGCGAAGGCGCTGATCAAACCTGGATCTTCTACGGTGCGGACTTCCCGGGCCTCGTGGGCTACGGCACGTTCTTCGATCTCGCCGACGCACAGGGTCAGTATGGCGCGCAGAACATCAGCCCGAAGCCTGCGGCGATGTCCGTCGCGGCGATGACGCGTATTCTCGACGGCACCAACACGCTTGGTCCGGTGAAGAAGACGCCTTCGGGTGTCTACGCCTACGCGTTCCAGCAGCTCAACAACGGCGCGGTCATCACGGCCCTCTGGACGCACAACAACAGCGTGTGGAGCGCGAGCGCCGGCTACAGCTCGACCTATAGCGTCGGCTACAGCCTCGCGGTGGATGCACCCGGCACGAGCGGCACGGTCACCGTGCTCGACGAAATGGGCAATCCGACGACGAAGAGCTACACCAACGGCAAGGTCGCGCTGAGCCTGACCGAATCGCCGGTGTATGTGATTTCGCAGAACGCTTCGGTGGCCAGCGCCAATGCGACGCTGCCCACGGGCTACGTGCCGAACTGAGCGAACTTACCGAACTGAGCGAACCGGGCGGCCGCCTGGTCGCACGAAAACGCCGTACCCTGAGGCGCCCGGCCCGCGGACATTGTTCCGCGGGCCGGGCGCCTCTTCCGTTTACCGCGTGCGGGGCACGCTTGTCCGAACCCTCGCGTGAGACGACACCGCGCTTCCGAATGCCCAAATTTTCGACGCAGCGGCAGAAATGAACGAAAATGCTGCGAACCCACTGGAAAGCAACATGAAACGACTGTTACTCGCCGCACTTACCGCCGCCTCGTTCGTGACCTGCGCCCATGCGCAAAGCGACGCGACCGGCTCGTTCGCCACCCCCGCAGGCACGGTGCAATTCGTGCGCGACGACCGCGACTTCGTGGCGGTCCTCGGCAAGGATGTCTTCGACCGCTTCGACGCGAAGACGCTCGCCCATTTCGACGAAGTGGGCCACGACAACAGCACGATTACGCGCATGCTCGTGCAGACCGCCTACGGGCCGGTGCTGTATGACTTTCGCCACAATCCGCCGCTCGTGCAGCGTGTGACCACGCGCATGACGATCAAGCGCGTATTCTGGCAACCCGACGAAGTCGTGATGCAAGGCTCGGAGGGCTGGTTCCGGCTCAAGAACGGCGCGCTCACGAAGCTGCAATCGTCGACGACCACGTACCGCACCAACTAGTCCGGTCAGACGTCTTTCTCGTCCTTGTCGTCGCCCTGCGAGTCGCGATCCGCGATCTTCAGCTGACGCAGCTTGTGATACAGCGTTTTCTTCGGCATCCCAAGCTCCTCGCTCGCCTGGGCGACGTTGCCGTGATGGCGGCGCAGCGTGTTCTCGATCAGCATCCGCTCGAAATACGCTAGCTGGTCCGCCAGCGTCTCCCCTTTCACGGTAGCCGCGCCCGCGGAGAGCAGGCTGTCGCCGGTCAGCCCGAGCACGAAGCGGTCGGCGACATTCTGCAGCTCGCGCACGTTGCCGGGCCACGCGTGCGTCATGAGTTCGGAGACCTGTGCAGCCGTCACGACCGGCGCCGGCGTGCCGAAGCGCCGCGCCGCCGCGAGCACGAAATGCTCGAACAACAGCGGTACGTCCTCGCGGCGCTCGCGCAGCGGCGGCAATTCGATCTGCGCGACGTTCAGCCGGTACAGCAGGTCGGCGCGAAAGCCTCCTTCCGCGGACACTTCGGCGAGATCGGCCTTCGAAGCGGCAACGATCCGGCAATCCACTGGAATCAGCTCGTTTGCGCCCAGGCGCTCGACCACGCGCTCCTGCAGCACGCGCAGCATCTTGATCTGCAGCGGCATCGACATCGTTTCGATCTCGTCGAGAAAGAGCGTGCCGCCATTCGCCCATTCGATCTTGCCGACGCGCTTCTTGATCGCGCCCGTGAACGCGCCCGCCTCGTGACCGAACAGTTCGCTCTCGAACACCTGCTCGGGCAAACCGCCGCAATTGAGCGCCACGAAATGCGCGTCGCGCCGCGCGCTGAAGTCGTGCAGGCTGCGTGCGATCAGTTCCTTGCCGGTGCCCGTTTCGCCCGTGATCAGCACCGACACCGAGGTATCCGCGAGACGCAGAATCTTCTTGCGGACCTCCGCCATGGCCGGCGACTTGCCGAGCACCAGCGCCTCGATGCCCTGCCAGTTGTGCAGCGAAGCGCGCAGGCCCTCGACTTCGAGCGTGAGCCGCCGCTTCTCGACCGCGCGCGCCACGCGGCCCGCGATCACATCGGAGGAGAAGGGCTTTTCGATGAAGTCGTAGGCGCCCACGCGCATCGCGCTGACCGCGGTCGATATGTCCGCATGCCCGCTGATCAGCAGCACTGGAATCTGCGGGTCGATCGCCATCACGTGATCGAGCAGTTGCAGGCCGTCGATGCCCGGCATGCGCACGTCGGAGACGATCACGATTGGCGCGCCCGGCGCGATGTCGGCATACGCATCGGCGGCAGACGCATAGGCGTTCACCGGAAAGCCCGCCAGCGCCACCGCCTGCTCGACGCCGATGCGGACGTTCTCGTCATCCTCGACGACCAGCACGCGAATCTCATCTGCCATGTTCTGTCCTTTGCGGCTCGGCTGCCGCGAATTCGATCGTGAAGCGGGCTCCGCCTTCGTCGCCATTCGTTGCGGTGATTTTCGCGCCAAAGCCTTCGACGATGCGCGACGTGATCGCGAGCCCGAGCCCGAGGCCTTGCCCGCGCGGCTTGGTCGTCACGAACGGCTCGAACAGGTGCGCCAGCACATCCGGCGCGATGCCGGGGCCGCTATCCTCGACCGTGAAGCGCACGCGGCCTTGTGCGTCAGGCTCACCTGCCTCCATCGCGATCGCGCGCGTGCTCGCGTCGCGCACGGCGTCGAGCGCATTGCCCAGCAGATTGACGATCACCTGTTGCAGTTGACTCGACTCCGCATACACCGTCGTGCCTGGCGCGATGCGCACATCGAGCCGTACCGCTTCGTCGCGGATGCGCGACTCGTAGATGAGCCGCGCATGCGCGACGGCTTCGCCAAGCGACACCGCCACGCGCTCCACTTCCGGCTTGCGCGCAAACGCCTTCAGCTCGCTCGTGAGCACCGCCATGCTGTCCACGAGCCGCCCGACGCGCTCGAGATTGGCGATCGCCTGTGCGCTCTGATTGCGCTCGAAGAAGGTACGCGCATTGTCGCAGAGCGTGCGGATCGCGACGAGCGGCTGGTTCAGTTCGTGCGTGAGCCCCGCCGCCATCTGGCCGATCACCGCCAGCTTGCCGGCATGCACGACCTCCTGCTGCGTGGCGCGCAGGCGCTGCTCGGTGCGTTCGCGCTCGGCGATCTCGCGCTGCATCTGCGCGTTCGCTTGCGTGAGTGCGGCGGTCCGCTGCGCCACGGTCGTTTCCAGCTGGTCGTTCGCGCGCCGCAACGCTTCTTGCGCCTTGAGCTTCTCCACGATCACGCGGCGGCGCTGCACCGCATACAGCGCGTAGAGCGCGGCGATCAGAAACACGCCCGTGACGAACGCGAATGCGAGCCGTTGCTGGCGCCGCGCGCCCGCCGTGTCGAGCAGCACCATGATCGTGTCCTGCCCTTGCGGCGCGGGGCGCGACATCACGAGAAAGCGGGCCGTGCGGCCCGCGCGGCGCAGGTCGGGAAAGAGGCCGATCCACGCGTTGTCATTCCAGTCGCCCACGCGCCGATATTGCAGCGCCTCGACGATGCGGCCCGCGTATTGGCGCGACGCCTGGATGTCGCGCTGCTGCGGCTCGGTCATCGCACGCATGGCGCTGAATTTCCATTCGGGCTGGGTCGAGATCACGATCACGCCGTTGCTGTCGACGACGATGGCGGCCTCGCCAGGCGTGCGCCACGCGGATTCGAGCGCGTCGACGCTGACCTTTACCGCCGCCGCGCCGATTGCCGTGTCGCCGTCGTGAATCGCACTCGCGAAGTACAGCCCCGGAATGCCGGTGTTCGTGCCGATGCCGAAGAAGCGGCCGCGGCCCTGCGCGAGCGCGTCCTTGAAGTACGGGCGATACGACACGTTGGTGCCGACGAAGCTGACCGGCTGATTCCAGTTGCTCGCGGCGACCACCGTGCCCTGCGCGTCGATCACGTCTACCGCGCCGCTGCCAACATCGCTGTTGACCGCTTCGAGATAGGCATCGACTGCGGGCAGCATGCCGTGCGCTTCAGCGGGCGGCGCCTTGAGCAACGCGCGCACGCTGTCCTGGCGCGCCACGAGCGCGGGGACCATCTCGAAGCGTCCCAGCTCGCTTTTCAGGCTCGCCGCGTAGAGATCGAGCCGATGCTCGCCGACGTCGGCCAGCGCGTCGATCGCGCGGTTCCATGCGAACTCCACCGCGGCGGCGGCCGCACCGACATACAGCACGGCCGCCGCCGCCCATCCCCACCATGGAATGCCCTTGTAACGCATCTGCACGTTCGCCCTCGTCGATTGGCTGCCGCCAGACGGCGGGTTCAGCGGATACCGCGCGCCGGGTGCACCGGCGCCACGATCGCGAAGGCGCGCGCAACGGCGCGTCATGCGCCGAAGTGCGCGAGCAGGATGAGCGTCACGGTCACGACGATGGCGCCGCCAATGCGCGTGGCGATCTGCGCGAACGGCATGAGCTGCATGCGGTTCGCGGCGGTGAGGATCGCCACGTCGCCGGTGCCGCCCTGGCCGCTGTGGCACGCGTTCACGATTGCGGTGTCGATAGGGTACATCTTCATCAGGCGGCCCACCACGAAGCCCGTGCCCATGAGCGTGACCACGGTCGCGGCGATCGTCACGACATTGACGAGCGTGAACGCGGCCATGAGCTTGTCCCACGGTGTCATCGCCACGCCGATCGCGAACAGCAGCGGGTAGGTGACCGCGGTCGAGAAGAACTTGTAGACCACGAACGCGCCTTCCTGCAGCGGCGGCGAAACCGCACGCGCGAGCTTCACGAGCACGGCGAGGAACAGCATCGCCACCGGCGCGGGCAGGCCGAACAGCTTGTTCGCCATCAGGCCGATGAGGTACAGCGTGATCGCCGTGATGCCGGCCGCGGCGATGTGGCTCACGTCCACGTGCCCGCGGGCTTCGTCGTCCGACGACGCCAGTTCATCGGTCGCGCCGACTTGCAGACGGCCGTTGCCGGTGAGATGCGGCATGCGCTTGCCCAGCATGTCGAGCATGCCCGAAAGGATGATCGCCATGAGGCTGCCGAGCATCACGGGCGGCAAGACCTGCGCGAACAGGTCGCCTTGCGCGACGTGCATGATTTCCGAATAGCCCACGGAAAGCGGAATCGCGCCTTCGCCCACACCGCCGGCCATGATCGGCACGACGATGTAGAGCAGCGTGTGCTTGACGCCGAGACCGAGCGCCGCGCCGACCGCGGTGCCCACGATGGTCGCCGCCACCGTGCCGGCCGCCAGCGGAATGAAGATCTTCAGGAAGCCTTGAATCAGCACGCGCCGGTCCATGCTGAGAATACTGCCGACGATGATCGAGGCGATGAAGAGATAGAGGAAGTTGGTCTGCTTCGTGAACTCGACCGTGAGGTGCTGCACGGGCGTGGGCAGCACGTGGTAGTACACGAGCGCCGAGGGCACGAAGGTCGCGAGAATCGCCGCCGCGCCGATATTGCGCAACAGCGGCAGGCGCTTGCCGAGTTCGGCGCACGTGAAGCCGCAGAAAGCGAGCACGGCGATGGCCATCGAGATCTCGCCGGGCACCTTGCCGGTGACCGCGAAGCCCGCGATCAGCGCAAACAGGATCACGTAGATCGGCAGCGGAATGATGCCGATGCGAATTTCCATCAGCTTCCACCAGCCTTCGGGCCAGAAGCGGGTTTGCGTCGTCGGGGATGACTCGGGGACCGCCTGGGTCACTTGCGAGGCGGCGGATGCGGATGCACTGTTCTGCACGGGATGTCTCCTTCGTTTTCGCGACCGGACTGCGTCGCGTCTCCGGTGCTTGTTTAATGAGGGCTGCGGACTATCGAGGGATAGGCCGCCGGGCCTCTATAAAGCAGTAGCCGTGCCAGCGCGCGCCGGCGTCCCGAATGATCCGCAACCCGTTGATTTATATGGACGTTTCCGGAACGCCCTCAACTCGAATCCGTCACCGATCCGAGATTTCAGAATCGGCCCGAGCCGCAGGCTGAAATCTCGGCCTGCCACTCGGCCCGACCGTTGAGCGCATGGCAAGAGTGATTTTCAGAATTCGCTCTGGAACGACGCCGATCGTTGGCAGAAGATGGATCACCGCAATGTGAGGAGCGAGCCATGAAAATCGTCTTGCCAGGATGCGCCGTCGTTTGCGCCGCGGCGCTGTGGAGTGCTGGCGCGCTGGCCGCGCCGCCGGGTTCGGCTTACCAGACCCCCGTGCAGTTATCGAGCGGAAGGAATCTGCTTTGCAGCGTGAACGAATCACAGCCCGCCGGCGAAACGGCGGCGCTCACGCGTCGCGAGCAGGTGGAAGCCGATGTCCTCGCCACGCAGCGTTTGAGGCTCGTGACCGGACCGGAATCGCCTTATCCCTCTGCCTATACGGCGCCGAGCGTTGCCTGCGTGGACGCGGGTTGAGGCCGCAGAAAGCACCGCGGGGCTCGATTCGCCTGACGAATCGAGCCCCGCGTGCTGCGAAGTTGAGTGAGAAGACCGATCAGAAGCGCGTGCGCACGCCCGTCGTCACTTCGACCTGGTTGGTCGCACCGAAGGTCGTGCCCACCGTGTAGCCGCCGTGCAGCTTCATGTAGTCGCCTGCCAGATACACCTCGGTGCGCTTGGACAGGTGATAGAAGATCGAGCCGTAGAGCGTTTCCTTGAAGCCGTTGTGCAGCCCGCTCGTGGGATCGAATGCGCCGATGTTGGCGTTCGGAATATCGCCATCGACGTTATACGCGGCGTTGTGCGTGCGCATTTGCTGATAGCCGAGTTCGTAGTCGAGCGCGCCCTTCGGCACGAGCTTGAACGAGACCGTCCACGCATTGTCCTGACGCTGGCCGAGCGCTCCCTGATTGCCCCAGTAGCGGAAATAGCCCGCATTGGCGCGCACGATGCCGATCGTGTAGTTGCCGCCGACCGAGAACGCCTGGTTCGTGTTGCCGTCGCGGTTCACGTGGTTATAGAAGGTCGAGGCCGTCCACGTCGGGGCGTTGTAGCCGAGTGCGAACTGATAGTTCGCGTTATTGCCGAAGCTCGTCGAATTGCCGAACGCGTAGCCCGCTGCCGCGTAAATACCGTTATCGAAGACCTTCTTCCACGCCAGGCCGTTTTCGTAACGCGTGCCCGTTGCGCTCGCCGCGTAGAAAATCATCTGCTTGAAGTTGTTGGCGTTGGTCCAACCGCCCTCTTCCGTCGTGAGTTTCGCGTTGCCGTACGGGTCGCCGTAGATGGCCGCGGCGTCACGCGCGATGGTGTTCTGGAAGCCCGCCGTGAGCTTGCCGAAGCGCTCGTCTTCCACGCCGACCCATGCGTCACGGTCGAAGATCTGGCCCGGGTCTTCCATCTGGCCGTCGCTCACGCGGTATTCGCTTTCGAGCCGGAAGATCACCTTCGTGCCGCCGCCGATGTCTTCGGCGCCCTTCAAGCCCCAGCGGCTGCCGCTGAACCACGGTTCGCCGGCAATACCCATGCCGATCACGTGATTGCCGTTGGCGTCCGCGTGCGATTGATACGTGGGTACGCTCAGGTCGATGAGGCCGTAGAGTTGAACGCTCGATTGCGCGTGTGCGCCGCTCGCCGCGAGTGCGCCGAAAGTCGCGCCAACCGCAGCGACAGCAAGTTGTTTTCTCTTCAAGATCGTCTCCAGGGGGTACTTCGTTGGAAGTTTTCATGGACCCGCTGCCATCACTCACCGGTTGCGGCGAGCCGTGTGAATCAGCGGGTGAGACGAATAGTAGATAGGTGAATCCTTCGCGATTCTTTCACGAACGATGGGTATTCCTAAGTACATCCACTAATACCGCAAAAAAAGCCGGCCTGCTCAGGCCGCCACCGCCTCCTTCACGCGAAGGATGTAGCCGAGGCCGCGCAGCGTGGTGATCTGCACGCTCGATTCCGCCAGATGCTTGCGCAGACGGTGGATGTAGATATCGATCGCGTCCACACTCGGTTCGTCGCTCAGGCTGCAGATGCGCTCCAGCAGCGCCTGCTTCGGCACCGCCTTGCCCTGGCGCAGCATGAGTGCTTCGAGAATGGAATGCTCGCGCCGGCGCAGGGCGAGCGGCGCATCCTTGTGGCGAAACTCGCGCGTGTCGCAAACGTACTGGAGGTCGCCGCAGGTCAGCCAGCCCGACTTCTCGCCCGTCTGCCGCCGTATCAGCGCCTTGATGCGCGCCACCAGTTCGCGGCTGTCGAAAGGCTTGACCACGTAGTCGTCGGCGCCGGCGCCGAAACACGCCACCTTGTCGTCTATCGAGCCATGCGCGGTCAGCATGAGCACGGGCACGTCGTTGCGCCTGCGCCGCAAACGGTTGAGCACGTCCTTGCCGCTCAGTCGCGGCAGGCGCATGTCGAGCAGCACGAGATCGTAGCTCTGCGTGAGCAGCACGGAATCCGCGGCTTCGCCATCGGCTACGCAGTCCACCGTGAAATTCTCGGCGCGCAGCAGGTTGACGATCCAGTGCGCGAGTTCGGCGTTGTCTTCTACGAGCAGCAGCTTCATGGTCCCTCCTCAACCCCCATCATCCAGGCCAGACGGGTAAGCGCACCGTCGCGACCAGACCCACCCGCTCGGCCCCCGCGGCAACGCTCACCGAGCCGCCGTGCGAGCGCGCGACCTGATGCACGATGGCAAGACCGAGCCCCGTGCCTTCGGTATCCGCCGCGACGCGATAGAAGCGCTCGAACACGTGCGCACGGGCCTCGGCGGGAATGCCGGGGCCGTTGTCGACTACCTGCAGCATGACCTGCTCCCCTTCGCTGCGGCACACGGCCGTCACGCGGCCGCCCTTGTGCGTATAGCGGATGGCGTTGTCGATCAGGTTCGACACGAGCGAGGCCAGCAGGCCCGTGTTGCCCGCCACCTGCACGTCGTCGTCGAGTTCGGCGCCGAGATCGATGCCGCGCCGTTCCGCGGCCTGGACCATCTCTTCGAGCACGGAAGACACGACCTCGGTAAGATCGACGCGCGTCTGGCTGGGCGACGATTGCGTCATCGATTCGGCCTGTGCGAGCACAAGCAGTTGATTCGTCAACTCCGCCATTTTCTGGCTGGTGCGGCGCACGCCCTTGAGTGCGTCGAAAAGCGCGGGATCGCTCGCGTCGCATTGACTCGCGAATTGCGTTTGCGTGGTGAGCAGCGTGAGCGGCGTGCGCAGCTGGTGCGCCGCGTCGGCGATGAACTGGCGCTGCATGGCGGCATGCACCTTGAGCCGCGCGATGCACTGGTTGATCGCCTCGACGATCGGCCTCAGCTCCGATGGCAGATGATCCGGGCGGATCGGCTCCAGTTGCACGGGCTCGCGGTCGGCAACGTCGTCCTTGAGCTTCATGAGCGGCCGCAGTTCGAGCGTGAGCCCGAGCGGCACGAGCAGCGCGACGAGCGCCAGCATGAACCACTGGCGTGCGAGCTGCGGCCTCCATAAGGCGTTGACCATCGCCTCGCGCGACGCGATCGTCTTGCCGACGATCACCATGACGCGCTCGGCGCGGCCCGAGTCGTAGAGCATACGCTCGTAGGCCACGGCGCGAATCGGCAAACCCGCATAGGTGGTGTCGTAGAACACGGGCGCCTCGGCTGTGTTCGCGCGCGGCAGCGGCAAGTCCGGCGCGCCGCCCAGCAGGCGGCCATTAGCGGCGAGCACCTTGTAGAAGACGTGATCCTGCCACGGCGATTCGAACAGTTCCAGCGCCGCCGGCGGGATCGTCGCGCTGAGGGAGCCGTTGTCCCAGTCGACGTCTTCGATGATCGTGCGCGCCGAATCCAGCAGCGAGTGGTCCTGCACGAGATCCGCGGTCTGCCGCGCGGCATCGTACGACTCGCAACTCGTCACGACGACAAACGCGGCGAGCGGCACCAGCAGCCACAACAGCAATCGCCCACGCAGGCTATGCACCATGTCGCGCTCTCTCAGGTACCGAACCGCGAGGCTCGCGCAGGACGGCGGCTGCGGGCGTGCTTCATTTCGCGCTGACGAATTCGTTCGTGTACGTGCCGGACAAATCCACGTGCTTGCCCTTCACCGAGGGATTGAAACTCGAGAGCACCTTCAGCACGGTCGCCGGACCGTCGGCGGGCATCTTGCCGTCCGCGGTGTACATCGGCAGCGAGGCCTTGAGTGCGCTCACGTAAAGCGCCTTGTCCTTTTGATAGTCGGCGGGCATTTGCGCGGCGATTTCCTCGGCGCTGTGCGTGTGAATGAACTGCATCGTGCGCACGAACGCGTGCGCGAGCTTCACCGCCTGAGCTTTGTGCGACTCGGCCCATGCGTCCTGCACGTACAGGCTTGCGGCGGGATAGGTGCCGCCGAGCGCGGCGCGCGTGCCTTCCACCGTGCGCATATCGACGAGCACCTTCGCGTCGCCGGCTTTCTGCAGCGCCGAGACGGTCGGCTCGGTCGTCATGCCCGCGTCGATGCGCCCCTGCTTGATGGCCGCGATGAAGCTCGCGTCCGCGCCCACCGGCAACATCGTGTACGCGCTCGAGGCGATGCCATGCTGGCTCGCGAGATACTGCGTGAGAAAACTGGTCGAGGACCCGAGGCCCGTAACGCCGAGCGTTTTGCCTTTGACGTCGGCCATCGACTTGATCGTGCCGGCCGCTTTCGACGACACCATTTCCACTTCGCCCGGCACCTGGCCGAACACGACGATCGCCTTGACGTCCTTACCCTTGGTCTGCAAGTCGATGGTGTGATCGTAGAAGCCCACGACGGCCTGCACCGCGCCGGCGAGCAGTTCGTTCTCCGCATCCACGCCCGCAGGCTGCGAGAGCAGTTCGACGTTCAGCCCTTCGTCGCGGAAATAGCCCAGCTGCTCGGTGAGGCGCGCGGGCAGGTAAATGAGCTTCGTAATACCGCCGACCATGATGGTGATCTTGTCGCCGGCATCGTCGGCGGCATGCGCGCCTTGAAGCGCCATGGCAAACAGCAGGCCACCAGCGAGTGCGGCTCGCCGCAGCGCGCCAAAACTGGATTGCATTGATTGTCTCCGTCAGGATGGGTAGGCGGCGCGATGCTCACCGCCTCGATCGTTCCGGGAATTCTAGAGATTCGAACCCTTCCCGAAGCTTTCGCGGGTCACGCGGATTTATACGGGATTTCCATGAGCGGCGGCATTATTTATGCTTTTAATCGCTCTGAATGACAATGGCTTTTATTCAGAATGCCGGTCGAGCCGCCATCGATTCAAACAGGATTCCTGATCGATTGCGCGCAAAGCAGCAAGACCCGGATTATGGGTCTCTGCCAGCGGAAACTTGCCAGCCAAATCGCGCTTTAACTCGGCAGCGCGCCTTTCATGACGCGCACCACATCGTTTGGCTCGATGCTCGTGACGTCGGTCTGGCCGATGAGCGGGGTACACCTGAAGAAGTCGTTCTCCACGTACCGGGTCCTCGGGTCGATATCGTCGCTGAACAACGCGACGGTCGGCACGCCGGCCGCGTGCGCGATATGCAGCAGGCCGCCGTCCGCGCCAACGAACAGCTTGCTCTGACCGATGAGCGCATAGCATTCGTGGATCTTCAACTTGCCGACCAGCGAGTCGAGTTGCAAATGCCTGAATGACATGGCAGTGAGATCGTTGGCTTCCTTGAGCCCGTTGTCCGATCCGATCAGCACATATTGATAGCGCGACAACTCGGGATCGTCATCGAGCCGGGCAAGAACGTCGGCCCACTTGCCGTAGATGCGGTTCGATTCCCTGCCCCCGACCGAAATCGCAATTCTGCCGGCCCACGCTTGCGCCGGAAAATCCTGGCTCTGTGGCGCATCGAGAATCAGCCGCGAGTTCCTGTACAGCGCGGCTTCTGCGATCCCGGAATTCAGAATCTTGTTGAACGAGTAGTAGCTGAACTGGATATGGTTGAAATTGCGCCCGGCATACCATCCAATCAGGCTCGTAAATCTGGCTTGACCGGCATAGCGGATTTTCTCTTTAATGACGCGAATGCCGAGCTTGTTCAGAATAATGAAATCGTATTCGCCGAAATCGATTTCACGATAATCCGTATAGACTTTCGAAAAATACCGATCGTGGCGGAACAGTTCGGCCAGAGACGGATCGAGCACCACGTCCAGCTTGTACGACGTGCCGCTGAGGAGCGCACGCCCGGAAAGGTCCATCAGCGCGTCGCCGAGGTTGTTGACGCCGCTGTAGAACAACAGGATCCGGGCGCCCGGGCGCAACTGCGCAGATTCCGTATACAGACCCAGTTGCCGGTTCAGCGAAAGTATCGACCACTTATGCAGCTGCTTCTTCAGAAGCGAAAGCTTTTTATAAGCGGAAAGGCTCGCGACCTCATCCTGGACGATTTCCGGATGGGGAACGCGAAGACTCTTGCTGATAAAACCGCGGACCGTATCGACTTTCATTGTTTACTCAGCAGGAGCCCTGTCCGGCCCATCCGTAACCTTTGACCGAGCGGCTATTATGCCACCCGGCGCGAAGGTCACAGAACGCGCTGGACGGCCCGGGCGGAGTCCGTGATGTCCTGCCCGAAACCGGCGACCGTGTTGCAGCCCGCCAAAGCGGCCAGTGCGCCGACCATCGATATCACCACCAGAATCCGTCCGATCATGTTCAACTTCCCCTAAGCTCGATTTTTGATTGTTGCGCGGGCGGCTGCTCATAACCTCTTGCCCGCGGAATCCAGCCCCATTTGAGATGGCCGGAATTTCGTATTCTGCCTGCGCTGGGTCCGCGCGCGCAACCTGGCGGCGGATGCGGTTGCGCGCGGGGGCTTTGCGCCGCCCGCGCGAGAAGGCTTACACGTGTAAAGCGTGCCGAGCCGGCATATCGTGCGAGCCGGCCAGTCTGAACATCGAAACGGAGCCCTTGAGGTCCTTCGCCTGGGCGGCGAGCGCGCTTGCCGCCGCCGCGGCCTGCTCTACGAGCGCCGCGTTCTGCTGCGTGACCTCGCGCGCCGCTTCGACGGCCGCATCGCCGCCCAGCGAGCGCAGGATGCCACGGTTCACCACTGCCACGACCGCCGAGAGCGCCAGCGCGATCGCCGCCAGAATGCCCAGGCTCCAATAGAGCGTCACGCGAAACGCCGCGTCGATATCGTCGACATAAAGACCGGTCGTGAGAATCCAGTCCCACGGCTGGTAGCTCACGCTATAGGAGATTTTCGGCGCAACGTCGTTCGAGCCAATGCGCTTGAACGAATACGACACGAAGCCCTGACCTTCCTGCTTGATGATGGCAACGATCTCCTTGAACAGATAGACGCCGTTCGAAGCAAGGGTTTCCGGGCCGCCTCTCAGTACCTGTTTATATTTTTTAGGCATGTTCTGCGGCCAATTAGCACAGGGCCGGAATGCGTCAGAGCGTTATCATGATCAAAACATTCAGCGACGATGAATGTTTTCTAGCATCCCATCCGCATATAGTTGGTTATCCTATCGTTTATCTCGAGTCTTCCATGAACACGACCCGCCTCAAACTCGACGAAACAGACGAAGAACGCGAGGTCCGCGACGCGCTGCGCTGCGTGATCGATCCCGAAGTGGGCGTGAACATCGTCGACCTCGGGCTCGTGTATGGCGTAGAACTCGGCGACGAAGGTCTGAAGATCGAAATCACCATGACCTCGCCCGCGTGCCCGATGGGGCAACTCATCATGGACGAGGTGCACGCCGTGGCCGAGGAGTCGGTGCCCGAGGGCGCGCCCATCGAAATCGCGCTCGTGTGGGAACCCGCATGGGAGCCCGCCATGATGAGCGAGGCGGCGCGCGCCGTTCTGGGCTGGGAGCCCGACTGACTGACTGCACAAGCGCCGTAGTCAGGCTCGCGGCACGCAGGCACACATCATGAACATTGCCCCATCACTGCGCCACCTCGGCAAGCTCGTCGCCGCGCTGACGATCGTCCTCGTACTCGTTTGCGCGGTGATGGCGGGACTTGCGCGGCTCGGCGTTCACGTAACCGACCACGCGATGACGAGTGTCGCGTGGCACGGCGTACTGATGCTGCCGGTCTTTTTCGGCGCGCTCGTCAGCCTCGAACGCGCGGTCGCGCTGCAGCGCGCGGTCTACCTGCTGGCGCCGGCCAGCGCGATCGCTGCGGGCATCGTGCTGATCGCAGGCGCACCGCCCGTGGCCGCACAATGGCTGCTCATCGCGGCGGCGAGCGTCTCTGTCGTCGCGAGCCTGCAGGTGTTGCGCAAGCAACCGGCCCTCCATCTGGGCGTGCTCGCGCTCGCGGTGCTTGGCTGGTGGTTCGGCAATCTGGTCTGGGCAATGACGAACGATGTGTCGTCTTCCGTGCCGTGCTGGCTCTCGTTTCTGGTTTTGACCATCGCCGCCGAGCGGCTCGAACTCACCCGCATGCTGCGTCTGCCGCGCGCAGCCCGCCACGCGTTTTTCGTGCCGCTCGCCTTGATGATCGCGAGCCTGCCCTGGGCATTGTGGAAGCCCGAATACGGAACGCGCCTTTTCGCGGCGGGAATCGTCCTGCTCGCCATGTGGCTGGCCAGATATGACATTGCACGCCGCACGGTGCGCCAGCGCGCGCTCACGCGCTTTATCGCGCTGTGTCTGCTGGGCGGCTATGGCTGGCTCGCGCTGAGCGGCGTGCTCGGCCTCGCCGGTGCGCTGATGCCGGGGCATCCATGGCATGACGCGGCGCTTCACGCGCTCACGCTCGGTTTCGTGTTTTCGATGGTGTTCGGCCACGCGCCGGTCATCGTGCCCGCGCTCACGCGGCTGCCCGTGAAATACCATCCGTTGTTCTACGCGCCGCTCGCCGTGCTCCACGCGGGCCTCGCCCTGCGCGTGACGGGCGGGCTCGCCGAACTGTTCTGGCTGCGCAAGGCAGGCGGCATTGCGGGCGCGGTGGCGCTGGCGCTGTTCGCGTTGACGCTCGCCACTGCCGTGCTCGCGGCACGCCGGGACCGCGCCCGGCGTAGCGGCGGTAGACGGATTTCGAACCCGACGCATTCTTCATAGTCCACGACACGAACGTGTTTCGATGAAAACGCGGCGTGCATCGCTCTCCTAACGTTCAACCGTTCTTGACGGCAACCAGCAAAAGAACGCCCATCGGACGATACGGATAGAATTCACGACAATCCGGCAGTGGCTCCAATGCGGCGGAATCGTGACGAAGCCATCGAGGACAGCGTTCGCTTCGGCTCTGACTGAGCCTCAAGGCGCACGGCGAAACGCCGCTTTTCCATGCCACGCGGTTCAAACGGCTCGCTACGCCCGCGCTGTTGATCGAGGCGGGAGCCGATCCGTCCGTCGCCGATCCGCAAGGCCGCGATAGCATGGCGATTGCACGCGAACGCAAGCTGCCGGCGGGTATCATTAACACAACCACGCACCACACCGGGCCCTCTCGTCCATGCGCATTTTCGGAATCAGCCTTTACGTCATCATCGCGCTGCTCTTTGCAGTGCATGCCATCCGCAACCAGCAGAACATGTACTGGCTGCTGATCCTGTTTCTGTTCCCCGGCCTCGGCAGCCTCGTCTACTTCTTCGTCATCTATCTGCCGAGCCTGCGCCAGTCGCGCGGGGCGAGGGCGACAGGCCGGGCCATCTCGCAACTGGTCGATCCCAACCGCGCCGTGCGGGAAGCGCGCAACGATTTCGACCGCGCGCCGACCGTCGCGCACCGTATGCGCCTGGGCGCTGCGCTGCTCGACGCGGGCAACGCCGTCGAAGCGCTGGAGCACTACCAGGCGGCGGCCTCCGGGCCGTTCGCATCCGATCCCGCGTTGCTCGAGGGCCTCGCGCGCGCGCAGTTCGCCAACGGCCATGCCGCGGCCACCCAGGAGACGCTCGAAAAACTGTTCGCCGTCCAGCCCGTCGCCCGCCAGCAGCCGGATCCCTCCTTGCTGTATGCACGGGCGCTCGCCGCGAACGGCGCAGCGGGCACGCGCGCCGCGTTCGAGGCCGCGCTCTCGTGCGCCAGCGACGCCGCCCCGCGTTGCCTGTTCGCCGACTGGCTGGCAAAGCAGCCCGGCGACGCCGACCGCCAGCGCTCGCGCGAGCTTTACGCCGAGATCGTGCACGACGCGAAGCACTGGCCGCGCCACGCCCGCGAGCACAACAGCGAGTGGCTGCAACGGGCTCAGGCCGCGTTGAGCCGATAGCGCAGAACTACCCGCGAGGAGCCGCCGTGCGAGAAACCACCGTCAAGTTCAAACGCGGCATGTTCACCGGGCTCTTCACGTTCGTCGCGCTGATCTGCGTGCACCCTTTTACGGCCCGCTATCCGTCGCTGGGCATCGCCGCGTTTGC
Organism: Paraburkholderia sp. EG286B; assembly: GCF_040965655.1. Taxonomy (NCBI): domain Bacteria; kingdom Pseudomonadati; phylum Pseudomonadota; class Betaproteobacteria; order Burkholderiales; family Burkholderiaceae; genus Paraburkholderia; species Paraburkholderia sp. EG286B. Next base: position 129,914 of record NZ_JBFRCF010000013.1, on the reverse strand, counting down.
CGGCGGCGCTTGCGCATTCGTCGGCACACAACCGGCGAGCTGGTTATACCGGCCGTGACACGAACGCAGCGCGATCACAGGCGCGAACGCATACTCGTATGCGCCAGCGCGCGGCGCCGCACGGCCATCAGCGTGCAAATCCAGATCGAGGCAGCGAGGTTGACGGCCGGATAAAACGCGACGGCCACCGTCCACTTTTCCAGCGCCAGCACCGCCAGCAGATATTTGAGAACGCACAGCGCGAAATAGAGCAGGCTTTCGCTCCAGGGATCGCGGAGCGTCTTGCGCATGGTCGGACCGAGACCCGCGAGTTCGATCAACGTCACGATGACGACCGAAAGCGTGGGGTCGGCCGTGAGCAGCCAGACGGGAATCGCCGAAAACGCGGCGCCGAGAAAGAACCAGTCGGTTTTCGTCCAGTTTCGATCGCCGCGAAATATGCTCGCCACGAACGTAAGGAAACACGTGAAGGCGATTGCCGCGGTACACCACGCGGAAGGCCCGGCGCCCGCCACGAATTGCGCGGCGGCTGCAATGGCCGTGACGACCGACCAGACGAGCCATGTAAAGAGATGCGGGCGGATGGTGCGCCGGTAGGTCGCGAGTCCGTACGGAACGGCCGCGAACAGCGAGATGGCCGTACCCGCCGCGCCAAAGAGCGCCGCGGTGTCATGGTGTGCGCCGGTCATCGGGCCTGGAATCGATATGACATGGCCTGCAGGATGCGTTTAGTCCGGCGTGTCCGTGTCCATGCGCGCGCACATGCGCCGGTAGGTGGCCGGCGTCATGCGGTACGCGCGGCGAAACCAGCGGCCGAGATGGCTCTGGTCGGCGAAACCCACTTCCGCGGCGACCCGGGCCGGCGTGTGACCCGCCGCCAGCAGCCTGCGCGCGGCGCGCAGGCGCAAGCGCACCAGGTACGCATGGGGCGACGTGCCGAACTCGCGCTGGAACAGGCGCGTCAGACGAAACCGGTCGATGCCCGAGCTGTCGACGAGTTCATCGAGCCCGATGTTCGCGCTCATGTGTTCGTGCAGCAGATCGCGCGCACGGGCCAGCGCGGGCGAAGCGGGGGGCGCCGCCGCGGTCGTATCGAGCAGATGGCCGCCCAGGTGCTCCAGCAAGCGGTCGAGCGCCACGTCGCGCGCGAGCCGGCCTTCCTCGCCGTATAGCGCGAGAAACGCACGGCGGATCGCCTCGATCAGGCGCGGGTCGTCCACGAGCGTCTGGCCGAAAGCGGCCGCCACGCCGCCCAGGCCCGCGATGTTCAGCCTGCGCGCCGCACGCTCGACCCACGGCTGCGGCAGGTACAGCATCGCGTAGGTGAAGCCGCCCGGCTCGGGCGCGTGGCCGTCGTGCAGCGCGCCCGGCTCGATCAGGATCGCGCGGCCCGGCACGCTCGTATGCAGCGACCGGTGACACTGAAAGCGCTGCACCCCCTGCTCCGTATAGCCGATCAGCATGTCGTCGTGATCGTGGGGGTCGTACGCGTGGCCGCTGAAATGCGCGCGCAGACTCTCGATGCCCGTCTGCGGATCGCGCCGCGCGACGAGCCAGTGATCGTTCCGGCCCTCAGTCACCGTGGCGTTCGTCATGGCAAGCCTGGCTCCCTGATCCCGATTCCTTTCCCAAGGGCACGAGTGTACGCCAGCCCTGCGCGGAGGACAGAGCGTGCCCTCGGTCTCTTCGGGGCCCGCTCTATCGGGTTCAGTCGTCGAACTCGCCGGCCTGCAGCGCTTCGTCGAAATCCGTGATCCACGGGGCGAAGTGATCGGTGTCGTAGGTGGCCGTCTTGCCGTTGGCGATCCGTGTGACGGATACCTGGCGAATCGCCGCGCGCTCGCCGCCGTTGGCCGTTTTCTCATGGTCCGAGATGCGGAACTCGCGCAGGTCGAGGCCCCGGCTCGCGAGCACAGCCTTGACGTCTTCCTGCTCGTCCCAGGAAAACTCGGCGAAGTCGTGGGCGGTCATGTTCGTCTCCTCCAGGCATCATCAGGGACTGCACGGCGCGACGGGCAATCCTTCGGCCTTCCAGCGCAACATGCCGCCGGCGAGATTGGCCACCTTGCCGAAGCCCGCCTTGCTCAGCAAAACGCTTGCCTGCGCGGAGCGCACGCCGGAGCGGCACACCGCCACGACCGGCCGGTCGCGATCGAGCTCGTCGATGCGCGCCGTCAGCTCCGAGAGCGGCACGAGCTTCGCATCGGGCAGATGGCCGAGATGGTCGATGAACTCGGGCGCCTCGCGCACGTCGACGATCTGCAGCGCGGCCGCATGCTCCAGCAGCGCCATGGGCTCGATTTCCCATACGCCGCTAAAGCGCAGCGTGAGCGGCGCCCAGTCGGGCGTTTCCTGGATCGGCGCGTCGCCTTCGGGCTTGCCGCAGCGCAGGTTGGCGGGCACCGCGACGGCCATCTGCTTGGGGTGCGGCAAATTCAGGTTGTGCATGTAGCCCGCGAAGTCGCCGAGATCGACGTCGCCGCCCAGGCGCGGATTGAAGCGCCGCTCTTCCGCAACGCTCGTGACCGTGATGCCGCGATAGTCGTGCGCCGGGTAGAGCAGGCAGTGGTCGGGCAGCGTGAGGATCTGCTCGCGTACCGAGGTGAACAGCTGTTCCGCGCTCCCGCCCTGAAAATCGGTGCGGCCGCAGCCGCGTATCAGCAGGCTGTCGCCGGTGAAGGCCATGCTCGCGTCGTCGAGCACGTAGGTCAGGCAGCCGCTGGTGTGGCCGGGCGTGGCGCGCACTTCCAGATACCGCTTGCCGAAGGCGATGCGATCGCCGTGCCGCAGCGCACGGTTCACGCCCTCGGCGCCCACTACGTCGGCGAGCGCGATCTGGCTGCCGCTGCGCTCGCGCAAGCGCCACGCGCCCGTGACATGGTCGGCATGCACATGGGTGTCGAGCGTCGCCTGCAGGCGCAGGCCCAGCTCCTGCAGCAGCGCGAGGTCGCGCGGCACCTGCTCGTAGACCGGGTCGATCAGCAGCGCCTCGCCGCTTGCGGGGTCGCCGAGCAGATAGGTATAGGTGGACGATACGGGGTCGAAAAGCTGGCGAAAGATCATCGCGGCTCCCTGTTTGGGCAAACGCGTGGTTTGCTTTCCAGTATGCCGCATCCGGTTTCGACCCGGCGGCTCGACGTGCGCGATCTACCCGCATTTGTTCGGCAGCGAACCAAAGCGCGGGAGGCCGGCAATGCGAACGCCGCGCCAGGTCCGCGCCAGGTCCGCCCGAGCTTCTGCAGCACCGAAGCGACAATGCGATCGCAGCATCCCCCGCCGAATTCGAACAACTCGGGACCCAGCCGGTCGACCTCCTCGGCCAGCGCTTCGCGCAGCAAATTCCTCGCGCGGAAATGACGGCTGCGCACCGTGGCCTCAGGGATATTCAGCACCTGCGCCGTTTCCTCGATGCTCATTTCCTCGACGGTCCTCAGCACGAAGACCGTGCGAAAACCTACGGGCAAGGGGTGCGCTTCGGCCAGCGTCGCCTCCTCATTCGTCATGGTCCCGGCTCCACGATCACGGTGCCATGCATCACCGGATGAAACTGGCACGAGTAGGCATGGCGTCCCCGTTTGCTCACGACATATCGCCATGATGCACCCGGCGCAATGCTGCCGGAGTCGAACGTTTTGGCGTCGGCGGTGACCGTGTGCGCCACGAGGTCCTTGTTGACCCACACGACGCTGTCGCCGGCGTGAACCGTCACGCTCGGCGGATCGAAGCGCATCTGCTCGATGGCGACGACGTAGCGGGCGGCCGCCGCTGGCCCGGCAGCGGCCGCACACACGATTGCGCACACGCCCAGCGCAACACGGCGCAAGCGGCTCATTGCGAAGTCGCGAGCGACGCCTGCACGCGCTTCGCGTGCTCCAGATGCGCGACGAACGCCGGGCGGACCTTCACGAGCAAGGCCTTCAGCTCGGCGTTTTGCGCGCTGGGAATGAGCGTCTTGTCGAGCGCGTCGATGACCTGTTCGTGATACGTCACTTCATGGTCGATATACGCGCGATCGAACGCCGCGCCTTTGAGCGTCTCGAGATTCGCCATGTTGGCCTCGCCACCCTGCTTCAGGCTCTCGCTGGTCGGATTGGCTTCGGGCGTGACACCCAGCTTGGCACGAGTTTGACGGCTGCCTGATTCACGAATCGCGAGGCTGTTCCCATTGGCAAACCGAAAATGGAAGAAAGGCCGCTGTCAGCCGTTTAACACATATCCCGGCGGGGTGCTTAAAAGGACTGAAATCATGACCAGAATCTTGTTGTGCGCCATGGCTTGCCTTCTGCCCATCGCGGTGTTCGCGGAAGCGCCGAAAGTGACCAACGGCATGGTCGTCGACGATGACGGCATGACGCTCTATACCTTCGACAAGGACACGGTGCAAGGCAAAAGCGCCTGCGCCGGTGCGTGCGCAAGCATGTGGCCGGCCGCGCTCGCCGACCCCTACGACAAGGCCAGCGGCGACTGGGGGCTGATCGCTGCCGAGGACGGCAAGCATCAATGGACCTACAAGGGCCACCCCCTCTATCGCTACTCGAAGGACACGCACGCCGGCCAGATGAACGGCGACGGCTTCAAAGGCATGTGGCACACCGTAAAGCCCTGACATTATTTCGGTTAGCTAACCGATTGTCATTGCCCGGGCCACCCCGGTGTTTCGGGGCGAGCCGAGGAAAGTGACGTTGCATTGTTGTCGATCAGTTACCCGTGCGCAACGTCCAGACCGTTGCCGCATTGCTGCTGTCGTCTACGGCGGCAAACTGCGAGTGGTGCTGGCTGTCCATGCCGAATGCGAGCCCGAACGCGGAACCCGCCGTGGGATCGACCGACATCTGCGCGACGAACTGCCCTTCCACGGTGAATTCGACGATCTCGCTGGGCTGCTGCGGGTCGGCGTTCACGGCGTCGCCGTTGGCCGTGACGAGATGCCCGTTCGGGGCGAGCGCAAGGGCAAGCGGTCCGTGCAGATGGGTGTTGTCCTGATAGATCAGCCGCCCCACGCCGCCGCCATGATTCGCACCCGCCGCGCCGTAGATGGCGAACACCGCGTTGTCGCCCGTCGAGGCGACGTAGAGCACGTCGTGCTGGCCATCATAGGCGAGGCCTGTCGGGCCGACGACGAGTGCAGCCGGATCGGTGCGATGCAGGTAGCCCGAAGCGACGATCGTCGAGGAGGGCAACTCCGTCACGCCGTTCTCGCCGATCGCGAGGTCGATCCGGGCGACGGTGCCATTGAGCACATCCGAGACGAAGGCCTTCACGAACTGCCCGCCGTCGAGCACGGTGAGGTCCCAGGGGCCGTCGAGCAGCCGCGCATCTTTCAGTTCCTTGACGAGCCGACCCTGCGGATTGATGACGAGGAGCGAGCCCGGCGCGATGACGTTCTTGCCGTCGGAGGTCGGCACATTGCCCACCAGCACGAAGCCGCTTCTCAGCACGGCGAGCGCCGTCGTGAGACCGAGGTGCGCGCCCTGGAAGAACGTCACCGGCTGGCTATTCGGAACGAGCTTGACGATCGTCGTACCGGTGCCTTGCAGATTCGATTGCGCATTGAAGTTGGACACCACCACGTCGCCGGGTTTGAGCGTGCTCCACGAGGGCACGCCGAACGGTACGAATGCAATGCCATACGGATTGACGTCGCCGTTGGACGGCACGGTCGACGAAGTCGCGAAGGCCGGCGGCAGGATCGCCTGCAGGGCGTCGGCGCGGACGGTTCCCAGCGCAAGGGCGAAGAGCCCGGCGCCCAACGCCAGGTGACGCAGTCGCGGCACGAACGCCGCCCGGTTCCGGCCGAAGTATGAACGACATGCAGACAACGAGCGAGAAGCTTTCATCTGACACCTCCTTCTCGCGGGGACGGTCCGGAGCGCCAGGACGACTCGCGCGGCCAGTGAACGCACCATGCTTCGCGCGCCCCGCGTCTTGCGTAAACGATCCGCAGGCGGGGCTATTCCGCTAAACGCGCTTCAACGCTTTGCCACGCCGATTTTCGCTTTCGGCGCAAGCGCAGGCGCCGCCAGTTGCTCCACCAGAAAGTCCACGAACGCCCGCACCCGCGACGTCAGATAACGCGCGTGCGGATACAGCAGAATGAAAGGCCGGGTACGTCCACCCTCCTCGCGCAGCACTTCCACGAGCCTGCCTTCGCGCAGGTCGTCGGCCACCACGAAGCGATACGTCTGGAACAGCCCCGCCCCCGCGCGCGCGAGCGTCACGCCGGCGAGCGCGTCGCCCGACGTTCCGTAACTTCCGCTCGTGATCACATCGCCGTCTTCATTGGCATTGCCGTCGAACGTCCACGCAAGATGGCGACCACTACTTGGCAGTTCGAACTGTATGCATTCGTGCGACTGCAGATCCGCCACGGTCTTCGGCGCGCCCGCGCGCTTCAGGTAAGCGGGCGTTGCCACCACCACCATCTCCGCGTCTTCGAGCTTGCGCGCCACCAGGTTGGAATCGGCGGGCGCGCGTCCGCGAATCGCCAGGTCGAAGCCTTCATCCGCGAAGTCGATATTGCGGTTGCTCAGATGCGTGTCGACCTGCACTTCCGGATAGCGCTCGCGAAATGCCGGCAAGAGCGGCAGCACGCGATAGTGCCCGTAGGGCGTGGGCATGCTGATGCGCAGCACGCCGGCCGGCGTGGTCTGTTCGCCCGTGACTTCGCGCTCCGCATCCACCAGTTGCGAGAGCGCCTGGCGGCACTGTTCGAAGTAGCGCCGCCCCGCATCGGTCAGGCGGATCTGGCGCGTCGTGCGCACGAACAGGCGCACGCCGAGCCGCTCTTCGAGCCGCGCCACGGATCGGCTCACCGCGGCGGGCGTGACGCTCGCCGCATTGGCCGCCAGCGTGAAGCTGCCCAGCTCCGCCGCCTGGCAGAACAGTTCGATGCTGCCCAGCAGCAGATCGTCGAATTTGCGTTGCATGCCCGTTTTCTCCTGATTGCTCCTGTTCGCGCCCGATGCTTTAGTTCTATCCTGAAGCGTCCCGCATAGGCGAATACTCATCACCCCTGGAGGAGAACATCGTGTCCGTCGAACAAAAACTTGCCGATCTCGGCCTCGCCCTGCCCACCGCGCCGCAACCGCTCGGCAACTACAGAGCAGCTTCCGAGGCGGGCAATCTGCTCTTCATCTCCGGCCAGGGGCCGCTCGTCGACGGCAAGCTGCGCTGGAGCGGACGCGTGGGCGCGGAGCTGACGCTCGAACAAGGCCGCGAGGCCGCGCAACTCACCGCCTTGAACGTGCTCGCGCAAATCAAGCGGCACCTGGGCAGCTTCGAGCGCCTGCATCACATCGTGCGCATGGAAGGCCACGTGAGCAGCGCAGAAGGCTTTCTCGAGCAGCCAGTCGTACTCGACGCCGCGTCGGATCTCTTCGCCGACGCGCTCGGCGAGAAGGCCGGGCACGCGCGTTCCGCGTTCTCGCATGCGCGACTGCCCCTCGATCTGCCCGTCGAACTCGTGGTGATCGCGCAGATTCTGCCTGCCTGACGCCGTCTTTGCCGCCATCTAAAGGAACATCGGCACGCGCATCCATCGCGCGTGCCGATGTTCCCGTTTGCGTCGATCAAATACCGCTCAAGCCCACACCGACTGCAACCGTGCGATGCTCTCGCGCGTCTCGCGCTCCAGTTGCGCCACCAGCTCGGCCGCCGGCAACGCGCGCGCGAGCGGCGCGGCCTGGCCCGCCCACTGCGCACCGTAGCCGCATTCTCCCTTGGCCTTCGCAGCCGCGATCAGCGCCTTGCCCGCGTCGTACGTGATCGGATAAGACGGCACGCGCGGCGCCTTGGGGTCCTCGCCAAGCGCGGTGAAGCGGTTGACGATGCTGCGCGCAAGCCGCCCCGAGATCGCCGAGGTGAAGGTGGTATGGCGCGCCGCGTCGCCGAGCAAGGCGGCCCGATAGCCTTCGTCGGCCGCGCTCTCCGGGCAGGCCACGAACGCCGTGCCCAGTTGCGCCGCCTGCGCGCCCAGCGCGAGCGCGGCGGCAATGCCCGCGCCGTCCATGATGCCGCCCGCCGCGATCACGGGCACGTCGAATTCGCTCACCAGCAGGCGCGTGAGCGCAAACGTGCCGAGGCCGTCGTCGCGGGCATTCTGGTCGAACACGCCGCGATGGCCGCCCGCCTCCACACCCTGCGCGACGATCGCATCCACGCCCGCCTCCACCGCTGCGGCCGCTTCGTCGAGACTGGTTGCGCTCGCAAACAAACGGATACCCGCATGCTTGAGTTCGGCGATCACCGCATCGGGCGGCAGGCCGAAATGGAAGCTCACCACCGCCGGCTTCTCTTCGAGCAGCATGGACTGCATGACCTTGTCGACGACGAAGCTCGTGTAGATCTCCGAGAGCGACGCGGGCGCCTTCGCACCGTATTGCTCGAACACCGGCGCGAGCCAGTCGAGCCACGCGCGCTCCACGGCCGCGTCGGGCGTAGCCGGGCGATGGCAGAACACGTTGACGTTGAAGGGCTTGGCCGTCAGCTCGCGCGTCTGGTGGATCGCGCGGCGCGCGTTCTCCGCGTTCATCGCGGCCACGCCCAGCGAGCCGAGCGCGCCCGCATTCGACACGGCGGCGGCCAGCGCCGGCGTGGTGGTGCCCGCCATGGGCGCCTGGATGATCGGCTTCTGAATGCCGAGCGAGCGCAGCAACGCCCGCTGGTCCACTTGAGTGCTCATGTTGCGTTCCCTCCGGATCCGTTCCCGTTTCAAGCGTGAGCGCGGCGCTGCGCCCAGTGCGCGAGTCCGCCGCATGCGACCAGCAGCGCACCGGTCGCGAAGAACACGGCGTGCAGGCCGAAGTGAACGCCGATCACGCCGCCGATCACCGGGCCCACCACCTGGCCGCTGAATTGCGCCGACTGCAAATAGCCGAGCATGCGGCCCGTTTTGCTTTCGTCCACCGACTGCCGCGCGAGCTTGCCGATGGACGGCAAGAGTCCCGCGAGCGTCATGCCCATCACCACGCGCAGGCCCGCGAGCTGCCACCAGTGGGTGACGAACGCCTGCGGCACCATCGCGAGCCCCGTGAGCACGAGGCAGGCGACGATCACGCGCCAGCTCCCGAAGCGGTCGGCCAGCGCGCCGAGGCGCGCCGCCGTGAGCATGCTGCCAAGCGCCGAGCATGCCATGACCACGCCCGCCACGCGCGCGAGATGCGCCGCGCCCACACCCAGACTGCCGATATACACCGTGATGACGGGCTCGATCGACATGTTGGCGAGCAGCACCATCATCGCGGTCACGAGCAGCGCGGCCAGCACCGCGTAGTCCGGACGGCGCGCGCCGCTGCCCGCACCGGCCGCCGCATTGCGTGCGTGCGGTTTCGCGTCGCTTTCTGGATGAAACTCTTCCTTCACCACGAAGATGGTCAGCAGCGCCGCCACGGCGATCATCGCGCCGCCGGCGAAAAAGGTGCCGCGAATGCCGATCCAGCCGGGCAGCACGCCGCCCACCAGCGGGCCGACGAGATTGCCCGCGAGCGCGCCCGTGGAAAGAATGCCGAGCGCCCAGCCTGCGCGCTCGCGCGGCGCCTGGGTGCCGACCATCACCGTGGAAGCCGACGCGTAGCCACCCACGAGGCCGGCGATCAGACGCAGCGCGACGAGCTCGTACACATTGTGCGCCACGCCGATCAACGACATCACCACGGCCATGCCGATGGCCGCGCGCACGAGCATGGGCTTGCGGCCATAGCGGTCGGCGAGACGCCCCCAGACCGGCGCGGTGAGCGCCGTGCCGAGGAAGGTCGCGCCGAATGCCACGCCCGACCACTGGATCACGGCGGACTGCGAGCTCACGCCGAGCTGCCGCACGTAGAGCGGCAGGAACGGCAGCAGCATGCTGAGGCTCACGAGCGTCGTGAACGAGCCGATCACGCACACGACGAGATTGCGCCGCCAGTACTGCGCGTTGCGCTCGGAGTAGCCACGCGGCTGCGGCTTTGTCTGCTGGAGTGCAGCCACGGGAGAAGAAACAGTGGTATTCACCTGGCCCTCAACGCGGAGAAGAGATCGACGAAGAGCGCGAGCACGAGCGCCGCGGCGCCGATCGCGAACAGCACGAGGTAGTTGCCGCCGCTCGACGAGAACACGAACGACAGCCCGTAGGCGGCAACCGCCTGCATCACGGCGAAGCTCGTCGTGGCGCGGCTCCACGCGCCCTTCACGGCGGATGGATGATGCGCGAGCAGCTCGTTCACGCGGCCGAGCACCAGCGGCACGATGCCGGGCGTGAAGGCGCCCACCAGCACGGCGGAAACCATGAGCCCCGCCGGACCGAAGAAGCCGAGCGCCGGAATCGCGACCGCCACGGCCTGCACCAGATACGCGGCGCGCAGCGCCGGACCGAAGCCCGCGCGGTCGGCGAGATGCCCCGCCGCGAGCGGGCCGACGATCGCGCCGATGCCGTACAGCACCCAGAACTCGGCGCCGGCATCCACGCCGCGGCCCAGCCCGCGCGCCACATAGTCGACGAGGAAGATCATGTGCGGCACGAGCCCCACGGCATTCAGCCCGTATTCGGCATAGAGCGCGCGCAGTTGCGTGCGGGGGTAAGCCTTGGCGTGCTCGAAGCGCGAAGGCGCGTGAGCGTGCGCGGGCGTGCCGTGCTCGGGCCAGCCGTTCCACGCCACGGCCGTGAGCAGCAGCGAGACGACGGCAAGCCCGAGCCACGTGGCCGTCAGGCCCTGGCGCAGCAGAATCGGCACGATCGTGCCCGAGGCGGCAATGCCGAGCCCGATGCCCGTGAAGATGCCGCCGCTCGCGAAACCGCGGCGCGCTGCCGGCACGTGCGCGAGGATCGTGGGTGCGGCGAGCACCATCAACGCGCCGCCCGACAGGCCCGAGGCGAAGCGCCAGACGAAGAACCAAAGGAACGAAACGGGCACCGCGCAGGCGACGAAGGCGAGGGTCGCGAGCAGCATCATCGCGCGCAGCACGGTGGCGGGTTTGGCGGCGCGGACCATCGCGCCCGCGAGCAGCGCGCCGGCCAGATAGCCGCCCAGGTTGGCGGCGCCGAGGTAGGCGGCGGTCGAGGCGGGGAACCAGTGGGCGCCGATGATGGCGGGCAGCAACGGCGTATAGGCGAAACGCGCGAGGCCAATACCGATGAGGCTTGCGCTGGCCCCGGCGAGCGTGCCCCGCCAGACGTTGTAGGCCGCAGGCGCGGACGGATTCGAGACGGCTTGATGCATGACGACTCCCGGGAGCGCTTGCAATGAAGCACCCGCTGAACATGGGAGCCAGTCTAGGTTAGATCGTGCAGCGAGAGAATCGCCGCGATACGTAAGTCATTCTTCCGCGTGGCGAACGAATGGCGAATATCGCTCAATCGGCGTCGGTAATGCGCCTGGCCTGCTCGAAGTACTCGCGCAGCCGCGGCGTGGCGAAATCGACGAAGCTGCGCACCTTGGGCACCGAAAGGCGCCCATGCGGCGTGACGAGATTCGCGGGCAGCGGCGCATGTTCGCTGTCGCGCAGCACGATCCGGAGCCGCCCCGCCTCGACCTCCTCGGCCACGTGATAGGAAAAGAGCCGCGTGACGCCGTGCCCCGCCACGGCCGAAGCCCGCGCCGCACGTATCGTATTCACGATGAAGCGCGGCGAGAACTGCACGACCTGAGGCAGCGCGGTCTGACGCGCCGCCGGGAAGCTCCACGAGTCGAGCCCGAAATGCGTCATCGAGATGATCGGATGGCTCGCGAGATCGGCGGGCGTCTCGATGGCGGGATGCGCGGCGAGATAGTCGGGCGAGGCGACCACCACGCGCCGTACCTCGCCCACCGGAATGGCGACGAGCGTCGAGTCCTGCAGATGCGCAATGCGCAACGCCACGTCGATGCCCTCGTCGATGAGGCTCGCGGGCCGGTCGAGCAGATGCAGGCGGATCGACACCTCGGGGTGGCGGTCGATGAACTCCTCGATCATCGGGCGCAGCACCTCTTCGCCCACGGCCACCGCCGCCGTGACGCCCAGCAGCCCGCGCGGCGCGGAGCGCTCGTCGGCGGCGAGCAGGTCGGCTTCTTCGAGATCGGCGAGGATGCGCCGGCACGCCAGCGCATAACGCTCGCCCGCCTCGCTCAGGCGGATCGTGCGTGTGGTGCGGTACAGCAGCGGCGTGCCGGTGTGCGCCTCGAGGAACGCAATGGCCCGGCTCACCGCCGCGGGCGAGCGGCCCAGCCGGCGGCCCGCGCCCGCGAGACTTCCCTCGTCGAGCGTGGCGACGAAAACCTTCATGGCGTCGATTCGGTCCATTGCGCGTTCTGGCGTGCGGTCGCTTCGCTCTGTGAATTCCGCGTCGATCTTAGCGGATATCGCGCAGGCGTTAAAATCGGCGCTTCCCCTTTTGCGGCAATCGATCACTCATGAAGTGCCTCACCCTCTCGCCGGCCCTCGCGGCCCTCGCTGCCATGGCGCTGGCCGCCACTCCCGCCCTTGCCCAGACGTCGTCGGGCGATTCGAAGCGCGACTGCGCGATCGGTTATGTGACGGGCGTTGCCGGCTCGGCGCAAAGCGTGCGCGACTATCTGGCCACGCCCGACCGCGACCGCATTCGCTACCTGAAGGACAACGAGATTCAATGCAAGATCGCCGACGACGACAGCCACGCGTCCGGCTGCACCGGCGTCACGCTGCTGAAGAACGAGAAGGTGAGCGTGTACGACGATAGCGACCCTGCCACCACCGCCATCGTCGTGCGCGTCGAACTCGATCGCGGCACCTACCCGGTGATCATCGTCGCGCCCAAAAACGAGGTGAAGTGCGACGAGTGAGCGGCGCGTCGTTAGCCTCGTAGTTAGCCTGCTAGTCAGCGCGAGCTACGCTCGCACGCCGCGATGTCCGCCTCGGTCACGCCCGCCATGCGCGCGGCATCGACGATCTGCGACCAGCTCGTCGCATCCACGGGAATGCCGTGCGCTTCGCGCGCACGCCGCGTCGCGTCCTCGCGCTCGCCGGGCAGCAGGATCTCGTCGACGCCCGCCACGCGCCGCGTGGCCTTCAGCCATTCGACGAACGCGAGTGCTTCCTGCTCGCGCGAGGGCGCGTCGAACGCCGCCGGATCGACGATCACCGACGTCATGCAATTGACGATCGCGTGCGAGGAGACGATGGTTTGCTCGCGCGTCGTGAAGCCGCCCGAGAGCGCGCCCGCCAGGATCTCGCACATCGCGGCGAGCCCCGAACCCTTGTGGCCCGCCACCGCGCCGCCGAATGCGCGCAGCGCGCCGTGCTGGGTGTCGCTGAACAGCGCGCCCGGATCGCGCGTGGGGTGGCCGTCGCTGTCGATCAGGGCGTCGGCGGGCACATCCACGCCCTTGTTGTACGCCACGCGCACTTTCCCCGCGGCAATCGCGCTCGTGGCGAAGTCGAGCACCAGCGGCGAGCGCCCCTCGAGCGGAAACGCCGCGCAAAACGGATTGGTGCCGAAGCGCCGGTCGATGCCGCCGAACGGCGCGACGAGCGGATCGCCCGCGACGTTGACGAAGTGGAACGACACGAGCCCGGCGCGCGCACATTGTTCGGCCCAGTGCCCGATACGTCCGACGTGATGCGCGTTGCGCAGGCCGAGCGCACACACGCCGAGCGACTTCGCGCGCTCGATGCCGTGCTCCATCGCCTCGAAGGCCGTGACTTGCCCGAAACCGCGCCCGGCTTCGATCGTGAGCACCGCACCGGCGTCGCGCACGACCTGCGCGTGCGCGTTCAGTTTGAGCTCGCCTTCGCGGCACGACAGCATATAGCGCGGAATCATGCCCACACCGTGCGAGTCGTGCCCGGCGAGATTGGCTTCGACGAGATGGTCGGCGACCAGCGTCGCCTCGCGCGCCTCGCTGCCGGCCGCGCGCCAGATGGCGACGACGAAGGCGTGCAGCGCGCGAGCCTCGATAACGACTTCTGAACCTTTTGCAGCAGTGGCATTCGACATGTACGTGACCCTGTGTGGCAGCGAAACAAGAGGCGGTGCTGACGCGCTTACGTGCGCGGCGCGTAAGCCGGTTCGTCGACGCCGCTGGTCTCCGGCGCCCGGAGCGGCTCGACGCGTCCGACAATCACAAGATAGCTCACGGCGCCGAGCACGCAAAACCCGCCGGCGACCACGAGCGGGATCGTGAACGAGCCGCGCGTGAGCTGCAGCATGACGCCGGTAAACGTCGTCAGCGCGATGCCTGCGAGATTCGACGCGAAGTTCTGAATGCCCGCCAGCGAGGCGACATGCCGCGGCGTGGGCGCGACGTCGGCAGGCAGCGACCAGATGCTGGCCGCCGCGGCTGCGAGGCTCCCATAGGCAATCGCGAAGAGCGCGAGCATTACATAGACATCCTGAACAACTCCAGTCAATGTGATCACGGACGAAAGCAGCATGCCGCCGACGATGCACGTCTTGCGCGCGGCAGTCAGGCTCCAGCCGCGCTTGACGAGCGTGTCGGAAAGCCAGCCACCCAGCCAGCCGCCAGGGATCGAGGCGATCGCGGGCAAAGTCCCGAGCGTGCCGAGCGACTTGAGCGAAAAACCGCGCGCCTCGACGAGATAGCTCGGGAACCACGTAATGAAGAAGTAGATGACGAAGTTCAGGCAGAAGAAGCCCAGCATCATGCCCCACACGGTGCGGTAGCGGAACAAGGCGCTCCAGCGTATCGAGGCGGCGGCCGGCGCGGGGGCGCGCGGCTGCTCGAGTGCGGCCCGCGCCTCGGGTTCCCGGTACATCACGACCCAGCCCAGGATCCACACGAGCCCGAGCGCGCCGGTAATCACAAACGACGCCTTCCAGCCCCACGCGGCCATGATCGCGGCCACGAGCGGCAGCGAGAGTGCGGAGCCGACGCGCGAGCCGCTGTCGAAGATGCTCGTGGCGAGCGCGCGTTCGTCGCGCGAGAACCACTGGCTCACGAGCTTCGCGCATGACGGATACGCCCCCGCCTCGCCCACGCCGAGCATGAGCCGGCAGCCGAACATCGCCGCGAAGCCGCCCGCGACCGCGGTGGCCGCGGTGAACACCGACCACCAGCCCACGGCGAACGGCAACGCGATGCGCGCGCCGGCCCGGTCGACGAACCAGCCAAACGGCAATTGCATCACGGCGTAAGTCCAGAAGAAGCCGCTGAGCAGCAGCCCCATGGCGGCAGGACCAATGCCGAGGTCCTTCATGATGTGCGGCGCCGCCACCGCGAGATTGGCGCGGTCGATGTAATTGACCGCAATCGCCAGAAAACAGAAGAAAATGACCAGCCAGCGCGATTTTTCCTGCATCGAAAGCACTCCTTCTGAATGTGGCGTCGCCTCTCCCACCAGGGGCGGCGCCTGTCCGAATCGCTCCCGCTCTACATGACCGCCCCCAGATGCCAGGGCACGAATTCGTTCTGGCCGTAGCCGTGCAGCTCGCTCTTCGTGCGCTGCCCGGAGGCCGTCGCGAGCATCAACTCGAAGATTGCGGCGCCGGCCTCGTCCACGCTTTGCTCACCGTCCAGAATGCGGCCGCAGTTCAGGTCGATGTCCTCTTCCTGGCGTCGCCACAGCGCGCTGTTGGTGCCGAGCTTGAGCGACGGCGAAGGCGCGCAGCCGTAGGCCGAGCCGCGGCCCGTCGTGAAGCAGATCAGGTTGGCGCCGCCCGCCACCTGGCCGGTGGCGGACACCGGGTCGTAGCCCGGCGTATCCATGAACACGAGCCCCTGCGCGCGCACGGGCTGCGCATACTCGTAGGTTTCGACGAGCCGCGTCGTGCCGCCTTTCGCGACCGCGCCGAGCGACTTCTCGAGAATGGTCGTGAGGCCGCCCGCCTTGTTGCCGGCAGAGGGGTTGTTGTTCATGTTGGCTTCCATGCGCGCGCAATACGCTTCCCACCAGCGAATGCGCGCCACCAGCTTTTCGCCCACTTCGCGCGATACCGCGCGCCGCGTGAGCAGATGCTCGGCGCCGTAGATTTCGGGCGTTTCGGAGAGGATCGCCGTGCCGCCGTGTGTGACGAGCCGGTCCACGGCCGCGCCGAGCGCCGGGTTCGCGGAAATGCCGGAGTAGCCGTCCGAGCCGCCGCACTGCAAGCCGACCATGAGGTGACGCGCATCGACCGGCTCGCGCGTCACGCGGTTCGCATCGGCCAGCAGCGCGCGCACTTGTTCGATGCCCGCTGCCACCGTGCGCGCGGTGCCGCCCGTCTGCTGGATCGTCATGGTCGAGAGGCGCGGGCCGCGCTCGAGCTGTTCGGCTTCCACGAGGCCGTCGATCTGGTTCGTCTCGCAGCCGAGTCCGACGATCAGCACGGCATAAAAATTGGCGTGCCGCGCATAACCCGCGAGCGTGCGGCGCAACACCGTGATCGGCTCGCCCTCGGCCGCCAGCGCACAGCCTTCGCCGTGCGTGAGCGCCACCACGCCATCCACGTTGGGGAACGCTTCCAGCGCTTCCGGGTGGATGTCGCGGCGAAAGTGATCGGCGATCGCGCGCGCGACCGTGGCCGAGCAGTTCACGGATGTGAGGATCCCTATGTAGTTGCGCGTCGCAATACGGCCATCCGCGCGCCGAATGCCGAGAAACGTGGCAGGCTGTGCAGCGGCGGGCGTGTCGTGCGCGTCCACGCCGAAGGCGTAGTCGCGCTCGAAATCGCCCATCGAGAGATTCTGCGTATGCACGTGTTCGCCGCAGCGGATCGGCCGGCTCGCAAAGCCGATGATCTGCCCGTAGCGTCGCACCGGTTCGCCTGGCTCGATATCGCGCAGCGCGACCTTGTGGCCAGGCGGAATCATGCCCGCAACCGTACGGTCGCCATAGAGTGTCGAGCCGGGCATCAACTGCCCGCGCGCGATGGCAACGTCATCGCGCCGATCGAGGAGAATGAGCGCGGACGAAAGCGAGGCGGGGTCGAGAAGTGTCATAGCCGGTCTCCGTAGGCAGCGCCGCGCACGCCAACGTAAAGCGAGTACAGCGACGTGCTGGCTGCAATGAAAAGGCGATTGCGATTCGGGCCGCCGAACACGAGATTCGCCACCGTCTCCGGCACGAGAATCTTGCCGAGCAGCGTGCCATCGGGCGCATAGCAGTGAATGCCGTCGCCCGCGCTCGTCCATAGGTTGCCATGCTCGTCCACGCGCATGCCGTCGGGCACACCCGGCGCAACCTCCGCGAATATCCGGCCGTTGTGCAACCCGCCTTGCGCGTCGACATCGAATACGCGGATGTGATGCGGGCCGTTCTCGATATGCGACGCACCGGAGTCGGCCACATAGAGCCGCATTTCATCGGGCGAGAAGGCGAGCCCGTTGGGCTTCATGAAGTCGTCGGCCACGCGCTGCACCACGCCCGTAGCGGGCGCCACGCGATACACATGACATGCGCCGATCTCGCTCGGCGCGCGAAAGCCCTCGTAGTCGCCGAGAATGCCGTAGTCGGGGTCGGTGAACCAGACCGAGCCGTCCGAATGCACGATTACGTCGTTGGGCGAATTCAACCGATGCCCTTCGTAGCGGTCGGCAATGACGGTGATGCGCCCGTCGTGCTCCGTGCGCGTGACGCGGCGCGTGCCGTGCTCGCAGGTCACGAGCCGGCATTCGCGGTCGAGCGTGTTGCCGTTGCTGAAATTCGAGTTCGCGCGGAACACGCCCGTGCCGATGCCGGGCACCCAGCGCATCATCCGGTTGTTGGGAATGTCGCTCCAGACAAGAAAGTCGCCGGCGGGGAACCACACCGGTCCTTCCGCCCACATGCAGCCGTCCGCGAGCTTTTCGAACTGCGCGTTGGGCTGCAGCAGCATGCGAAAGCGCGCATCGTGGATTTCGTATTCGTGGGGATTCATCGTTCCGGCCTCGTACCGTCAGGGTCAGGTCACGGCGATGCGCGTGACCGATCGCTCACTGCCGCGCCGGTTTATTAAATACTAGTTGAATAGGCCTGTGAAGATTTTCTTCAAGCGCCTGGAATGTGGTTTACCCGTGTTTACCCGCGAGCCTGGATGGCAATCAGGTTTTGTCGAACACCTGGTCCAGGTTGTAGACGAGCAGGAACACGCAGCCCGTGTCGCTATGAAATCCTGCGTCGACCGTGCCCTGTTCGGCGATGCCGGCGTATCCCGCAGTGAGCCGCCGGCCGTTTTGCACAGCCTCGCCTTCGAGTACGTAGATGAACTCGGGGCCCGTATGGCGGTGATCAGGGAACGTTGCCCCTGCAGCGAACCGGACCAGTTGCATCGCGCGGCCGTTTGCCTTGCCGAGGTTCTTGACCTCGACGCCGGGCGCGAAGCGGGAGGGCACCGATGGCAGGCTCGCTGAATCGATGCATGAAAAGCCGGGCGCGAGCGGCGGGTCGTTTGCCATGACGGTGCCCCTTGTGTGCGCTGGTGCGCGCTATTGCGCCTTCTGGTCGGCGGCGGCGAGCATGGCGTCGGCGATGCGCGACTCGCCGCTCGATTTGAGCGCTTCGCCCGCGCCGCGAATATCGCGCTCTTCCTTGTTCTGACTGAGCTTGCTCTTGCCGACCAGACGCGTGATCTCGATCTCCACGCCGACAATCGCCTTGACGAGCGTATCCGTGTAGTCCTTCGGCGCGTCCGCCATCTTCCAGGGCTTGGGCTGCGTGGCTTCGTGCGTGCGCGTCAGGCGGCCAATCACGCCGCGCACGTAGCGCTCGTCGTCGAGAATCCTGACGCGCCCGTGAGCATGGACCACGACGTAATTCCAGGTCGGCACCTGCTTGTGCGCCTCGTGCTTGCTCGGATACCAGTTCGGCGAAATATACGCGTCGCCCGCGCGGAAGATCACGAGCACGTCGTCGCCGTTCGCCACGTCCTGCCAAACCGGGTTGGCGCGCGCGACGTGCGCGCGCAGAACGCCCAACTCGCCCTCGCCCGCTGCGAGCTCGAAGGGAATGTGATTGGCGTCGAGCCCGCTCTTTCCCCGCGTGACCAACGTGCCGAACGGATGTTGGGCGATGCAGTCGTGCAGGACGTCCTTGCGGTTTTCGGCGAAATGGGCTGGTACGTACATGCGTTTGTCCCTGCTCGTAAGGTGATGGGTTAGCGCGGCCGATGCCGCCACAGACCCGAGTCTGCCGCAAAAGTGGTTTATTCTATAGATCCAGTTTATTTATATTCCAGTGAACCAGAATCATGCCCAGAACCGCGCAGGCCGCCGAGATGCCATCGTTCGGCACGCTGGACCGGGAGGCCGGCAATCTCAGCCGCCAGGTGGCCGAGGCGCTGCGCGAAGCGGTGCGCAAAGGCGATCTGCGGCCCGCCGATGCGCTGCCGTCCACGCGCGCGCTCGCCGCTTCGCTGCACGTGGCGCGCGGCACGGTGGTCGAGGCCTACGAGCAGCTCATAGCCGAAGGCTTTCTTGAATCGAAGGCCGGAGCCGGTACCCGCGTGGCGCTCGCGCTGGCGGAGCCGCCGCCCGCGCGCGAGCCCCGCGCGGCTTCAGCGCAGGCGGCACAAGCCGGGCTGCCGGAACGCGCCGAAGCGTTCGCCAGGATCGGACGCGAGTTCAAGCCGCTTCCTCCAGTGCCGTTTGCCATCTCGGTGCCAACGGGCATGACCGCGCCCGGCGACGTCTGGCGCCGGCTCGGCAACCGCCTGCGCGCGCGGGGCCCCGCCTCGCCGACCGGCTATGCCGACCCGCAAGGCGCCCTGGCGCTGCGCGAAGCGATTGCCGATTATGTGCGCAAGTCCCGCTCGGTGCGCTGCGAAGCGGATCAGGTGATCGTGACGAGCGGCACGCAGCAAGGGCTCTTTCTCGCAAGCCAGGTGCTGCTGGGGCCGCGCGACCAGGCATGGGTCGAGAACCCGGCCTACCGGGGCGTCACCGCCATCCTCGAAAGCCTGCCCTACCGCGACGCCATGGTGCGCGTGCCCGTGGACGCCGAAGGTCTCGACGTCGAGGCCGGCATTCGCCTGGCGCCGAAGGCGCGCGCGGCGTTCGTCACGCCTTCGCATCAGTACCCGCTCGGCATGCCGCTGAGCATGGCGCGGCGCGCGGCGTTGTTCGCGTGGGCGCGCTCGGCGCATGCCTGGGTTGTCGAAGACGACTACGACAGCGAACTGCGCTACGAGGGCTATCCGTTTCCGGCGCTGCAGGGCCTCGCGCCGGATCGCGTGGTGTATCTCGGCACCTTCAGCAAGATCCTGTTTCCCTCGCTGCGGCTGGGCTATGTCGTCGTGCCGCCCAATCTCGTGGATGCGTTCTGCGGCGCGCGCGTGCTCATGGACCGCCATCCGCCGACGGCCGATCAACATGTGCTCGCCGCCTTCATGACCGAGGGGCACCTGGAGCGACACGTCCGCAAGGTGCGCAACGTCTACGCAGAGCAGCGGCTCGGCCTGATCGAAACGCTCGAAGCGCTTTTGCCCCGTGAGCTGGCGTGGATCGAGCCCGGCGATCAGGGCATGCATCTCGTGCTCTGGCTCGCGGCAAGGCTCGACGATCGCCGGATCGTGCGGCTAGCAGCGGACGAAGGAATCGCGGTTCGCCCAGCGTCGCCCATGTTCGCCGCGGGCACCGAGCGGCCAGGGCTCATCCTCGGCTTTGGCGGCTTTAGCAGCGCGCAAATGAAAGAGGCCGCGCGTCGCCTCGCTGCTGTGATTGCCGTGGCGGAGAAATGAAGCGAGGCTAAACGCTTCGGGCTACTGGATATCGTTGCGACTTGCTCAATTCGACAGCGAGAAAGTCGACGAACGCCCGAATGCGCGTGGAAAGCTGGTGCCGCTGCGCATACACGGCGTAGATGTCCGCGCCGGGCGTTTCATACTCGGGCAGCACGACCACGAGCCGCCCGTCAGCCAGATACTCGTTGATGTCCCATTCCGCGCGCATCAAGATGCCGTGCCCGTCCAGCGCCCACTTCACGGCAATCTCGCCGTCGTTGGTCGTGAGATTGCCATTGATCCGGACTGCTTCCGATTTGCGCGTACTGCCGCGCTCGTGCGAAAGCCGCCACACGCCATAGGCTTCGTCGCCCTGGCGAATGCTGATGCAGTTGTGTCTGGCGAGGTCGTGCGGCGTGGCGGGCGTGCCCCGGCTCGCGAGATAGGCGGGCGAAGCGCACAGCAAACGCCGGTTCGCCGCGAGACGCCGCGCGATCACGCGCGTATCGGGCGGCTCGCCAAAGCGGATGCAGACGTCGTATGAATCTTCCGTGAGCGGCGGCGGCATGACCGAAAGCTGAAGCTGCACGGAAACCTGCGGATACTGCGCGACGAAACGCGAAAGCGCCGGCCCGATATGGCTGCGCCCAAAGCCGAGCGTCGCGTTCACGCGCAACAACCCCTTGGGATGCTTCTTCGAGCCGCCCAGCAACTCGCCCAGCTCGTCGATCTCGTCGAGAATGCGGCGCGCGTGCTCCAGGTACACCTCGCCTTCGGGCGTCAGCATCATGCGGCGGGTCGTGCGGTTCACGAGCGGCACCCCGGCGCGCTCCTCCATTTGCGCGAGCCGCTTGCTCACGGCTGCCGGCGTGAGGCCCAGCTCGCGCGCGGCGGCGCTCAGGCTGCCCGAGGACGCGAGCGTCGAGAAAAAGCCCAGATCGGCGGGTAGAACGGTGTCGGTCACGGTCGCCACTTGTGAATTCAAGTTAAGGATGCTTTGAGTCTAGCACCGGTTTTTGAACCGGGAGTTCGATAAAGTGAACCCACACTGGCCTCACTTCACAGGAACGAGACATGAAGACCTATCGCATCGCAACCATTCCCGGCGACGGCATCGGCAAGGAAGTCGTGCCCGCGGGCAAGGAGGTGCTGGAAGCGCTTGCGAAAACCACCCAGGGCTTCGCGTTCGAATTCGAAAACTTCGACTGGGGCGCCGACTACTACCGCCAGCATGGCGTGATGATGCCGGCCGACGGGCTCGACGCCATCCGCAACAAGGACGCCATTCTGTTCGGCTCCGCGGGCGACCCCGACGTGCCCGACCACATCACGCTCTGGGGCCTGCGCCTGAAGATCTGCCAGGGCCTCGATCAGTACGCGAACGTGCGCCCCACGCGCATCCTGCCCGGCATCGACGCGCCTCTGAAACGCTGCAAGCCCGAAGACCTGAACTGGGTGATCGTGCGCGAGAACTCCGAAGGCGAGTATTCGGGCGTGGGCGGGCGCGTGCACCAGGGTCATCCGCTCGAAGCCGCGACCGATGTCTCGATCCTCACGCGCGCCGGCGTCGAACGCATCCTGCGCTTTGCGTTCCGCCTCGCGCAGTCGCGCCCCCGCAAGCTGCTCACGGTCATCACCAAGAGCAACGCGCAACGCCACGCCATGGTGATGTGGGACGAGATCGCGCAGCAGGTTGCGAAGGAGTTCCCGGACGTGAAGTGGGACAAGGAACTGGTGGACGCCGCCACGGCGCGCATGGTCAACCGCCCCGCTTCGCTCGATACGATCGTCGCGACCAATCTGCACGCGGATATTCTCAGCGACCTCGCCGCCGCGCTCGCGGGCAGTCTGGGCATCGCGCCGACCGGCAACATCGACCCCGAGCGGCGTTATCCGTCGATGTTCGAGCCGATCCACGGGTCGGCCTTCGACATCATGGGCAAGGGGCTCGCCAATCCCATCGGCACGTTCTGGTCGGTCGTGATGCTGCTCGAGCACCTCGGCGAGACCGAAGCCGCCGCTCATGTGATGCAGGCCATCGAGACCGTGACCGCCAACCCCGCGCTGCACACCGGCGACCTGGGCGGCAAGGCGACCACGGCGCAGGTCACGGCCGCAGTGTGCGAACTCGTCGAGAAGGCGGCTGTAGCTGCCTGAGCGCTAGCGCCGGTAAAAGCAGACACGGGGGCGTGACACAAAAAAACCCGCGCGCCCCCGCCAAAACCCTCCAGGGAGGAGACACGTGAATTCGGATACCGAAGCAATCGTCACGCGCAAGCTCATGTGGCGCATCATCCCATTCGTCATGCTGCTCTATTTCGTGAGCTTTCTCGACCGGGTCAACGTGGGCTTCGCGGCAATGACGATGAACAAGGCGATCGGCCTTTCGCCCACGGCGTTCGGCCTGGGCGGCGGCCTGTTCTTCATCGGCTACTTTCTGTTCGAAGTGCCTTCGAACCTCATCTTGCACCGCGTGGGCGCGCGCATCTGGATCGCGCGCGTCATGGTCACGTGGGGCATTGTCTCGGCGGCGTCCGTCTTCGTGACCGGCCCCACCAGTTTCTATGCGCTGCGCTTTTTGCTCGGCGTGGCGGAAGCGGGCTTTTTCCCCGGCATCATTCTCTACCTGAGCCTCTGGTTCCCGACGAAGCAACGCGCGGCAGCCGCGGCGTGGTTCATGGCGGCCGCGCCGATTTCGACGGCGCTCGGCTCGCCGATTTCCGGCGCGCTCATGCAATTGCCGACCCTGTTCGGGCTCGCCAACTGGCAGCTGCTTTACGTGATCGAAGCGGTTCCGGCCGTGCTGCTAGGCTTCGTGGTCCTGAAAGTTCTCACCGATGTGCCCTCAAAAGCGCAGTGGCTCAAACCGCAAGAGCGCGACTGGCTCATGGCGAAGCTCGCCGATGAAGCAAGGGCGCGCGAAGGGCACGCCGGCCATACGGCGGGTGCGCTGAGCGCCCTGCGCGACCCGCGCGTGCTGGCGCTCGCCCTGATCTATTTCGGCACCTCGGCCGGCCTGTACACGCTGGGCCTGTGGGCGCCGCTCATCATCCGGCAATATGGCTTCAGCTCGCTCGAAACCGGGCTGCTGAACGCGATTCCGAGCATCGTGGCGGTCGTCGCCATGATTCTTTGGGCGCGGCACTCCGACCGCACGACAGAGCGCACCTGGCACGTCGTGATTCCCTGCGTGCTCGCATGTGTGGGCTTCATCTTCGCGGGGCAGGCCAGCACCGCCCTGATGATCGTGCTGGCGCTCGTGGTGGTCAACATCGGTATCAGTGCCGCGAAGGCGCCGCTCTGGGCGATGCCCAGCATGTTTCTCTCCGGCGCGGGGGCGGCAGCGGGCATCGCCATGATCAATTCGATCGGCAATCTCGGCGGGTTCGTGGGGCCCGCCGTGATCGGATGGCTGAAGACCCGGACCGGGAGCTATGCCGCGGGCCTGTATGTGGTTGGCGCGACGCTCGCGCTTTCCGCGGTCGTCACGTTGATGCTGAGCCGCAAGGCGAGCCAACCGGTGATGGCGCAGGTGAGGCACGATCACTGAAGGGGCGGGCTTGCGCGGCTTCGGCCGGGTGCGTCAGGCCTTGCCCGCTAATCGCACCGCCACCACGCAGGCGGCCAGCGAGATCAGCGAGACGATCAGCACGGTCCATTCCACCGGCACGTAGCTTTCGCGCAGGGCCCAAAGCGCCGCGCCAGCGATCGGGGCAATGCCTTTGGCGATATTCGCGGGCATCGACAGCAGGCCGCTCACCGCGCCATAGCGAGCCCGGCCCGTATTGCCGATTCTGGCGCACGTCGAGTGCGCTTGCACTATGTGCGCTAGCGCACGGAGCAGGCCGCGCGGAGTCCCTATGCTCGCCGGGTGCCCGAGAGACCCGGCGCGAGCCCTCACGTTCGTTTCGCCAAACGGTATCGCCAGTGCGTAGCCAAGCCATCCAATATGCCTTGCTTCTCGCCTGCGGGTGCCCGCCAGTCATCGATGCGCACGCAGCCGATGCAATTGGCATAGTCAAGACGATCAAAGGCTCGGTGCATGTCGAGCGTGCGAGTCAGCCGGTCGGCGTCGCGGTCGGCAGCGAGGTGTTCGCGAGCGACCGCGTCCTGACCGGCCCCGCGTCTTCGGTCGGCATCACGCTGCGCGACAACACGCTGCTGACCGAGGGCGCCAACTCCGTTCTCGATCTCAACAAGTTCGCATTCAACACCACCACTTACGACGGCGCGCTCGACGTGAGCATCAAGCGCGGCTCGCTCGCCGTGGTCGACGGCAAGCTCGCAAAGGCCAATCCGGAAGCCGTGCGCTACAGCACGCCCACCACCACACTCGGCGTACGCGGCACGGAGTTCATCATCGAGGTGGGAGGAAGCGGGGAGACCGATCATTGAAGACGACGAACCGCGCACACCGGCTGCCGCGATACATGGCACTCACGCTGTGCGTGTGCCTCTGCGCGTGCAGCACGCCCGACAAGATTACGCTGCTGCCCAATCCGGACGGCAGCGTCGGCAACGTGATCGTGCATAGCGGCAGCAAGACGCAAGTCATCGACAAGGCCTACACGCGCGCCGATGTCTCGAAGGGCGGCGCGATCGAGCAGACCGCCGGCAACAAGGCCGCCGTGGAGACCCAGTACGGCGACCTGCTGGCCGCCGAGCCGCCCAGGCCCCGAACATTCACGATCAACTTCGTATTCGACTCCGCCACGCAGCTTGCGCCCGAGTCCACGGCCACTGTAGCCGAGTTGAAAAAGGTCTTGGCGAGCTGGCCCGCGCCTCACCTCACGGTGGTCGGCCACACCGATATGGCGGGCTCCCAGGAATTCAACGACCGGCTTTCCATGCGCCGGGCGCAAAGCGTGGCGTCGTTTCTGGTCAAGTCCGGCATACCCGCGCAGCAGATCGAGGTTGCAGGCCGAGGCAAGCGCGAGCCGCTCGTCCATACCGCGGACGGCGTGCCCAACCAGGCAAACCGGCGCGCAGTCATCACCGTTCAGTAATCCGTATCGATACGCGTCACTCTTCAGCGATCCCATGCCACCATGAAACGCTACCGCAACTCATGCATCGCCTTTCTCAGGCGCATGATGCGGGCGCGCAAAGGACGCCCCTGGGCGCTCGCGGTGCTCTTGACGCTTCTGTTCATCAACCTGTGCAGCGAATGGCCCGGCGACGTTGCGCGGCCAGCCTTGCTCGACACGCTCGACACCGTGTTGCCCGACACCTTCGGCTCGGCACGCCAGCTTCTTTTCGACCACTACCAGCGCCGCTTTCCACGCGTGCCGACCACGCAGCCGGTGACTATCGTCGAGATCGACGACAAGACGCTCGAATCCTTCGGCCAATGGCCCTGGCCGCGCAACCGCCTCGCCGGGCTGGTCGATGCGATCGAGGCGAACAGACCGCTGGCGATCGGCCTCGACATCTACATGCCCGAGCCCGACCAGACATCGCCTGGCAACGTGGCCGACAACCTGCCCGCCTCGGAGACCGCGCTCGCCACGCAACTGCGCGCGCTGCCCAGCCATGAGCGCATTCTCGCGACCGCGCTGCGCGCATCGCCTTCGATCCTCGGCGCGGCGGCCTTCGACTACGCGACCTCCACGACGCGCACCGACATCCTGAGCGCCCCCGTGCTCGTGCACGGCCCGGACGCCCTCGCGAACGTGCACCGCTTCAATTACGTGCTCGCGAGCCTCCCCGAGCTGCAGGGCGCGGCACACGGCCAGGCGATGCTCAACGTTGCGCAGGAACAGGGCACGGTGCGGCGCATTCCGCTCGTGCTGGGTCTTGGCGACAAACTCGTGCCGAGTCTGCCCATCGAAATGCTGCGCGTGGCCACCGGTTCGCCAGCCATCGAGGTGTTCGCGGGCCCATCCGGCGTGCGCGCCGTCGGCGTGGCGGATGTGCGGGTGCCCACGCAGCCCGACGGCGATATCTGGCTGCATTTCGCCTCGATTGCGCGTACGCAGCAGCGTTATGTTTCCGCACGCGATGTGTTGCAGGGCAAGGTCGATGCGAGCCGTATCCGCAACAAGCTGGTTCTCGTCGGGCTCACCGGCACGGGCTTGACCGACATGCGCACGACGGCGTTGGGCGAACTGGTGCCCGGCATCGAGATTCAGGCGCAGGTGATCGAAACGATTTACGAGGGCCGCTTCCTGCAGCGCCCCGACTGGGTGATCTGGGGTGAGACGGCTTTCATCCTCGTGCTCGGCCTGTTCTTCATCTGGTATGTGCCGCGCAACGATTCACGGCTTGCCGTCTTCATGCGCGCCGTGCCGAAGGCCTCCGCGATCATCGGCCTTACGCTTAACTTGTTGACGCTTTCGATTTGCTTCCTCGTATTCCGTTATTTCGGCTTCCTCGTCGATGCCGCATCGATCTTCATCATTCTTTCCGCGGTCATGGGCAGCTTCTTCACCATCTCCCTCATGGAGCCGGAAGCGCACAACGCATCCACCTCCGCCAAGACGCCCGGTTCGAGCGCGACGACCAACACTTAACGATTGCTTCGGTTGCCTGCATGGCTTCGACCTGGCAACCTCGGTGCTACATTACGATCCTGATTGCCCGACAACAGGACGTCATCCAAGGCACGGAGCGCGAATGACCCCATCGGAACGGATTGACCAGCTAATCGCGGAACTCACCGACTGGCGCCGCGAAACCTTCGTCGCGATGCGCGAGGCCATTCTCGGGGCCGACCCGGCGATCATCGAGGAATGGAAATACATGGGCAGCCCCGTGTGGTATCGCGACGGCATGATCGCCGTGGGCAACGCGCACAAGGGCAAGGTGAAGCTCACGTTCCTGTACGGCGCGAGCCTGCCCGACCCGCAGCAGCTGTTCAACGCCGGGCTCGACGGCAACGCGCGACGCGCCATCGACTGGCTCGAGGGCGACAAGGTCGACAAACGCGCGCTCACCGCGCTCATTCGCGCGGCGATCGAATTCAACCAGGGCAACGCGAAGAAAAAGGCGCCTGCCAAACCGCGCGCCCGCAAAACGGCCTGATGCGAGCGCGAGGCGCCTTCGCCTCAGGCGTCGGCTTCGCTCACCTCGCGAATGGGAATCACGGTGCGCGCGCCGCAATCGCGCAGCAGGTCGCGCAATTCGTTGATGACGGGAAACACTTCGTGATTCCAGTCGGCGCCCTGGTTGTCGTGCGCGGCCTGTTCGAGTTCGACGATGGTGCGGTCTTCCTTGAAGATGCGCTCCGTGAACCAAACCAGCAGCGGCCACGCCGCGTCGAGCAGGAATGGAATGGCAGGCCTGCGGACTGAAAGGAGTCCGAAAGTCCGGTTCGTGCGCTGACGCGCGTCGAGCGGCACATAAACGATCCACAGGTCCATCAGGAGCGAGTCGTCGCCCGAGCGTATTTTCAGCGTTTGATACGGATATTCCGTGCGGATCGTCATCACGCTCTGATCGCTCGGGTCCGCGCGGTTCCTGCTCGCGCCGAACACGAGCGCCTCGCCCGCGGGCTGCTTGCCCGCCATGCGCGCGAACGTATAGTCCACTTCGATGGAGCGCTCGCCGCGCCGCCGGCCGAGCGAGCGCGCCCGCATCTGGCCCATCTGGCGACGGTGCAGAAACTGGTGATTCATGTCCATCAGATTCTCGTGCATGAACGAGTAGTGGCACTTCACCTCGCGCCCGAAGCGGCGCGTCTTGTATGCCTTGTCCGTGACCGAATCCAGCACGGGCAGCGGCGTTTCCCCGGCGAGCGTGGTGTTGCCGGGAAAGACGAAGATCATGCCGTGCGCCTCGCGGCACGGATAGGCGCGCACGCCGTTGGGCAGGCGCTCCCTGCCGAGGTAAGGCACGTCCACGCACTGGCCCGAACAGTCGTAGGTCCAGCCGTGGTAGCCGCAGCGCAGCGACTCGCCATCCACCACGCCCGCATGCAGCGGCACCTGGCGGTGGGCGCAGCGATCTTCGAGCGCGTGCACCGCGCCCGACGCGGTGCGAAACAGCACGATGGGCTCGCCGGCGAAATGCGTGCCCAGCGTCTTGCCAGGCTTGAGTTCGCGCGACCAGGCAAGCGGATACCAGTGATCGGGATGAATGGGCACCCGGCGCAGGTCGCGCGGCTCCTGCAAATGTGACTCGATCGTATAACCGTCGGGGAAAGGCATTGCGCGCATACGGTGAAACTCCTTGTCGAGTCCGTCGATATCGTCGTTATGGTCGTTATCGTCGTTCTGGGAAATCGGTAATTCGACGCAAATCTCGTGCCCGATCATTCAACGCGATTGGCGCCCGGGTGTCGATCAGTGTTTTGCCGGAAAGCACGCGATGATGGCGGCCTGAACCTTGACGATGGCGGCGTCGCGCAGCGAACTGTTGCGCCACCCGAGTTCCACGGGATAGCGCGGCAGATCGAGCGGACACGCGAGCAACTTCAGGCCGGTCACGCGTGCGATCGCCTCGGCCGCGTGGCGCGGAATCGTGGCGACGCTGCGCGTGCCCTTGAGCAGAAAGGGCAACGCGGCGAAATGCGTCGTAGAAGCCACGACATTGCGCTTCAGGCCGCGCGCGGCGAGCCCTTCATCGACGATCCCGACCACGCCGCCCGACGACACCAGGATGTGCCCTCTCGACACGTAATCGCCGAGCGTCAAACGCCGCAGCGTGCGCGGCGCGTCGTCCACGAGGCACGCGTAGCTGCCCTCGCCGAGCACCCGGTGGCTCAGCCCGCGCGAAGCGAAGCCGCCCGCCGCGACAGCGAGATCCATGTCCTGATTGGCGAGCGCATCGGCGACGATCTGGCTGTGCGTCTGGCGAAAGATGATGCGCAGGCCCGGGGCGCTGGTTTCCAGCGTTTCGATGATGCGCCGGCCGAAAGCCACTTCGAAGTCGTCCGAAAGCCCGATGGAAACCGCGCGCCCATGAAACGTGGTGGCATCGGGCGAAGCGATCGCGAGGCTATGGCGGCAACGGTCGAGCGCTTCGCTGATCACGGGCTTGAGTTCCTGCGCACGCGAGGTCGGCGCGAGCCCGCGGCCGGTGCGCACGAACAGCGTGTCCGCATAGAGCGCGCGCAGACGCCTGAGCGCCGCGCTCACGGCCGACTGCGTCATGTCGAGGCGAATCGCGGCGCGGCTCGCCCCGCCCTCTTCGAACAGCGCCTCGAATATCTTCAGCAGATTCAGGTCCACGCCGGCGATATCAAACTGGTTCATATCACTTAGTATCGATATACGTTCTCGCGATTTTATCGCCGTGGAAAGATGTGGGCAGTCCAACCCCGTGGGAGCACGTCATCATGGCCAAGTCGAAAGTCGCCGCGCTGCAGATCGGTTCGTCCGCCGCCGGCAAAGCGCAAACGCTGGAGCAGATTCTCTCCTTCGAAGCGCAGATCCGCGCTTCGGGCGCGCAGCTCGTCGTCATGCCCGAGGCGTTGCTCGGCGGCTACCCGAAGGGAGAAATATTCGGCACGCGCCTCGGCTACCGCCTGCCCGAAGGCCGCGAGGCATTCGCGCGCTACTACGAGAACGCGATCGACGTGCCCGGCGCGGAAACCGAAGCGCTCGCGGAGCTTTCGACGCGTTGCGGCGCGTCGCTCGTGATCGGCGTGATCGAGCGCGACGGCAGCACGCTCTTTTGCACGGCGCTGTTCTTCAATCCGGGCGAAGGGCTCGTGGCGAAGCATCGCAAGCTCATGCCGACGGGCACGGAACGGCTCATCTGGGGGCAGGGCGACGGCTCGACGCTGCCCACCGTGCGCACGGAATCAGGCGTCGCGGGCGCGGCCATCTGCTGGGAAAACCACATGCCGCTGTTGCGCACGGCGATGTACGCGAAGGGCGTGCAGATCTGGTGTGCGCCCACCGTGGACGAGCGCGACATCTGGCAGTGCTCCATGCGCCATATCGCGCACGAAGGACGTTGCTTCGTGATCAGCGCGTGCCAGGTGCAGCCTTCGCCCGCGGCGCTCGGCGTCGAGGTGCCGGGCTGGGACGAGAACCGGCCGCTCATCAATGGCGGCAGCCTGATCGTCGGGCCGCTCGGCGATGTGCTGGCCGGCCCGCTGCGCGGTGAAGCCGGGCTCGTCGTCGCGGAGATCGACACCGGTGAACTCACGCGTGCCCGCTACGATTTCGATGTGGTGGGCCACTACGCGCGGCCCGATGTGTTCGCGCTTTCAGTCGACGAACGCCGCAAGCGCACGGTCTCGTTCATCGCGGAGTAACGCGGCGCGCCGTTAAAAGTCCGCTGTCACGCCGAATAAAGCCCTTCCGGCCCGTTGCGCAGCGTGCGCGCCAGCAGTTCCAGCCCTTCTCGCAGGGCCTCGTGGCTGCGCGCGCCGCCGAGGCTCAGGCGCACCGCGTGCGGCGCCGACCCGCGGCCGATCACGAAGCTGTCAGCCGTTTTCGCGAGCACGCCGGCCTGACGCAGCGCCGCGGAAAATTCGGCGGCGCGCCAGGGCTCGGCGAGCGGCAGCCAGAGATGCGGGCTCGCCGGATCGGTGCGATACGTCCAGTCCGCCAGCACCTCGGCGGCGATCGCATGGCGCGCGTCCACCTGCGCGCGCTGCTGCGCGACGAGCCGGTCGACCTCGCCATCCACGATCCAGCGCGCCGCGATCTCGGCGGCGAGCGGCGACGTCATCCAGCAGTCGCTGCGTATCACCGCGAGGATCTTGCCGACCCAGTCCTGCGGCGCCTGCACATAGCCCACGCGCAGGCCCGGCGCGACCGCCTTCGAAAGACTGCTAATGACGATGCCGTGCTCGGGCAACCGCGCGGCGAGCGGGGTGGGCGGCGCATCGAGCAACGCGGCGGGCACGAGGTCCTCGATCACGACGAGGTGATGGCGCACGGCGATCTCGGCGATCTGCGCGCGGCGCGCTTCGGAGAGCGTCGCCGTGGTCGGGTTGTGCAGCGTCGGCACGCAAAAGAGCGCGCGCGGCGCGAGCAGCCCGCACGCGCGCTCGAGCGCGGCGGGCACGATGCCTTCCTCGTCGATTTCGATGCCGACGAGATTCAGCCGCAACTGCCGCGCGAGCGCGACGATGCCCGGATAGCTCAACGCCTCCGCGAAAATCGTGTCGCCTGGCCGAAGCACCGCGCGCAACACACAGGCAAGACCGTGCTGCGCGCCCTGGGTCACCAGCACACGCTCGGCCGCCACCGTGCAGCCCATGCGCGCGAGCCAGCGCGCACCCGCCTCGCGGTGCGAGCGGCGCCCGCCTTCGGGCTGATACAGCAGCAGTTCGCCCGCGAGGCGCTCGTCGGCGGCGAGTTCGCGCAAGGTCTGCGTGAGCAGGAAGGCTTCGTCGGTCGGCATCGGCACGTTCTGGCCGAGATCGATCAGGCGTCCCGGCGCATGGACGCCCGGCGCACCGGGCAGGCCGGGCGAAAGCGCCGCCGCGGCCCGCTCGCTGGACTCGGGCGCGGGGCGCGTACGGTCCTGGATGCGCGCCCCGTCGGCGTCGGGCTCGGCCACATAGGTGCCGTCGCCCACGCGCGCGACCACGAGGCCGCCGCGCTCCAGCTCCGCATAAGCACGGCTTACCGTGCCGGTCGTCACGTTGAGCTTTTTCGCGAGCAGCCGGTGCGCGGGCAGCTTGTCGCCGGGCAGCATCTGGCCGCCGTGAATGGCCTGCGAATAGGCCTGGGCGATCGCCCGGTACTTGGGTTCGCTGCTGCGCGAGAGCGTAGGCATCCAGCCATTCATGGTTTTCCCGAAGGAGCAATGCACGTCGCGGCACGGCGCGACGGCTGCGTCATTATCGCGCCCAATTCGCGGAAATGAAGGCTGTCATTTACTTCAATTGACTTCATTGAGTGCACGAAATTGACCCTCTAGGATGCCGTAACGCCTGACAAGGCCAATGAGACAATCGCCCGCCTCACGGCGCGCGGCATGCGTATCTTCAGACGTAAGTCACGCAATGCTGCATGCCCTGAGCGGCGCCCCACGCGCCATGACGAATCGCATCGCACGCATCACCGTGAGCCAGCACCGGCTGCCGCTCGACCCACCGTTCCCCGCCTCGTGGGACAGCCGCCCGCGGCGCGCCTTCCCGGCGACGATCGTGCGTGTGGAAGACAGCGAGGGCCGCGTGGGCATCGGCTCCGGCGACGCGATGTACGGCTTCGACGACTACCGCGACCTCTTCATCGGCGCCGACCCGCTCGACCTCGCGCGGCACTCGGCGGTGCTCGAGAACCTCAGCTTCCACGCGGGCCGGCTCTGGCCGCTCGACGTCGCGCTCTGGGACCTCGCCGGGAAAATTCGCGGCGAGCCGTGCTGGCAAATGGCCGGCGGCCGTTCAAAGCGCGTGCGGGCCTATGCGTCCTCGGGCGTGCATCGCACGCTCGAAGGCATGGCGCAGTGGGCCGAGCATGCCGTTGCGCGCGGCTTCCCGGCGCTCAAGGTGCGCTTCGGCCGCCCGACCCTCGCCGACGATCTCGCCGCGCTCGCCGCCGTGCGCGAAGCCGCGGGCGAGCACATCGAACTGATGGTGGACTGCAACCAGGGCTGGCGCATGCCGTGGGACACCCAGGCGCCGTGGCGCGCCGACGAAGCGCTCGCCGTGATTCGCCAGATCGAAAAGCATCGCGTGTACTGGGTCGAGGAGCCGCTGCATCGCGGCGACTACGCGGGCCACGCGCAGTTGCGCAAGCAAACGCAAGTGCGGATCGCAGGCGGCGAGATGACACGCGACGCGCACGAATTCGCGGCGCTCCTCGCGCACGACTGCCTCGACGTCTACCAACCCGATGTCGTCTGCACGCTCGGCATGGAAGGCGCGCGGCGGCTCGCGGCGCAAATCGAGGCGCACGGCAAGGTGTTCACGCCGCATACGTGGGGCAACGGCATTGGCCTCGCGGCCAACCTGCATGTCGTGGCCGGCGCCGCCCACGCGCCGTTCGTCGAGTTTCCCTATGACCCGCCCGAATGGACGCCGGCGCGGCGCGACTTCCCGATCAAGCACGTGATCGACATCGACGCGAATGGCTGGATCGCGCTAAGCGATGTGCCCGGCCTTGGCATCGAACTCGACGAAGCCATGCTCGCCGCGACACGCGCACACGACAGCCGTTACGACTAAATCCTCATTGAGCCGTAGCACGAACGAGATGGCAGCCCACATCTAAAGCATTCCGAAACATTTCAATAAAACGGAGACACACCATGAACCGCCTGACCACCCTCCTGCGCGCAGCCAGCCTGGCAGCGCCGCTCGCCCTCGCCGCATTGCCGGCGCACGCCGCCGGCACCTGGTGCAGCGCAAGCAAACCCGTGCGCTTCGCGGGCGTCACATGGGAAAGCGGCAACTTCACGAGCGAAGTGCTGCGCTACATCGTCAAGAACGGCTATGGCTGCCAGACCGACACGGTGCCCGGCAGCACGGCGGCCACCGAAACGGCGCTCTCGCGCAACGACCTGCAGGTCTGGTCCGAGCAGTGGACGGGCCGCTCGGAGATCATCGCAGGCGCGGTCAAGGCGGGTTCGGTCAAGCTCGTCGGCGACACGCTGCCGGGCGGCACGAAGGAAGGCTGGTACGTGCCCGACTACGTGGTGCACGGCGACGCGAAGCGCGGCATCAAGGCCAGCGCGCCCGACCTGCAGTCCGTGAGCGATCTGCCGAAATACAAGGGGCTTTTCGTGGACGACGAGGAACCGGATCGCGGCCGCTTCCTCAACTGCCCCTCGGGCTGGGACTGCGAACGCGTGAATTCGCGCCTGCTCAAGCTGCTCAAGCTCGACGACGCCTACACGAACTTCCGCCCCGGCACAGGCGCGGCGCTCGACGCGGCCATCTCCTCGGCCTACGCGCGCGGCAAGCCGATTCTCACCTACTACTGGGAGCCGGCCGCGTTGATGGCGAAGTACAAGTTCGTTCAGCTCAAGATGCCGCCGTTCAACGAAGCGTGCTGGAAGACGCTGCGCGATGCCAGCAGCGCACAGCCATGCGCCTCGTCGTATCTGGTCTCGCAGCTGAAGATCGGCGTTTCGACACCGTTCTATCAGGCCGAGCCCGACGTGATGGCGTTCTTCTCGAAGGTGAACTTCCCCATCGACTTCCTGAACACGACGATTCTCGACATGACCGAGCATAAGGTCGATGCGCAGGACGAAGCGCTCAAGTTCCTCAAGCAGCACCCCGAGATGTGGAAGCCCTGGGTGCCCGCCGATGTCGCGCAGAAGGTGCAGAAGTCGCTTGGCGCGTAAGCGCGATGCGTCCCGCGAGATAAAACGATTCCAACGAGAAAAGCCGGGCCGCGCAACGCGGCTCCATGATAAGGAGACTTAAATGAAGAAGAAGATTCTCGCGGCGCTGCCGCTGGCGCTCGCCGCAGCGGGCGCGCACGCGCAAAGCAGCGTGACGCTGTATGGCCTGATCGACCTGGGCGTGGACTACGCCAGCAATGTGGCGAACGGCGCGAACGGCCAGCTCGTGCCGGGCACCGGCAGCAAGCTCGTGCAGATGCAAAGCGGCGTGCCCGCCGGCAGCCGCTGGGGTCTGCGCGGCACCGAAGATCTGGGCGGTGGCTACGCCGCGATCTTCCGGCTCGAAAGCGGCTTCAACGCGGCGACGGGCGGCCTGGGCGGCGGTCTCGCGTTTTCGCGCAACGCCTATGTCGGCTTCAAGTCGGATCAATACGGCCAGGTGACCTTCGGCAAGCAATGGGACGCCACCGTCGATCTGATCGAGCCGTATTCGCTGAACGGCAACTACGGCGGCTGGTACTTCGCCCACCCGAACGACATGGACAACCTCGACAACGGGTTCCCGGTCAACAACGCCGTGAAATACGTGAGCCCCGTGCTCGCCGGCTTCCAGTTCGAAGGCCATTATTCGTTCGGCGGCCAGGCAGGCCAGTTCTCGAACAACGCCTCGTACAGCGCCGCAGCGGCCTACACGATCGGCTCCTTCAGCGCGGGCGTGGGCTACCTGCGCGTGAACGATCCGATCACGGCGGTGGCCGGTTATGGCAGCGGCGGCAGCTTCGTGAACTCGATCTTCGGCGACGCGCTCGCCAACGCACGCTACCAGGGCATCCTTTCGGCCGGCGCGTCGTATGTGATCGGCAGCCTCAAGCTGATGACGAACTACTCGAACGTGGACTTCGCCTCGGCCACCGGCAGCGGCGACCTGCACTTCCAGAACTTCGAAGTGGCGGGCACCTATGCCGTGACGCCCGCGTTCGTCGTGGGTGCGGGCTACACCTACACGGTGGGCCAGGACCACGCCACCGACAAATCGCCGAAGTATCACCAGGTCAACCTGATCGGCCAGTACTCGCTGTCCAAGCGCACATCGGTCTATGCGATGGGCGTGTACCAGCACGCGGCGGGCTCGGCGGAAAACGCGCAGATCACGGGCTTCAACCCCTCGGGCACCGACAACCAGGCTGTCGCCCGCGTGGGTATCACGCACGCCTTCTAACGTTTTAACGTAGTCGTTATCATTGAAAACGCGCCGGCGCGAGTGAACATGCGCCGGCGCTCCTGCATCGCGAGGCCTGCATGCGCCGCCTACCCTCTTTATCGGCACTGCGTTCATTCGAGGAGGCGAGCCGCACGCTCAGCTTCACCCGGGCAGCGCAGAACCTGCACGTGACCCAGGGGGCGATCAGCCGCCAGATCCGCCTGCTCGAAGACTATCTCGGCACGCCGCTCTTCATGCGGCATCATCACCGGCTCGAAATCACGCCCGCGGGAAAGCGGCTGCTGCCTACGCTGCAGGCCGCGTTCGATAGCATCGCCCATACGCTCGACACGATTCGCGCCGATCCGTCGAACAGCCTGCTCAGTCTGAACGCCGCGCCCACGCTCGCCACGCGCTGGCTCACGCCGCGCTTGCGCGACTTCCAGCTGCGCCACCCCGACTTGCGCATCTCCATCACCAACGAATATGGGCCGCTGCACGGCACGGAGCGCAACGAAGATTGCCAGATCCGCTTCGGCATGGAAACGCTGCCGGGCGGCCAGAGCACGCTGCTCATGCGCGAGCGCCACGTGCTGGTCGGCTCGGCGCGCGAGTTCAGGCAGGCGGCCGCCGATCAACACGCGTTGCGCGAAATCCTCGCGCAGCATCCGTGGCTCTATATCCTCGATATCGACCGGCGCCTGCTGGTCTGGGAAGCGTGGCTCGAAGCCGCGGCGCTCGACGTGCAGATCGCGCCGCACGGCGAACTGGAGTTCAGCACGCTCGATCAGGTCATTCACGCGGCGGTGGCGGGTCTGGGTATCGCCGTTGCCGACCGGCACATGATCGCGCCCGAACTGGAGAACGGCACACTCGTGCAACTGAGCGAGGTGGAAGTGGTGGGACCTTCGGGATACTGGCTCGACGTGCGGCCCGAAGTGCAAGAGACACTACGCGTGCGCAACTTCAGCAACTGGCTGGTCGAGCACCACTGCGAACGGGACGGGCAACAACGCTAGCGCGGGTGCATGACTGGCGTCACGCACCCGCGTCTGCGACCTGGCCATCGTCAGTTGGGATCGATCGGCGGGCCCGGCGGACCCGAGTCCACCTGTCTCATCGTGGCCGCGGGGGGGCCTGCGCCCTGTGCCACGTTGCGGGCTCCTTGAGCTGCGATCGAACGCGAGAGGATCTCCCGTGCTTCGCCGCTCGACGAATCGACGGTCAGTGCATGCCCCGCGTTATGCCAGGCGCACACCCACCGCCCATCGCGCGCGCAAAGCCGCGCGTAGCCAAGCAGCGAATCGCGCTGGTCTTCGCGCGACGTCAATTCGGCCTGCATTTGCAGCGCAGTGCCGTTGCCAGGCTGTTGCGCGAGCGCGGAATTGATCGCACTGCGCGCGGGCCCGAGGCTGTTCTTGTCGAGGCTCGCGCGCGCGATCGACAGATTTCTCGAGACGTCGGCCCGCGAATCGGCGGCGGCCTTCGCCGCGGCAACCTTCTCTGCGTTGGCCTTGGCGGCGGCGACCTTCTCCGCATTGGCCTTCTCTGCCTTGGCCTTCGCGGCGGCGAGCTTCTCCGCGTTGGCCTTGTCTGCCTTGACCTTCGCTGCAGCGAGCGCGCGCTCTTCGGCAGCGCTCGGCGGCGCGGTCTCCGCGCGAGCGGTGGCGGTACGCGGCGGCTGCGCTTGAGCGGGCGCCGGCTGGGGCGCCGGTGCGGGCGGCGCGACATGGGCCACCACCGGCGGCGGCGCTGCTTTAACAGGAGGCGGCTTCACGCTCGCGACCGGAGGCGGCGGCGCACTGGCGACGGGAGCCGATGGCACGCTGGCCACCGGAGGCGGCAACTGCGCGACGGCTACGGGCGGCGCGCTGGGCACCGTGTGCGGCTTCGTGTCGTGCGCGGTAGAAGTGGCCTTGGGTCCGAGGATCGCACCCTCCACGATCTGGGCGCCGACGGTCGGCTCGCGCCCGGTGTGGTGCGAAATCATGTACGCGGTCAGCAGGAACGCGATCGACACCACGCTGCCAATCGCATAGAAGGGCATCCACGAACGTGACGCCCGAGGCGCTTCCTCGCGCAGCTCGTAATCGCTGTCGCGCGGCGCGCCACCACTGAAACTGAATGCAGACGGGTTCCACTCCGTGCGCGCATGGCGCGCGAAACCATCGTGCCATTCGGGCGCGGCGGACTCGCTAGCCGGCGACATGCGCGGGCCAGAGGAAAGCTGCTTCGCGCCGCACTGAGGACAGATCATCAGTGGCGCATTAAAACCGGTCCCGCAGTATGGACATCCCCACGGACCAGACTTGGATCGGCCAGGTTCGTTGAACATTGCAGGCATGGAAGCTTTGACAGGATGGTTTCGGGTTTGCTACCGGCGGCTGGTGCGCGTCGCAGCGGAGGCAACCAGGCGGCCCGGATTCGAAATATTGGCTGTAATCCCTACTCTATTGCGCGAATCGTTGGACGGTTGTAACAAATAGTCGATTTGAATATGAGCTACTTCGACGCGAAGTTCAACCGGCATAATCGGCCAGATGGCGGATAGGGACAGGCGGGATTTCGACCCCCGCTGGGGGTTCCCGGGGCGTGCCATGATGGCTGCGCCGCGCAGGCAAATGGGCCCGTTTGATACGTCCCCACGCCGTGACATCTTGATACAGAAATCGTGTGGCGGATTCGCCAGGAGCGGCCGCTCGCCATGCCCGCGCGGGCTATCTGGCCTTCGATTTTCGTGCCAAATCGCAATCGCGATGTCGGTTTTTTTACGGGCTTTGGGTGACGCGGGGCCCGCGCGTCACGCCTTCAATGCGTCCTTGTAGACGCGGCCATCCTTCATGATCAGGCTCAGGTTCTGATCGGGGTTCGCCAGCAGCGTCATGTCCTGGAGCGGGTCGCCCGCCACGATCAGCAGGTCCGCATACGCGCCCTCTTCCAGCACGCCAAGCTTGTGCGGATACGGATTGCGCTCGCCCGCCAGCGCGAGCAGCTGCCCGTTCGTGGCAGTGGCCATGCGCAGTGCCTCGGCATTCGGGTACCAGCGCGCCATGTGCCCGAGCATCGTGCCTTGCCGCGTGGCCAGCGCCTGCGAAAAGATCAGGTCCGTGCCGAACGCCACCTTGAGCCCATGCTTGCGCGCGAGCTTGTACATGTTGTCGGTCCCGGCTGTCACCTCGAGAAACTTCTCGCGGCTCGACGGCGCCAACGGTGCAACATCCTCTTCGCTGGTAAATGGTTGCGTACTCAACCATGTGCCGTTCTTCGCCAGGACTTCAGCCGTCCGGTCGTCGATGAGGTGGCCGTGCTCGACGCACTGCGCGCCGGCAGCAACCGAGCGCTTCACCGATTCCGGCGTGTAGGCGTGCACGAGCACGTAGGTGCCCCAGTCGGACGCCGTTTCCACCGCGGCTTTCAGTTGCGGCTCGGTGAACGTGAGCATGTCGAGCGGACTGCGCGGCGTCGAGACGCCGCCGCAGCCCACGATCTTGATCTGCGTGGCGCCCATCATGAACTGCTCGCGCACACGCAGGCGCACTTCGTCGGCCGTGTCGGCAATGGCGGCAGCGCCGGTGCGTTCGATCTCGCTGATCTGGCTGCTCGTGCGCGGCACGTCGGTCAGCAGACGAAAGTCGCCGTGGCCGCCCGTCGTGGTGATCATCGCGCCGCAGGGGTAAATGCGCGGGCCGCTCAGCATGCCGGCGTCGATGGCCTGCTTCAGGGCGAACGCGGGACCGCCCACATCGCGAATGGTCGTGAATCCGCGCAAGAGCGTGCGCTGCGCCTCAGCGCCCGCGGCCAGGTAGACGAAGCTCAGGTCGGACTGGAGGATCGTCGCGATCGGGACCGCAGCGAGAAGCGAATGCCAGTGCATGTCGATGAGACCGGGCATCATCACCTTGCCGCCGCAGTCGATCACGCGGCCGCCCGACGCGTTCTGCGCGTCAGGCGCGCCTCGCCGCAACTGCGAGATGCGGTTGCCGTCGACGACGAGGGACATGCCGTCCTGCAGCGCCGCGGACTTGCCGTCGAACAGGCGAAAGTTCGTGAAGGTCGTGGGCTGGGCAGGCGCGGCGGCGCCAGGTTGCTGCGCGCTGCTGAACTCGGGCAGCACCGCGCTCAACAGGGCGGCCCCCATGCCGACCAGGAAGCCGCGCCGCGCAAGGTCGGCGCTGATGCGGCGACTGGCGAACTCCGCGAGCGCCTTGTCGCCCAGGCACGCGGAGACCGGGCGGATTGCGTTGCCGCGGCGGTTGATTCTGGAAGCCATAGGTCACCTGTGAAAGTAAGCCACGCATTTATTCTGCATGCCTGACTACATCGTCCTTCGTCAACAGCAGCGCCAGCGGCCGTGTGGAGCTGAACGCAGAGAAGATGATCGTGAGCGCCACGGTGCCCGGCACGGCGAGAAAGGCGCCGGGAATGCCCCAGAGTGCCGTCCACGTGGCGAGGCTCATGAGGATGACCGCCGGGCTCAGGTTCAGCGACCCCGCCATCAACCACGGATCGAGCACATTGCCCATCACGAAGTTGATCGCGGACAGCGCGATGAGCAGCGTGATCGACTCGTTCCACTGGCCGAATTGAAGCGCCGCGAGCAAGGCGGGGAGCGCCACGGAAATGAGCGACCCCGCATACGGCACGAAGTTGAGCAGCACGATGAGCACGGCGAGCAGCGGCGCGAACTCCAGCCCGACCAGCTGCATGCAGATCCAGCTGAGAATGCCGAGCACCACGCCGAGCAGCGCTTTCAACGCCAGATACGTGCCGATCTTCGAGTTGATGGCGTCGATCACGGGCTCCATGTCGGCCTTGCCGCGCATGACCGCGGAGAGCTTGCGGCGGAACCGCCCCATCTCGACCATGAAGAACGCGGTGTACAGCAGAACGACGAGCGTCGTCGCCATGAGCGAAGAGAGCGAGCCGAGCAGCGAGGTGAGCAGCGACTGGACGTTGACGGTCGCGAGCAGTTCGCGGCGAAACGCCGTCCACGAAGCCTCGGTCTCCAGATGAAACAGCGCGGTGATTTTCGCGAGCAACGCGAGCAGCGTGGCTTCGTACTTCGGCGCCACGGCGAGCATGCGGTCAGTGTCGGACAGCAGCAGTTCGGTCGCGAGCCACGCGGCCGCGAGGATGAGCGCGGCCGCGCTCCAGTAGCGCGCGCCCGCGCGAATGCGCGGGCCCACGTGGGGCACGCGGCGCAGGATTTCGGCGAGCCCGTAGATCACATACGACGTGATGATCGCGAATGCGATCGGCACCAGCACCGGGCGCCCGATATACAGCACCCACCCCGTGATGACGGCGATGACGACCACGCAGGTGAACGTGACGAGATCCTGTTTCATGGAGATGTTCTGGATGACGAACCACGTTGCGTCGATGTTGCAGGCAGCGGTTGCGTACAGCACGTCGCGCAGCGAACCGGCTATCCGGCGCGAGACGTTTGCAAGCCATCCACGCCTCGCCGCGCACATCCGGCCCTCAATAAAGCGTCTTCGGGGCGCGATCGGCCGCCACTTCGCAAGACTAGCCGCTTTGAAAAAGACGTGCGCGCTAGCTGGCGAGGAATCCGAACAACCGCGCCCGGATTTTCGTTGCACGCACATCGACTCTTCGCGCGGACAAAAGATCTCTCCTGCATTTAAGTCACGTTTAAGCAGCTAAAAGTACCTTACGCGCACCTTCACCATCTCTTCGAAGACCATAGCAATGAGTACCATCAAATATCGGCGCCGGGGCCTGATCGCCGGTGTAGCGGTGGCGCTTGCCGGCGCCTGGGTCGTCAGCCACGAGCACGCCAGCGCGGACGAAAGCGGCATCACCAAAACGACGTTGTCGGCACCTGTGCCGAAGGCAGACGACGTCCGCGGCGCGGCGCCGAACTTCTCGGCGATCGTCGCGCAGTACGGCCCGGCTGTGGTCCATGTCGAGGTCGTCAAGGAAAACCCGGACTCCGAAGACGGCCATTCGGGCGCCCTCGGATCGGGCTTCATCGTGAGCCAGGATGGCTTCATCCTGACGAACAATCACGTCGTCGAAGGCGCAGACGACGTGACGGTCAAGCTCACCGACGGCCGCAAGTTCCCCGCACGCGTGATCGGCACCGACAAGGCCGGCGACGTGGCCGTGCTGAAAATCTCCGGCAAGGGTTTCCCGACGGTGAAGATCGGCAATCCGGCGAACAGCAAGGTCGGCGACTGGGTCGTCGCGATCGGCTCGCCCTATGGTCTCGACAACACCGTGACCTCGGGCATCATCAGCGCGAAGTCGCGCCAGCTCTCGGAAGATAGCCCGACGCACCTGATCCAGACCGACGTGCCCGTCAACCCGGGCAATTCGGGCGGCCCGCTCTTCAACCTGAACGGCGAAGTCATCGGCATCAATTCGATGATCTACTCGCGCACGGGCGGCTTCCAGGGCCTCTCGTTCGCGATCCCGATCGACGAAGCCATGCACATGAAGGATCAGATCGTGCAGGGCGGCGGCAATGGCAACGGCACGACGCTGGCCCGCAATGCGCACCCGCGTCTCGGCGTGGCCGTGCGCGCGCTCAGCGGCGACGAAGCGCAGCAGGTCGGCGTGGACGGCGGCGTGCTCGTCGTGAAAGCGGGCGGTGCGGCAAAGGCGGCTGGCATCAGCGCCGGCGACGTGATCATCGCGGTCAACGGCATCGAGGTGGACAACGTCGAGCAGCTGCAAAGCATGATCGCGCGGGCACGCAGCAACGTGTCGATCGTCGTCGCCCGCGACGGCGAGCAAATGACCGCGCAGGTCGAGCTCGCGCCGCGCGCGTAACGCCCTGGCCGGGTCCGGGCCTGGCGCGCGCCAAACGCGCGCTCACGGCCCGTGGCTCGCCAGGTAGTCGATCCGCTCGACGATGTAGTCGTAGAAGGGGTTCCACGAGAGCCGCGTGAGGAGCCCCGCCCCCACGATCAGCGCCCCGGTTTCGCCGCGTACGGACTGGGCGCCCAGATGGATGCCCAGGTCGTCGTTGGGATCGGGGTTGCGGCCGTACAGCGAATCGGTCACCGGAAACGGCAAGGCCACGTGTGACAGCGAATAGACGTCGAGCGGATAGTCGAGCCCCGTGGGTTCGACTTTCGCCGTGGTCTCGCTCGGCGCCGTGCTCTCTTCGACCACGTGCGGCGAGGTGGCCGAGGCGTTGGTGAGCACGGTCAGGCGGTAACGCAGCGGCGGCACGGGCGAGAGACGGCGCAGCGCGTCACGCATCGACGCGCGCAGCAGCGGGCTCCATTGCGCCGTGCGATTGATGTCGAACAGCACGAGCTCGCTGCCGTTGGCAGGCAGTTGCGCATACAGCGAACTGACGATCGCGCTCGTGCTCACCGTGAAGTCGAGCACGGACTGGAAAGTGAGCGTGGGCGGCAGCGCCGCCAGTTTGCCGTTGCGCGCCGCGTCCGCCACTTCCTGCTGGATCTTGCGCGTGACCCGCCACGACTGGCGTGCGCCGTTCACCGGAAACGAGTTGTACTTGAACGGATTGAATTCCGGCACGATGTCGAGCCACGCGGCTTTCGCAAACGCGGGCAGGATCGCAGGCAATGCCGCGAGCCCCGCAAAGCGCGCGAAACGCGTAATGCCGATCATCGGCGAAAGCAGGATCAGGCGGTCCGCTTGCGGCAGGCTCGCGTCGTCCAGCGCCTCGAGCGAGTATTGCAGTGCGAGCGCGCCGCCATTCGAAAACCCCACGATATGCAGCGGCGCAGGCGCCGGCACGAGGCGCCGCGCTTCGCGCACGGCGAGGCGCGCGGCCGCCTCCCAGTCTTCCGCCGTCACTTCGGTCAGCCCCGAGGGCACGGTGCCATGCCCGGGCAAGCGCACCGCCACCACGGCGAAACCATCCTGCTGATACCGCTGCGCGATGTGCCGCAGGCTATAGGGCGAATCGGTCAACCCATGCAGCATCACGGCCACGCCGCGCGGCGCGCCTTGCGGCATGAGCGTGTACGAGCGGTTCCAGTCGGTGCGAAAGTGCCCGGGATAAATCGGGCTGCCCGAGAAATAACGGTTGGCGGGAATGCGTTCGTCCGCCGGCAGCTTGTCGGTCACGTTTTTCTTCACCGCGTCGAACAGGCGGTTCTCGTTGGCGATGTATTCCTCCCACGTCGCATGATCGATTTCGTGCGCGTGCATGTCTTCCGGCACATAGGTGTGCCACAGGCTCAACGGCGCCTTGCGCTGCGCGTCGAAGAAGCGCACGCCGGCAATGCACACGAATGCGATCAGCACGAAGAGGGCAATCCGCTTGATCCAGCGAAGGAGCCACGCTCTCGTCAAGAAATTCGCCATGTCCGGTCAATGCCTCGTGAACGGGCGGCCTTTCCCTCGCGCTAGCGCGGGAAAACCGGCCAGATGAGCGGTACCAGCATTACGGTGATCACGAGCGCCCCGAGGGCAGCCGGCGAGCCCACCATGAAAAACTCCCGGAACCGATAGCCGCCAGCCGTGCTGACGAGCGCATTCACGGGCGTCGAGATCGGCGACATGTAGGCCGCCGACGCGGCAACCGCCGTCGTCATCGCGAACGGATACGGCGACGCATGCAGGTGCGCCGCCATCGCGAGCACCACGGGCGCCATCAGCACCGCCGTCGCCGTGCCGGAAATCACGGTGCCGATCACGAGCGTGAGCAGGAAAACGGCGCCCAGCAAGCCGTGCGCGCCCCAGTTGCCGGCCACGCGCAGCACGGCGTCGGCGGCGATGTCGATGCCGCCCGTGCGCTGCAGCGCGATGGAAAACGGCAGCATGCCCACGATCAGCACGAGGCTGCGCCAGTGAATCGCGCGATACGCGCTGTCGAGGCTCACGCAACCGGCCGCGCCCATCAGCAGACACCCGATCA
The DNA here is from genome assembly GCF_040965655.1 of Paraburkholderia sp. EG286B. NCBI lineage: Bacteria > Pseudomonadati > Pseudomonadota > Betaproteobacteria > Burkholderiales > Burkholderiaceae > Paraburkholderia > Paraburkholderia sp. EG286B. The sequence continues at coordinate 85,088 of NZ_JBFRCF010000013.1, read as the reverse complement.
GGCCCGCGAGCACGTTCGGCACGCGCGGCGTGAGCATCATCGCGATGACGAGCGCCATGATGGCGAGCGCGTGCAGCGCCTTGTGCGGCACCGGCACGTAGGCGTCGCTTTCGACCGGCATGGCGAGACACACGATATCGCGCTCCACCGCCTGCATCGAGAAGATGTCGATCCACGGCCCCACCACCAGCAGCGTGTCGCCCACCTTGAGCTGCGTGGCCTGCAGATCCTGCTCGAGCGCGGCGTCGGCGCGGCGCAGGCCGACCACCGTCACGCCGTGCCGGCGCAGCGCCGCGGAACTGCGCGCGACGTTGCCCACGAGCGACGAGTCGGGCGGCACGATGACTTCGGCCATGCCCACGTCGTGCGACTGGTCGGTGAAGTATGCGCCGGACATGCGGCGCGTCGCGAGTGCATAGCGCGCGCAAAACGCCTGCACGTCGAAACTCGCGGACTCCACGTCGAGCAGCAGCACGTCGCCGGGCGCGATGCTGCTGTCCGCGGTCGCGGGCAGCACCGTCGCGCCCATGCGCGTGCGCCGCTCGATCGCGACGACGTGCGCCACGGGGTCGTCGTCGAGCCCGGTGTGGCCGAGCGTCTGCCCCACGAGCGGCGAATCCGCGCCGACCTCCAGGCGAAAGGCGCGCCCTTCGAGCGAATAGCGCGCGACCCAGTCGTTCAGCGACGGGCGCGTAGTCGCCTCCGCGCCGCCCGTGCCGTTCAGAAAACGCCTCGCGAACAGCATCCAGCCGATGCTCGCGGCGAGAACCGGCAGGCCCAGCGGCGTGATGGCGAAGAAACTGAAGGGCCGGTAGCCGCGATAGACGAGCGCGCTGTTGATGACGAGATTCGGCGTCGTGGCGACGAGCGTGAGCATGCCGCTCGTGAGCGCGGCCATGCTGACCGGCATGAGCATGCGCGCGCGCGACACGCCCGACTGGCGGGCAATGCGAATGACGATAGGAATGAAGATCGCGACGACGGCCGTCGAGCTCATGACCGAACCCATGACGCCGACGATGATCATGATCAGCACGACGAGGCGGCGCTCGTTGGAGCCGCCGCGCTCGATCAGGTAGTCGCCCACGCGCTGGGCGACGCCCGTGCGCGCGAGCGCATCGCCGAGCACGAAGAGGGCCGCGATGAGCACGGTGTTCGGGTCGGAGAAGCCGGCCAGCGCCTCGTTGACCGTCACGATGCCCGCGAGCGACAGCGCGACGATCATGATGAGCGCCACCGCGTCCGAGCGGGGCCGGCCGATCAGGAACATCGCGATCGCGCAGGCCAGACAGGCAACGGTCATCAAAAGGTCGGTAGACATGATTTCGCTTTGCCTGCTCAACGGGCCTGGGAAACCACTGCTACCGCAAATAGTGCCGGATTTTGAAAACTTACGTTTCAGCGCGGCCTTGGGCCGTCATGCCCGCCCCGCCGCCGTTTTTGATGCAACGTTTGTGAACGTTGAGATCTTCACGCCTCCAGCAGCGAAACGCGGTTGCGTCCCTGGTGCTTGGCGCGGTACATGGCCTGATCGGCCTGGTCGAGCAGCGAGCGCGCCAGCGCTTCGGGACTCGCGGCGCCGGTGTTCGCCTCGCTGTTGAGCCGATACGCCGCCACGCCGATCGACACGCTGAGCGCGATGCGCTCGCCCTCGTCGTCGAGCACGTCGAGCGCCTCGACCGCAATCCGGATGCGCTCCGCAACGGCCAGCGCGTCGGGCAGCTCGCACATCAGCAGCGCGACGAACTCCTCGCCGCCGTAGCGCGACACCGTGTCCCCCACGCGCACCTGCTGCTTCAGGCAAGTGCCGATGGCGCCCAGCGCGAGGTCGCCGGTTGCGTGGCCGTGCGTGTCGTTGATCTGCTTGAAATGATCGATGTCGATGAAGAGGCACGACATGGGTGCCGCGTGCGAACTCGCGCGGCGGATCTCGTGATGGAGGCGCTCGTCGAAATAGCGGCGGTTCGACAGGCCCGTGAGCGGGTCGGTCACGCCGGTCTTGCGCAGATGCTCGCGGTGAGCGACGTTGTCGAGACTCGCCGCCGCAACGCGGCTGAAGCGCGCGAGCAGATCGGTGCCCATGCTGGCGTCGAAGCGCGCGGGGTCATCGCTCGCGAGGCACAGATAGCCGAGCAGCTGGGCGCGGTTCAGAAGCGGCAACACAATCGCGCTGCCGATCGTAGTCCGCGCGTCGAAGAAGGTCTCGCTCACCGCGGGCTCGAGTTCGCTCAGTTCGCTCACCCGGCCAAGCCACGGCTGATTTCCCGCGCACAGGCGTGACAGCGCAAGGCCGCCCTGGAGCCCGGAGCGCAGGTTCGCTTCGAGGTCGGCGCGCCCGCAGTCGGCTTCGAGCAGATCGCGCAGCAGCGGCGTGCGCACGTCGAGCCAGAGGCCGGCGCAAGCCAGCCGGAACACCTCGGGCAGATAGACGAATATCCCTTCGAGAAAGGCGCACCAGTCGTGCGCGCCGATCAGGCGCAGTTCCACGTCCTGGAACGACTTCGACGCGCGCTCGTTCCGCTGGACGGTTTCGATAAGCGCAGCAAGATCCAGTGCAGGCTGAGTCCCGGGATGTGTCACGATGCATCGAGAATATTCCGAAGCCTGCTATTACGGCAGCTTGGGGACAGACTTGAGCGTCGAACGACGACACCCGCGCGTCGGCGGCCTGTTCCAGCGGGGTCGGGGCAAAAGAAAAGACCGCTGTCCGTGAGGGCAGCGGTCTTGCTTATGGTCACAGGCTGCTGTTATTTCGCTGCCGGCGACCTTACGCTCGGCCTCGCCAGCGAATTGTTGTCAGGGCCGCCGGGGGCCGGCGCCGCGCTGTTGTCCATGCTAGTCGGCGAAGCGGCGCTCATGCCGCTGTCCGAGCCCGTGGCGCCTGGCGTGCCGTAGCCGCTCGTTGCATTGGTATTGGCTGCGGCAGCCGGCGACGTAACGCCTGGGGTTGCCAGTGTGTTGTTGCTCTGTGCATACGCACCGGCGGACAGCGTGAGCGCGGCAACGGCCGCGATCAATGTGCTGGTTGTCTTGCTCATGACTTGCTCCTCCTTTGATTGGACTGGAATTCCGGCACAAACGACCCGCGATATTTCTCATTGGGCGGTCGTTATATGCGGCTCACGACGATCAAAATCGCGTAACTGTTCGCAGGCTTGCAGGTAAAGCAAACCACTGCCAGTTGATATCAAGTTTAGGAAAGCAATCGCGGATAATTAAGCGCATTGTGCGCAACGATTTATTTCACTTTTTGGCAATTACCCGTAACGGCGTAATGGATTTCGCGGCCTCGAATCCGGGCGCTGCGGGGTTCGATATACGGTTCGGCGATTTGACCTGGCATTTCCAAAAACCTCTTTTTTGGCACCTTGGTGGAAATCCAGCTCAACGATTTACACCGCTTTTTCCGCGACTACGTTTCACATCGATATTCGGGAATATCGGTCGCCTTCAATGCGGCACACATAATCGGTCTGCGCGATTTTCGTTGCATGCGTATCGAGGTCATCATTCATTTCCGCGCTGGCATGCAGCCCGCAGCGCGCCGGCAAAAACCGTACGAAGCGCGAGCGAGACCACCGAGGCCACCGAGGCCACCGAGCGAGGCCAAAAATTTTCACGTCGTGCGAGCGATCTCCTTGCCAATTCCCGAGCATGCAGCTCGCCGCGCAGCGTTGCGCAGCTCATCGGCGCGCTGCTGGGTGCATGGCTCGCGCACGCCATGTTCGACCTGCCGATCGTCGAGCTATCGAGCAAGGTGCGCACCGGTAGCGGGCAATGGATCGCCGAGGCCGTGGCGACCGCAGGTTTGCTCCTCGTGATCCTGCGCGCGCCGGGCGAACGCGCCGCGATCATGGTGGCCGCGTACATCGGCGCCGCCTGCTGGTTCACGGCATCGACATCGTTTGCGAACCCGGCCGCAGCGTTCGGACGCATGTTCGGCGACACCTTTGCAGGCATTGCGCCATCGAGCGTACCGGCCTTCGTCATTGCCCAACTGATAGGCGCTGCGACAGGTCTCGCGCTGCATACGGCCTTCGAACCGCGCAAGCAGCGAGCTGGCCACCCGAATCTGGTTGAGTCGTCCGGCGGACACGGCGACGTTCGCTAATGCGCGCAAGCTGATGAGCCGCCGCTTCGCGAGATGAAGGCAACGGCAGGCGCGGCCTTCAGGATGATCCCGGAGACCTGTCTCCGGGCTTTAGCGCATGCGCCCGGCCGGGCGCAAGGCCATAGTGAGAGGATGATCAGGACTCGTTCGGACGGATCGTCAGCGCGTTCTTGACCGACGTTACGCCTTGCACGCCCGTGGCGACTTCGGTGGCGTGTTCGATCTGCGACTGCTCCGGCACCGAGCCCTGCAGGACGATGGCGCCGTCACGCGCGCGCACGGTGATCTTCGCAACGTCGATCTTCTTGTCCTTGGCGAGAGCGGTGCGGACCTTGCGGCTGAGCGCGCGATTAGCGGCCTTGGCCTGCTTCGATTGCGCCTTCGACGGGGCTGCCTGTTGCTCGGCTGCGGCAGTCGCGCCGCTAGCCGCGTCGCCCTGCGCATAGGCGTGCAAAGACGCGGCCACGAGAGCCGTCGCCGCGGCCAGCTTGAATACCTGAATAGCCTTCATGGAATTTCTCCTGTTGTCACAGTCTTGTTGTGGGCCCACGAACGGGCCAATGCACTACACCGTCCACGACTAAGCATTCGCGCGCCAGAAATGGCGCTCGACGCGATGCCGCATTTTTCGGCGACATCGCATCCAATCGCGCGAGCGCGCGGCAAATTATAAGAATGCAAGGTTCGGCGCAGGGCGGGGAAAATGCGGCTGCATCATTAGCTTGATATCGATCCCGTCATAGAGTAGACGCAGCGTTCGTGACCATGGGCTCGTGGTCACATTGCCCGTGCAGCCAATTGCATCCATCGGCTATCGAGCGATTTTGATGCGCTTGTTCGCGGCTGGGAGAGAAATGGAGCGCGCAATCGGTCGCGCGTGGGCGGCAAAATTCTGCCAGGCGTCGCATTATTACGACGCCGTTCTGCCGTGGGATCAGCGCGATGACCGGCTTCCTCTTGCGTCGCGCGGCGCATCTGCGTTCACGAACCTGTTCCCTCGCGTTCGAGCCATGAACGGAACAACGCGACCCGTTCATCGTCGGACTTCTCGTCTGCAACGTAAGTGCAATAGCTGCGCGACGGCAGACGTGGACCTGCGAACGGCGCCACGAGCCGGCCGGCGGCGAGATCGTCGGCGACCAGCGCAGTGGGTCCCATCGCGATGCCGATACCGTCGATGGCGGCCTGCAAGGTCAGGAAGAAGTGGTCGAAGGTCAAAGCGGCGGCCGGCCGCAGGTCGGGAATCTGCGCGCTCGCCAGCCAGTCGGGCCAAAGCCGCGGAAGACTCGAAGTGTGCAGCAACGTGTGTTCTCGCAGGTCGCGAGGCGCGCGCAGCGGTACGCGCTTGATAAGCGTAGGACTGCAGACCGGCAGCCGCTCCTCGGACAAGAACGGCCGCATGGAATAGCCGTAGAAGGTGTCCGGGCCACCCCGGATGACGACGTCATCGTCGTCCTTCAGACTCTCCAGCGGCGCGTTCGACGTCTCGACCTTGACGTCGATGTCGGGATGCCCGGCGCGGAATGTCGCCAGCCTCGGCACCAGCCAGCGCAACGTGAACGTCGCGGGCGCATTCACGGTCAGGGTTCGCGAGACCGTTTGCGGCGCGCCGTATCGCGCGGTTGCCTGCGAGAGCTGTTCGAACAACGGGCCGATTTCCGCCAGATAGCTTTTCGCCGCCGGCGTCAGCGCCACGCGGCGGTTGTGCCGCTCGAAGAGCGACGCGCCAAGCCACTCCTCCAGCAAGCGCACGTGCTGGCTCACTGCACCGGGCGTCACGTGCAGTTCCGCGGCGGCGTCCTTAAAGCTGCCGAGCCGGCCCGCGGCCTCGAAGGCTCGCAGGGCATTGAGTGGGGGCAACACCGGTTTCATTCGAGAGAGTTTATCTAACACGAACGGGGAATTTATCTGGTTTGCTGCGCCGCCACAAGATAGATATCCTTCTTGTTAGACCATTCTTGCAACCCTGCCCGCACCCTCATGCTCAGCTATACCGGCGGTATCGTGCTGTTCGCCGCGCTCCTCCACGCGAGCTGGAACGCGATGCTCCACGGCAACCGCGACCGGTTTTTCTCCATGGCGTGGATGAGCATCGCCATCGGCGTGGTCGCCACGCTGGTCGTCCTGTCCATGCCCTCGCCGGCCCGCGCTTCTTGGCCTTACATCGTCGCGTCGGGGCTCGTGCATGTCTTCTACAACGTGAGTCTCGTGCAGTCGTACCGCCGCAACGACCTGGCGCTGGCATACCCGATCGCACGTGGCTCGTCGCCGCTGCTCGTCACGCTCGGCGCGGCGCTGTTCGCGCATGAAGCGATCAGCCCGTTGCACGCTCTCGGGATCGTGATGATTTCGGGCGGCATCATCGCGATCGCGCTGCAGGGGCGTCACGTGTCGCGCGCGGGTGCGCTGGCCGCGCTGACGACCGGGGCAACGATCGCGCTCTATACCGTGATCGACGGCATCGGCGTGCGCCTGTCCGATGGCCAGCCGCTCAGCTACACCGCGTGGATGTTCCTGTCCTATTGGGCGATGCCGCTGTTGTTCGTCGCGCGGCGCGGGTCCGCCGCGCTATGGACGCCGCTGCGCGCCGAGCCTCTGTCGATCGCCTCGTCGCTGGCCGGCGGCCTCGTGTCGATCGGGGCGTATGGCATCGTGATCTGGGCGCTGCAGTCGGGCGCGATGGGCGCAATATCGGCGTTGCGCGAGACCAGCGTGGTGTTCGCGGTGCTGATCGGGCGGATGTTTCTGCGGGAGGCGGTGAGTGGACCGCGCTGGCTCGCCTGCGTGGTCGTCGCGGCCGGAGCGGTGTGTCTCGGGCTCTGAGATGATTTCACGCACGCCGTTTGCTACCCGTGCAGCATCACGCAGCTGAGCACGCAACTTGAGTTCGAAGGAGCGCCCCCATGCTTAACCATATCGAAACCGAACTGCTCGACATCGCCTATGACGAACAGGGCGACGCGAACGGGTGGCCGGTCGTCCTGCTGCACGGCTTTCCCTATGACATCCACGCATACGACGAAGTCGCGCCACGCCTGGTTTCAGAGGGCGCCCGCGTCATCGTTCCCTACCTGCGGGGATACGGCCCAACGCGCTTCCTTTCGCCCACGACGCCTCGCTCGGGCCAGCAGGCAGCGCTTGGCGCGGACCTGTTGGCGCTGCTCGACGCCCTGCAGATCGACCGCGCCATCCTCGGCGGATACGACTGGGGCGGCCGCGCGGCGTGCATCGTGGCGGCGCTGTACCCGTCGAGAGCCAAGGGTCTGGTATCGGTCAACGGCTACAACATCCAGGATATCGCCGCTGCCGCACAGCCGGCCGACCCCGAAAAGGAACATCGCATGTGGTACCAGTACTACCTGCACGGCGAGCGCGGCCGGGCTGGATTGACCGAAAAACGGCGCGCGTTCTGCCGTCTCCTGTGGTCGCTCTGGTCGCCGACCTGGCGCTTCGACGACGACCTCTACGCGCGCACGGCAGCGTCGTTCGACAATCCCGATTTCGTCGACGTGGTGGTCCATTCCTACCGCCACCGTTTCGGGCTGGTCGAAGGCGATCCCCGCTTCGACGACATCGAGCATCGCCTCGCCGCCACGCCGCCGATCACCGTGCCGACGATCACGCTCGACGGAGACGCCGACGGCGTCCAGCCGCCCGGGGCACGAGAGACCAGTTCGAAGCGCTTCAGCGGACGCCATGAGAACCGCATCGTGCCGAATGCAGGCCATAACCTTCCGCAGGAGGCGCCAGCAACGTTCGCCGCAGCGGTTCTCGACATCAACGCGTGGGCCGGTTGACGCCGCGCTTTATCCGCAGGGGAGAAACCAACGACATGGTGGGCGATACGAACCAACGGGCAGGCCAGTGCCATTGCGGCGCAGTGCGTTTCGTCGTGACGCTCAGCGACGGCCTCAACTCGATCCGCCGCTGCAATTGCTCTTACTGCCGCATGCGAGGCGCGGTCATCGTCGCGGCCGAAATGGGCGGGATCGCATTCCTGCAGGGCGAGGAGGTGCTGACGAGCTACCGCTTCAACACCGGAGCGGCGCAGCACTTCTTCTGTTCTCGCTGCGGAATCGCCACCCATCTTCAACGGCGTTCCAACCCGAACCGATATGGCGTAAACGTGGCTTGCCTCGACGGCGTCAGCCCGTTCGATTTCGCCGAGGTCCCGGTGATGGACGGCGTGAATCATCCGAACGACACCGGCGGCACGGCGCGCCTTGCGGGCACCGTGCGTTTCATCGCGGCTGAATGAGGCCTGAGGCCCATTCGCTCGCTCAATTGAAGGCTCAAAAAAAACCGCCGCGCTCTCGCGCGGCGGCCTTCGCCAGACGCTGGCAGGCGTGAGGAAAATCAGCCGAGCCCGCCCATCATCAGGTACTTCGTTTCGAGGTACTCGTCGAGCCCGTACTTCGAGCCTTCGCGCCCGAGCCCCGACTCCTTCACGCCGCCAAACGGCGCGACCTCAGTCGAGATGATGCCCTCGTTGATGCCGACCATGCCGCTTTCCAGCGCGCTCGCCACGCGCCACACGCGGCCAATGTCGCGTGCGTAGAAGTAGGCGGACAGACCGAAGTCAGTATCGTTCGCCGCCTGGATCACTTCCTCCTCGGTCTCGAAGCGGAACACCGCGGCAACGGGGCCGAACGTCTCCTCGTGCGCGAGCATCATGCCGCCGTGCGCGCCCGTGATGACCGTGGGCTCGTAAAACGTGCCGCCCAGCGCATGCGGGTGGCCGCCGCACGCAATGGCGCCGCCCTTCTCGAGCGCATCGCTCACATGCGCCTCGACCTTGCGCAACGCCGCGCCGTTGATGAGCGGCCCTTGCGTGGCGCCCGGCTCCATGCCGCCCGCCACGCGCAGCGCGCGCACGGCCGCAACCAGCTTCTCGACGAAGGCGTCGTGCACGCCGGCCTGCACGTAGAAGCGGTTCACGCAGACGCAGGTCTGCCCCGTGTTGCGGAATTTCGAGGCTATCGCGCCTTCCACGGCGGCATCGAGGTCGGCGTCGTCGAACACGATGAAGGGCGCGTTGCCGCCCAGTTCGAGCGACACTTTCTTCACCGTATCGGCGGCCGCGCGCATGAGCAGCTTGCCCACCCGCGTCGAACCCGTGAACGAGATCTTGCGCACGGCCTTCGACGCCATGAGCGTGTCGCCGATCGCCGGGGCATCGCCCGAAACGACATTGAACACGCCGCGCGGAATGCCCGCCTCGACCGCCAGCTCGGCGAGCGCGAGCGCCGAAAGCGGCGTCTCTTCCGAAGGCTTGAGCACCATCGTGCAACCCGCCGCGAGCGCCGGGCCGGCCTTGCGCGTGACCATGGCGAGCGGGAAATTCCACGGCGTGATCGCGCCGACCACGCCCACCGGCTCCTTCGTCACGACAATGCGCGCGCCCTTCTTCGGCGCGGGAATCACGTCGCCATAGGCGCGTCGCGCTTCCTCGGCGAACCACGTGAGAAAGCTCGCCGCGTACGCCACTTCGCCCAGCGCTTCCGCATAGGGCTTGCCCTGCTCGGCCGTCATGATGCGCGCGAGGTCTTCGCGATGCGCATGCATCAGCTCGCCCCAGCGGCGCACCTTCGCGCTGCGCTCCGCAGCCGTGGCGTCGCGCCATGCGGGAAACGCGTGCGAGGCCGCCGCCACGGCCTGCAGCGCTTCTCGCGCGCCGGCGCGGGCCACCTGCGCGAGCGGCGCGCCGGTGGCCGGGTCGATGATCGGATAGGTCGCTTCACTCGCCACCCATTCGCCGTCGATGAAGCTCGATGTGCGCCACAGGCGCGCTTCCTTCAGTCCGTCCATCGTCAAGCTCGTCATGCTGCGATCTCCAGGCGGCGCGCCGCGCGCGGCACGCGCGGAATGCGCGCGCTCACGTAATCGTTGATCACGTCGCACGGCGTGTAGTTGCGCTCGAGTTCGTACAGCTCGTCTGCGGTGAGTTGCGTGTCGAGCGCCGCGAGTGCGCCTTCGAACTGCGCGACGGTGTCCGCGCCCACGAGCATCGACGAGATGCCCGCACGCCCCAGCACCCAGGCCTGCGCGATCTGCGCGCTCGACACGCCGCGCGCCGCCGCGACTTCCGCCACCGAACGCGCGATATCGCGCGAAGCTTCATCGTCGTACATCTGCACGGTGAAGAAGTCGGTCTGGTTGCGCACCGACTTCGCGTCGCCGGAAAGGAGGCCGCGTGCGAGCGGACTGAACACCGATACGCCCACGCCCTGATCCTGGCAGAACGGAATCATCTCGCGCTCTTCCTCGCGATACGCACAGTTCAGCTGCAGCTGCATATTGATCGGGCGTGCGAAGTGATAGCGCTCGCACGCCTGCAGAATCTTGGCGAACTGCCACGTGAACATCGTCGACACGCCGATATAGCGCGCCTTGCCCGCGCGCACGATGTCGTTGAGCGCGTCCATGGTTTCTTCGACCGGCGTGTTCACGTCGAAGTAGTGCAGCATGTAAACGTCGACGTAATCGGTTTGCAGCCGGCGCAGCGAGCCGTCAATGCTTTCCATGATGTGCTTGCGCGAGTGGCCCTGGTTGTTCGCGCCGTTGCCGATCGGATAACCGACCTTGGTCGTGAGCACGAGTTCGTCGCGCTTCGCGAGCCGCCGCACGATGCGCCCCACCACTTCCTCGCCCACGCCGGTCGAATAGAAGTCCGCGAGGTCGATGAAGTTCACGCCCGCTTCGAGCGCGCGGCGCACGATCGGCTCGCTCTGCTCTTCGTTGTAGATCCACGGCTTCCATTCGGGCGTGCCCATGTTCATCGTGCCGAGGCACAGGCGCGACACCTTCAGGCCGGAGCGGCCGAGTTGCACGTATTGCATCGTAGTCACCTGTAACGATTGGCGCGGCTCAAGCCGCTTTGGCCTTCGGCGTGTAGAACGGATTGCTGATCTGATCCTTGATCTTCGCAATGTCGTCGAGCAACGGCAGCCCGTTCATCGCGGCGCGAATGGCCGTCTTGCAGGCCACGTAATTGTTTTCGTACACGGCGTCGAGGTCGTCGCACGACCAGTTCACCCAGTTCGCCGTGACGATGCACCACTCGTTCTCCGCTTGCGGCGGCAGCGTGCCGTCGAGCATCGCTTCCGTCACCGCCTTCGCGATGGCCGCCTGCGAGGCGCCCCACGTGGCGTTGCCGTGCAGGTCGCCGCGAATGTCGGCCTTGTTCACGTAGAGCGTGGCGGGCTTGACCGGCACGTTGGGCTGCGCCACCACCATGAACGGCACGTGCCCTTGCGAAGGCGACGACAGGCTGTTCGTAAACGCCTGCCCCACCGGGCCGTTGCGCGGGCCGATCATGATGTTGATGTGGGCAGCGTTTACGCCTGGTCCAGCGAAACCTTCGCCGATATAGACTTGCAGGTCTTTCATGTTTGACTCCGTCTCCTGTGTACATGAGTTCGAATTTGGTCAGACGCATTCCAGCACACGCCGCAAGCGCCCAAAAGCTATGAAATCTCATGGGGGCATGACGCGCAGTCATCGCTCTCGCATGCATCATTCGCGTGATGAAAGTGGCATGAGATCAGGTAATGCATCGATGACTATTCGTTGCTTCGCAACCCGAAATGCCACGGCTAGACTCTGGTCGGACTGATTCGAAAAGCGGCGGCCCACGCTGGCCCGCGCATACAATTCCAATCACTGGAGACGACATGAGACGTATCACGCTGGCAGGCGTGCGTATTGCCGCCGCCCTCGCGCTGACCGGCGCGGCCACGAGCAGCTTTGCAGCCCCCGGCTGGTGCCAGGCGGGCAAAACCGTGAAGCTCGCGCAAATCACCTGGGAAAGCGGCGCGCTGATGACCGAAATGGTGCGCACGGTGCTGGAGAAGGGTTACGGCTGCAAGACCGAAGTCGTGCCCGGCGCCACGGCCGCCACCGAAACGGCGCTCACGAAGAACGACCTGCAGGTGTGGGCCGAGCACTGGACGGGCCGCAGCCCCATCGTCGCGCGCGGCTTGAAGGACGGCAGCGTGAAGCTCGTAGGCGAACTGATTCCCGGCGGCGACAAGGAAGGCTGGTACGTCCCCGACTACGTGATCAACGGCGACGCGAAGCGCGGCATCAAGCCCATGGCGCCGCAACTGCGCTCCGTCGCGCAACTGCCGCAGTACAAATCCCTCTTCACGGACGACGAAGAGCCCGGCAAGGGCCGCTTCTACAACTGCCCCGCCGGCTGGGATTGCGAGCGCTTCAACAACCGCCTGCTGACGGCCTACAAGCTCGGCGACGACTACACGAACTTCCGCCCCGGCACCGGCGGCGCGCTAGACGCGGCGATCGCCTCGGCCTACGAGCGCGGCAAGCCCATTCTGTTCTACTACTGGCAGCCCGCCGGCCTGATGGCGAAGTACCACTTCGTGCAACTCGAGGGCGCGCCGTATTCCGACGCCTGCTGGGACACCATCGCCGATCCGAAGGGCGCGCCGTGCGCCTCCGCATTCAAGGTCTCGCATCTGAAGGTCGCGGTCTCCACACCGTTCTACGACGCCGAGCCCGACGCCGTCGCGTTCTTCGGCAAGGTGAGCCTGCCGCTCACGCTCGACGAACAACTGGTCCAGCAGATGCACGACAAGAAACTCGACGCCTCCACGGTCGCGCGCACGTTCTTCGAGCAGCATCCGGAAATCTGGAAACAATGGGTCACGCCGGAAGTCGCGGCGCGCGTGCAGGCCGGCCTGCGCACGTAAGCAACGACACTGGCCGCACGACGGTCCGCATCACATGACACACGCAGAATGAGGCTCACCATGGGATCTCCCTTTCTTCACCTCTCGATCGCCGACTGGGTCAACGATCAGGTCGCCGCGTTCGTGCAGCGCTACGGCGACGCGTTCCACAACTTCAGCGTGCTGATGCTGCGCGACCTGCTCGTGCCGCTCGAAAGCCTGCTGCGCGCCACGCCGCCCGTCGTCGTGCTGGCCGCCGTGGGCCTGCTCGGCTGGCATGCCTCGCGGCGCATCGGCGTGGCGCTGCTGTTCGTCGTGCTGCTCTGGCTGATCGGCTGCTTCGGGCTGTGGGACAAGCTCATGCAGACCTTCGCGCTGATGGTCGTCGCCACGCTCATCTCGGTCGTGCTCGGCGTGCCGCTCGGCATCCTCGCGGCCTCGAGCAGCGGGTTGCGCCGCGTGCTGCTGCCGGTGCTCGACATCATGCAGACGCTGCCCAGCTTCGTGTACCTGATTCCGGTGCTGATGCTGTTCGGCCTCGGCAAGGTGCCCGCTATTCTCGCCACGGTCGTCTATGCGCTGCCGCCGCTCATTCGTCTGACCGATCTCGGCATCCGCCACGTGGATGCGGAAATCGTCGAAGCCGCGCGCGCGTTCGGCACCACGCGCACGCAATTGCTGTTTGGCGTGCAGTTGCCGCTCGCACGGCCGAGCATCATGGCCGGTATCAACCAGACCACGATGATGGCGCTTTCCATGGTCGTGATCGCCTCGATGATCGGCTCGCGCGGTCTTGGCGAAGACGTGCTCGCGGGCATTCAGACGCTCGACGTGGGCAAGGGCACGCAGGCGGGCGTCGCCATCGTGATTCTCGCGATCGTGATCGACCGCATCAGCCAGAGTTACGGGCAGGGCCGGCGCACGCGCGGCCTCGCGCGTAAATCGAAGCAACCCTCGCGCATTCCGTTTCGCCGCGTTCGCGAACAGGAGAGCGAAAGCGCCGGCGCGACCGGCAGCAGCGACCTGACGAGCCAGCCGGCCAAGTAACGAACGCGCAGGCAAAAGCGCCGGCACAATGGCGGAAATCTGGCCGGCGCGTCCCGCATACGCAATGAGCATGGAATGAGGTAACGATCATGAGCGGCATCGAAGTCAAGAACGTCTACAAGATCTTCGGCACGCGCGAAGCCAGCCAGCGCGCGCTCGCGCTGCTGCGCGGCGGCGCGGGCAAGGCCGAGGTCCTCGAGAAGACGCGCTGCAACGTAGGCCTGAACGACGTAAGCCTGTCGATCGGCTCGGGCCAGATCTTCGTCATCATGGGCCTGTCGGGCTCGGGCAAATCCACGCTGGTACGCCACTTCAACCGGCTCATCGAGCCGACCGTGGGCGAGATCCTGATCGACGGCAAGGACGTGCTCAAGCTCTCCGACAACGGCCTGCGCGATCTGCGCCGTTACGGCGTGAGCATGGTGTTCCAGAGCTTCGGACTCCTGCCTCACCAGACGGTGCTCAACAATGCCGCGTACGCCCTCGCTACGCGCGGCGAAAAGAAAGCGGCGGCGCACGCGAGCGCGCGCGAATGGCTCGGCAAGGTGGGCCTCGCGGGTTATGCGGACCACTATCCCGACGAGCTTTCGGGCGGCATGCGCCAGCGCGTCGGCCTCGCCCGTGCGCTCGCCGCGAACACCGACGTGCTGCTGATGGACGAAGCGTTCTCGGCGCTCGATCCGCTCATCCGCACCGAAATGCAGGACCAGCTGCTCGAACTCCAGGCCACGCTCAAGAAGACCATCGTGTTCATCACGCACGACCTCGACGAGGCGCTGCGCATCGGCAACCAGATCGCGATCCTGCGCGACGGCCGCCTGATCCAGTGCGGCTCGCCCGACGACATCCTGCACCGCCCCGCCGACGACTACGTGCGGCGCTTCGTCGAGCGCCGCGCCGGTACGACGCACTAAGCCGCCGTAGATGCGGGCGCTCATCGGCCTGCTGGGCGGCTATACGATCCTCGTTTGCGGGAACAGCCTCCTCACGACGCTGATCTCGCTGCGCATGCTGCACGGCGAGCGCACCGCGCTCGACGTCGGCCTCGTGCAATCGTGCTATTACGTCGGCTTCATCATCGGCGCGCTGGGGCTCGGCCCGATCGTCGGGCGCATCGGGCCGCAGCGCGCCTTCATCGGCTTTGGCGCGCTCGCCGCACTCGCGGCGCTCGGCTATCTCTCCTTCGATTCCCCCGACATTTGGGCCGTGCTGCGGCTCATCACCGGCTTCAGCATGGTCGGCGTGTTCACCTCGATCGAGAGCGGCGTGAACGGCGCCGTGCCGAACGAACGGCGCGGGCGGGCATTCGCGTTTTATCTCGTGCTCACGTATCTCGGCGTGAGCGCGGGGCAGTTCCTGCTGGGCGTGGGCGCGCCCGGCGGCATTTTCGAGCATGCGCTCGTGAACGGGTTGTTCGTGACCGCGCTCATCCCGGTGGCGTTGATCGGCGAGTGGCAGTCGGCCGGAGCCGCGCCGCCCGCGCCGGTGGCCACGGCGCCGGCTTCCGCGCTCGCCACGCCGAAGCGCCCCACGCTGCTGCTCGACGGCCTGCGCGAACTGCACCGCGTCGCGCCGCGCAGCGTGCCGGCCTGCGTCGGCGCGGGGCTGCTTTCCAGCGCGTTCTACGCGCTCACGCCGGTGTATCTCGCGCGCATCGGTTATCCGGACAGCGGGATTTCGCGCGCCATGGGCGTCGTGCTGATCGGTGCCCTGCTTTCGCAATGGCCCGTGGGGCGGCTCTCCGACCGGCTCGGGCGGCGCGCCACCCTCGGCCTGATCTCGCTCGTCTCCGCGGGCGCGGCCGCGGCGCTCGCCGTCCTGCGCGCGCCGGTTCTCGTCGACACGATCCTGTTTCTCTACGTGGCGCTCACCTTCACGCTCTACGGCGTGATCGTCTCCGACGTGAACGACCGTGTCGATCAGGCGCGACGCGTGCAGACGAGCGCGACGCTGCTGCTCGTCTTCTCGCTCGGCGGCGCGGCCGGTCCCACCGTCGCTTCGCTGTTCATGCGTCTTCTCGGGGCGGGCGGGCTCTATGTGTTCGCGCTCGTCGTCACGCTCGCGCTCGCGGCGCTGTCACGCGCGCGGGGCGTCTGAATGGCGGCGCGGCCCGGTATACTGCGTCGTTTGCAGGAGGCGTCGTTTCGAGGCGCCCGGAGCGAGGAGACGACCTTGAAGCGAAAGATGCCGGCGCTGAACGCCCTGAAGGCGTTCGAGGCGGCAGGCACGAGCGGCAGCTTCACCCGCGCCGCCGAACAGCTGAACGTGACGCAGAGCGCGGTGAGCCGCCAGGTGCGCCAGCTCGAAGAACAGCTTGGCGAGGCGCTGCTCGAGCGCCATCATCACCGGCTCGAACTGACCGAAGCCGGGCGTGCGTTGCTGCGCACGCTCCAGCAGTCGTTCGACCGCATCGAAGTGACGGTGCGCACGATCCAGCAGAAGAGCGACCTCAACCGCCTGCGCGTGAACGCGCCGCCCACCTTCGCGAGCCGCTGGCTCGTGCCGCGCCTCACGCGCCTGCAGGCGCGCCATCCCGAGCTCGAACTGAGCCTCACCACGCATCTGCAGGACAGTCTGGCCGATTCGACGGCGCTGGACTGCGCGATCCGCTTCGGCGATGGCGAATGGGAAGGCCTCGACAGCTCGCTGCTGATGCACGAATCGCACATCGCCGTGTGCGCGCCCGCGCTGCTCGCGCACGGCCCAATCGACCTCACGCAGCAGACCTTGCTGCATGTGCTCGCGGGCGACAATCAGCGCTACCTCACCTGGCGGCACTGGCTCGACGCGGCGCGCATCGAGGACGTGGACACGTCGGGCGGCTACGAATTCGACCTGCTCGACCATGCGATCCGCGCGGCCATCGAAGGGCTCGGCGTGACGATGGCCGACCGCCACATGATCGAACACGAACTGGCCCAGGGGCTGCTCGCGCCCGTGCGCGACATCCACGTGGACGGCCGCCAGTCCTACTGGTTCGTGGTGCGGCCCGAACAGAAGGCTTCGAAGCCGCTCCGGCTTTTCCGGCAATGGCTTCAGGACGAAGTGGCGGCCATGCGCTGACGGCCCTGCTCGATGGCCTTTGCGGCGATGGCGTGATCGGCGTCTTCAAGAATCATGTCCGCGCCCTTTTCCGCGATCATCATGGTCGGCGCGTTGGTGTTGCCCGACGTGATGTTCGGGAAGATCGATGCATCCACCACACGCAAGCCTTCGATGCCATGCACGCGCAGGCGTGCGTCCACCACTGACGTGCGCGGGTCCGGCCCCATCGCGCAACTACCGCACAGGTGATAGATCGAACCGCTTTGCTCGCGGAAGAACTTGAGCATGCTCGCGTCGTCGGTCACTTCGCCCGCGGGCGTCACCTCGGCTTCGGTGATGCCCTGCAACGCGCGCGCCGTCATCAGCTTGCGCACGAGGCGGCTGCCCGCAATCGCCTCGTCGCGGTCCTTCTGCGTCGAGAGGTAGTTGCCGCGAATTTTGGGCGCGTCTTCCACGTTCGCCGAAGCGATCTCGACCGAGCCGCGGCTCGTGGGCCGGCAAGGATTGAAGCAGACCAGAAAGCCCGAGTACGGCTCCGGCGTGAGCTGCGCCCGGTTCGATCTGGGAATCCGGTACGAAAGCGGATTGAAGTACACCTGCATGTTCGGGTGCGCCTCATCCTGGCTCGTGCGGAAGAAGCCGCCCGACTGGTTCACGCTCATCGAGAACGGACCCTTGCGCTGCAACACGTATTGCAGCCCGAACTTCAGCTTGCCCGTCCAGCTGCCGAATGAATCGTTGAGCGTTTTCACACGCGAGCGATAGTAGAAGCTCACGCACAGATGGTCCTGCAGGTTCTGCCCCACCGCTGGCAGCTCGTGCACCATGTCGATGCCGTGCTTCGCGAGCAGCTCGCGCGGGCCCACACCCGATAATTGCAACAGCTTGGGCGAATCGACCGCGCCGGCCGCGACGATGACTTCGCGATTTGCACGAAACGTGCGCTTCATGCCTTGCTGCACGATCTCCACGCCGATGGCGCGTTTTTTAGCCTCGTCGAACAGCACACGCGTGGCGCGCGCATGATGCTCGATCTTCAGGTTCGAGCGCTGCCCCGCGCGATGCAGGTAGGCCACGCTGCTCGAATCGCGCTTGCCGTCGCGCGTATTCACATCGTAGATGCCCACGCCTTCGAGCCGTGCGCCGTTGAAGTCGTCGTTGCGCTCGTAGCCGAGCTGCGTGCAGCCTTCGACGAAGGTGCGGCAAACGGGATGCGCGCCTTCCTTCATCGGCGTGATGCGCACCGGGCCGTTCGCGCCGTGCCAGGGCGTGTCGCCGAGCGGATGCGATTCGAGCTTGCGGAAGTACGGCAGCACTTCCTGGTACGACCAGCCCGCATTGCCCGCCGCGGCCCAGTCGTCGTAGTCGCGCGCGGCGCCGCGCACGTAGATCATGGCGTTGATCGCGCCCGAGCCGCCCTGCACCTTGCCGCGCGGCGCGTAGATCTGCCGGCCGGCAAGCTCCGGCTCCGGCTCGCTGTAATACATCCAGTTGTATTGCTTGTTGTAGTACAGCTTGGCGAACCCGATCGGGATCTTGAACCAGAACGACGTGTCGGGTCCGCCCGCTTCGAGCAGCAGCACCGAATGACGCCCGGAAGCGGAGAGCCGTTCCGCGAGAATGCAGCCCGCCGATCCGGCGCCGGCGATGATGTAGTCGTAGTTCATCTGAGTGCTCCGGCAGATCAGCCGCGTGCGGGCGAGGTATCGCGCACGTCGGCGGGCTGGCTCGCCATCTGCAGATGCAGACGCTTGCCCGTATAAGGCGAGTGCGCGCGCACGACGTCCATGTCGAGTTCGACGCCCAGACCCGGTGCCTTCGACGGGATGATGTAGCCGTCTTCCCACTGAATCGGCTGCTTGAGCACTTGCGCGTGGAAACCATCCCACGTGCCGATGCTTTCCTGAATCAGGAAGTTCGGCGTGCAGGCCGCGAGCTGAATGCTGGCCGCCGCGCCGATGGGCCCGTTGTAGAGATGCGGCGCGATCTGCGCGTAGTGCACTTCGGCGAGCGTCGCGATCTTCTTCGCTTCGAGCAGGCCGCCCACGCGCGCGACGTTCAGCTGCAGGATCGACGCACCGCCCGCCTGCAACAGCTTGTGGAATTCGTATTTGGTGGTGAGGCGCTCGCCCGTGGCAATGGGAATCGACGTGTGCTTCGCGACATTGGCGATGGCCTCTTCCTGGCCCGGCGGCACCGGCTCCTCGAACCACAGCGGGTCGTATTTTTCGAGCCGCTTCGCCAGCCGGATCGCCGAAGAAGGCACCATCTGGCCATGCGTGCCGAACAGCAGATCGGCCTTGCTTCCCACCGCTTCACGGACCTTGCGGCAGAACGTTTCGCACCGGTCGAGCACTTCGAGCGAAAGCTGATGCCCCGAATAGGCCGTGTACGGACCCGCCGGGTCGAACTTGACCGCGGTGAAACCGCGCTTCACGTTCTCGGCCGCACATTCGGCGGCGAGATCGGGGTCGTCGTAATCGTATTCGCCCTGCGCATTCTTCGGGTACAGGTAGGTGTACGAACGCAGCCGCTCGTTCACCATGCCCCCGAGCAGTTCGTACACGGGCTTGTCCGCCGCCTTGCCGATGATGTCCCAGCATGCCATTTCGAGGCCGCTCACGATACCCATCATCGTGAGATCGGGGCGCTGCGTGAAGCCGCTCGAATAGCCCTCGCGGAACAGGCGCTCGACGCGGTGCGGATCGTGATCCAACAGATAGCGCGTGAAGACGTCTTCGATCGCGCTCACCATCACGTCGGGATGGAACGTGGCCGCGTAGATTTCGCCCACGCCTTCGATGCCGCAATCGGTTTTCAGCGTAACGAAGATCCAGTACATGCCGCCGAGGTGCGGAGGCGGCACCGCGACGACGTTCGTTTCAATTGCAACGACTTTCATGGTTCAGGCTGTTTCAGGCAGGTTGGAGTGGGTCATGCGCTTGAGCACGAGCGCGGCGATACCGCCGAGCGTGCCGATGGCGGCGATATAGGCGAAATAGATCTGGTAGCCGGCCATGCCCGCATAGTGCTCGGTGATATAGCCGTTCACGAGCGGCAGGAAGATGTCCGACGAGTAGCCGATCAACGAAACGAGACCGATGGCGAGGCCCGTGATGCGCATGGGAATCGCGCAGTAATCGAGCAGCGTCCAGTAGAGGCCGCGAATCGCGTAAGTCATGAGGCCGATGAACAACACCACCGCGCCGAGCAGCGCCATGTTGCGCAGCGCGGGCAGCAGGATCAGGCCGATCAGGCCCGCGACAGCCAGGAACAGCGCCCAGATCAGCACGCGCAGGTTCGAAAGACGGTCGCCGAGAAAGCCGCCGCCAATGCCGCCGATGGGGCGCATCCAGAGCTTCGCGGTGGTGACCATGCCGGCCGCCACGACGCTCATATGCATCTCGCCCTGCTGGAGATATGCGGAGAAGCTGTAAGTGGCCCAGAAGATCTGGTAGCCGCAGAACACCACGGCGGCCATGAGCCAGAGCTGGGGAATCGCGGCGAGCGTCGCGAGATCGCGCCACAGCGAACCGTTCGCATTCGTCTCGACCGGCTTGCTTTCGGCCTGCGCGGGCGCGGGGTCCTTGAAGAAGCTCATCAACGCGCCGAGTGCGATACACGTGAAGGAATACAGATAGATCACGTGACGCAGGCCCACCGCTTCGCCGCGTCCCGAGCCGGTGGCAGCGGCGAAGAGCGCGAGCGCGGCGGTGGCGAGCAGCGCCTCGACGAGTCCGCGTCCGCCGTCGAGCAGGCCGAAGAAGCGGCCTTGTTCGTTCGCCGCCGCGATCATGCGCACGCGTTTGAGCACCGAGGCCCAGAACGTGAGGCCGGTCGTGACGCCCCAGAGGCAGAAGATCGCGAGTAGCGTATGGAATGACGGCGCGGTGGAGTACCAGAGGCCCAGCGCCCCGGTGCCGATGAGCGAAAAGCAGATCAACAGGCGCGGTGCGACGCGGTCGGCGAGCCAGCCGCTCGGCAGATAGCAGACGAAGAACACGATGCCGAGCACCGAGTAGAGATAGCCGAGCTGAGCGTTGTCGATGTGCAGGACATCGAGCATCGTGGTCTGGTAGACCTGGCGCAGATACAACAGCGGATAGATACCGCCCGCGGCGAGCACGAGCAGCAGCAACTGCACGTAGCGCTGCATGGAGCCCGCTGCGGCGGGCGTGAGCGATGAGGTTTCGGCGCGCGGCATTGCCGGCGCATTGGGCTTTCCAATGGACTTCTGCAAGATTGTCTCCTGTCGACCAGAGTTAGCGCTTTAGCGCTTACTCTGGTCCCATGCAAAGCTGTCGACCGGCACGCGGGCGGTTGCCCGCGCGAGGCGTCTTTTCTTTATCTGCGACGCCCAGTTCGAGGGGCGCCGTTGCTGCGATTAATCAGTATCTCGAATGATCAGAACGGCATCACGACAAGGCGTGTCTGCGTGAATTCGAGCATGCCGTGCTTGCCGTCATCGCCGCCGAGGCCCGAGCGCTTCCAGCCCGCGTGATAGCCCTGATACGGGTCCGCAGGCGTGCGGTTCACGTACAGTTCGCCGGCTTCGATTTCGTTCGCGACGCGCAGGGTCGTGCGGTAGCGCTCCGTAAAGAGCACCGACGAAAGGCCGAACTGGTGATCGTTGGCCATGCGCAGCGCGTCGTCGAGCGTCTCGTACGCAAGCACCGGCAGCACCGGGCCGAAGATCTCCTCCTGCACGATCTCCATGTCCTGGCGGCAATGCGTGAGCAAGGTAGGCGGATAGAAATGACCCTTGCCTTCGGGCACGTAACCGCCCGTTTCGAGCTTCGCGCCTTCGGCTACCGCGCGCTCGACCATCGCGTGGATCGCGGCGCGTGCGCTCGCGCTCACGAGCGGACCCATGCGGGCGGCGTCTTCGGAGCGGTCGCCGAAGCGCACGGCGCTCATCTTCTCGCGCAGCAGCGCGACAAAGCGGTCATGCACCGAAGCGTGCACGTACACGCGTTCGATCGCCGTGCAGAGTTGGCCGCAATGCGTGGTCTTCGAGCGCACGATGGCCGTTGCGGCCGCTTCGAGATCGGCGTCGTCTTCGATGATCGCGGGCGTCTTGCCGCCCAGCTCCAGCGAAGGCTTGGCGATATTTTCCTTGCAGTAATCGAGCACCTTGCGGCCCGCGCTCACGCTGCCCGTGAGCGTGATCATGCCGACGTCCGCCTGCGTGCAGAGCACGGCGGCGGTATCGTGGTCCATGGCCAGCACGTTGAAAATGCCCGCGGGCAGTTCCGCTTCCTGCGCGGCGCGTGCTACTTCGAACGCCGAGCACGGCGTGTTGTTGCTCGGCCGCACGACCACCGCGTTACCCGTGATCAGCGCCGGCGCGACCTTGCGCAGTAGTGTGTACACCGGGAAATTGAACGGAATCAGGCACGCGGCCACGCCGATCGGCTCGCGCATGAGAATGAGGTTTTCGTTCGCGCTGTCGCTTGGAATCACCTCGCCTTCGATGCGGCGCGCCCACTGCGCGTGGTAGCGCAGGATTTCGGCGGCGTACTGCGCTTCGGCGGCCGCGTCCGCGACGCTCTTGCCCGACTCGGCGGCAAGCGCCGCGCCGATCTTCGGCGCGCGCGCCACGATCGCGTCCGCAAACCGGTTCAGGATCGCGCCGCGTTCGGCGGCGGGCAACTTGCGCCAGGCGCGCTGCGCGGCCCTGGCGGCCACGACCGCGCGCACCGCGTCGGCGGCGCTCGCGGCGCTCACATGGCCGATCGCGTCGCCGGTTGCCGGGTTATGGACAGCGATCTGCGGCCCTTCGGCGCCGACGAACTGCCCATTGATGAAATTGAGGTCTGATCGCATGGATTGCTGCCGGTTTGGCGTTGCCGCCGCTTCATGAGAAAGGGCAGTATCCGTGCGGCATCGGGACGCCACAAACGATTAATTGTCGAGCGGAGCATGCGAAAAACGCATGCTCGCCGAAGCCGGCGCGGGGGTGGCAGGAGTCAAAGCGCGTGGCCATCGCACGCCTTGCTTGTTATAATTCGCTCAAGCGTACGAAACAAATCTAACGTTCGCCGGAACGCAGCACGCTCCGGCGCAGCACCCACTCCATGGCCAAAACCGACCGGCTGCGCGCCCTTGCCGACGCGCTCGCAAAACACAACGTCATGCATCTGCGCGATGCAGCCAGCGTGCTTGGTGTCTCCGAGATGACCGTGCGGCGCGACATCGCCGCGAATCCCGAGCGTTTCACGTATCTGGGCGGCTATATCGTGAGCGCGCAGGACGTGCCCAATACCGCCGGCTACTCGCTCGAACACGAAAAGGACCACTTCGCGCAGGCCAAGGCGCAAGCGTCCGCGCACGCGGCGCGGCTCATCGCGCAGAACGACACCGTGTTCATCGACTGCGGCACGACGCTTGCCGCCCTCGCGCGCCTCATCCCTTCGCAGCTCCAAATCACGGCGGTGTGCTATTCGCTCAACGTGGCCGAGATCCTGCGGCGCATGCCCAATGTGCGCATGATCTTGCTGGGAGGCGTGTATGTGCCGTCGTCGGACTCGTTTGCCGGCGAGGAGAGCCTGGAAACGCTGCGCCGCATGGGCATCAACAAGGCGTTCATTTCAGCGGGCGGCGTGGACGCCGCGCGCGGCGTAACCTGCTGGAACTTCCACGAAGTGGCGCTCAAGCAGGCCGCGATGGCCGGCGCCGTGGAAAGCCATCTCGTTGTGGATGCCAGCAAGTACGGCATCGTGAAGGCGTGGCGCTTTTCCCAGCTCGACGACTTCAACTCCGTCATCACCGAGAAAGGCCAGACGCTGCGCGCGCACAGCGCATAAGCGCATCTGCGCCGACCGGCCGCGCGGCGCCGGTCGCAACTATAGCCGGCCGGCTCAGCCGCGCCGGCGCAGCGCGAACAGCGTACCGGCCACCAGAATGAACGCGCCGACAATCACCTTCTGCCACGTGCTCGGTACGCCCACGAGAATCAGCACGTTGTTGATGAGCGTGACGAGCGCCACGCCGAGCAGCGTACCCACGACCGTGCCGCTGCCGCCCGTAATGCGCGCGCCGCCCAGAATCACCGCCGCGATCACGTCGAGTTCCGAACCCACGAGGTCGAACGGATTGGCAAGCCGGTTGTTCGCCACGTGCAAAATGCCTGCCACGCCGGCGAGAAACCCCGTATAGCCGAACACGAACAAGCGGATCGCGCGCAGGTTGAAGCCGAGCCGCTCCGCAATCGCCGTGCTGCCGCCCATGGCGTAGACGCCGCGCCCCATCATCGTGCGATTGAGCAGCCACCAGGTGAGAAGCGCGCCGGCCACGAGTGCGATCGCCGAAACCGGCAGCACCGCGTTGAGCCCATCGGCGGTCTTGTAGGCGATGAGCGGAATGCGGCCGAAGTGATCCATGCTGTGCGGGATGTTCATGAAGAACGTCGTGCCCACGAAGGTGAGCAGCAGCCCGCGATAGAGGTACTGCGTGCCGATCGTCACGATCAGCGAGGGCGCCTGCAGCCGGTGCACGAGCATGCCGTTGATCACACCGAGCACGATACCGGCCACGGCGCCCGTGAGCAGAATGAGCGCGAACGGCGCGTCGGGCCACCACGCGAACACGGCTTTCGTGATCGAGTACATCGTGAGCGCGCCGATCGCCGTGAACGACACGTCGATACCGCCCGACGCCAGCACGACGAGCGTGCCGAGCGCGAACAGCGACGTGATCGTGGCCGAGTGCAGCAGGTCGAACAGCGTGGCCCACTGGAAGAAGCGCGGGTTGATGGAAGCGACGATCACGCAGGTAATGACGATCAGCGTGGCCGTGAACCACTCGGGATTGCGAGCGAGCTTCGCGCGCCAGTTGAGCGGCACACTCTGGCGCGCGACTTCGACGGTGTTGGACGACGTGCTCATTGTCTGATTCATGCTCATGCGGTGTCCGGCAAAACGTTACGCGGAATTCAGGCTGCCTCTGCAAGCAGCGCGCGGTACAGCTCGGCCTCGGTCAGGCCATCGGCGTGATGCTCTTCGGCGAGGCGGCCCTTACGCATCATCAGCACGCGGTCGCAGTTCTGCAGCAGCTCGGGCAGGTCGTCGCTGACGAGCAGAATGCCGATGCCGCGCTGCGAGAGCCGCTGCATGATGCGATAGATGATGTCCTTCGAGCCGACGTCCACGCCCACGGTCGGCCCGTGCAGGATCAGCACGTGCGGGTCGATGGCGAGCCAGCGGCCAATCAACACGCGCTGCTGGTTGCCGCCCGAGAGCGACTGCACGGCCTTCTCCACATCGGGCGTGGCGATCTGCAGTTCCTTCACGGTGTTTTCGGCCAACGCGCGTGCGCGCGTGCGGTCGATCTGGCCGAAGCGGTCGCGCAGGCTCGCGATCATCGCCGTGATCACGTTGTCGCGAATCGGCTTGTCGAGGAAAAGGCCTTCATTCAGGCGGTCTTCCGGCACATAGCCAATGCGTGCGCGCCGCGCATCGCCCGGTGTCGAAAGCTTGATCGCGCGGCCTTCGAGCTCGATCTCGCCCGCATCGGCAGGCGCGACGCCCGCAAGCGCACGCGCGAGTTCGTTGCGGCCCGAATCGAGCAGGCCCGTCACGCCGAGAATCTCGCCGCGATGCAGCGTGAACGACACGTCGCTGAAGAGGCCCGCGCGACCGAGGCCGCGAACGTCGAGCAGCACCTCGGCTTCGGCGGCGACGCTGCGGTAGCGTTCGGTGGAAAGCTCGCGGCCCGTCATCAGTTCGCTCAAGTGCGCCTTCGTGTAGTTCGTGATCGGGCCTTGCGTCACTTTCTGTCCGTCGCGCAGCACGATCACTTCGCCGCCAATTGCATAGCACTCGTCGAGCTTGTGGCTCACGAACAGCACGGTCACGCCCTGCGCGCGCAACTGGCCGAGCACGGCGATGAGGTTCGTCACTTCCTTTTGCGTGAGCGAGGTCGTGGGCTCGTCCATGATGACGAACTTCGCTTCGCTCGCAATGGCGCGCGCAATCGCCACGAGCTGGCGTGTAGCGAGCGGCAGTTGTTCGATGAGCGTCGCCTGAAACTCGGCGTCGCCCGGCAGGCCCACGGCCTTCAAGGCGCGCTCGGCCGTGCGGGCCAGTTCGCGGCGGTCGAACGTGCGCGCGAGACGCCCCGCGTGTTCCGCGAGCTCGGTCGTGAGTCCGATGTTTTCGGCCACGCTCATGTTGGGCAGCAGCGAAAGATCCTGATACACGGTCTCGATGCCCGCCGCCAGCGATTCGAGCGGCGTGAGCCGCGCGTGGCGCGCGCCGTCGATCACCAGTTCGCCTTCGTCGGGCGGCTGCGCGCCGGAGATGATCTTGATGAGCGTGCTCTTGCCGCACCCGTTCTCGCCGAGCAGGTGATAGATCTGCCCGCGCTCGAACGCGAGCGTCACGCCGCGCAGGGCATGCACGCCCGTGAAGCGCTTATGCACGCCGAGCACCTGCAATAACGGTTCTGAAGCCATGTCGTCTCTTCGTGACGTTGCGACGAAGCGCGCGCCGGGCTGCAAGCCCGCTGCGCGCGCCACCTTCCTCCGATCAGAAGTTGTATTGCTTGTAGTTCGACTTGTCGACGCTCACCCAGCCCTGGCCGCGCACGATGATGCCCTTGCCCGGACCCTTCGACACCGTGACCTTTTCGTAGCCCGGCAGGCCGAGGTTCGCGCCGTTCTCCACGGTCTTGCCGTCGATCAGCATCATCGCGATCTTGTTCATGGCGATGCCGGCCAGCTTCGGATCCCAGAACGCGATGCCGTTGATCGCGCCGCTTTCGAGGTACTTGCCGGCCTCGGTCGGCAGGCCGGTGCCATAGACGCAGATCTTGCCCTGCAGGCCCGCTTCCTCGACGGCGCGGCCAATGCCGATCACGTCGAGCGACGACGAGCCCTGGAAGCCCTTGATGTCCGGATGCTTGCGCAGCACTTCCTTGGCCACTTCATACGCGTGCTCGCCGTCGTTGTTGGTTTCGAGGTTGGTCTCGACGAGCTGCATCTTCGGGAACTTCTTCTTCGCGTTGTCGATGCCGCCATTGGCCCACTGCACCTGCGAGCGGCTGCCGAGCGAGCCGACCATGGTCGCCCACTTGCCATCGTCGTGCATGCACGAGGCGAGGCGGTCGTTGAGCGCGGCGCCGTAGGCGGAGTTGTCGAACGCCTCGACGTCGACCATCGTGTTCTTTTCGTTGTCGGCTTCGTGCGTGACGACCTTGATGCCGCGGTCCATCGCCTTCTTGAGCGCCGGTTCGAGCGTCGGCGGGTCGTACGGCACGACGGCGATCGCGCTCACTTTCTTCGCGATCAGGTCGTCGATGATCTTCAGTTGCTGCGCGGCGTCCGCGCGGCCCGGTCCCGTCTGGTAGACCGAAACTTTCGGGTTGTCCTTGCCGAATTCCTTGACGCCGTCGTCCATCCGATTGAACCAGCTGATGCCCGTCACCTTCACCACCGTGACGATGGTCGGGTTTTCCGCCGCATACGCCACGGCCGCCATGCCAGCGGCAAGTGCACACGCCGTGATCGCCACACTGAGTCGCTTGATCTTCATGTTCGATGTCTCCGTTTTTTTATAGCCGATTAGCCTTCGCCCCGAAAGAGATGGCGGCGGACCTCCGAGGCTCGAGGCCCGCCTGCTACACGGTTCAGCCCGTCAGCCCGAGGTCCGCCCTTTGCCGGCGGACGCGGAGCCACCGAGACCGAAAATCGCGCGCACCCGCTCGCCGCCCGCGAACGCGAGCGAGAGCAACAGCAGGAAGCCCCAGGCACAGTCGCCGAAAAACTGCGAAACGCCCATCAGATTGAAGAGGCTCGAAAGGAATTGCAGCACCGTCGCGGCAAAGAACACGCAAATGATGCGTCCGTAGCCGCCCGCGGGATTCACGCCGCCCATCACCGCAATGAGAATGGCGATCAGCAGATAGGAATTGCCGTAGTCCCATTTCGCGCTGAGCGTGTGCGAAACGCTCACGAGCCCCGCGAGCGAGGCGAGCACGCCGCACATCGCGTAGGTCATGATCAGCATGCGCGCGCGCGGAATGCCGGCATAAAACGCCGCGCGCTGGTTCGTGCCCATCAGGTATAGGCGCAGCCCGAACGGTGTGCGCCTGAGCAGCCAGCCCAGCAGCACGACCACGGCCACGAATAGCAGGAACGAGATCGGCACCTGGAAGAACGTGCCGTTGCTGATATCGGCGAGCGGTTCGACGTAATCCACGTGCACGGAAGCGCCGTTGCTCAGCGCCACCGCGAAGCCCGTGAAAAGCAGCTGCGTGCCGAGCGTGCAGAGAATGGGCGTGAGCCCGAGGCGCGCAATCACCACGCCGTTCAGCAGGCCGCCAAGGAGCCCCATCCCAAGCACGATCACGATGAAGAGCGCCGTATAAAGCGCGGGCGAATCGTCGCCGCTCACGAAACGCGGCACCACCAGCGCGGCGATCATGCCCGAAAGATTCGCGAGCCCCACGCCGGACAGGTCGATGCCGCCGTTGCCCGACAGCATGGAGAGCATGATGCCGAGCGCGAGCAGCGCGACTTCGGGCAGTTGCGCGCCCATCGACTGCAGGTTGTCGATACCGACGAACTGCCCGCGCGACACCCAGACCGCGACCAGCACGACCAGCAGGTTCACGGCCAGCAGGAAGTTCAACTGCCGGTCGCCGAACCATTTGGCAAAGAGTGCAGACTTCATGGACCTCATCCTTTGCGGTGTGTTTTCACCTGGCAACGTTCAATGCGCGCTGGCGCTCGCCGTGCGCGCGAGCATCGCGTCGACTTCTTCCTTGCGCGGCATGGAAGGCGCGGTGCCGGGGCGCGTGACGGAAATGCCCGCCAGCGCGCAGCCGAAACGCGTGGCCGTGAGCGCGTCGTCGCCGCGCGCGAGCGCCGCCGCGAAGCCGCCCGTGAAGCCGTCGCCCGCGCCCGCCGTCTCCACCACCGGGCCACAGTTGAAGGCGGGCAGCAGGACCGAAGCATCGCGCGTATGGAGCAACGCGCCGGCTTCGCCGAGCGTCACGATGACGGCGCCCGCGCCCTTCGCGAGCAGCACGTCGGCGGCGCGGCGCGCGTCGTCGGCGTTGCGGATCTCGATGCCCGTGAGCGCCTGCGCCTCGGTCTCATTGGGCGTGATGTAGTCGCACAGCGGGAAGATGTCGTCGGGGAGCGCCATGGCGGGCGCCGGATTGAACACCGTCTTCACGCCATGCCGGCGCGCGAGTTCGAGGCCGCGCCGCGCTGCCGCGAGCGGCTGTTCCAGCTGCGTGACGAATACCTGGGAGGCCGCAATATCGGCTTCGATCGCTTCGGCGTCGCCGGGCTCCATCGCGGCTGCCGCGCCCGCTGCGACGATGATCGCATTCATGCCCGTCGTGTCGTCCACGAAGATGTGCGCCGCGCCCGTGGCCAGTCCGTCCGCGGCCTGGGTGCGCGCCGTGATGCCTTCGGCGGCCCACGTCGCGCGCGCGATGTCGCCGAACGCGTCGTTGCCCACGCGCGTGCAGAACACCACTTGCGCGCCCGCGCGCGCGGCGGCCACGGCCTGATTCGAGCCCTTGCCGCCCGGCCCCATCGCGAATGCCGATCCGGCGAGCGTCTCGCCGATCATCGGCATGCGGCTCGCGCGGAACGCCAGATCGGTCACATAGATGCCGAGGATGACGACGCGTCCGCTCATTGGCCGTGCTCCCTGGCGCGCGGCGCGTCGGGTGCGAGCAGCACGCCTTTGGTGAACACGAAGCAGCCGTAGCCGCGCGTTTCGCCCGTGGCGATCACACAGTAGGCCTTGCGGGCGCGCGCATAGAACGCATGACGCTCGATGGGCGCGAACGGCACCGCGCGGCCTTCCGCGGCGTCGACTTCGGCCTGCGCTTCGTGCTGCACGGTGGGAATCGTGTCGGGTTCGCCGACCACTTCCATGCGCATGGCCGAGGCTTCGACGAAGGTGTCGAGCGGCAGCACGGAGAGGATCGCGCGCACGGCGCGGGGCGCATCGGCGCCGTCGATGCGCAGGAGCTTGCCGAGCACCGTGGCGCGCGCAACGGAGTCGGCGGGAAAGTTGGCGTCGCAAACGACGAGTTCGTCGCCGTGACCCATCGCGCGCAGCGCTTGCAGGACATCGGCGTTCAGAAGCGGGTCGAGATTCTTCAGCATGCTTTTGTCTCCATTGATCTGGCGTTTTCTTGTTCGAAGCGCTCAGTCGCCGTACGGTATCCAGATGTTCTTCACCTGCACGGCATGGCGCAGGAACGGCAATCCTGCGCTCGTCCGGTCGAACCAGTCAACCTCGCGGCCATGATCGACGAAGGTCCGCTTCAGATTGCCTATCGACTCGCGCTCCACGAGGGACGAATCGGCCGCCGTGCCGAAGCACCAGAGCGCATCCACGTCGTCGTGCTTCGCGAGGGCGGGCAGCAGCGCGGCGCGCTCGCCGGTCAGGATGTTGAGCGCGCCCGCAGGCACATCCGAGGTTTCCACGACCTGATAGAAGTCCGTTGCCGCCAGCGGGCAGGCCTCGCTCGCCAGCGCCACGACGCGATTGCCCATCGCCAGCGCCGGGGCGATCAGCGAAATGAAGCCGAGCAGCGGCGCTTCGTCGGGGCAAGCGATGCCGACCACGCCCAGCGCCTCGTGCATGGCGAGCGCGACGCCGCGCAACGGCGGGGTATGCACCGCGCCATCGAACTTGTCGGCCCACGCCGCATAGCTGAACAGCCGGTCGATCGCCATCTCCACTTCACGCCCGGCTGCGCGCGCGTCGTGCCCGGCGCGGCGCGTGAGCTGCCGCGCGAATTCTTCGGCGCGCGCGCTCAGGTTTTCCGCGAGGTAGTACAGCACCTGGGCGCGAGCGTGCGTGCTCGTCTGCGTCCACTTGCCCGCGCCGCGCGCGGCGGCAACGGCGTCGCGCACGTCCTTGCGGCTGCCCGCGCCGACTTCGCCCACCCATTCGCCATTCGGCGCGTAGACAGCGTGCGAATAGCCGCTGTCGGGCCGCACCTGTTTGCCGCCGATGAATAGCTTCGCAGTGCGATCGAGACCGCTGCCCGCGTGCGTAAAGTCGGGTGCCGGCGGGCGCACTTCACGTTGCGCGCGCACCGGCAGCTTGCTCCATGCGGCCGGCTTCAGATATTCGAATACGCCTTCGCGGCCGCCCTCGCGCCCGAAGCCCGACTCGCGGTAGCCGCCGAAGCCCACGCTCGCGTCGAAGAGGTTCGTCGCGTTGATCCACACCACGCCGCACTGCAGGCGCGGCGCAATGTCGAGCGCGCGCCCGATGGTCTCGCTCCACACGCTCGCGGCGAGGCCATAGCGCGAATTGTTGGCGAGCGCCACGGCCTCTTCCGGCGTACGAAAGCTCATGGCCGCGAGCACCGGCCCGAAGATTTCTTCCTGCGCGAGCGTCGAGGCGGGCCCGATGCCCGTCACGAGCGTCGGCGGATAGAAGCAGCCGCCCGACGGCAGTTCGACTTCGCGCGGCTGCCACACGTTGCAGCCTTCGCGCCGCCCGGCTTCGACGAGCGACTCGATGCGTTCGAGCTGCACCGGATCGACGATCGCGCCAATGTCGATGCCCTTGTCGAGCGAGGGCCCGACGCGCAGCGTCGCCATGCGGCGCTTGAGCTTCTCGAGAAAGCGCGCCTCGACGCCCTCCTGCACCAGCAGCCGGGAACCCGCGCAGCAGACCTGGCCCTGGTTGAACCAGATGGCGTCCACCACGCCTTCCACGGCGCCGTCGAGGTCGGCGTCGTCGAACACGATGAACGGCGACTTCCCGCCCAGTTCGAGCGTGAGCGACACGCCCGTGCCGGCCGTGGCGGTGCGGATGAGGCGGCCCACTTCGGTCGAACCGGTGAAGGCGATCTTGTCGACGCCGGGATGCTCGACGAGCGCCGCGCCCGTGCTGCCGTCGCCCGTCACCACGTTGAGCACGCCCTTGGGGAGGCCGGCGCGATGCGCCAGTTCGGCGAACAGGAGCGCGGTGAGCGGCGTGTATTCGGCGGGCTTGAGCACCACGCAATTGCCGAGCGCGATGGCGGGCGCCACTTTCCACGCGAGCATCAGCAGCGGGAAATTCCACGGCACGATCTGGCCGATCACGCCAAGCGGCGACCAGCCTTCCAGCTCGCTGTCCTGAAGCTGCGCCCAGCCCGCGTGATGGAGGAAATGGCGCGCCACGAGCGGCACGTCGATGTCGCGCGCCTCGCGAATCGGCTTGCCGTTGTCGAGCGCCTCGAGCACCGCGAAGAGGCGGCTGTGGCGCTGCACCATGCGCGAGAGCGCGTAGAGATGCCGCGCGCGCGCCGCGCCGCCCATGGCGTACCACTCGGGCTGCGCCGCGCGTGCTGCCGCAACGGCCGCCGCTACGTCCGCCGCACCGCCCTGCGCCACGGCGGCAAGCGCTTCGCCCGTGGCGGGCGCACGCACTTCGAAGCGCGCACCATCGGCGCTTTCGCGCCACGCGCCGTCAATGAAATGCCCAAACGCGGCCTCGTGCTGCGCGAGCCACGCGCGCACGGGCTGATCGTCCTCGGGGGCGGGACCGTAATCCATCGTTCGGAAATACTCGGCTACGCTCATCGGTATGGTCTGCTCAGGCTACGGGGTGGCGGTGGAAGGCGGAATAACGGCCGCTCACATGGTGTTCGAGCTGGCGCTCGATGTCGGCGAGCAGGCTCGACGCGCCGAAGCGAAACAGCTCGGGCTCGAGCCAGGGCCGCCCCAGCTCTTCCTTCATGAGGATCTGGTACGCAAGCGCGGTCTTGGCGTTCGATACGCCGCCCGCGGGCTTGAAGCCCACCAGCGCGCCAGTGCGCTCGCGGTACTCGCGGATCATGCGCACCATCACGAGCGAAACGTCGAGCGTGGCGTTGGTCCCTTCTTTGCCAGTGGACGTCTTGATGAAGTCCGCGCCCGCCATCATGCAGACCATCGACGCGCGGGCGATGTTCGACAGCACACGAATGTCGCCCGTGGCGAGAATCGCCTTCAGATGCGCGTCGCCGCAGGCCGCGCGAAACTCGCGCACTTCCTCGTAGAGCGCGCGCCAGTTGCCGGTGAGCACGTGCTCGCGCGTGACGACGATGTCGATTTCCTCGGCGCCGTCCTTAACGGAGGCCTCGATTTCCTTGAGCTTCAGCGCGTGCGGGTTCAAGCCCGCCGGGAAGCCGGTGGAGACGGCCGCGACGGGAATGCCGCTGCCCGCCAGCGCGTCGACGGCGGCCGCGACGAAGCGGTGGTACACGCACACCGCACCTGTCGTGATGGCGTCGGGTGCGAAGCCGAGCGCCGCGAGCAGGTCGGCGCGCACGGGGTGGCGCGCCTTCGTGCACAGGCGGCGCACGCGGCCTTCGGTGTCGTCGCCGTTGAGCGTGGTGAGATCGATGCAGGTGATGGCCTTCAGGAGCCACGCGGCCTGCGCGTCCTTCTTGACCGCGCGGCGCGTGCCGAGCGTGGCCGTGCGCCGCTCGACGGCGGACTGGTTGACGCGCAGGGCGTCGAGCCACGCCGCGTCGAACGCCACGCCGGCGTTGCGCGCGACATGCGCAGCATGCTGGGCGGGCGCGCCGCGCAGCACGACGAGCGAGTTCGTTGAGGCTTCTGACATGGGCTGGGTGGCGAATTTGTGCAATGCACATCAAACCGTGGTGGTTTATTCGCACTCATCCTATACCGATGAAATGATCGTGACAATACTCGTTACAATCCTATCTATCGGGCTCAGGACGTGGGAACGCCGGCCCGCACGTTCGGCTTTCGCCCGGAGCCTGCGTTTGCGCGCACGCGCGCGCCTCATCCTGAGAGTGGTTTAGAACTGCAACCGATACCGTACGAAATCGTCGGCTTGCGCGAATTCGTCGTAGAGCCTGCGCGCGGGGTTGTCCTCGCG
Organism: Paraburkholderia sp. EG286B; assembly: GCF_040965655.1. Lineage (NCBI taxonomy): Bacteria > Pseudomonadati > Pseudomonadota > Betaproteobacteria > Burkholderiales > Burkholderiaceae > Paraburkholderia > Paraburkholderia sp. EG286B. Next base: position 51,333 of record NZ_JBFRCF010000013.1, on the reverse strand, counting down.
CGTATGCCAGTAAAGACGCGACCAGGCGCGCGAACGCGCCAGTGCGATGATGTCTTCGATGAGCCGCCTGCCTATACCCTGGCCACGGCAAGCGGGATCGACGAACAGGTCTTCGAGGTAACAAATGGGTGCATCGACCCATGTGCCTTCATGCAGCACACAAAGGCTGAATCCCAACAGCCGTCCCTCGACTTCGGCGACTCGCGCGAACACCGGCGCGTTCGCATCGAGCATGCGCTGCCAGGTGCGCTCGCTGACGTGCGGCGCGACGGTCGTCTCGTAAAACGCGTTGTAGCCCGCCCAGAGGCCGAACCACGCGTCGCGATCGGCGGGCGCGACTTCGCGGATAAGGATCGCCCCGGACATTCAGGGGGCTGCAGCTTCTCTCAAGCTCGCAAGCGACGCGCGCTGCCGGCCTTGCGCGTCGAAGTTCTCGTTCGAGAGCCACTGCTCGAACGCGGCTTTCACGAGCGGCCAGTCCTGGTCGATGATCGCGAACCACGCGGTGTCGCGGTTGCGGCCCTTGTACACGATCGCCTGGCGGAAAATGCCCTCGAACTGGAAGCCCAGACGCAGCGCCGTCTTGCGCGAAGGCGCGTTGAGGCTGTCGCATTTCCATTCGTAGCGCCGGTAGCCAAGGTCGTCGAACACGTAGCGCATCAGCAGGTACTGCGCCTCGGTGGAGAGCGGCGTTTGCTTCAGGCGCGGCGAAAACGTCACGCTGCCCACTTCGATCACGCCATGCACCGGCTCGATGCGCATGAGCGCGAACGTGCCCACGGCTTTCCCGCTCGCGCGGTCGATCACGGCGTAATGGAACGGGTCGCTCGAAGCCGCGGCTTTCGCGAGGTATTCGCGAAACGCGGCAAAGTCGGTAAACGGCTCGGCGAACAGGTAGGTCCAGTCGCGCCCGTCGGCCGCCGTGCCGTAGGCTTCGAAGAGATCGGCGGCGTGGCGGTCGAGGTCAATCGGCTCGATACGGCAGAACTGGCCCTCGATCGTCACACGCGCAGGCCGTTCGCGCGGCTGCCAGCCGGTGACCGGGTCGCCAATGGGCTGCTGGAATTCGTTCAGTCTTGCTGACATGCGTGACAAGCTCCTCGTGCGCGGGACGTAACCATATCCGCGTTAAGTTACCGCATGTCGTGGTTCTGTGGAAAGGTCCACGAACGGCAGGGAGCGTGGAACCACGCAGCGCGCTACCGGCACATCGCGTAGCGCACTTTTAATTGTTCAGTTTTCCTGTGCTTTTCGATTCCCGCGCGCCGGGGCCCTTGCGGATCACCGACGCCCGCCCGCCAGCCGCACCGCCTCGGGATGCCGCCGCAACCGCAGCATCGCCACACAGCCGAGCGCCGGCCCCACCGCCAGCATGCCGAAGCCGCCCCGCCATCCCAGCCACGCCACTGCGTACGGCACGAGATGAATGCTCACCAGCGTGAGCAGAAAACCCGCGCAGGTCTGCGCGGTCAGCAGCGTACCGACCGAGTCCGGGTCGGCCAGTTCGGCCACGCTCGCCGAAAACTGCGCGGAATCGGCGATCACCGAGACGCCCCATACGAGCGCGACCGCGCCCATCACGACGAGCGGCGCGTGAGCCAGCCAGCCCATCAGCGCGGCACAGGTTGCGCTCGTCGCCATCGCGCCGATCGTGACCGCCGTGCGCCCCACGCGGTCCGCCAGCACGCCGCCGAGCCACGCGCCCATCGCACCGATCGCGATCACGCTGAAGGTCATCCACTCCGCGCGCGTGCGGGGTTTGGCCATGCCGCGCGCGACGAACGTTTGCTGCAGGAACAGCGCGAGCCACGCCCACATCGCGTAAAGCTCCCACATGTGGCCGAGGTAGCCGAGATTGGCGAGCCGCAGGGCGGGCCGCCGCCACGCTTGCGCGACCTTCGCAACGTCGATGCGCGTGGCGCGCCGAATGTTCGGCCCGATGCCCGCAAAGCCGATCAGCACCGCGGCGCACGCGGCGCACGCCGCGGCGACGCCATAGATCGTGCGCCAGCCGAGCCCGCCCGTGGCCGCCAGCAGATGCGGGCTTGCCGAGCCGAGCGTGAGCGCGCCCACGAGCAGGCCGACGAGCAGACCGAGATCGCCTTGCGCCCAGGTGGCCGCGAGCCGCATGCCGACGGGATACACGCCCGCCATGCACATGCCGGTGACGAACCGCAGCGCGACAACCGCGCCGCCGACCGGCGGCAGGAACGCGAGCGAGGCCGTGGCCACGGCCGCCACGAGCGCGGAACCCGCGAGCAGCCGGCGCAGATCGTAGCGGTCGGGCAGCGAAAGCAACGCGGACGTGATGGTGCCGGCCACGAAGCCGCACTGCACGGCGCTCGTGAGCAAGGCTTCGTCGAAGGCGGCAATGGCGTGCGCCTGCTTGATGAGGACCACCACGGTGCTCGACGAAAACCACACGCCCATCGCCGCCACCTGCGCGAGGAGCAGCAACGCGAGCGAGGCGGCCTTGCCGCGTTGCGCCGCGCCAAGCCCTGGCGGCCCCGTTTCGTCCGACGAACGGGAACCGGCAGTGCCTCGGGAAGGCGTGCGCGCCACGCTCAGGCCGCCGCTGCCGCGTGCGCCTGTGCGAGCACGCGATGAAACGCGCGGCCGAACCAGATCAGCCCGTCGCGCCCGCCCACCATGCGCGCTGCCTTGATCTCACAGAAGAACACCGTGTGCGTGCCGACTTCGGTCGTGCGCGCGATGTGGCAATCGAATGAACTCACCGCGCCGCGCAGGGCGGGCGCGCCCGTTTCGAGCCGATACCATTCGGCGAGCGCGAAACGTTCGTCCATGTCGATGTCTTTCGTGGCGAAACGCGTGGCCACCTCGCGCTGGTCGGCAGCCAGCACGTTCACGCAGAGCCGGCCGTTCGCGCGCAGGATCGCGTTGTTGCGGCTCGTGCGATTGATGCAGACGAGCAGCGTGGGGGGCTCGTCCGTCACGCCGCACACGGCGGACGCCGTGCAGCCGGCGCGCCCGGCGTCGCCGTCGGTCGTGACGATGTTCACGGCGGCACCAAGACCGGACATGGCGTCGCGAAAGAGGGATTTGTCTACCATATTCTTGCCCGCTTGCCGCGGTCTCCTCGTAGCGGGAATTCAGTGCCCGATTTTCATGCGTCGCTCATGCCTCGTTCACGCGCGCGCCGCGATACTGCGCTGCCGCGTGCGAGGCCGGCAGGCGCGCGCCGCCGGAGAGCTTTTCGCGCAGGGTGCCCTCACGATACGCGCTTTTATAGGCGCCGCGCGTTTGCAGTTCGGGCACCAGCAGTTCGACCACGTCGTCGAAGCATTCCGGCACCACCGTGCGCGAGAGATTGAAGCCATCCACGCCGGCCGTTTCGCTCCACTCGATCAAGGTTTGCGCGATGCGCTCGGCCGATCCCACCCACGGCGCCTGGCGGCTGCCGAGGACCATCTGCTCGAGCAGCTTGCGGCGCGTCCATTGCGGCCCGGCGCTGCGCGTCATGGCTTCGACGTTGGACACGATCGCCTGGCTCCTGCCCGCCTCGATGGGCTCGTCGAGATCGTAACGCGCGAAGTCGATGCCAAGCGACGCCGCCGCGTGCGCGAGCGCCGCTTCCGAGCTCACGTAGCGCCGGTACTCGTCGAACTTCTCGCGCGCTTCGCTATCCGTGCGTCCGATGATCAGCGTCGCGCCCACAAAGACCTTCACGTCGTCGGCCGCGCGCCCGAGCTGCACGGCCTGCGCCCGAATGTCCCCGACAATCTCCTTCACGCCTTCCATCTTCTGACCATTGATGAACACGCATTCGGCGTGCGTCGCGGCAAAACGCCTGCCGCGCGTAGACGATCCCGCCTGGTAGAGCACCGGCGTGCGCTGCGGCGACGGCGCGCATAGATGCATCGCATCCACCTTGTATTGCGGCCCGCGATGATGAATCATCCGCACGCGCGCGGGGTCGGCGTAGATGCCGCCGGCGCGGTCATTGATAACCGCGTCGTCGTCCCAGCTGCCTTCCCAGAGCTTGTACACGAGCGCCATATATTCGTCGGCCAGATCGTAGCGGTCGTCGTGAGCGTTCTGGCCGTCCATGCCGATGGCGCGGGCCGCGCTGTCGAGATAGCCCGTCACGATGTTCCAGCCGATGCGCCCGCCCGTGAGATGGTCGAGCGTGGACATGCGCCGCGCGAACAGAAACGGCTGTTCATACGTGAGATTGGCTGTCACGCCAAAGCCCAGATGCTGCGTCACCGCCGCCATGGCGGGGATGACGAGCGTGGGGTCGTTCACGGGCACCTGCACCGCGCCGCGCAACGCGGCGTCGGCATTGCCGCCGTAGACGTCGTACACGCCGACGACATCGGCGAAGAAGATGCCGTCGAAGAGGCCCCGTTCGAGCGTCTTCGCGTAGTCGGTCCAGTACTGGAGTTCCGTATAGCGGCTCGACTGGTCGCGCGGATGTGTCCACAAGCTTGCTGAATGTGGCCCACGCAGTTCATGTCGAAAGCGTTCAGACGGATTTCACGCGGCATGTCGGCTACTTTTGGGCGCGCTCGATGCCATCTACTATAGTAGACGAACGGATACTAATGAAACCTGGGATTGATCCGGTATTGCCTCGAAGGAGTCAGGTGAACTTTCCTTGCCGGGTTCACTGGATGTGATGGCACCCATCACGGATCGTCATTTGTCCCGGTCGACCGGGTGGCGTATGTTTGCCGGGACGAAGCGTTGACGCTGGCGCGTGCAGCGTGGTCCCGTTATTTTCTGGCGATGCGATATTGGCAGATGAGGCGGCCTTCGCGTAAGCAGTGCTCGCTGACCGGGCGGCCGGTCGCCTCGGAAAAATACGCTGCGAGCGCTCGACATACGCATGGCGTTTCGCGCACCGCACCCGCGACCGGGCAGCTGTAATTGCGGACCATGATTGCATCGCCGTCGGGGACCGCTTCCGTGTGCGCGCCGAGCGCGTCGACGACTGCCATGGCGGCGGCCAGATCGGTCTTGAAGTCGCGTGATGCGGGCAGGCCGTTCTCGCGCGCAAGGCGGCGGCCCGTTTCCGTGAGGATTGCCTCGAGCTCACGGTCGTCGAAGCGATCCTTGAGTGTGGCGAGGAGGCCGAGCAGGAACCCCGGGTACGCGCTCGACGATGCATCTTCACTGCCCGGCGCGGCCTCATAGAGGACTGCCGGTTTTCCCGGCGTCCCGGTTTGCAGCGATTTACGCCGTTGAACGAGTCCCTCCGCTTCCAGCTGCTTCAACTGCATGTTGATCGCCGTGCGCGTCACGGCCAGCCGTTCGCAGAGCTGGACGACAGTCAACGGTTCTCGTTGCAGCGCGCGCAAGACGTCGTTCTTGGTAGTCACGGGAAAGAGGTATGGATCAGCAGGCGTAGCGGGCGATTATAGCCTCGCCCAGGACGGGACCATATTAACCATAATGACATATATAATTGTCATTATTGTCGATATCAACTAGACTTGCGCTGTCTCGCCCAGCCCACATCCAACCGAAGAGTCCCCAGCATGAACCGATCCGTGCCCCGTTTTTCGTTAGCGATCCTGTTAGCCCTGTCGACGGGGCAAGCCGCGACTGCCCAGACAGCGGCATCCCCGCCCGCTCAAAAGTCGACTCCGGTGCAACTCGTCGACGCCCTGAACGGTGTATTCGGCAAGCATCCGGACGCGCGGGCGGTGCATGCGAAAGGCATCGTGCTCGAAGGCACCTTCACCCCCAGCGCGGCCGCGCCGGGGGTGAGCAAGGCACCGCATTTCCAGACCGCGGTTCCGGTCGTCGTGCGGTTTTCGAACTTCGCCGGCATCCCGGATATCGCCGACGACCATCCGCTCGCGTCGCCGCGCGGCATAGCCATCAAGTTCAAGCTGCCGGACGGCAGCGACACCGATATCGTCGCGCACTCGTTCAACGGATTTCCTTCCGCGACGGCCGACGATTTTCGCGATCTCCTGATTGCCCTTGGAACGAGTGGCCCGAACACACCGAAGCCGACTCCGCTGGACGCCTATCTGGGCAGCCATCCGGTGGCAAAGGCATTCCTCACCGCCCGCAAGCCATTCCCGCGCAGCTATGCGTCGCTGCCCTACTTCGGGGTCAACCCGTTCAGGTTCATTGATTCGAAGGGCGTCGTGACGTACGGGCGCTATCAGATCGTGCCGGTTGGCGGCGAACACTACCTGGCGGATGCCGACGCAGCAAAGAAGGCGCCGGATTACCTGCAGTCGGAAATCCGCCAGCGCGTATCGCGTGCGCCGGCGCAGTTCCGTCTCGTTCTGCAGATCGCTCGAGCGGGCGACAAGCTCGACGATCCGTCCGTAGCGTGGTCGAGCGCGCATCGCACCGTGGAACTGGGCACGATCTCGATCACGAAAGCGGTGGCGGACAATCAGGCGGCCCAACGTAGCCTGCTGTTCCTTCCCAACGCCTTGCCGCCCGGCATTGAAGTGGAAGATCCGATGATCAATGCGCGTTCCGCTGCCTACCCGGTCTCGTTCGCCCGCCGCCAGCAATAATCGCCAACGCCGAAATTTGGTACTCGACTACGATTCATTTCGCCATCCTGAACAGATAGGTCCGTCACGATGAATATCACACTGGTTCCCGGCAATACGCTCATCACCGCGACACCGGAAGAAGGGCGCCAACTCGCCATCAAGATGGCGCGGTTAGTGATCAAGACAACCCAGCCGGATGAGGCTATCCGGGAGAAGCTGCGTGACGTGTATGCGAACGACGCGAGCATGCTGCTTCAGGTCGGGCACATCGTGGCGGCTGAGTTCGCCACGATTGCCGCAGCCAATCGCTACTGGCGCGAATAACCGGCTTCAACCCGAATCCCGGCACTCCAGGTCCGGCGGGCTGACGGAGTGCCACCCCGACGCTGTCCCACTCAAGGAGAAGTTCACATGCCAATGCTCAAATTCGACATCATCGAGGGCCGCACCGACGAACAGGTGCGTGCGCTCCTGGACGCCGCCCATGAGGCCATGGTGCAGGCCTTCGACGTACCCGTTACCGATCGCTACCAGAGCGTCACGCAGCATCGTCCTGGCGAGCTGGTGGTGGACGACACCGGACTCGGGTACACGCGATCGAGAGACGTCATCTTGCTGACGGCCGTGAGCCGCAAGCGCACCGAGCCGCAAAAGGTCGAGTTCTATCGCCTGCTCGTCGAAAAACTGCAAGCCCAATGCGGCATTTCGCCGGACGACGTCATCGTGTCGATTGTCGAGAACGACGACGCGGACTGGTCCTTCGGCCGCGGGCGCGCGCAGTTCATCACGCGGGAACTGACATGACGTCGTGAGGTCGGGGCTGCCGCAGTAGAACTGCGGCAGCAGTCGCGCACCAGCGAGAAGCCATTCAAAATCTCCGCGCCAAAGCGATACGCCACAAGCCGGCCCGTATAATCGACTCACCCCTGCCCAGACCGCCAATCTTCCAGGTATGAACCGACCGCTCACCGACCCCACCCCCGCCATTTCCACGCGCGTGCGCATCGAGCGCGAATCGCGCGGCTGGTCGCTCGCGGACATGGCCGAGCGCTCGGGCGTTTCCAAAGCGATGATCAGCAAGATCGAACGCGGCGAAGCGAGCCCCACCGCTACCGTGCTCGGCCGGCTTTCGGGCGCCTTTGGTCTGCAGCTCTCCATGCTGCTCGCGCTCGCCGAGCAAACCGGCGAGCGTTTGAGCCGCGCCGCCGATCAGCAGATCTGGCAAGACCCCGAAACCGGCTATACGCGCCGGGCCGTCTCGCCGCGCAACGGCGGCATGCTCGACCTCGTGGAGATCGCGTTGCCGGGCGGCGTTCGCGTTGCGTATCCGGCGTCGGCGTTCACGTTCCAGCATCAGCAGATCTGGGTGCGCAGCGGCACGCTGGTATTCGAGGAAGGCGAACAGGTCCACACGCTCGAAGCCGGCGACTGCCTGCAGCTCGGGCCGCCGGCCGACTGCGCGTTCTTCAATCCGGGCAAGGGCCCGTGCGTGTACGTCGTGGCGCTCGTGCGCCGCTGAATGCGAGTACGCGCCGCCGCGGCGGCACTCCTGCATCGTTGAATCGGCTATGGACGCGCCGGCATGGCCCGGGAACTTCCACATGGGCTCGCGCGGACGCCGCGCCTGAATATCGCGGCACGTTCGACAACTGACCGAGGGTGGGCGATCAGCCCTCCACCCGCGCCTTCACGATCTTCCCTCGCTGCAGCACGTATTCGATCCGCTCGCCCTCGCCGGCCACCACGCCGATGTCGGCGAGCGGATTGCCATCGAGCACGACCACGTCGGCAATTGCACCCGCTGCAATTACGCCCAGCTCGCCCTTCCTGTTCACGATTTCCGCAGCCACGCTCGTTGCCGAGCGCAGCGCCTCGAGATTGCCGAGCACTTCCGCGCGAATGCGGAACTCGCCGGTCTGGAACGCGTGCATCTCGCCGAGCAGGTCGGACCCGAACCCCATCTGCACGCCGGCCTTCGCGTAGATCTCGAGCGATTCGCGCCCCTTCTGCTGTACGGAAGCCACTTTGGCCACCGAATCCGCCGGCAGCCCGAACTGCGCGCCGTGCGCGGCCAGCGCGTCGTAGGTCACGAGCGTCGGCACGACGAACGCGCCGAACTCGCGCATCAACTGCGCCGCCGCTTCGTCCACGAGATTGCCGTGCTCGATCGTGCGCACGCCGCAGCGCACTGCGCGCGCGATGGCGCGGCCCGTATAGGCGTGCGCCATCACATAGGTGTTCGCCGCTTCGGCCTCCGCCACGATGGCGCGAATTTCATCTTCCGAGTACTGCGTATTGTCGATGGGGTCCGTCGGCGAGGCCACACCGCCCGACGCCATGATCTTGATCTGCGTGGCGCCCTTCTGGATCTCCTCGCGCACGGCAAGGCGCACCGCATCCACGCCATCCACCACGCGCGCGATCGCGCCCGTGCGGAAGCAGCACGAGCACGGTTCGAGCAAATCGCCGCGCGGACGAAAATCGCCGTGACCGCCCGTTTGCGAGAGCGCCTTGCCCGAGGGGAAAATGCGCGGCCCGCGCACGAGGCCCGTTTCCACGGCCTGCATCAGGCTCCAGTCGGCGCCGCCCGCATCGCGCACGCTCGTGAAGCCGCGTGAGAGCATGGCGTCGAGAATCGGCAGCGAGCGGATGGCCGCGAGGATATTGGGCTGCGTGGCGTTGGCGCCGAGATTCGCATTCGAGGCCAGCACGTGCACGTGGCAGTCGATCAAGCCCGGCATGACGGTCTTGCCCCGCACGTTGACCACGTTCGCGTTCGGCAGGTCGACGGGGCGATCGGCCACCTCCACGATGCGCTCGTCTTCAATCACGACGTGATGATGTTCGAGCAGCACGCCGCGCTCGAGATCGAGTACGTTGCCGCCTTTAAGGACAGTAATGGTCATTGTCTGGATTCCTTATGGAGTCGTTCAGTTCGTGCGCCGCACTTCTTTCACGAAGAAGGTGCCGACCAGGCTGATTGCGGCCGCGACGATCACGTAGAGCGCGGGCGCCATGTTGCTGCCGGTACGTGCGATGAGCCACGTAATGAGGAACGGTGCGAAGCCGCCGAAGATCGTGACCGCGAAGTTGTAGGCCACCGAGAGACCAGTCGAGAGCACCTTGGTCGGGAACAGCTCCGAGAAGGCGGCGAGAATCGGTCCCGTGTAGGCGGCGATCAGCACGCCAAACACGGCCTGAAACACGATGAGCGAGGCGAAGCCGGGCGCGCGGTTGATCCACGCGAACATGGGCCACGCCAGCACGAGAATCAGCAACGCGGCGCCGCTCAGGAACACGCGCCGGCCCCACGCATCCGCCAGCTTGCCCACGATCGGCGCGCCGCACATGATCATCAGGCCGCCCACCATGCCCGCGGAAAAGCCCGTCGATTGCGGCAGATGCAGCGTGCGCACCGAATAGGTCGGCATGTAGAACAGCAGCACGTAAGTGCAGACCGTCCAGAGAATGACCATCGAGAAGCTCGCGAAGGTCTCGCGCGGGTAGTGCTCGAACACTTCCTTGAGGGGCGAATTGTCTTTCGCCTGCGCTTCCACGGCGCTGAACGCGGGCGTTTCGTCGATCTGGCTGCGGATATAGTAGCCCACCGGACCCACGAGAATGCCGATCAGAAACGGCAGCCGCCAGCCCCAGCTATGCAGCGATTGCGCATCGAGCGACGCCGTGACGAACGTGCCCGTGGCAGCGCCCAGCAGCACCGCGAAGCCGATGCTCGACTGGATCCAGCTCGAATAGTAGGCGCGCTTGCCCGGCGGCGCGTACTCGGTGAGGAACGCCGTGGCCCCGCCCATCTCGCCGCCCGCCGAGAAACCCTGCAGCAGGCGCGCGAGCACGATCAGCAACGGCGCGGCAATACCCGCCTGCTCGTAGGTGGGCGCGAGCCCGATGAGCGCGGTGCCGAAGGCCATCAGCAGGATGGTGAGCGAGAGCGCTGCCTTGCGGCCCACCTTGTCGGCGTAAATGCCGAGCACGATGCCGCCCACCGGCCGCATGAAGAAGCCCACCCCGAAGGTCGCCACCGTGAGCAGCACGGAGGTCAGTTCGTTGCCGGTCGGAAAGAACAGCTTCGCGATGATCACGGCGAAGAAGCTGTACACCGTGAAGTCGAACCATTCGAGGCCGTTGCCCAATACCGTCGCGATGATCGCGCGGCGGCGCTGCTGCGCGGTCGTCGCGACACCTTCATGCGCGACGCGAGGTGAAAGCGTTCCTTGCATGGTCTCTTCCTTGTCAGATTAATCGTCGCTGCGCGCCAACGACTACGCGCCCGGAGCTGTCTTACATGCTCCTCATGCTAATGACAGCCCGATTAATTTCTGAAACGAAAGATTCGCATGCATGCATGCGCTGGGCGCATGCGAGGCGCCTGAGCGCCGCCTGGTCCTTCACACTGCCGTTTGCATCTCCACCTGCTCGAACAGCCAGCGCGTGAATAGACGCGCCGCCTGGTTCTGCGCGCGGTCGTTGGGCGAGATCACGTAGTAGCCGCCGCCGTGGCTCGCCGAGCTTTCGCCCACGCGCACGAGCAAACCGTCTTCGATGCACGCGTCGATCATGTAGCGCCAGCCGAGCGCCACGCCCTGGCCGAGTATGGCGAGCTGCACGAGCTGCGGATAGTGGTTGATCGTGATGCCCTGCGGGGTCTTCGGCATCGTCATGCCGTTCAGGTCGAACCATTCGGGCCACGACATCCACTGGCGCTGGCCGTCTTCGAGCAGCAGCAGCGTTTCGGCCGCCAGATCGGCAGGCGCGAGCGCGCGTCCCGCGAGATAGCCGGGCGAGCAAACGGGAAACACCTCTTCGTTGAAGAGGCGGCGCGCGGTGAAATGCGCGGGCGCCTGCTGGCGCACGTAGTACACGCCAACGTCGAACTCCGCGGGCGACATCGTGGCGAGCCCATCGCGCACGATCAGGCGCAGCTTGATGGTGGGATGTGCCTCGCGGAATGCGGGCAGACGCGGCGTGAGCCACAGCACCGCCACACCCGAGGAGCACGCAATGGTCAGTTCGAGGTCGCCATAGTGCTTCATCACGTCGAAGGTGGCTTCGGCGCATTGCGTGAGGAGCCGTTGCACCTGCCCCGCATATTGTTCGCCCGCTATCGTGAGGCGCAGCGAGCGGTGCTCGCGCACGAACAGCGAGCGGCCCAGAAACTCTTCGAGTTGCTGGATCTGGCGGCTGATCGCGCTTTGCGTGAGGTGCAGTTCGGCGGCCGCGCGCGTGAAGCTGGCGTGACGCACGGCGGCTTCGAACGCGACGAGGCAGGGCAGCGGAGGCAGAGGCGTGATGCGCATGGAATGACTCGGGCGGGTCGTGTCAGGGAGATGTTGCCATACATCTCACGGCGGCAGCCTCCAGCAAAAACGGCACGCGCACCAGGTTGCGCGTGCCTGCCGCGAAAAAAACTTACTATTGCGTTGAATCTCTGCGCAACCAAGGGGGCGAAGATGAGTTCTGCCGGGAGTGGGGCTAGCGGTGCGGGCGCAGTGCAATGGCACGCCATGCCCGCCGCCGAGATCGAGCGCCAGCTCAACGTGAATCCGTCGCAAGGGCTCGACGTGGCGGACGCCGCACAGCGCCTCGGCACCTATGGGCCGAACGTCCTGCCCCAGGGCAAGAAAAGCGGCCCCTTCGTGCGGTTCCTCGCCCAGTTCAACAACGTGCTCATCTACGTGCTGCTCGCGGCGGGCTTCATCAAGCTGATGCTGAGCCTGTGGCTCGACGCCTCGATCATCTTCGCGGTGGTCATCCTCAACTCGCTGCTGGGCTTTCTGCAGGAAGGGCGCGCCGAGAAAGCGCTCGACTCGATTCGCAACATGCTCTCCGCGGAAGCGCGCGTGCTGCGCGCCGGCGAGGTGCGCCTCGTTCCCGCCGACGAGGTCGTGCCCGGCGACATCGTGCTGCTGGAATCGGGCGACAAGATCCCCGCGGACATCCGCCTCGTGGAGGCGCGCAACCTGCGCACGGAGGAGGCGGCGCTCACGGGCGAATCCGTGCCTGCGGAGAAGAACACCGACGCGGTGCCCGCGCATGCCACCGTGGGCGACCGCGAGAATATGGCCTTTTCCGGGACGATGGTCCTCTCGGGCCGCGCGACCGGCATCGTCGTGGCGACGGGCAGCCAGACGGAGCTTGGCCGCATCAACCAGATGCTGGCCGAGGTCAGCGCGCTGGAAACGCCGCTGCTACGCCAGATCAAGAAGTTTGGATACGTCATTACGATCGCCATCGGCATCATCAGCGTGCTGCTGTTCGCATGGGGCCACTGGCTCGGCCACATGACCTTCATCCAGTTGTTCCAGGCCGTAGTGGGCATCGCGGTCTCGGTGATCCCGGAAGGGCTGCCGGCGCTCATCACCATCACGCTCGCCATCGGCGTGCAGCGCATGGCGAAGCGCAACGCCATCATCCGCCGCCTGCCCGCGGTCGAGACGCTGGGTTCCGTCTCGCGCATCTGCTCGGACAAGACCGGCACGCTCACACTCATGGAAATGATGGTGACCTCGGTCGTGACGGCCGACGCGCCCTATGAAGTGACCGGCGACGGCTACGCACCCGAAGGCGAGGTTCGCGCGGGCGGCAAGGCACTCGGCGCCGAACGGCCGGAGGTGCTCACGCTCATGGGCCGCGTATCCATGCTGTGCAACGACGCCGGCCTCTTCGAAGAAGACGGCAAATGGAAAGTGGAAGGCGACCCGACCGAGGGCGCGCTCTACCCGTTCGCCGGCAAGCTCGGCATGGACCGCGCTGCCGAAGCCGCCGCCGCGCCGCGCATCGACGGCATTCCGTTCGAGTCCGAACACAAGTTCATGGCCACGCTGAACCGCTCGGCGCAAGGCGAGATGCTGCTCGTGAAGGGCGCGCCGGAAGTGATCATCGAAAATTGCGACCGCCAGCAAACGGCAAGCGGCCCCGCGCCGCTCGACCGCGAGCGCTTTGCGCGCGAAGGCGAGCGGCTCGCCTCGCAGGGCGAACGCGTGCTCGCGCTCGCGTGGCTGCCCGATCCCGGCCTCGAAGTGGGCAACCTCGGCCCCGAGGACCTGCCGAAGACGCTCGTGCTGCTCGGTCTCGTGGGTCTCATGGACCCGCCGCGCAAGGAGGCGATCGACGCGGTGCGCGAATGCCACGGCGGCGGTATCCGCGTGACGATGATCACGGGCGACCACAAGGTCACGGCCGCCGCGATCGCGGGCATGCTCGGCATCGGCGACGGCAAGACGGCCGTGGCCGGCACCGAGATCGAGGCGATGAACGACGCCGCCTTGCAGGAATGCGTGCGCGACGTGGACGTATTCGCGCGCGCGAGCCCCGAGCACAAGCTGCGGCTCGTGAAGGCGATCCAGGCCAACCGGCAGGTGGTCGCCATGACGGGCGACGGCGTGAACGATGCGCCCGCGCTCAAGAAGGCCGACATCGGCGTGGCGATGGGCATCAAGGGCACCGAAGTCACGAAGGAAGCCGCGGGCATGATCCTCGCCGACGACAATTTCGCCTCGATCTCGGCGGCGGTGAAGGAAGGACGCACGGTCTACAACAACATCGAAAAGGCCATGCTCTTCATGCTGCCCACCAATATCGCCCAGGGCGCCGTGATTGCCATCGCGATCCTGTTCGGCTTCGTGCTGCCGATCACTGCGCCGCAGGTGCTGTGGGTGAACATGGTCACGTCCGTCGCCCTTGGCCTCGTGATTTCCTTCGAGCCTCACGAGGACGACGTGATGCAGCGCCCGCCGCGCTCGATCGACCGGCCTATCGTCACACCATTCGGCGTGTGGCGCATTCTCTTCGTCGGCGCCACGCTCGTGCTCTATACGCTCGCCGCATTCTTCTGGATGAAGTCGCAGGGCGCGGCGGACTCGATGGCGCGCACGGCCGCCGTCAACGCCATCACGCTGGGACAGGTCTTCTATCTGCTCAACAGCCGCTCGCTGATCAATTCGGCGCTATCGGTACGTGCGCACATGGGCAACCCGTATCTCTGGTACGGCATCGGTGCCGTTATCGTGCTGCAGATCCTGTTCACCTATACGCTGCCCTTTCACGCCGTGTTCGATACCGAGTCCCTGCCGCTCTCGGCATGGCTCTGGCTCGTGGCGGGCGCGATCCTGTTCTTCCTCGTGGTGGAGCTGGAGAAGCTCGTCATTCGTTCGATACCGTCGCTGAAGAAGTCCGTGAGCCCGCAACAGCGCGGCGCGCCAACAAGGCAGTACCATGACGCGTAGAATCGTTTCGTCCCGTCTCGAGAGCGAGGGCCCAATGCCATGCTGCCTGGTGCGAACCTGAACCTGGTCGAGGTGACCGGATTGCTGGTGGGCGGGCTTGCCCTGTTCCTGTTCGGGCTGGATCTGATGACCGGCGCGCTCAAAACGATTGCCGGCGCGCGCCTGCAATCGCTGCTGGGTTCGCTCACCGCCAACCGGTTTCGCGGCGTGCTCGCGGGCGCCGGCATCACGGCGCTCCTGAACTCGTCGACCATCACCACGGTGCTGCTGGTGGGCTTCGTTTCCGCGCGGCTCATGACGCTGATGCAGTCCATCCCGATGATCATGGGCGCCAATATCGGCTCGACGCTCACTGCGCAGATCATCGCGTTCAATATCTCCGCGCTCACGCCGTTCATGCTCGGCGGCGGCTTCCTGCTCTATGGCTTCGCGAAGCGCGAAACGCTGCGCGAACTGGGCGGCGCGCTGCTCGGCCTCGGCCTGCTGTTTCTCGGCATCGAAATGATGGGCAACGCGACCCGGCCCCTGCGCGATTACCAGCCGTTCATCGACGCGATGCAGAACATGCGCAATCCGCTCATCGGCATCGTGATCGGCGCGGTATTCACGGCCGTCGTGCAGAGTTCGGCGGCCACGCTCGCGATCGTGATCGCGCTCGGCAGCCAGGGGTTGATTCCGCTCGAATCGGGCATTGCGCTGATACTCGGCGCCAATGTGGGCACCTGTGGCACGGCGCTGCTCGCTTCAATCGGCAAATCGGCGGAGGCGGCGCAAGTCGGTATCGTTCACCTGATCTTCAACGTGCTCGGGGTGCTGTTCTTCGCCTTCGTGATTCCGCAGTTCGCCGATTTCGTACGCATGATCTCCCCTTCCGCACCCGAGCTGACCGGCGCTGCGCGCCTCGCGGCGGAAACGCCGCGCCAGGCCGCCAACGCACACACCGTGTTCAGCGTGTTCAGTACCTTCGTGCTGATCTGGTTCACCGGGCCCATTGCGAAGCTCGCCGAACGCCTGGCACCGGCGCGCCGCGAAGGGTGGCAGGATCCCGGCGTGCCGCGTTACCTCGATGAAACGCTGGTCGAAATGCCGGCGCTCGCCATTGCCCGCGTGCAACTCGAACTGGCTTCGCTCGGCAAGCTCGTGCAGATTCTCGTCGAGCATAGCGCCACGCTTCTGGTCGAAAGCTCCACGCATGGGCTTTCCACGGTGACGAACGAGGACAAGGCGGCGGACTCGCTCAGCACCGCCATTCTCACCTATATCGGCAAGCTCTCCGACGCCGTGCAAAGCGACGACGAAGGCAGGCAACTGGTGGATCTCGCGCGAATTGCGACCTGCCTCGACGCCATCCGCGAAGTGGCCACCACGAGCATGCTCGCGCTGAGCCAGAGGCGCGCCGCGCAAAGCGCGGACGTGACCGTGTTGGCGAACAACCCCGAGCTGGTGCAATTCGCCAGGTCCGTCATCGAGCGTTTCACGCTTGCCGTGCAGATGATCGCGCACCCGGAGGCCGACGTCGTGACGGGCATCGTCAACGCCAAGCCGGAAATCGAAGGCCAGTCCGACTCGGCGCGGCAGCACATCATGTCCGCGGTGCAGCTGCGCAACGAGGGCGCGGCGTTCATTTTCCGCTTCGCCAACGACGTAATCGAGCAGTTGAACGAGGTGGCGCGGCTCTCCCGCGCCATCGCCAAGGCCACGCGATGGCTGCACGATGTGAAAATGCTGGAACCTGAAAGCGCAGAGGCCGTGGCCGAACCCGAGGCAGAAGCTCAGGCGTGAAGACGCGGCACGCGCGTGCCGAGCGTTGCCTTCAACGCGCAGCGCCCGAGGTCAGCGCATGGGGATTGCTCGTGGGCACCGCTTCGAGAAAGCCGCGCCCCATCTCCGCCTCGAAGCGCGAAGCGCTCCCCTCCCAGACAATGCGCGCATGCTCCAGCACATAAACGCGGTCCGCGTGCGGCAGGGCGAAGCGAACGTTCTGCTCGCCCAGCAGCACCGTAATGGGCGTGGACTGCTGCAGCGCATCGAGCGCTTTCGAAAGCTGTTCGAGGATCACGGGCGCGAGCCCGAGCGTCGGCTCGTCGAGTATCAGCAGCCTGGGCTGGGGCATGAGCGCACGCGCAATGGCCAGCATTTGCTGCTCGCCGCCCGAGAGCGTGCGCGCGGTTTGGCCCTGGCGCGACTTGAGGATCGGAAAGAGGTCGTAGAGCCACGTGAGCTGCTTCTTGCGCACGTCGTCCGATAGATGATAGCCGCCGAGTTCGAGATTTTCGCGCACCGTCATGTCGCCGAACAACTCGCGCGTTTCCGGGCATTGCACGAGGCCCGCGCGCGACACGGCCGCGCCGCTCATGCCCTTCAGGTCGCGGCCGTCGAAGCGGATCGTCCCTTTGTACGGCAGCAAACCCGAGAGCGCGTTGAAGAGCGTGGTCTTGCCCGCGCCGTTCAGGCCCACCACCGATACGAACTCGCCCTCGCGAACATGGAGGCTCACGCCGTCGAGCGCGCATGCCTTGCCGTACAGCACGCGTACGTCGGAGACCTCGAGGATGGCGCGCTTCTCTTCGCCCGCAAAGCTCGCGCGCTGACGCAGTTCCAGCTTGCTGCCCAGATACACGCGGCGCACGGTTTCGTTTTGCATCACTTCTTCCGCGGTGCCTTCGGCAACGTGCTCGCCGAGGTACATGGCGAGCACGCGGTCGGCGAGCGCTGAAAGGCTCTTGACGTTGTGATCGACCAGCAGCACCGCGTGGCCCTCCGCGCGAAAACCGCGGATCAGCTCGGAGAATGCCTCCGATTCCGCAACCGTGAGTCCTGCGAAGGGCTCATCGACGAGCACGACCTGCGGGTCGCGCGCAATCGCTTTCGCCATTTCCATACGGCGCAAGTCCGCGAACGGCAGCGTGGCGGGATGCCGGTGCATGACGGCGGCCAGACCCACGCGCGCGGCAATTTCCTGCGCGCGCTGATGCACATGCGGCTCGGCCGCGAGCTTGACGAGCGAGTCTGGCAGCAGCGCGAGCTTGATGTGCTCCAGCACCGTTTGCCGATGCAGGGGGCGCGAGTGCTGGAACACGATGCCCACGCCGGCGCGCGCGATGCGGTGCGGCGCCCAACCGGCCATCTCCACGCCGTTCACCTTGACCGAGCCCGCGTTGGGCCGCTCGATGCCCATGATCAGCTTCATCACGGTCGACTTGCCGGACCCGTTGGGTCCGATCAGGCCCAGTATCTCGCCGGGCCGGATGTCGAAGCCAATGTCCTTCACCGCGACCAGACCGCCAAAGCGCTTGGTCAGCCCGCGAACGGAGAGCAGTGGCGTGTCGTTCATTGGCGTTCCCTCGTCCGTAGCAGGTTGCCGAGCAAACCGTCCGGAAAGAACAGCAGCGCCGCCAGCGCCACCGCCGCGACAACGAACGTGTTGAGCTGGCCGAGCGGACGCAGGAACTCGCCGGCCACGATCAGGAAGATCGATCCGAGCACGGCGCCGAGTATCGTGCGGCGCCCGCCGAGCACGGCCGCGATGATGATCTGCACGCCGACGCTCAAGTCCACCACCGTGCTCACCGAAGCCGTGCCTTGATAGAACACCAGCATCGCGCCCGCCACGCCCGAAAACACGGCGCTGATGCAAAAGGCCACGAGCTTGTGCCGCGTGACGTTGAAGCCCAGCGCCTGCGCGCCGGTAGCGTCCTGGCCGCTGGCCTGCAGGATGAGGCCGATGGCCGAGCGGGAGAGGCCGAACAGCAGGATCGCGCAAACCACCAGAAACGCGAGCGCGATCCAGTAGTTGTGGTTGGCGTCGACGGACATCACGTCCGGCACCATCATGCCGATCTCGCCGCCCGTCACGCCCGCGAAAATCACGATCGCGTTCTGCAGCAGCAGCACCGCCACGAGCGTGACGAGGCCGAAGTACGGACCGCGCAGCCGCAGCGCGGGGACCGCGAGCAGCAGGCCGCCCAGCAGCGCGAAGAGGCCGCCCGCGATTACGCAGACAGGAATCGGCAGCCCCCAGTGGGCATCGATGATGGCCGCCGAATAGGCGCCGAGGCCGATCAGGAACGTCGGGCCGAAATTGACCTCGCCGGCAAAGCCGAACAGCAGATCCCACGACATCGCGAATACGCCGAAGTAGTACGCGACCGTGAGCACGCCGAGGATATACCCCGACATCCACCAGGGCAGCGTGGCCGCCGCGACGGCGAGCAACACGGCCACCCATACCCCACGCGAACGAAGAAGACCGGACATGTCGATGTGCTCCCTTCGCTCGGTTAGCGACGTCCCAGGAAGCCCTGGGGCCGCACGTACACGACGAGCACCAGCAGCAGCAGCGCCGGAAGCGGCCGCAGCGTCGGCGCGACGAGATACGCGGTCACGGTCTCCAGATAGCCGACCACATACGCGGCCATCAACGACCCGGAAACGCTGCCGAGCCCGCCCAGCACGACGATGGAGAACGCGCTCGCCGTGAGCTGCCCGGCGTTGTTCGTGCTCACGCCGAGGAACGACGCCAGCAGCACGCCCGCAATGCCCGCCAGCACGCCGTAGATGGTCCATGCGAGCAGATAGATGCGCGAGAGTTCGAAGCCGAGCAGCGTGAGGCCGCGCGGATTCATCGAGGCGGCGAGCAGCGCCTTGCCCGCGCGCGTGCGATTCACGAACAGCCAGAGGAGACCGATCACGGCCCAGCAGACCACGGCGATCATGATCTCGTTGAACGGCACGCGCACGCTGCCGATCATCGCCACGCCGCTGATGAGCGGGCGCATCGTCACCGGGTTGTCGGTGAAGAGCCAGGCCATGCCCTGCTGGATCATGATGCCCCACAGCAAGGTGCCGGTGAGCACGAAAATTTCCTTCTCTTCGCCCGGAATCGCCGCCGAACGCTGGATCGGCCGCACCACCATCAGGTAGGTGACATAGGCCGCGATGAGACCGGCGACCACGCCAAGCAGCGTGCCGAGATAGGTGCCGAGGCCCGCCTCGCCCGCGAGCATCCAGCCCATCAGCGCCGCGACGAGCATCACGCCGCCATGTGCGAGATTCAAGATGCCGGAGACGCCGAAAATCAGCGTGAAGCCGATGGCGCCGAGCGCGTAGAGCGAACTGATGGCAAAGCCGTCGATGAGGATCTGCAAGAGCAGCATGTCCGGCCTTTCAGGTGGGTTGGTGTGTCGCAACAAGCGCCGTGCGGCCCATCGTCAGACGAAGGGCCGCACGGCGCGACGCACTACGAAGCTAGTTCACGCTAGCTTGCTGGAGCTTGATGAAGGTCGGGAACTTGACCTTGCCGTTCGCAACGGACTTGGGCCAGATCGCGATCTGCTTGCCGTCCTGCCACTGCAGGTTGATGCCGGTGATATAGCCCGGGCCGTACTTGAGCGCGTGCGTGAACTGGTCGTCCTTGCCGTAGAACTGCCAGCGCCCGATCGTGCCTACGTAATCCGTCTTCTCGAGCGCGGCGACCATCTGGTCCGGATCGGTCGAGCCCTTGTTGCGCTTGATCGCATCCGCGAGGATGTACACGAGGTCATAGGTCGAGAAGCCGCAATACGCAGGCGATACGCCGAACTTCTTCTGGTAGGCATCCGCGAAGGGCACCGTCTTCGGCGTGATCGCCACGCCCGGCGCCGCTGCGGAAGCCGTGATCACGCCCTCCGTCGCGCCGTTCGTGTCCTTCCAGAAGCTCGTGGTCGTGGCCTGCGAGCTTTGGCCCGACATCGGGATCGGCACCTGCTGATCGTGCCATTGCACCGTCGGCTGTACGCCCACGTGGCTGATGCCCGTGGTGATCGTATCGGGGTGCCTGGCCTCGATCTGGTTGAAAATTGGTGTGAAGTCCGAAGTATCCGGATTGAAGCGGATATGATCGACCACCTTGAGCCCGGCCTTGGGCAGGCATTCCATGAAGCGCTCGTCGAGCGGCTTGGTCCATGCGGCGTCCTCGCTCATCACGACCGTCGACTTCATCTTGAACTGACCGACGAGAATATCGTGCGAGAAATCGCAGATCGACTGCGCGATGAACGCCGAAGTCATCCAGCCGTGGAACGTGTACTTGTAGTGGTCGTAGTCGTCGTGGACGTGCTTCGAAATATCGTTGCTCGCGGCGCCCGGCGTGATAAAGGGCATTTTCAGGCGCGCCGACCAGGGTTCCATGGCGAGCGCCACTTCGCTGATATAGCTGCCGATCACGGCAACCACCTTGTCCTGGGTCGCGGCGCGCTGGAACGCGCGCACGCCGTCCGAGGCCGACGAGTGGTCGTCGTACGCGATGATCTGGATGGGCCGGCCATCCACGCCGCCGCTCGCGTTGATCTCGGCCGCGGCGAGCTGCGCCGCCTTGCTGATCGAAGCGCCCGCCACCGCGGACTCCTCGCTGATCACGCCGATCTTGATCGGCTCACCCGCGGCATGCGCACCGGCCGCGAGGCCCAGCCCTGCCGCCACCATACCCGTCGCCGCTACGCGATGAAGGTTTCGCCACACGCCGTTACTGGACATCATGCATCTCCGATTCGCCAGCATCGTTGAGGAACATCTGCCCGCCACATTGCTGCTTTGAAGAATGTGCCCACAACAGTATCACCAGCCTTTACGCGCTCAATCGGGAAAAACGATGACAGGTAACATACGGATAAGGTGCTGATTTTATGGTGCAAAGCGGCAAGAAAACGCGTTTCCCCGTGCGGCTGCGCACGCGAGGCGCAGCACTTCGGACGCGTTCGGGATTGCCGTGCGATACCGTCTATTCGACCTTCACCCACACCCGTTCGGAAATGCATTCTTTACGGGGCCGCGAGCAGGCAGTGTCGTGATATGCAGATATTTGCCGTCGATTCTGAAACGGCTCACTCGCGGTGCTTGCCCCAGCGCCAGCGTGGCGGCTCGCCCTTGAGCCAGCAGATCACCGAGAGTGCGACAGTGGCGAGTATCGCGAGGCCCGCAAACGCATACGGATGCCCGTGCGGTTCAAAGAAAACGGCGATCAAACAGATCGAGACGACATACACCACGAGTACCACCCACCCCTGCCAGGTGAGCGGAAGTCCCCAGCCCCAGCCATAGCGTTTGGCTCGAAACCAGTATTTGCCAGTGCCTGTCATTTCCCCCTCTCCCACGCCTGACCTGATGCGCAGCGTCAGGCCGATGCAGTATGGCACACGGCCTCGACCCGGTTGCCGGCCGGATCGATGAGAAAGGCGGCGTAATAGTCGGCGTGATAGTGCGGCCGCAAGCCCGGGTCGCCATCCGACCGTCCGCCCGCCGCGAGACCGGCGGCATGGAACGCATCGACCTGCGAGCGCGTCGCGGCCTTGAAGCACCAGTGCCGCTTGTTCGGCTCGATGGCGCTGGCATCCAGATAGATGGAAAGATACGAAGACTGCGTTTCGGCCGCGTCGCAACGCTCACCGTAGCCGAGCGCGTTGGGGCGGTCGTAGACCTTCAGCGCACCCAACGCATTCATGATCGCATCGTAGAAGGGACGCGCTGCGTCGAGATCGGGCACGCCGATCGAAACGTGATCGAGAAGCTGCATGGTGCTGGAAGTCCGCAGTCGTGAAGGCACGACTATAACCGGCGCATCACACCATGCAGCGTTTGCCTTACCCCGCGTGACCGGTGCGGAACACCGAAACCGCTGCATTGAGCCGGTGCGCTTCGTTTTCGAGCGACGATGCCGCGGCCGTTGCCTGCTCGACGAGTGCCGCGTTCTGCTGGGTCACGAGGTCCATCTGTCCCACGGCGATGTTGACCTGATCGATGCCCGTGCTCTGCTCCGCCGCCGCCGATGCGATCTCGTTCATGATCGCGCTGACGCGCGCGATCGCTTCGACGATTTCGCTCATCGTCGAGCCCGAGCGCTCGACGAGGCCCGCGCCCGTTTCCACGCGCGAGGTCGACGACTCGATCAGTTCCTTGATCTCCTTGGCCGCCGCGGCGCTGCGCTGCGCCAAAGAGCGCACTTCGCTCGCCACCACCGCGAAGCCGCGCCCTTCCTCGCCCGCACGCGCCGCTTCCACAGCCGCGTTGAGCGCGAGAATGTTGGTCTGGAACGCAATCGCCTCGATCACGCCGACGATCTCGCCCACGCGCCGCGAGTCGCCCACGATGTCCTGCATCGTGCCGACCACTTCGCGCGAGAGCGCGCCGCCCTGCGCGGCGAGGCCGGAAGCGCCCTCGGCGAGCGTGCTGGCCTGGCGTGCGTTTTCTGCGGTCTGCTTGACGGTAGAGGTCAGCTCTTCGATGCTCGCCGCCGTTTCCTCGAGCGAGGCGGCCTGCTCTTCGGTGCGCTGCGAAAGATCCGTATTGCCCGCGGCGATCTCGCTCACGCCCTTGTCGATCGACAGCGCGCCTTCACGCACGCTGCTGACCGTCTTGATGAGTGCATTCTGCATCTGCCGCAGCGCGGCCTGCAGGCGGCCCATTTCGTTGTTGCTCGTCGTCTGCACCGTGCCGCTCAGGTCGCCGGCGGCGATGCGCTGGAACTGCGCGATGGCCGCGTCCACGGGATGCACGATCGCGCGCATGAGCGCCGCGCGGCCGATCCACGCGAACAGCAACGAGAGCACCATGCCCACGCCCACGGCGACGCTCACCGCATTGAAGCGGTCCTGCGCTTCCTGGTAGCGCTGCGCGCCGAGGTCGATCTGGCGCTTCTCGAGCACGAGCATCGCCTTTTCGTAGTTGCTGTAGAGCGACGGCAGCTTGTGGCCCTGCAATTCCTGGAACGCGGTCTTGTCACCGGCCTTGAGCGCCGCCAGCGCCGGCTCGACGCCATCGTGCAGGAAGCTGTTGCGCTTGGCCTGCATGTCGGCGATGAGATCCTGCGCCTCGCCTTCTCCGCTCGCAATCGACAGATAGTGGTCCAGACGCTCGTTCGAGTTCTTCAGGTATTGATCGAAGCGCTTGAGCACCGCGTCCGCGGCATCGTGGTCGCCGAGATCGGACAGCGACGCGTTGGTGGCGAGCGCGAGGCGCAGACGCAGCAACTGGCCGGCGCTGCCTTCGAGGTCGGCGACGGCCGGCGTATTGACGGTGTACATGGTGCGCAGCGACTCGTTGCCCGCTCGCATCGACAGGAGTCCTGTGGCGGCGCCGACGATCAGGACGACGCCAAAGAAGGCGATCATCAGGGTCAGGCTCGCGCGTATCGACAGCTTGTGAAGCATTCCTGGTCTCTCTCCGTGGGGCGCGCGGCTCTGGAGGCCGCGCGTGTCCCAGTCGTTTTTCATCGAATGTTCCGGTGCGCCTACCCAGTGCAGCCCTTGCGTTCAGGCTGATTAAGCGCCCAGTACATAACAACGGCAGGAGAGCGTGCGAACTTTATGGTTGACAGCAAAGAAGCACGACCGTTAGCAACGCTTCGTAATACAGACCCATATGTGGGATGCATACGAGTCAATCCGCATCACGCGCTGGCTTCGCGTGCGCCCGCTTCGCCCTCGTCCACCGGCACGAGATAGCGCAGCACGTCGCGCCAACTCACGATGCCCACGGGGCGAAATTCGGCATCCACGATGGGGATGCACGAAATCTTGTTGGAGAGAAAGAGGGCCACGGCGTCGGAGAGGCTCGACTCGGGTCGCAGCGTGAGCGGCTTGCGGCTCATGATCTGGTGCACGCGCTTGTTGAGCGTGCCGAGGTCGCGCGCGGATTCGACCACGCTGTCGATGAACGGGCTGATCGCGCGCAGCAGGTCGCGATCGGAAACGACGCCTTGCAGCTTGCCGTCTTCGACCACGAGCAGATGGTGAAAGCTCGCTTCCGCGAAGATCTCGCGCACCGTCGCGAGCGTGTCGTCGAAACCGACGGTAACGACACGGCTCGTCATGAATTTCTCTACTTGCATACCTTCCAGACCTGAATGGGTTCGACGTCCCGAGCCGGCCTGTGCGCAGCGGATTCCGGCGGCGGCTCGGGGCTTCAGCCCGTGATATCGACCGCAGGCGCGTAAATCTTCAGTCTGGAAAACGGCGTGGGTCGCGCACACACGGCGCGCCCCATCGGCTGCACGCTTTTGTCATGCTTCGAGCGCGAGCGTCGCGAAGGTGGCGAGCCAGTGCTCGCCCATATAGTCCCCGGCCACGTGGTCGAGCGCGCGGGCCAGATGCAATTGCGCGGCATCGTTGAGGACGGCCACACGTGCGTCGCCCGCGGGCAGCGCGCGTGCAAGTGAGCGCTGACACCACGCGCGGCTCAGGTTGAGCCCGTCGAGGTGGGCGATCTTGCCGTCGCTGCGGTCGGTCACGGTGGCCGGCGTGAAAAGCGTGACCGGTTCTTGCACCGCGAGGTTGGGCAAGAAGCGCGTGAACCACGGCTCGAAATCCTGCGCGCTCAGTACGCGGCTCATCAGCAGGGCCACGCTCAGCGCGGGCGAGAGGAACTCGTCGCCGCCCGGCTCCCACGCCTGGCAGCCCGCGTCGTTCGTATGCCAGCGCGTGGCGGTGTCTTCGATCAGCGTCGCCAGCGCAGGACGCGACGTGGCTTTCGCGAAGTCGTACGCGAGCGTGAGCGCGAACGCCGTATTGAAGTGAGTGCCCACTCGCAACGGATAGGTCGCCTTCGGCAGGAATTCCTCGAAACGCTCGACGAACCAGTCGGTGAGCGGCGCCAGCGCCGCCTGCCAGCGCGCGGCCTGCGGCAGCTTCATCGACTCGACCAGCGCGTCGACCTGTGCCGCGAGCGCGAGCAGCCATGCCCAGCCATAAGGGCGCTCGAAACCGCGGTTGTGCGCGAGCGTGAGGTAGGCCATCTCACCGGCCATCTTCTCCGGCGTGAAGTGCTCGTCGACCACGGCGACGATCTGCGGCCCCTCGGGCAGGTCGGGAAAGCGCTCCAGCAGATGCAGCACGAGCCAGTAGCCGTGCACGCACGAATGCCAGTCGTAGCTGCCGTAAAACACCGGGTGCAGCGCGCGCGGGCCCAGCACGTCCTGCGGGCCTTCGAGCGAGTGAGTCAGCTTGTTCGGGTACTCGCGCGTGAGGTGGGCAAGCGCGAGCGAGGCGAACTTCGAGGCATGGGCGGCGGTGAGGTGTGTGGTCATCGTGATCTCATCAGAACCGGAAAACTAAGGCGTACATCAGCAGCGTGTTGACGACGAGCAGCAGCACGGCGGTCGGCCATTGCGCCTTGATCACGCCGTTCTTGTCGCTCAATTCGAGCAGCGCCGCGGGGACGATGTTGAAGTTCGCGGCCATCGGCGTCATGAGCGTGCCGCAGAAGCCGGAGAGCATGCCGATGGCGCCAAGAATCGCCGGTGTACCGTGGAACTGATGCACGATCAGCGGCAGGCCGATGCCGGCGGTCATCACCGGGAAGGCAGCGAACGCGTTGCCCATGATCATCGTGAAGAGGGCCATGCCGAAAGTGTAGGCGGCCACGACCGCGAACGCCGAATTCTGGGGAATCCAGTTCGTGACGAGTTCGGACACCACGTGGCCGACGCCCGCCGCGGCGAACAGCGCGCCGAGCGCCGCGAGCATCTGCGGCAGGATGGCGGCCCAGCCCACGGCGTCCATGGTGTGCCGCGCGCCCTTGAGCGCCTGCACGGGCGAATCGCGCAACATGACGAGCGCCGCGCCGAACGCAACGAGCGTGGCGATCACGAGCGAAATGAGCGTGACGTTCTTCGCTTCGACGAAGGGCGCGTACTTGAGTGGGAGCGTGCCGACGAGCGTCACCACCGCGATGAGCAGCGCCGGAATGAAGAGCCGGCTGCCGAAGCGCCGCGCCCCTTGCTCGCGGCGCGCCTCGGCTTTGGCATCGTCGTTGGCCGCGGGGCTGCGGCCCAGCTTGCCCGAGCCCGCGAGCAACGCGAGCGCGATGGCGAGACACCCCATCACGAAATGCGGCAGCACGCCGCCGAACAGGAACGTCAGCGCATAGACGCCCCAGAACACGAAGTTGACGACGCGGCGCGGGTTCGCGCGGTCGAGCAGGTTGAAGAGGGCGAACGACGCGAACATCAGGCCCGCGACGACACGACGAGCAGCGCGTTCATGCGCAATGCGAAACCGTTCACGACGATCGGCACCCCTATCAAAACCAGCATCTCTCCTCCGCCTTATCGATTTCCGCCGGTCTCGTGGACCCGGCGCGCGCTGGCGCGCTTCCCCGTTGCGCCCAATTCAGCCCGGAAATCTATCACGACAATTTATCGATAAATAGTCGATAAAGTCTTTGTAAGGGAAGTCCCTGGGCGATGTGCGTCGCGTGAAGACGAATTGGTACCGCCGCGCTGTGGCGCGGCGTGGGCCGGGGGTGGGTCGGCCGGACAGTTAGTTGCATCTGCCGCGCCGGACTGGAATGCCTGCGCGGCAGGATTCAGATGTCGAGATCGAAAGCGTGTTGATCGTTTGCCGCTTGCGGTGCGTCGTGGAACGACAACTCGGCGCCAATGCGCTCGCCGCTGCGCACGCGGCTGATGGCATGCCGCAGGTTCACGCGGTAGTAAGCGCTGCTGCCCTTGAATGGCCGCTGGGCCGTGGCGATGATCGCCGCGTCGCCCAAC
The DNA here is from genome assembly GCF_040965655.1 of Paraburkholderia sp. EG286B. Classification (NCBI taxonomy): domain Bacteria; kingdom Pseudomonadati; phylum Pseudomonadota; class Betaproteobacteria; order Burkholderiales; family Burkholderiaceae; genus Paraburkholderia; species Paraburkholderia sp. EG286B. The sequence goes on along the minus strand of NZ_JBFRCF010000013.1, from coordinate 24,079 downwards.
CCGAGCGGGACGACCGTCGGGCGCGACTGCATGCGCGGACGCTGCTCGGTCAGCACCAGTTCGCCGCCCGTGAAGTCTTTCCCCGGCGCCGAGAGCAAGGCGACCACTTGCAGCGGAAATACATGCTCGCCGTCACTGCGTTGATGCAGCGCCAGATAGTCGTCGGTGCCTAGCTGGTTCAAATGCGACTGCGCCCGCGTTTGCCCCGCTCGCCGGTTGCGCTGCCGAAATTCATCCAACTGCGCCAGGAATCGATAAGGCATGCCAAGCATCTCGTTCCATCGATTGGCAATGGGCGCCAACTGACGATAGAGGTCCACACGCCATTGCGCCCACGGCTGCGGGAGAGGCGTGCCGAAATACAGCAGATCGCCACGGCCGAGATCGAGCGAGTCGAGCGCAACGCGGCGCAATGCGCTCGATGTGCCGGCTTCGCGCGCGAGCCTGCGGGCTTCGTCCGCGCCGGCTAGCCGAGGCAGTACCGCATAGCCTTCGCTGTCCAGTTGCGCGGCGATTGCGCTCCAATCGAGCTTGTCGAATGGGTCGGCAGATGAAGTCATAGGCAAGGACATATTCATTTCAAAAGCCTGGGAGCGTTGCCGTTTGCGGAACGTCGCGCGTGGCGGGTATCGCCTTCTCGTGTTCGAGCAGCCAGCGCTTGCGATGCAAGCCCCACGCGTAGCCCTTCAACTCGCCGTTGCTGGCGATCACGCGGTGGCACGGCACGACGATCGCGATGGGATTCGCGCCGTTCGCCGCGCCGATGTCGATCGCCGCGCGCGGGTCTTCGAATCCCAACGCTTTCGCGAGCTTGCCGTAGCTGGTGGTGGTGCCAGCCGGAATCTGACGCAACGCGGCCCAGACCTTTTCCTCCAGGTCCGAGCCTGTCATGACGACCGGCAGAGAATCGAGCGCGGTCAATTCGCCCGAGAAATAACGCGTCACGGCGTCGGCGATCGAAGCCGGCGCGGCGGCGTCGATCCATTCGGCACTGTTGTGGCGTTCGCGCAAGCCACGATGCAGGCGCGAGCGGTGATCGGCGAATTCGAGCGCGTGCAGCCGCTGCTGCGCATCGCTCACCAGCATGAGGTCGCCGAGCGGCGACTCGATATGGCTGAGAAACAGTTGCATGATGCGTTCCTTCGCGTCGTACGCGCGCTAACGTGAATCGTGAAAAATCAGGCCGACGGTATGACGCTTGCCGCTGCGCACCACGCTCACGCCGTGCCGCATGGCGACCCGGCGCGTGCCGCCGCGCCGGGTCGCAGCCGGGCGCTGGTTGACGGTGAACAGCACCGCGTCGCCCTGCTCCAGCGGAATCACTTCGGCACACTGACCGTTCGACGCGCTCTGCGTCATCACGAACTCGCCGCCTTCGAAGTCGACGCCGGGCCGTGACAGCAGCATCGCCACCTGCAGCGGAAACACATGCTCGCCGTAGAGGTCCTGGTGCAGGCAGTTATAGTCGCCCGGGCCGTATTCGAGGATGAGCGGTGTCGGACGTGTTTGCCCTGCGCGGTGGCATTGATCGAGAAAGGCGTCGAGGTCGGCCGGGTATTGCGTGTCGATCCCCAGTTGCCCGTTCCAGCGGTTGGCGATCGGCGCGAGGTACGGATAGAGCGCATGCCGCAAGCGCTGAAGCAGCGACGGCAGCGGATACGCGAAGTACTTGTATTCCCCGCGCCCGAAATTGTGACGCGCCATGACGATGCGCGAGCGAAAGCCATCGTCCCTCGCGTACAGGGCGGCGAGTTGCGCGCATTGCTCGGGCCTGAGCACGCGGGGCAGCACGGCGTAGCCGCGCGCGTCGAGCGATCGCTCGATCTCGACCCAGTCGTACGTTGCGGATTCCGGCTTCTCAGCCCGCATGGCCCCGGTTTTCATCGCGTGCGTTCCTCCTCTCGCAAGCGGCATTCTTGCCGATCTCGCCCACAGACCAACGATACGCCGGCGCACCGTGCGTTCCGATCCGAATGTTGCGCTCTAATTCGGCGCGTGCCACGGCGTGAATGCCACGCGAATGTCACGGCAAGAAACGGGTATCTGCGTGGTTTGCCGGTCGATATCGTTCATTTCAGGCGGAGCAATCCTGCTTCGCCGTGAATCGAGATCAGCAAGGAGTCGAACATGTCGATGGAAGAGGACAACAAGGCGTTCGTTGGCCGCTGGTTCACGCGTTTCTGGGGCGAAACCTGCGACCTCAGCGTCGTCGACGAGCTAGCCGCGCCGGACATGCTGCTCAAGTATTCGCTGCACGAGCCGCGCCGCGGCCGCGAGGACATCAAGGCGTTCATGACCGGCTTTCGCGCGGCGTTCCCCGATCTGAACTTCTGGGGCGCCGCCGATCTCATCGCTGAAGGCGAATACGTGGTGGGTCAGTGGGAAGGCGGCGGCACCCATTCGGGCCCGGCGTTCGGTGACTTTCTCGCGGGATCGTTGCCGGCGGCGAGCGGCCGCAAGATGCACTTCACCGGCACGACGGTATTGCGCCTGAAAGACGGCAAGATCGTCGAGGAGATCGGGCTCGACGACGGCGTAACGGCGCTCACGCAGCTCGGGCTCATCAGGCGGGTCTGACTGCGCCACGAACGGAACGTCTCACATAGGGAGTCGAATCATGTCACCGCTTGCTCCGCTCCTCGCCCTTCACGCGCTCGCCGCTCAACGCGGCGACGGGCTACGGCCTGAACTGCTCGCGCTGTTCCTGCGTCATGCGCAATCCGACGCCGGACTCAGCGCGAGCATCGATGGCCCGTGCGTGGAAAACGGTCAGGCGCCGCCGCAATGCGCCACGACGTTGGACTGCGCGTCGAGCCACACGGGAATCGCATCGAGCTTGGCGCCGGCGCACGGGCCTTCGATGCACTGCCCGTCTTCGAAGCGAAATAACGCACTGTGATGCGCGCACATGATCACCTGTGCGCGATACGTCGGCACATGGCCGGGCTCGTAGTCGAGCGGCACCGAGAAGTGCGGGCAACGGTTCGCGTACGCCCATACTTCGCCGGCCCGCCGCACGACGACGACCGGCCGCCCGGCCAGCGCGGCGTCGATCACGCGCGCGCCGCCGTCGGGCACGTCGTCAAGGCAACACAGGCACACGGTCTGCATGGTTCACACTCTTTGCTCAGGATTGCCAAGATTCCAGTCCCACGGACGGATCTCGACGTGCTCGAACAAGCCCGCCAGCGTATAGGGATCGTCGCGCACGAAGCGCATCACGTCGTCGTAGCCTTCCGCCTCTATCACGAGCAGCGTGCCGTTGAGCGCGTCGCAATGCGGCGCGAGCGTCGAGCCGCCCAGCCGCACGAACACCCCGCGTTGCGCGGCCGAGCGCAGATAGGTGCGATGCACCGCGCGTTCGCGCTCGCGGACTTCGCGCATGCCGGGCTTGTCGGTGGCGAATACGGCGTAGTAGCGTGTGTGCGGTCTCATGCGCGCTCCAGCACGAAGTCGTAGCACGCCTCGCGAAAGCCGCCCTCGAAGCCGAACTGCTGCGCGGCCGCCCCACCCGCCGCGTGCTCGCGATAGTCGACGAGCAGCGAGGGCTTCACGCCGAACACCGCGTCCGAATCCAGATACGGGTCGTTCTGGTTGAACAGGTGCGTGACGAGCGCGCTGTGGCCCGGCGCCGTGATCATGAAGTGCAGATGGGCGGGCCGCCACGGATGCCGCCCCGTGGCGTTGAGCATGCGGCCCACCGGGCCGTCGGTCGGAATGGGATAGCACACGGGCTCGATGGTGCGGAGCGCGTAGCGGCCTTCGGCGTCGGTGCGATAGCGGCCGCGCAGGTTGCCGTGCGGCTGTTCGGTGTCCTGCCCCGAGTACATGCCGTTGTCGGCCGTCTGCCACACGTCGAGCAGCGCGTTCGCCACGGGCTCGCCGTCGGTCGTCAGCACGCGGCCATGCACGAGGGCCGGCGTACCCGGCGTGAACGCCATGTTCTCGCCATAGGCGCGTTCGGGCATGCCTTCGATGTAGAACGGGCCGAACACGGTCGTATCGGTCGCGCCGGAAGCATAGCGGTGATTGATCGCATCGACGAGCATCGACACGCCCAGCGTGTCGGACAGCAGGATGAATTCCTGGCGCACGACGTCGTCGCACATCTGGCCCGTCTCGGTCAGGAAGCGGATCGCAGCGAACCACTCCGCCTCCGTCGGCTCGACTTCGCGCACGTAGGCGTGCAGATGGCGCACCAGGCTTTGCATCAGCGTGCGCAGGCGCGCATCGGGTGTGTTCGCGAAGCGGCCCACGACCTGTTCCGTCAAGGCGCGTTCGGCTTCGGTGCCAGGCATCGACATGGTTGTCTCCTTTCCGTTGTTTTGTGCGCCGCGCACGTGGCGTGGCGCAACCCGGCTAGCGCGGCACCAGGCCTTCCCACGCGCGTTGCAGCAGTTCGCGGATCGCCGCGCGCTCCAGCGGCCGCGGATTGGGATAGGCATTGGTGCACGCGAGTTCGGCCGCTTCGTCGAGGCCCGCTTCGGGCATGCCGATCTCCGCGAGCGACATGGGAATGCCAAGCGACTCGTTCAACGCATAGAGCCGCGGCCCGGCCTCATCCGCATGCGCGCCGCCGAGCGCACGCGCCACGCGCTCGAGCGCGTGTGGCGCGGCCGCGTGGTTGTAATGCGCCGTGTGCGACAGCATGACCGCATGCGTTTGCGCGTGCGGCAGGTTGAAGGTGCCGCCGAGCGTGTGGCAGAGCTTGTGATGCAGCGCCATGCTCACGGCGCCCAAGGAAGTGCCCGCGAGCCACGCGCCATAGAGCGCGCGACTGCGCATCGCCGCGTCGTCCGGGCGACGCACGACGCCCGGCAACGCTTCGCCCAGCGCGCGAATCGATTCTTCGGCCATCAGGCTGATCACCGGGTTCGCGTCCTCGGCATAGAGCGCCTCCACCGCGTGCGCGATGGCGTTCACGCCCGAGGCCGCCGAAATGCCGGCGGGCAGCGAGACCGTGAGCGACGGGTCGTAGATCACAGTGCGCGGCAGCACGCGCAGGTCGCGCCCGGTCTTTTTCAGGCGCCCTTCGGTGAGACCGTAGATGGGCGTCATCTCCGAGCCCGCGTAGGTCGTGGGCACGGCGACGATCGGCAGCGCCGATTCGAGCGCGATGGCCTTGCCAAGGCCGATGGTCGAGCCGCCGCCCACGGCCACGCAGCACTGCGCATCCAGTGCCGCCGCTTTCTCGCGCGCTGCCCGCGCGACCTCCACGGGCACGTGCATGACCGCTTCGGCATGGATACCCGCGGCGCGCTCGCCGAGCAGGCGCGCCACTTCTTCAGCGAGCGGCCGCTGCTCGGGCGTCGAGAGGATCAACGCGCGGCGTGCGCCCAGCCGGTCCACCTCTTCGGGCAACCGCGCGAGGTTGCCCCAGCCGAACACCACGCGCGACGGCAAGCCCTGATAAACGAAGCGATCCATACGTGCCTCAACGCTTGAAGTGGGGCGGCACCTGGGCGTCCACGTTGACCCACACCGAGCGGGCCTCCGTGTAGTCGTGCATCGCCTCGAAGCCCATTTCGCGACCGTAGCCCGATTGACCGACGCCGCCGAACGGGCTGCCCGGATTCACGCGCTTGTAGCAGTTCACCCAGCACATGCCCGCGTGAATCTTGCCCGCGATGCTGTGCGCGCGCGAGAGGTCGCGCGTCCACAGGCCGCTGCCGAGACCGTAGTCGGTGCCGTTGGCGATGGCGAGCGCCTCTTCGTCGGACTTGAAGCGCAGCACGGTCACGAACGGGCCGAACACCTCTTCCTGCGCGATGCGATCGTCCGGCGTCTTCGCCTCGATCACCGTGGGGCGCACGTAGTAGCCGTTGGCGAGCGCGGGGTCCTGCGGCGCGCTGCCGCCCGTGAGCACGCGCCCGCCCTGCTCGCGCGCCACGTCCACGAAGGCCTTCACGCGCTCCAGATGCTGCAGCGAAGTGAGCGGCCCCATTTCTGTTTCGGGGTCCAAAGGATTGCCGACACGAATCGAGGCGGCGAGCGCCACGAAGCGTTCGAGAAATGCGTCGGCGATGCGCTCATGCAGCACCAGACGCGAACCCGCAATGCACGCCTGCCCCTGGTTGTGGAAGATCGCCCAGGCCGCGCCGTTGATGGCGGCGTCGAGATTGGCGTCGTCGAACACGATATTGGCGCCCTTGCCGCCCAGTTCGAGCTGCACGCGCTTCAGGTTGCCCTGCGAGGCCTCCACGATGCGCCGCCCCGTTGCCGTCGAGCCGGTGAAGGCGATCTTGCCCACGCCCTCGTGCTCCGCGAGCCGCTGCCCGGCCGTATGCCCATAGCCCGGCACGATATTGACGACACCCGCGGGAAAGCCCACTTCCGCCATCAACTCGACGATACGCAGCGTGGAAAGCGGCGTGATTTCCGAGGGCTTCAGCACGACCGTGTTGCCGGCCGCGAGCGCCGGGCCCATCTTCCAGCTCGTGAACATGAGCGGGAAATTCCACGGCACGATCTGGCCCACCACGCCTATGGGCGCGCGCTGCACGTAGTTGAGAAAGCCCGTTTCGACCGGAATGACCGAGCCTTGCAGCTTGTCGGCCATGCCGCCGAAGTAGCGGAAGCACGCCGCCGTGCGCGGCACGTCTAGCGCGCGTGAATCGCGGATCGGGTGCCCCGTGTCGAGCGATTCCAGTTGCGCGAGTTCTTCGCCGTTCGCTTCGATGGCGTCGGCCAGACGCAGCAGCAGGCGGCCGCGCTCGGCGGCCGGCATCGCCGACCACTGCGGGAAGGCGCGCGTGGCGGCGGCCACGGCCAGATCGATGTCGGCCGCGGTGGCGGCGGCGATCTTCGTGATCAGCGAGCCGTCGTGCGGATTGAGCACGTCGATGGTGCCGCCCTCGACGGCGTCAACGAAGCGGCCGTCGATGAACAATTGCGTTTGCATGAGTAAATCCTCGGTTGATGCTTAGGCATGCTGGGTAGCTGCTGGGAACTCGCTCAGAACTCGACCGGATACGGCTTGAGTTCGCCGCTCTCGTAGCGCTTGGGCAAGCCGGCGGTCGCGTTCTCCCACACGAGCAGCATCGAACGCTTGGTCGAATAGCCCTGATGGCGGATATCGGCGGGCATGGCGCAAATGTCGCCCGCGCGCATGGTGATGCGTGCGCGCGGCGCACCGGTGTTTTTGTCGCCGATGTCCCAGACGATCTCGTCGGAGAGCTGCAGGAACCACTCCACGCGGTCGTTGCCGTGGAAAACCGGCAGGATGTACTCCTCGGTGGTCGGGCAGAACAGGCTCTGGCCGCACACCGAAGTGACCGAGGGATTCCACGTCACGTCCGAGCGCGAGAGGTACTTGAAGAGGTTGAACGCATGCAGCTCGCCTTCGAAACCGGGCTCGGCGTGCACTTCGGGGTTGTCCTGAGCCACGTCGGCGAAGGCGCGGTTCACCGGCAGGTCGTCGCGCAGCGGCGAGTCGCCTTCGAGGCCCGGCATGCGGCGCGTGGCGATGCGCGTGCGCTCGATCGCGGCGTCGTTCTCGCCATGCTTGCGGCCGAATGCGGTGCCGGTTTCCTCGGGCGCGGCGAACGGGTCGAAGCCTTCGTTGGTCCAGTCGTGCAGGATCGCCTTGAAGGTCGCCATGATGGTGGGCGTTTCGAAGGTCTCGATATAGTCCACGCCGGCGTCCTTCATGATGCCGTTGAACGAGCCCGCGTACACGTCCACCTTGCCGTAGTGATTGCGCGTGCCGAACACGTGGTCGAAATTCACCCAGCCGTAGAAAAAGCCCCAGGCCACGTCGCGCATCATGGCGCGCAGGAAGGCGTCGGCGGGGATGGCGTGCGTGCGCGTCTGTCCCTTCGCGGGCCACAGCACTTTCACGAAGTATTCGTCGCGCGTGAATTCGAAGGCGCCGAGCGTGTAGCGGCGATAGCCGGTCACGGCGTCGGGCTCGCTCGCGCGCACGGTGTCGGCGGCGAAGCCTGCGGAGTGGTCGAGGGTTTCGAGGGTGGCCATGTCGCGTCTCCAGTAGTCGAGTGTTCGGTTTGCGCGTGTTGTCAGTGCAGGCAGATCTCTGCCCACTTCTGCACGGACAGCTCACCGGCCATGGTCTGCACGAGCGCGACGCCAGCCTTCTGCGCGCTGAAGCGATACGCGCAGCCAGCCGGCAGCAGCGCTTGATGGCCGCGGCGCAGCACCACGTGGCCCATCTTGCGGCCCGCAGGCTGCTCGCCCGCGTCGACCGTACCCGTACCGCCCTTGAGCGGCGTATCGAGCTTGATGAAGTCGATGCGCACTTCGCCATCCATCAGGATCACGAACTCATCGTGTGCGCAGGCGAACCAGCGCGACTGCCCTTCCGTGCGCAGCACCTCGATCACGTATTCGAGGTTCTTGCCGACCACGACCTTCTCGTAGGGCGCCGAGCTTGCGGCGACTTCGAAGACGTTCGAGAAAACATAGTGGCGGGCGTCGCCGCTCGTGATTTCGATCTCGCCCTTGCGATACTGCTCGAGCGAGCCAAAGGCGGTGTGGAATGACGAATCGGTCATGGCTGTCTCCTGTTTTGGAAGGTTCGTTGGAATCAACTTTAGGAGCGCTGCGCGGCGGTAACAACCGGCGGCCAGGCGACTACGGCATTCGCGTTTCGCAAATAATCGCGGCAGGCAATCGTCGCAGGCGCTAGCGCACCCAGCCGCGCTCGATCAGCGGCACGTCCCACGCGGGCTCGGGGCCCAGATACTCGGCCAGAAACTCCACTAGCGCCTTCACTTTCAGGGCCTGGCGCTGCGTGGAGGGATACACGGCGGCAAAGCTCAACGCCGAGAGGTGGTAGTCGGTGAGGATCGGCACGAGCGAGCCGTTGAGGAGCGCCTCGCTCGCCACGAGCGTAGGCAGGCACACCACGCCGCCGCCCGTGAGCGCGTAATCGCGCAGCAAATGCACCGAGTTCGAGCGGATCATGCCGGGCAACTCCATTTCCACGACTTCGTCGCCGCGGGTCATCGTCCAGCGGTTGCGCGAGGGATAGCCCGAATAGAGCGCCGTGGTGTGCTGCAGCAATTCACGCGGATGCTGCGGCGCGCCATGCTCTTGCACATACGCGGGGGTGGCGCAAAAGAGCCGGCGCACCGAAAAGAGCCGCCGCTCGATCAGCGAATCGGAGATCGGCGGGAAGATCTGGAACGCGACGTCGAAACCTTCTTCGATCGGATCGACCACGCGGTCGTTGACGATCACGTCGAGCTGGATGCCGGGATAGCGGCGGTTGAACTCGGCGAGCGGCGCGCCGAAATGGCCCAGCGCGAAGCCCGGCAAGATCTGGATGCGCAGCCTGCCCGTGGGCGTGGCGCGCAGTTCGCGCATCTGGTCCGTCAGTTCGTTCACGCGCCCCACCACCTCCGCGCATTCACGATAAAACGCCTCCCCGACTTCGGAGAGGCGCACGTGCCGCGTGCTGCGATGAAAGAGCGGGGCGTTGACGAACTTCTCCAGTTGCTGGATCCGGTTCGTCACGACCGAACTGGTCACGCCGAGTTGCCGGGCCGCTTCCGCGAAACTGCTCGTTTCCGCCACGCGCACGAAGGCTTCGATGCTCAGGAATCGGTCCATGCTCCTCTCTTCTTCTCGGGTTCGGGCCCTTCAAGTATAGGGCCCGCCTCCGGTCGCTCGCGCCGCTCCTGCACGGGCGGCGCAGCCGCCGAGGACGACACGGACAGCGCGCGCACGCTACTCGGCCTGCCCCGCTGCAGGCAAGGGCGCGGCGGGCGCAATGGGGGCGGCGGCCTCGCTGCGCCGCAGCCTCGCGGGCGCGGTTTCCTTGAGGAAGAGGCTCACCAGCACGCCGAGGAACACGGCGCCGATCGGCAGCCACAAAATGTTCTGGATACCGAAATGCGCTGCAACAAATCCGGCGAGCGCGGGCGCCACGCCGCCGCCGAAGATTTCACCGGCGCCCACCACGAGGCCGATCGAAGTCGAGACCATGCCGGCCGGCGCGGCTTCGGTGGCAACCGGTCCCGAGAGCAGCGAAACGAGGCCGAGCGTGAAGAACGACGCCGCGAACAGCACAGCGAAGAGCGCGAACGGCTGCGCGCCGAGACCGCGAAACACGATCAGCATGACAGCGGTGCCCACGAAGCCGATGACGCTCGCGAGGCGCCGGCCCAGCAGATCCGAAAGCCCCGGCAAACCGAACTGTCCGACGAAACCGCCAAAGCCGATCGCCGAGGCCACGACGCCCATGCGCTGCGTATCGAGCGACAGGTACTGCGTGAGATAGAGCGGCAGCATGGCGCCGAGCACGAACACGCCCGTCATGGCGCAGAACAGCGCGACCATCGCCACGGGAATGTTGCGGCTGCGGATCACGTCGCGCCAGTGGCCGCGTTCGGCCTTCGAGGCAGACGCACCGGCATTACGCGCAGGCGCGCCTTGCGGCTCCCGGATCACGCGGTACATCAGCAAGCCGAGAATCAGCCCCGGCACCGAGACGAGCGCGAACACCCAGCGCCACGTCATCACGCCCAGCAACTGCGTGGCGATGATCGGCGCAAGCGCGAGCCCGAACAGCGCGAAGCCGCTTTGCTGAAGCCCGAGATTGAAGCCGCGGCGCTTCGGGTGCGAAGCATCGGCCGTGGCGGCGAAGCTGGTCGGGCAGAACGAACCTTCGGCCACGCCCATCAGCGCGCGTACGGCCAGCAGGCTCGCGAAGCCGCCTGCGAGGCCCGAAAAGCCCGAGAGCAGCGAGAACGCGATGATCGCCGGAATCAGCACCTTGCGCCGCCCCACCTTGTCGGACAGGCCGCCCATGACCGCCGCGAACACGCCCCACGAAAGGCCGAGGATGCCGATGCAATTGCCGACATCCTGCGCATTGAGGTTGAGGTCTTTCATGATGGACGGGAACAGCGGCGCGATCAGCCAGCGGTCGAGGCCCACGAGGCCGAAGCCCAGCGCCAGCAGCGTCACGGCCTTCCATTCGTAGGCCGTGTCCCATGTGTTCGGTTTCATCTCTGTCTCCTTGGGCCGGCCGCATGCCGCGCCACACGCTCATGGTCGAAAACGGTGTGCGACGCGACGTACACCGCTGCACGCTCGCAGGACGCCGTCGACATCGACGAGGCAAAGATAGTCGCAAGCGCGGTGTAATCAGTACCGGATAACGCCCGAATACGTCATTCGCGGATCGCGAATAATCGGGCGCGCAAGGCCGGCGGGCACGGCAGTCGGGACGCTGCGAGCGGGGCGCGCCACGCGATGCGACGCGGCGCGCCCACCCCAGGACTATTACGGGTAGACGCTCGCTGGCGCGGCGGGCGGTAGACATTCAACGCATGAGTTGCACGAGCCCGGGCGATCTGCAGGCCGCCGCCGCGCGGATCGCCGGGAAGATCCGCGAGGAATGAGCGCGGCGCTCACGCTTTGCGCAAGTGCTCGGTATGCATGTCGCTCAAACGGCTCAGCAGGATGCCGTAACCGGTCAAATGCCCGAGATAGACGCTCGTGAACACGCCCGTGGCGGGCAGCGCTTCGACGAGCGCATGCAGTTCCTCGCGAGTCAGCGGCGCCACGAGCAGAGCTGGGCGTTCCACCCGCAGGTCGGCCTGGGAAGCCAGTTGCCGGTGTACGTCCACGAGGCGCGCAAGGCCGCGCCGGTAGGCCTCTTTCCATTGTGCGTCGAGCGCCTCGTATTGCGCGTTGAACGTGTCGAGCGTTTCGAGGAAGCCGACGATCGAATCGAATAGCTCGTGGTAGCAAGCGAACAGCGGCAGGCGATCGCGATTGCGCTTCAGATGCGCCGACACCCACGACTGCTCCAGGTCCGACTTGAGGAGATCGTGCGCCTGCTTCAGATTGCTGCTCGACACCCGCAGCGCGGCCGTCGCCGATTTCAGCTTCGCGCGGTCCAGCGTGTTCGTCGCGACTTCGTTGAGCAAGGCTTCGGCCTGTGCGTTGCCGTCGTTCACGAGCGTATTTGCCCAGAATCCGTGGTCGGGCGGAAACGCGACCTGCTGAATGATGAAACCGAGCAGCATGCCGAGCACCACGCCGATCAGCCGTTGCTCGAGCAGCGGTATGTGCACGCCCGTGAAGAGCACGAGCGTCATCGGCACGGTGATGCTCGTCATCTGGAACACCGAAGGCCGGATGCGCACGATCGTGAAGATCACGAGCGGCAGCAGGATCACGCCCAGCCACAAATGCGGCGCGGTCAGCCAGATCAGGAGCGTGCCGATCGGCATCGCCACGAGGTTCGACATCACGCGCTTGTGGAAGTACCCGCGCGCCGCCGAGATGGAACTGCCGAGCGCGAGCGTGAGCATGGCCGAGCCCGAGAGCGCGACCGCCGCCTCGGGATACCCGCACGCGTACGGAACGCCGAAGCCTATCCACATGCCGAGCGTGAGCTTCGTGTATTTCGCGAGTTCGGAGAGGGAAAAGCGTGCGAGCGCACGGCGAAACGGCGTGAGCGGTTTGTGGGCGTAGGAGATGGTGGCCATGGATGCCGTCGGTCGTTTCAGGCGGAGCGCCAATGTTAACGCGAATGCCACAACTGTTCCGGCACTCAGACCCTCCTCGACGACTTCCCGATTATTTCGCGGCCCGGATTTTCTTTCCGATTCGTAAGACCAATCCTCGGCACTTTGTGCGGATGCCCGCCGGTCGGGGCTTTGCGGGCCGCCGTGCGCAAGGCGCATTCCTTGCGAATTATTTTCAATTTCTTTCGCGTTTTGTTCCTTTACCGTCATGTCCACCGGATGAAGTTCGCATTCCGAACCCGTCTTTGCGAACGTCTCCGCATCCCTCAAGCACTGGGGTCTGCCCATGACGACAACAACGAAGGTCTCCATTTGCCTGCCGACGTACAACCGGCCTGAACTGCTGGTTCGCTGCATCGAATCGTGTCTCATGCAAACGCATGCGAACGTCGAGATCGTGATCGGCGACGACTCGAGCGACGATCGCACGCAGCAACTGATCGCCTCGCGTTACGGCGACGACCCGCGCATCGCCTACCGGCGCAACGTGCCCGCGCTCGGCCAGGCGCCCAACGTGGCCAGCCTCTTCGAGCGCGCGAGCGGAGACAAGATCCTACTGATCCACGACGACGACTATCTGCTCGTGCACTGTATCGAGAAGCTGCTCGCGCAGTGGCAGCGTTATCCGGATCTGGAAGTCGCGTTCGGCGATCAATACGAAACCGATCACGACGGGCGCATCATGCAGGCGGCCAGCGAACGCATGAACATCGCGTATCACCGCACGGCCAGCGCCGCTGGGCTGCAATACCCGCCGGGCCGCGTGGGCATCGTGCAGATGTTCCCCAATAACGGCTGGCTCGCCGATGCGGCGCTCGTCAAGCGCATCGGCTACGACGACCACTACGGCACCTGCTGCGATTACGTGTTCGGCACGCGCTTGTGCCTCGCGGCAAAGCGCGTGTGCTATGTGAACGAATACGTCTCGTGCTATCGCATTACCGACGTTTCGGTATCCCAGGCAACGCGCACGAGCATCAATGCCTCGTCGATCTCGGCGTGGCGCTTTCTCAAGAGCCTCGCGCTGCCGCCCGAACTCGAACCGGCGCGCAAGCTCGCCATGCGCCGGCTCGTACCGATCGTGGTCTCGCTGCTCGCGCGCAATCGCGAGGCGCGCGCCGGGCTCCAGCTCGCGCTCGGCAATCTCTACGCGTACCGGTTCGGCTTCAGCCCGCGACTCTACTACCACCTGCTGATGATCTGGAAAGCCACGCGGCGGCCCGGCACGGAGTCCGTCGGCCTGTTGGGCATGAAGGACGAGCAGGTCGTGGATACGTCCCGAACGCGCATGCCGTAGCGAACGCATCACGCCGTGAACAGCGGCCGCAGATCGGCCACGTTCGCGACGTGCTCCAGCGCGTTGATCCGCTCGATCAGTTGCGCGGTCTTTTGCTGGCCGAGCACGGGCTCCATGAGATCGCGCGCCTTGTCGTTCACCTTGGCGACGTCACGAAGGCGCACCCCGGCTGCTCCACGGTGCCCGCCGCACTACGGCGTCGGGCAACGGCTGGTCGCGCGCAGCGACGAGATAGCGCGCAAGCTGCGCGGTGATGCCGGTGTCGTCCGGCGATGACGATGACGAGGGTGAGGCGTCGGCGGCAAACGCACGCATTGCGCCGACGACGGGCAGCATGCTGCACGCCGCGACGCACTGAAGCATGCGGCGGCGCGAAGGCGAAGGCGTTATTGGCATCGTTATCCGTTCGGAATCCATATTGAATCGCGCTGCCCGGTGCAGCTCATGCGGTAATCGCGCCGGCGTCGAAACGGTAGGCCATCAGCGCGGCCAGGCCGCGCCGTCCGTCTATCGACGCCGCCGCGCTCGTGAAGCCGTGTTTCGCGAGCAAGGCCGCTTCGATGGCATCGGCAGCGGCCTTGCCGGTTTCCAGCGAGCCCATGGCTTCGCCCACGTTGCGCGCGAGCCCGGCCGCCTGCGTCGCGGCGATGCCAAGCGCGTGGCGCGTGTGCAGCGCGTCGAGCGCGAGCAGGCGCGCTGCCGCGAGCGTCGCCCCCACGATCCCGAGCGACGCGGCGACGTTCCAGCGCGCACGGAACGCTTCGTCGTCCACGGCGGCGCCGAGCCGCGCCGAAGCGCGCGTGCCGACCGCGACGGCAGCGGCAATGTCGTCTTCGTCGGCCCCGAGAGACTCGCCGAGCGTAAGCGCTGCTGCCACGGCGGGCGTGGCGGTCGAGCCCGCATCCAGCGTGGCGAGCGCGGCGCCGAGCTGCCATGCGCGCGAGCGCGCATCGGTGGCCTGCGCGAGCATGGCGCTCAGCGGGCTGGCGTCGCGGGGCTGCGCGGCGCAGCGGCGCGCGTTCGCCACGGCGCTGCGCGCGGCTTCGAGTTCGCGCTCGCCAGGCTTCGCGGCGGCAAGCGCCACAAATGCATCGGCAACGGCGGAATGGGCGGCGGGGTTATGCATGAACCAGATCCTCGTTCGGCGTGCAAAGGGCGAAGAACGCATCGAGACTCGCGGCGCGCTCGACGTTCGCGACGGCGGCGGCAATGCGATCCGCCGCGCCCGCGCCGAGCCGCGGGTCGATCAGCAGACGCACCTTGTCGAGCAGTTCGTCGTCGGTCAGGGGCCGCGCGAGACTGCCGCGCGCATGGTCGACGTGATGCGCGACCACGCTGCCGTCGTGCAGCCGCGCCTCGATGTAGACCTCGTCGCGGTTCAAGGCGGGGTCGGGCGCGAGCGTCGTCTTCGCGCGCAGCGCCTTCACGTCGTCGCGCGTCACGCGGCTGTCGTCGTATTGCGCGAGGCCCACCTGGCCATCGCACAGCGCGGCGGCCACACCATGGATCGCGCTGAAGCGCGCCTGCAGGCCGTCACGAGGCTGCGGGTTGCCCATCAACTCCGGCACGAGCGGATGACAGCGCACTACGATCGCGTCGATCGAACCGGCGTCCGCAATGCGCTCAGCGATTGCGAGGCCGGCATCGATGGCCGGATGCGCGACGATCCCGCACGGATACGGCTTGTAGGTGTTGAACAGCAACTCCCAGCGCTCGCCGAAATCGCCGTTCATGCGCTCGAAGTCCACCTTCGTCGAGAGCGATCGCGAGTAGCCGCCCGGCGCTTCGAAGATGTCCTCGGCGGCGCGCTGCCCGTGCTGGGCGAGCCGTGCCGCGTCGATGCCGTTGGCAGCCGCCTTGCCGGGATGAAACGGCTTGGTCATGGTGCCGAAGGCCTCGCGTTGCCCGACGAACATCGAGGCGGCAATCGATACGGCCTCCTTGAGCTGGACTTCGTCGAGGCCGAGCAGCAGCGCCGCCGTGACCGCACAACCAATCACGCCGCACGTGCCCGTGATATGCCAGCCCCGGTCGTAGTGCTCGGGCGAGATCGCCACGCCCACGCGCAATTGCGCCTCGCAGCCCAGCGCGAACGCCGTGAGCGCCTGCGCGCCCGTGGGCCGCGTTTGCGGCGCGAGCGCGGCGAGTACGGCGAGCGTGGCCGCCGCGGGATGGATCACGGTGACGAGATGCGTATCGTCGAAATCGTCGAGGTGACCCGCGAAGCCGTTCGCCAGCGCGGCGAAATGCACGTCGATGCGCTCCGTACGACCGGGCACGCCCGCCTCATGGGCGGCGCCGAGATCGCGCGCAGTCGCGAGTATCGCTTCCACGCCCGGATGCGTGCAGGCGCCGATCGTTGTGCCCGCAACGTTGATGAACGAGCGCTTCGCTTCCTGCAGGACGTCGGCGGGCAAGGGGCGCTGGGCCAGTGCATGCAGGCCCTGCGCGAACGCGGCGGCGATGGAACCACTCATTGGGACAACTCCTCGAGACGTACACCGTTGGTTTTCGGACCCCACGCGCCGACCGCCACGACGATCACGACCATGGCCGACGAGATCAGCAGGAACACGGCCGGCACGCCGTAGTGCTTGAGCAGCGCCGCGACCCAAAAGCCGACGAAGATCGAACTCACCCGGCTCCAGCTGAAGACGAAGCCCACGGCGCGCGCGCGAATGCGCGTGGGATACAGCTCGGCCTGATAGGTGTGGAAGATGCCGATGAGCCAGTTGTTCGCGATCGTCACCGCGCTGCCGAACAGGAGGATCGGCACGGGGTCGCGCACCTGGCCGAACATCACGCCCGCCACGGCCACGACGATGGCACAGCCCACCAGTTGCCACTTGCGCTGGTAGCGCTCCGCGCAGGCCATGGCGCCGATGGCGCCGAGCGGGGTCGTGATGGCGATCACCATGGTGTAGAGCAGCGAATGCGTGATCGTGATGCCCTTCGAGTACAGCAGCACCGGCACCCACGCGCCAAAGCCATACACGCCGAAGGTCTGGCAGAAGTTGAACAGCGACAGCATCACCGTGCGCTTGAAGTAGCGGCCCTGCCACATCTCGATCCACGCGCCGCGCGCCTCCAGCTGGCTCGCATTCGGGCCTTCGGGCGGCTCGGCGAGCGGCTTGCCGGTTTCGGCGACCACCCTGCGCTCGATCTCGTCGACGATCTGGCGCGCCTCGCTCACCCGCCCCTTGCTCTCGAGCCAGCGCGGCGATTCCGGCAAGCCGTGGCGAATGAACCAGATGAACACCGCGCCGGCCGCGCCGATGATCATCACCCAGCGCCAGCCTTCCATGCCGAGGAACGTGCGCGGCACGAGCGCGTAGGAGATGACCGCGACCACGGGCACCGAAGTCAGAATGACGAGAATGCTGAACGCCGTGTAGCGCCCGCGTGCATCGCGCGGCGTGAGCTCGGAGATATAAGTGTCGACAGTGATGAGCTGCATGCCGATGCCCACGCCCGCCACGAAGCGCCAGGCGTCCATGCCGAGCGGCGAATGCTGGAAGGCCGCGATGAAGCTCGCCACGGAGTACGTCAGCATGGCGAAGGTGAACACGATGCGCCGCCCGAAGCGGTCGGTGACGCCGCCCAGCGCCACCGTGCCGACGAACATGCCCGCGAAGAACGAGCCCAGAAAGCTGGCGAAGCCGTTCACATCGAAGAGCCCGGCCGTGGTGGCGCGGTACAGGCCGCTGTGGATGAGGCCCAGCGAGATATAGGCCGCCATGAACATTTCATAGAACTCGAACCATCCGCCCACCGCGATGCGCGCGACCAGCCCGCGGAAGTACCGCGTGGGCGGCAGCCGGTCGAGCCGCGCCGAGACACTCGCCTCGACGTGCGTTGAGCCGGCAATCTCGGTTCCCATGTACATGGCGTCTCCTTGCCTGACGGGTAGTCGAATTGGATTGCGCTTTAGTGTCGACAGTTATATTCAGTATATGGCGAATTTCCGCTTTTCGCAGAGATTTTCGCGCCTGAGTGTATACACTTAAGTAACCGACCTGCGACTTCGAAGGCGAAGCAGGCAGCGGATTTGTTACAATCGGCGGCGCTGCGCCCGCTCGCGGCGCCACGGGGGAAAGCGCATGGATGAAGATGTCGGCGTAATGGCCGCCCCGGAAACGGGCGAGCAGTCGAGCGTGGCCGAGATCGTCGACTGGGTGGCGCGCGGCATCATCGAAGGCCGGTTGCGTCCCGGCGACGACCTGAATTCGGTCGATCTCGCCAAACGCTTCGGCGTGAGCCGCACGCCCGTGCGCGAGGCGCTATTCGCGCTCACGCGTGAAGGACTCGTCGACTGGTCGCCGCGCCGCCGCCCGCGCGTGGCCGCCATGCAGTTGAAGGAAGTGCGCGAGATCTACGCGCTGCGCGCCCTGCTTTACGGCCAGGTGTCGCTCGCGATCGTCGAGCACGCCACGGACGAGGACATCGCCGCGCTGTGGCGCGCGCATGGCAAGCTCGCCGAAGTCGCGGCAAAGGGCGACGTGGACGGCTACTTCTGGGCCAACGTCGCGTTTCGCGACGAGGAACTGCGTGTGAGCCGCAACGGCATCTTCAAGGAGGTGCTGGACTCCATGCGCATGCGCACGAACCGCCTGCGCCACCTGAGCACCTCGCTGCCGGGCCGCCTGCAGCGTTCCTGCACCGACCACCAGCGGCTGTGCGAGGCGTATGCCGAGCGCGACGGCGTGCTGGCCGCGGCGCTGAACCGGTCGATCGTGATGGGCGCCCTGCGTGCGATCGAAGCGGCCTGGGACACCCTGCGCTGAGCATGGGCCCTTGCTGCGCCCCTTTTTATTAACGCGGATGCCGCGTCGAACGGGGCCTGTGGCCCTCCCCGCCAGGCTTGCCGAAAGGCCGGGGATACAACATACTTGACGATTCGACCGAATTCCTTCCGCATTCTCGTTCTACCGGGTTCTTTCTCATCATGAGCACAATTCTTGAAAGCCTTCCGACCGGCCAAAAGGTCGGTATCGCCTTCTCCGGCGGCCTCGACACCAGCGCCGCGCTGCACTGGATGAAGCTCAAGGGCGCCGTGCCTTACGCCTACACGGCGAACCTGGGCCAGCCCGACGAAGACGACTACGATTCGATCCCGCGCCGCGCGACCGAGTACGGCGCCGCCGGTGCACGCCTGATCGACTGCCGTGCGCAGCTCGTGGCGGAAGGCATCGCCGCCCTGCAATGTGGCGCGTTCCACATCTCGACGGCCGGCGTGACGTACTTCAATACGACCCCGATTGGCCGCGCCGTGACGGGCACGATGCTCGTGGCCGCGATGAAGGAAGACGGCGTCAACATCTGGGGCGACGGTTCGACCTACAAGGGCAACGACATCGAGCGCTTCTACCGCTATGGCCTGCTCGTCAATCCGGACCTGAAGATCTACAAGCCGTGGCTCGACCAGCAGTTCATCGACGAACTGGGCGGCCGCTCGGAAATGTCGGAGTTCATGCGCCAGTCGGGCTTCGAATACAAGATGTCGGCCGAGAAGGCCTATTCGACCGACTCGAATCTGCTCGGCGCAACGCACGAAGCGAAGGATCTCGAAAGCCTGGAAAGCGGCATCAAGATCGTGAACCCGATCATGGGCGTGGCGTTCTGGCGCGACGACGTCAAGATCGACCGCGAAGAAGTGACGATCCGCTTCGAGGAAGGCCAGCCGGTCGCGCTGAACGGCCAGACGTTCCCGAACGCCGTGGAACTGCTGCTCGAAGCGAACCGCATCGGCGGCCGTCACGGTCTGGGCATGAGCGACCAGATCGAAAACCGCATCATCGAGGCGAAGAGCCGCGGCATCTACGAAGCCCCGGGTCTGGCGCTGCTCTACATCGCCTATGAGCGCCTCGTGACGGGCATCCACAACGAAGACACCATCGAGCAGTACCGCGAGAACGGCCGCCGTCTGGGCCGCCTGCTGTACCAGGGCCGCTGGTTCGACCCGCAGGCCATCATGCTGCGTGAAACGGCCCAGCACTGGGTGGCGCGCGCCATCACCGGCGAAGTGAAGATCGAACTGCGCCGCGGCAACGACTACTCGATCCTCAGCACGAAGTCGGACAACCTCACGTATCAGCCGGAGCGTCTGTCGATGGAGAAGGTCGCCTCGACGTTCTCGCCACGCGACCGTATCGGCCAGCTGACGATGCGCAACCTCGACATCACCGACACGCGCGAGAAGCTGCGCGTGTACTCGAAGGTGGGTCTGCTCGCGCCGGGTGCAGCTTATACGCTGCCGCAGCTGAACGACGAGAAGAAGTAAGGCGTCGTCGCTTTGTGAAGAAAGGGAAGGCACTGCGCCTTCCTTTTTTTATGTCTGTGCGGGTTTGCGTCTGGCGTTCGAGTTACCCACAGATTTTGTTGGCAAGGCTGGGGACAACTCGCGCCCAACCGCACCAACCCCCTGTCGCATAAGGGTTTTCGGGCGACGCGCGGGGGAAAGGCTCAATCGTTTCGTTGTGGATGCTGCGGGCACGTCACGCTGGACACGCGACTGTCAGAGCCCCAGCCATTCCCATGTTGTTCCGTCGTCACCCGGCATGCGCTCTCCCCGGCTGCGGGTCACGATGCGCGCGAGGTCGTAGCTGTACTGCCAGTCCCGCGTCGCCGTACGCGCAAGCCATCGGCCGCTGCGTGGGCAGACAGCGCCAGGGTCACACGTGTGCTCGGTGCCTTCGATGAGGTCGGGCGACCATGGCTTGACGGGTGTCGGCGCGCTGCCCGCCCATAGCCACTGCACCGGCTTGCTCAGCTCCGCGCCGGAGGCGGACTCCGTGAACATCTTCACGCTGTCCGTGGGGGCTACGTCCCCGGCCTTGAACGGCCTGAGCTGAAGGCTGTGAATTGGCATGCCACCGCTCTTTTGCACGGCGCGGTACAGGCCGTCCTCGGCAAAGGTTTCGCCGGGCTTGACCGGTTGCCACGACATGTCCTGGCGGTGCTGCGCTTCCCACTGCTCGTGCTCCTGGGGTGTTGAGGGGTAGTCGCGGTCGATGCTGATGCGGGTTTTAATGGGACAGAAATCGACGTGTGTTGACAGCCCCCAACCATAGCCCTCATATTGAATATTCAAATAAGCCACACCCGAAAGATCGTACTCACCCTTCTGGATTTTATTGTCCGGAATGGACTCAATTTTCAAAGTTCTACTGTCACCTGGATTGAGCAATATCTCTCCATCTGGAAATTCATTTTTGTTGAGTATTTTTCTACTCGCCAGATTAAATCCCCAATCATCACGAGCTTGCATTTTCCCAAGTTCACTAAACGGAGCAACAGCAAGTCCGCCATTCCGATTGTCACCGGGCCAATGATCCGGTGTCTTAAACCTTATCCAGCGATTTCCGGAATTAATGAACCGAACAGAAATAATATAACTTCCGTTTTTATGCTCGACGCTCTCCGTTGTGAAGTCTAACTTGATAAGTTTCGCGCCATGCTTCCACGCTTCCTCTGACAGCCTGAACGGCGCATCGAAAATTTCTCTGTTGAATTTCTCAGGAATCTTTCGTATCGATCCACGCCGATTCACTACCTTCCCATCTTCGAGACAGGCAACCCGGTACGTGGCTGGTGGGTCGTAAGTTTCAGGGCCGCCCCCCTGAATATCTGTTTCACACAGGGTCTTGGCAGCAGTTGTCAGCTCCTGCAAATCCGTGTTTTGTACGGTGAGAACAAACACTCCGATACCCGTCTGGGATTCCTCGTTAATCGTGTCTCCCTTCGCAAAATAAAACTTGCTTTCGCCGTCGAAAGTCATTTGCCTCGACCCATACTCCAGACCACCTGACCATGAAAGAGAAAACGCGCCGGGTCGTACGACGTCGTTATTCGAATCATTCGCCATCGCGCACCTGCCTCCTGGCCATAGCACTATCAGGGACAAAAAAGCCGTCCACCATATCTTTCGAAATTTCGGATCACCGTTATTTTTTGGCATCGATCGCCCGCGTCTTTGCCGCAGGGTTTCCAGTGCCGAGTTCAGATTTCTTGCCCGCTGCAGCGGGAGCGTTGTAGCCCACCCGCCACAGTTTGCTGGTGTGCGCCGAGAACCATCGGCGTATATATTCAAGGTAATAAGGTGAAGTAGTCGCGATAGGCTTACTGCAGCCGTTTCCCATGAGATTATTTTCAGTTTCAATCACCCAAACCTTGTTCGTCGTCTTGTTGGCGTCTGCCAGGGAAAAGTCTATATCCATGCCGTCCTTGATATACATGGAATGTACGAACCCACCTTGCATCCAATACTCGTCAGGGAAATTGAACAGATGCCCTGTTTCATGCGCTTTCGTTTGTGTAATTTTTTCGGTATATCGCCCCGTTCCTGGATCTTTCTCGTATTCTGTTTCCGGCCAATTTCTTGCGTCCGCTCGTGCGGTCGTAGGAAAGAGATTAATAACGATATTCGGATTAAGCGCTGCTGCGTCAGCCTCCCTAACCACATGGATATCCGCACAGAACTTCACCGCAATCCGGCAACCACACGCGCCACCCTTCTGGCATCCATCGAGAATCAGCTTGTAGTTCCCCTGATTCAGCGTTTTCTCGATCATGTTTTTGTACGTCGAAGCATCGACTTCTGCCGGATCACGCTCCACCAGCATTAGTCCCTGCGCAGCAAAAGTCTTGCGGGAGTTCGCTCCGTTTTTAAAGGTCTCATACTGCACGACCGCGTAGTTGTTCTTCTCATCACGCAGCGGTTCCCCGGTTGAAGGATTCATTCTGACCAGCAACTTTGGCGCCAATACCGTAACGACTTTTGCGGTCAACGTCTTACTGCTGGAGTCGTAACTGAACTGACACGTCGTGATATCCGTCCCAGAGCACATTACTGGATCATCGCCGTCCTTAATACGCTCGGTTCTAGTCCAACCATATTTCTGGTAGGCCGGCGTCTCCCGTTCCATGCGGGCGAACTCCGTGAAATCCGGCAGCCTCCAGTCGCATGGCGCTGGACTCTGCAACTGGATCGGATCGGGAGCGACACAATACTGGTTGGTGTTGTCGGGGTCGTTGATAACCAATCCGCCGTTACCTGCCGGACCATCTGCGGAACCCGTCGAGTTCGGTAGCTGCTGCGTCTGTGGCAGCGGCTGCGCGCCCTGCAGCCCTCCGCCACCCGCCGAGGCCATAGACGTGATATCAAGCGACGGCGCAGGCGCGACTGCTCCCGTATTCGCCAGTGCCTCCCATTGCGCCGGGAGTGGCGCAGGTGCCGGCGGTGGCACCACGAACTTCGGATGGGTCCGCCACACCTCGCAGTCGGTCGTGTACGGCACGAACTTCGGCGCGAACGCCGTGCCACCCAGGTCCATCTGCGCGGGACCGGTGCCCTTCATGCTGGTTGTCCGGAACAGCACCCCGCCGCGCGAGCCGATCTCGACACCTTCGCCGGTCAGCTTCACGTAGGTGCCGTTCACGTTCAGGATGATCTCCTTCGCCGCCTTCATGTGAACCGCGCCGTTGACTGACTCGATCGTCAGGCCTTCCTGCGAGGCGAGCTGCATCCTGCCACGCTGGGCCTGCGCCACGAAGTCACCCGCCGCCGTGATGAGACTCAGGCCCTTCTGCGTGAACAACGACAGCAAGTCACCTGCCGCCACCGTGAACCGCCTGAGCGTGCTGAAGTGAATCCCCTTCTTCGCCGTGCCGATGATCGAGCCATCGGCGGCGAGCTGCACACCATCGCCCGACGCCAGGGCGACCGGTCCAGGCCCTGTCACCAGCACACCGGGTTTCTTCAGTTCATGCAGACCTGCGTTGATGCCCTTCTGTGCGTCGAGGTCAGCGGGCGTGGCCTTCGACGCTTCAGCGGACTGCGCGAGCGTGCCGGCGAATGCCTGGTGGTCCTTGAACAGCGCGTTGGTCTCATCCATGGCGAGCACCTTGCCGCCACCGCCTGGCTGGTTGTACGCCGTCACCATCACGCCAGCGCCACCACGATTGACCAGATGCGCGCCCGTGCGAAGCTCCGCTCCCGTGCCCCGCTCGTTCAGGTCGCGGTCGGGAATGAAGCCCAGGTTGAGCTGCGAGCGGCCCGAATGCTCCGTGCCCAGTTCGATGCCCCGCTGCTGCTCCCAGTCATCGAACCACAGCTTGTTGCCCGAGCGCGTGCGTATCTCGCTGCGCGACATGCGTCGGCGTGAGCTGTTGATGAGGTCCGGGTTTTGGGCATTCGGAATGAAGGCCACGGCGACCGGCTTGTTGGGATTGCCTTCAAGAAATCCCGCGATACCGAAGTCGCCATCCACCGGCGGCAGGTTCA
>NZ_JBFRCF010000012.1:0-280493 GCF_040965655.1 Paraburkholderia sp. EG286B | reverse complement strand
CCGCAGAAGCCGCAGAAGCCGCAGAAGCCGCAGAAGCCGCAGAAGCCGCAGAAGCCGCAGAAGCCGCAGAAGCCGCAGAAGCCGCAGAAGCCGCAGAAGCCGCAGAAGCCGCAGAAGCCGCAGAAGCCGCAGAAGCTGCGGAACCAGAAGCTGAAGCCCCGGCAGCACCCGCGAAGTCCTCCCGCGCGAAGGCCGCCGTTGCGGGCGAGCACGCCGCGCCCGCGAAACCCATGCGTGCGGCGCGCGCCGGCGTGAAGGTGAAGGCCGCGGAGCCGGCCGACGCGAAGAAGGCGCCGGCTGCCGCCAAGACGGCGGCGCGCCGCTCGCGCGCGGCATCGACGCCCACCTCCACGCGGGCCGCGGGCACGACGGCCACGCGCCGCCGCGCGACGCGCAGCGCGGGCGAGTAACGAAGCCCGTTCCCGTGTCACCCCGCACGCGCCGCATCCCCACCGATGCGGCGCGTCGCTTTGAGGCCGACACATCGGCAGCCAGATCGGCAACTGCATTCGCGGCCATCACCGGCCGTCTTCCACTGCGAGGTCAGCCATGCATACTCCTCCTGAACGGCCGCTTGCCGGCATGCGCGCGCTCGTCACCGGCGTGGCGAACGCCGATTCGATCGCTTACGGCTGCGCCCGCGCGTTCGCCGATCTCGGTGCGCAACTCGCCGTCACCTATCTCAACGACAAGGCCAAGCCCTACGTCGAGCCGCTCGCCAACGAACTGGGCGCGCAATTGCTGCTGCCATTGAACGTCGAGGAAGACGGCCAGCTCGACGCCGTGTTCGACGCCGTGCGCGATACGTGGGGATCGCTCGACATCGTGCTGCACTCCATCGCCTATGCCCCGAAAGAGGATCTGCAGGGCGGCCTGCTCGCTTCGTCGGCGCAGGGCTTCGCGTATGCGATGGACGTGTCGTGCCACTCGTTCATCCGCATGGCGAAGCGCGCCGTCCCGCTCATGCCGCACGGCGGCACGCTCTTCGCGATGAGCTACGACGGCGCGAACCGCGTCGTGCCCAGCTACAACCTGATGGGCCCGGTGAAAGCGGCGCTCGAAGCGTCGTGCCGCTATCTCGCGTACGAACTCGGACCGATCGGCATCCGCGTGCACGCGATCTCGCCCGGGCCGCTCAAGACGCGCGCGGCCTCGGGGCTGCCCGACTTCGACCGCATGCTCGCTGAGGCCGTGGAGCGCGCGCCGCTCGGCGAACTCGTCGACATCATGGACGTGGGCTACGCCACCGCGTATCTCGCCACGCGCTACGCCCGCCGCATGAGCGGCAACACCGTGTACATCGACGGTGGCGCGCACATCATGGCTTAGCACGAAAGCCGCAAAGCAAAGCTCGCATCGGTATAAGCCGTGCGCCCCGGCTCGCTAGAATCGAGCGTTCGGTCTGCTTACGAAAATCATGCAGGCAGGCCGAAACGCCTTTCAACGACAGACGGGGATCACCATGGCAGGGTTGGGACGCACGGCGCGCTGGTTCGGCGCGGGCATCATCGCATTGAGCGCGGCGGCGGCGCATGCAGAAACGTCGCTGCTGAACGTCTCGTACGACGTGACGCGCGAGTTGTACAAGGACATCAACGCGAGCTTCATCGCCGACTACCAGAAGAAGACCGGCGAGACCCTGGCGATCAAGCAGTCGCACGGGGCGTCGAGCGCGCAGGCGCTCTCGGTGCTGCAAGGACTGCAAGCCGACGTCGTGACGATGAACCAGCCCAACGACATCGACCTGCTCGCGCAGCAGGGTCATCTCGTGCCCGCCAGCTGGCGCACGCGCCTGCCCGACGCGAGCGCGCCCTACACGACGACGATGGTGTTCCTCGTGCGCAAGGGCAACCCCAAACACATCAAGGACTGGGACGATCTCGCCAAGCCTGGCGTACAGGTCGTGATCGCCAACCCGAAGACGTCGGGCAACGGACGCTACGCGTATCTGGCCGCATGGGGCTACCGCAAGCAGCAGGGCGCAAGCGACGCCCAGGCGCTCGACTTCGAACGCGCGCTGCTGAAGAACGTGCCGGTGCTGGACGCGGGTGGCCGGGGCGCCACGACGACCTTCACGCAGCGCGGCATCGGCGACGTGCTCGTGACCTTCGAAAACGAAGTGGCGCTCATCGATACGGGTGTGGGGGCGAAGGACTTCGAAGCCGTCTATCCCTCGGTGAGCCTGCTGGCGGAGCCGCCGGTGACGATCGTCGACAAGGTCGTGGACAAGCGCGGCACGCGCAAGAGCGCGCAGGCGTATCTCGACTATCTGTATTCACCCGCCGCGCAGGAGATCATCGCGCAGCATCACCTGCGTCCGCGCGATGCCGCGGTGCTCGCGAAGCACGCAAGCGAGTTCAAGCCGATCAAGACCTTCACGGTCGAGCAGGTGTTCGGCAGCTGGCAGAACGCGCAGGCGACGCATTTCGCCGATGGCGGCACGTTCGATCAGATCGTCGCGAACCGCAATTGATCCGGGCGGCACGTAAGGACAGCGCATAAAACAAAAGCGCCTCGCAATTGGCGAGGCGCTTTGCATTTCTCAGGCTATGGGTTTAGTACCAGCCGCGACGGCCATGCCATTCGTTGCGGCCGTACCAGCGGCGGCCGTCCCAGTAGCGGTCGCCGTGCCAGCCGATCACGACAGCCGGCGCGTAGGCCACGCGCACGGGCGGCGCGACGTAGACCGGGCGCGGCGCGACATAAACAGGCTGCGGCGCGACATACACCGGCGCGGGAGCCACATAAACCGGAGCGGGCACGCCGACGTTCAGGCCGACCACCACGCCGGCCATCGCGGTTTGCGAGGCGGCCAGGACGAGCGCTCCAGCACCCAGCGCGGCAAAGAGTTTGGTTTTCATTTTGAGCCCCTTCGGTTGAAGATTCGATGGCTTCAATGTAGCCGGGCGCTCGCCGGCTTGAGTTACCAAACTGCAACAAACTGCGCGCGAATTTTACGGGCGGTAATGGGAGGAAAGGGCGCTCGCCCGCCTGTCGCGGGCTTCCCGCATGTTTGGCGCAGGCGGGCCTGTTTCAATTCGTGATCGTGAGGGCAGGCCTGTCAACGAACGGCGCGCCGGGCGCGGAAGCCCGGCGCGGTTCCAGCCGTTACTGCACCGCGACGCTCGCGAAGTTCTGGCGTCCGAACGGGCTCACCTGATAGCCGCTCACGGTTGTGCGCGTGATGGCGGAGGCGGTCGGGTAGCCGAGCGGAATCCACAGCGCCTGGTCGCGGATGATCTGCTGGGCGGCTTCGTAGAGCTTCACGCGCTTCGCCTGGTCGGCGGTGGCCTTGCCTTCGGCGATCAGCTTGTCGAGCTGCGGGTCGCAAAAGCGCGCGAAGTTGATGCCCGACTGCACCGCATTGCAGCTGAAGAGCGGCGAGAGATAGTTGTCAGGGTCGCCGTTGTCGCCGGCCCAGCCCATGAAGAGCGTGTCGTGCTGGCCCTGCTTTGCCTGCTTGATCAGCTCGCCCCACTCGATCACCTTGATCTCGGCCTTCACGCCGATCTTCGCGAAATCGGCCTGCAACAGCTCCGCACCCGCGCGCGGGTTCGGGTTCAGCACGCTGCCGTTCGGACGCACCCAGATCGTCGTCGCGAAGCCGTTGGGGAAGCCCGCGTCGGCGAGCAGCTGCTTCGCCTTCGCCGGGTCATACGGATACGGCTGGATCGATTTGTCGTAGCCCCAGGTGATGGGCGGCCAGGGGTTGGTCGCGGGCGTGGCGGTGTTGTCGAAAATCGCCTTCAGGTACGTCGTGCGGTCGAACGCCATGTTCAGCGCCTGGCGCACCTTCTGGTTGTCGAGCGGCTTCTTCTGCGTATTGAGCGCGACGAACGCCGTCATGAACGCGGGCGTCTCCACCACCTTGAGCGACTTGTCGTCCTTCGCGGCGGCCACGTCCTGGGGCTTGGGCGAGAGCGCGATCTGGCATTCGCCGGCCTTCACCTTCTGCGCGCGCACGGCGGCGTCGGGCGTGATCGCGTAGATCAGGCGGTCCACCTTCGGCTTCGGCCCCCAGTAGGTCGGGTTCACGTCGTAGCGGATCACCGCGTCCTTCGTGTAGCTCTTGAGCACGAACGGGCCCGTGCCCACCGGCTTCGCGTTGAGGTCGACCTGCTTGCCGGCCTTGAGCAGCTGGTCGGCGTACTCGGCGGAGTAGATCGACGCGAAGCCCATCGTGAGGATCGAGAGGAAGGTGGCGTTCGGCTCGTTGAGCTCGAACTTCACCGTGTTCGCGTCGACCTTCGTGACCGCCTTCACGAGCTTCACGAGGCCCATCGACTGCGCGTGCGGGAAGCCGCTCGCGCCGGCCACCTTGTGCCACGGATTGTTCGCGTCGAGCATGCGGTCGAACGTGAAGACCACGTCGTCGGCGCTGAGCGTGCGCGTGGGCTTGAACCATTCGGTCGTCTGGAACGCCACGTCGGGCCGCAGATGGAACGTGTAGGTCAGGCCGTCGGCGCTCACTTCCCACTTGTCCGCGAGCGCGGGCACGACCTTCTTCTGCGTCTCGTCATAGGCCACGAGCGAATTGAAGATGACGTCGGCGGACGCGTTGGTCGTGACGAGCGAGTTGAACTGCACGACGTCGAAGCCGTCGGGACTCGACTCGGTGCAGACCGTCAGCGGTTTGGCGAGCGCGGGCGTGGCCGCGAACGCGGCGCCAAGCGCGGCCGCGAGCACGAAAGCAGGCACGAGCGTGCGCGCGGAGGGCGAGGTGAAGCGCATGGGATCTCCGTGGTTCTTCGGTGGCGGGCGGCGCCCCGTTTTGTTCGATTCAGGAGAGGCGAGAAGGCTCAGAAGGGCGCCCGGACGAGCCAAGCTTATCGAAGGGAAATTGCCGAGACAACAATTTAATCGACATACCCATATGGCATGGGGGCGCCGCGCGGTGAGCCGGGGCGGCTCAGTGGCTCGCCGTGCGCGGCTTGCGCGGCGCCTTTTCGAACACGCGGTCGTAGACCCAGCGCGGCAGCGCGCGCAGCATCGTGGCGGCCACGCGCATCGGCCAGGGGAACACCGCGAACGACGTGCCGCGCGCGATCGCTTGCGCGGTCTTCGCGGCGAACTGGTCCGCGTCCATCAGGAAGGGCATGCGGTAGGGGTTCTTCGCCGTCATCGGCGTGCGGATGTAGCCGGGCGCGATGGTGACCACGGGCACGCCGAACGGACGCATTTCCACGCGCAGCGCTTCGAGATAGGCGAGCGCCGCGGCCTTCGAGGCGCTGTAGGCGCCCGAGCCGGGCAACCCGCGCACGCCGGCCACGCTCGCGATGCCCACGAGCGTGCCGCGCCTTGCCTGCGCCATGGCCGAGGCGAACGGCTCGAAGGTGGCGACCATGCCGAAGTAGTTGGTGTCCATCACGTCGCGGAACGTGGCGAGATCGCCTTCGCCCGTCAGCACGCCGCGGCTCACGCCCGCATTGGCGATCACGATGTCGGGCATGCCGTGCCGGGCGATGAAGTCGCGCGCGGCGGCGGCGAGCGCATCGGCGTCGCGCACGTCGGCGGGATAGATCGAGACGGGGTGGCCGGGGTGGGACTGCCGGAAGCCGGCAAGGGCCTCGCCGCGGCGCGCGACGAGCCCGAGGACGGCGCCCTGCCGCGCGTATTCGGCAGCGAGCGCGGCGCCAATGCCGCTCGACGCGCCGGTGATGAAGACCTTCAGTGGCGCGTCTTGCATGGCGCGGTTCCTCACATCTTCTTCGCGCGGATCTGCGAGATGATGTAGTCCATCACCTGTGCCGTGCCCGGCAGTGCCTTGTCTTCCGGACCCTGGACCATGGCCGGGCCGGTCTCGTACTTGCCCTGGATCGCGATGGTCGGCACGCCGTCGATCTTGTAGGCATCGAGCAGGGCCTTGTCGCGCTGCAGCGCGCTCTGCGTCGAGAACGAGTTGTACGCTTCCATGTACTTCTTCGCATCCACGCCTTGCGTGGCAAGAAACTTCGCCTGGTCTTCCGGCGTGAGCAGGTAGTTCTTGTTCACGTGGATTTCGTGGAACACGACCGGCGTGAGCTTCTGGGCGAGGCCGAGCGCGTCGAGCGCGTAGTACATCTTCGAGTGCGGGATGAAATCGTCACGGAACGCCACCGGCACGCGCTTGAACACGACGTCCGGGCCCTGCTTCTTGATCCATGCCTCGAGATACGGGTCGAACGCGTTGCAGTGCGGGCAGCCGTACCAGAAGAACTCGATCACTTCGATCTTGCCTGCGGGCACGTCGAGCGCCTGGGGGGCCTTCAGGACCGTGTAGTCCTTGCCGGCCACGGGTGCCGCGGCCGAGGCGTGGGCCACACCGGCGATCAGCGAAAGCGAGAGAAAAAGCGTACCGAGAAGTCGTTTCATGGCGTTGGAATCCACTGTTCTTGGACCGGCGGCGGCCGGTTGTCTGCCGCAGGACGCCGTTGGCGCGAACCAGGCGCGTGCGGGTGCTGCGCGGGTATTGCTTGTTGATGGACGCCGCGCCGCGCGCCGCGGCCAGGCCTCACGCGAACGCCGCGCTGCTGCGGCTTCGGCGGGCGGGCGCGCGGTACGCGGCGCGGACGACGATTACTGCTTCGTGAAGCGGATGACGGCCGTATCGATACCGGCGTCGGACAGGCGCTGACGCGTCGAGTTCATGTCGTCGAACTTCGTGAACGGACCGATGCGCACGCGGAAATAGGTCACGCCGCCGGCGTCGCGCTGCGTCACCTTCGATTCGAACCCCTGGAACGCGAGGCGCGCACGCTGCTGCTCGGCGTCGCCGGACGTCTTGTACGCGCCCACCTGCAGGAAATAGCCGGTGTTGGCGTCGCCCGGTGCGGGCGCGTCGCTGCCGGGCTTGGCGCCCGGGGGCGTCGGCACCGCGTTGGCGGGCTTCTGCGGCTGGTTGTTCGCGAGGATCTGCGCCGGGTTGCTCGTCGAGTTGCTGGCCGACTGCGGCTTCTTCGCGATCGCTGTGCCGCTCGTGACGTTTTCACCGGTCGACGGTTGCGGCGCGACGGCCACGCCGTTGTTGGTGGCGTTGCTGTTCGAGCCCGAGGGCGGCACTTCCACGATCTGCGGCTCTTCGAGCATGCCAGAGGACTGCGACTGGTTCGTGGTCTGGCCTGGCGCCGTGTTGGGCGGCGTGCTTTGCGCGGCTTGCGGCACCGGCTGCCCCGGCGACTTGCCCTGCAGCGCGCGGTTCGGGTCGACCTGCTCGTTGTTCTGGCCGACGTCGGAAGCGGCCGGCGGCGCGACCTTCGAGACGAACGGCGTGGGCGCGCGCGTGATGTACAGCGCCACCACCACCGCGATCGCAAGGCCGACGATCAGGCCCAGCACGATGCCGAGAAAGGTTCCCCCGGACTGCTTCGACTGCTGTTTTGTAGTGCGGCGCGGTTTTGCCATCGTCTGAATCACCTGCAAACAAGAGAATCCTGGAATGGCCGTCCGCGCGAGGCGGCGGCCCCAAACAAGCTGCTGCGCGCGGGTCTCGCGCGTCTCGTTACATGCGCTCCGGCGCGGACACGCCGATCACGGCGAGGCCGTTCGCGAGCACCCGGCGCGTGGCCGCGAGGAGGGCGATGCGGGCGTCGCGTTCGGCGACGTCATCGACGAGAACGCGTTCGGCATTGTAGAACGAGTGAAACTCAGCGGCGAGTTCGCGCAGGTAGAACGCCACCGCGTGCGGCGCGAGTTCGCTGGCCGCATGCGTGAGCATGTCGGGGAATTCACCGAGTTTCGCGATGAGCGCGAGCGCGCGCTCGCTCGCAAGCGGCGCGAGATCGACCTTGGGCAGCGCGGCCGGATCGCCGCCGAACTTGCCCTGCCAGTCGCCGAGAATCGACGAGATGCGCGCATGCGCGTACTGCACGTAGTACACCGGGTTCTCGTCGTTTTCCTTCAACGCGAGGTCGATGTCGAACACGAATTCGGTGTCGGCCTTGCGCGAGATGAGGAAAAAGCGCACGGCGTCGCGGCCGCGGCGGATGGTCGCCTCGTCGAGCAGGTCGGGCGAGACTTCGCTGCCCGGGTTCGCGCCGCCAGACCATTCGATCAGGTCGCGCACCGTCACGTAGCTGCCCGCGCGCTTGGAGATCTTCACCTCCTGGCCGTCGCGCATCACCGTGACCATCTTGTGCAGCACGTAGTCGGGATAGCCCTTCGGAATGCCGATGCCGAGCGCCTGCAGGCCCGCGCGCACGCGGGCGATGGTGCCGTGGTGATCGGAGCCCTGGATGTTGATGACCTTCGTGAAGCCGCGCTCCCACTTCGTGACGTGGTAGGCCACATCGGGCAGGAAGTAGGTGTAGGTGCCGTCGGACTTGCGCATCACGCGGTCCTTGTCGTCGCCGTAGTCGGTGGTCTTGAGCCACAGCGCGCCTTCCTGCTCGTAGGTCTGTCCCGACGCGACCAGCGCCTCGACGGTCTTCTCGACGCGGCCTTCCGTGTACAGCGACGACTCGAGGTAGTAGCGGTCGAACTTCACGCCGAACGCCTGCAGGTCGAGATCCTGCTCGTGGCGCAGATAGGCCACGGCGAAACGGCGGATCGCTTCGAGGTTCTCGGGGTCCTTCTCGCCCGTCACGGGCTCGCCGTCCTTGGCCGCGACCGTTTCGCCCGCAAGGTAGTCGCGCGCGATGTCGGCGATGTATTCGCCGTTGTAGGCCGCTTCCGGCCATTCCGCGTCGCCGGGCTTGAAGCCGCGCGCGCGTGCCTGGGTGGAGACGGCGAGGTTGCCGATCTGCACGCCCGCGTCGTTGTAGTAGAACTCGCGGTGCACGTCATAGCCCTGCGAGCCGAGCACGTTCGAGATGGCGTCGCCGAGTGCGGCCTGGCGGCCGTGGCCCACGTGCAGCGGGCCCGTGGGGTTGGCGGAGACGAATTCGACGAGCACGTGCTTGCCGGCTTCGCGCTGCGAGCGGCCGAATGCCTCGCCCTGCTCGAACACGGCGCCGATCACGGCACGCTTGGCGCTGGCGGTCAGACGCAGGTTGATGAAGCCGGGGCCGGCCACTTCGGCCGCCTCGACGAGGCCTGCGGCCTCGGGCTGGGCGAGCACGGTGTCGACGATCTGCTGGGCGAGCTGGCGCGGATTCGCGCGCATGGGCTTGGCGAGCTGCATCGCGACGTTGCAGGCGACGTCGCCGTGGGCGGCGACCTTCGGGCGCTCGAGCGTGATCGCGGGCACGACGAATGCGGCTTCGCTCGCGCCTTCGGTGGCCTTCGCCACCTGGGCTACGGCTTGCGCGAGCAGGGTCTCCAGGGTGTGTTTCTGTGCGGGCAGCATGCTGGTTGCAAGTCCTGTGCGGGTAATGGGATGCGGGGCCGGCGCCTGGGGGCGTAACCGGGGGCATGGCCCCTGGCTTGCCGGCGCTGACCGCCAAATACGGTAAGGGCGCCAGCCTCGCGGCGGGCCACCTGCCATGCGCCAATGCACGGGGGGCCTCGTTGCGGCAGGCGGCGTGGCGGCGTACCTGACGCCAGAACGTCCGGGCGCCGCACCCTGCGGGTAATTCCGTCCTGAGGGATTTTAGCAGGTGCTAATATGTGAAATGAGGTAGCGCGACAGGGACCGCCTTGGCCCATCTGGCTTCGCAGGCCGGAACGTCACGCGCAGATCCAAAAAATCATAAAGGGAACAGACATGCTGGTTACTTTTAAATGCCACGCGGCGCCTGACGTCACGATGCTGGAGAACCTCGCACAGTACCTTCTCGGCATCATCGGCAAGCGGCTTGGCCCGCGCGGCGTGATTACCCACGACGAACTCGATACCGCCATCACCAAGCTCGAAGCGGCCATCGCCACGGACAAGAAAGAGCGCCACGAGCAGGAAGGCCACTTTCACGAAGGCGAGGATGACCACATGCATCACGAACTGCCGGTCGGCCTCGCGCAGCGCGCCTTTCCTTTCCTCGATATGCTGCGCGCCGCGAAGAAGGAAGACAACGACGTTTTGTGGGGCATTTGAGGTCCGTGCCTGAGGCCCGTGTTTGACGTCCTTGCGCGACGTGACTGGGCAGCGAGCGCGGTGTCGCGCCTGGCTGCCCGCCAATTCGACGTTCCAAAAGCAAAGAGCCCGCAATGTTGCGGGCTCTTTGCTTTTGTACACCGTCGGCTCACCTTACTGGCTGGCGGCCGCCGGTTCGGCAGCGGAAGCCTCCGGCTTCATCTTCTTTTTCTTCGGCTTCTTCACGTGCTTTTCGGTGGGCGCCGAATACGACGTCGCCGGGCTTGCCTGCTCCGGCGCGGCCGGCTGGGCGAACGACGGCTGCGCAAGCGCCGCGACGCCGAAGGCGGTCAACATCAACATCAGCTTCTTCATACGATTTCTCCGTCGAGGTTGCTTCGATTTTGCGTTTTAAGGATTTGCTGATGATCGAGCCGGCGCGGCGTTGCCGCATGGGGCCGGGTGTCATGCAGGTGATACCGGGTCTTGCCGGGCCATCTTACAAAGCCGAAAAATCGCGCGCGCGTAATCTTCACCTTGCCGGATGGCGTATGTCGGGCGGCGACAACAGGGGGTAGCGCGACGGGAGAAAGCGCGCCGCCCGCGGCGGCGCGCCGTGCGGCTTAGAGCTGCGGCGCGAGTGCGCGGCGGGCGTCTTCGTCGGAGAGCGACATACGCTTTGCATAGTCGGCGAGCTGGTCCTGGCCGATCTTGCCCACCGAGAAATAGGTGCTGTCCGGGTGCGCGAGATAGAAGCCCGACACGCTCGCGGCCGGCAGCATGGCGAGCGATTCCGTCACGCTCATGCCCACCTCGCCCGCCTGCAGGAAGTCGAACATGTCGCGCTTCACGAGGTGATCCGGGCAGGCCGGGTAGCCGGGCGCGGGGCGAATGCCCGCGTACTTTTCGGCGATCAGCGCGTCGTTGTCGAGCGTTTCGCTCGCCGCATAGCCCCACAGGTCGCGGCGCACGCGTGCGTGCAACGCTTCGGCGAACGCTTCCGCGAAGCGGTCCGCGAGCGCCTTGAGCATGATCGCGCTGTAGTCGTCGTGGTCCTTCTCGAACTGCGCTTCCTTCACGTCCACGCCAATGCCCGCGGTCACCGCGAACATGCCGATATAGTCCGCCACGCCCGAGTCCTTCGGCGCGATGAAGTCGGCGAGCGAGCGGTTCGGACGCATCACGCCGTCCACCACGGGGCGCACCGACTGCTGGCGCAGGTTGCGCCACGTGAGCGCGACTTCGCTGCGCGACTCGTCGGTGTAGATCTCGATGTCGTCGTCGTTCACCGTGTTCGCGGGCAGCAGTGCGATCACGCCGTTGGCCTGCAGCCAGCGGCCCTGAATCAGGCGCGAAAGCATCGACTTCGCGTCGGAAAACACGCGGCGCGCCGACTCGCCCACGATCTCGTCGTTGAGGATCTGCGGATAGGGACCGGCGAGATCCCACGTCTGGAAGAACGGACCCCAGTCGATGTAATGCGCGAGTTCGTTCAAGTCGAAGTTCTTGAACAGGCGGCGGCCGATGAACTTCGGCTTCACGGGCTGGAAGTTCGCCCAGTCGATCTTCGTCTTGTTCGCGCGCGCTTCTTCGAGCGTCACGAGCGGCGTGGCCTTCTTGTTGGCGTGCTGGTCGCGAATGCGCTCGTAGTCGGCCTTGAGTTCGTCGAGGTACTTCGCTGCACCTTCATCGGAAAGCAGGCTCGACGCGACCGACACCGAACGCGAAGCGTCCGGCACGTACACGACCGGACCTTCGTAGTGCGGCGCAATCTTCACGGCCGTATGCACACGCGAGGTGGTCGCGCCGCCGATCAAGAGCGGAATCTTCTTGATGCGGAAGTAGTCGTCGCGCTGCATTTCGCTCGCAACGTACGCCATTTCCTCGAGCGACGGCGTAATGAGCCCCGAGAGGCCGACGATATCCGCGCCTTCGACCTTGGCCTTCGCGAGGATCTCGTTGCACGGGACCATCACGCCCATGTTGACCACTTCGAAGTTATTGCACTGGAGCACCACCGAGACGATGTTCTTGCCGATGTCGTGCACGTCGCCCTTCACGGTCGCGATGACGATCTTGCCCTTCGCGCGCACGTCGGCGCCCGATTCGGCGAGCAGGCGCTTTTCTTCCTCGATGAACGGAATCAGGTGCGCCACGGCCTGCTTCATCACGCGCGCCGATTTCACGACCTGCGGGAGGAACATCTTGCCCTGGCCGAACAGGTCGCCGACGATGTTCATGCCGTCCATGAGCGGGCCTTCGATCACGTTGATCGGCCGGCCGCCGCCGCCCATGATCTTCTCGCGCGCTTCTTCGGTGTCCTCGACAATGAAGTTCGTGATGCCGTGCACGAGTGCATGCGCAAGACGCTTTTCCACGGCCTGGTTGCGCCACTCGAGGTTCTCTTCCTTCTTCGCGGCGCCGGTCTTGAACTTGTCGGCGATTTCGAGCAGACGGTCGGTGCCGTCGGCGCGGCGGTTGAGCACCACGTCTTCCACGCGCTCGCGCAGCTCGGCGTCGAGGTCGGCGTACACGCCGAGCTGGCCCGCGTTGACGATGCCCATGTCCATGCCCGCCTGAATGGCGTGGTAGAGGAACACGGTGTGGATTGCCTCGCGCACCGGGTCGTTGCCGCGGAACGAGAACGACACGTTCGACACGCCGCCGCTGATCTTCGCGAAGGGCAGGTTCTGCTTGATCCAGCGCGTGGCGTTGATGAAGTCCACCGCGTAGTTGTTGTGCTCCTCGATGCCCGTGGCCACCGCGAAGATGTTCGGGTCGAAGATGATGTCCTCGGGCGGGAAGCCGACTTCGTTTACGAGGATGTCGTAGGAGCGCTTGCAGATCTCGGTCTTGCGCGCGAACGTGTCGGCCTGGCCCTGCTCGTCGAACGCCATCACCACGCTCGCCGCGCCGTAGCGGCGAATCAGCTTCGCGTGATGCACGAACTGCTCCTTGCCTTCCTTGAGCGAGATCGAGTTGACGATGGCCTTGCCCTGCACGCACTGCAGGCCCGCCTCGATCACGTCCCACTTCGACGAGTCGATCATGATCGGCACGCGCGCGATGTCGGGCTCGGAGGCGATCAGGTTCATGAAGCGCACCATCGCCGCCTTCGAGTCGAGCATGGCTTCGTCCATGTTGACGTCGATGACCTGCGCGCCGTTTTCGACCTGCTGGCGCGCCACCGCGAGCGCCTCGTCGAACTGGCCGTTGAGAATCATCCGCGCGAAGGCCTTCGAGCCGGTCACGTTGGTGCGCTCGCCCACGTTGATGAACAGCGTGCCTTCCGTCACGTTGAAGGGTTCGAGGCCGGAAAGGCGCAGGGTATGGTCAGTCATGGCGTGGGACCGGATCGTAGGGTGTGGGAGCGGGACTCGGAAGCGGCGATCGAATGTGGCGTCAGGCGGCGTCGCGATACTGGCCGGGCCAGCGGCGCGGCTTGATCTCAGCGAGTGCCCTGGCGATGGCCGCGATGTGCTCGGGCGTCGTGCCGCAGCAGCCGCCCGCCACGTTCACGAGGCCGGCGCTCGCGAATTCCTTGAGCAGTGCCGAGGTATCGGCGGGCGTTTCGTCGAAGCCCGTGTCGCTCATCGGGTTCGGCAGGCCCGCGTTCGGGTAGCACGAGACGTAGGTGTCGCAGAGCTTCGCAAGCTCGGCGATGTACGGGCGC
The DNA here is from genome assembly GCF_040965655.1 of Paraburkholderia sp. EG286B. Classification (NCBI taxonomy): domain Bacteria; kingdom Pseudomonadati; phylum Pseudomonadota; class Betaproteobacteria; order Burkholderiales; family Burkholderiaceae; genus Paraburkholderia; species Paraburkholderia sp. EG286B. The sequence continues at coordinate 266,895 of NZ_JBFRCF010000012.1, read as the reverse complement.
ATGAGCGCCGCGCCCAGCGCGCAGTTGAGGCCGAACGTGAGCGGCTTCGCGTGGCGCAGCGAGTTCCAGAACGCTTCGACGGTCTGGCCCGAGAGAATGCGGCCCGAGGCGTCGGTGACAGTGCCCGAGATCATGATCGGCAGATTCTCGCCCGTGTCTTCGAAGAGCTGGTCGAGCGCGAACAGGGCGGCCTTGGCGTTGAGCGTGTCGAAGATCGTCTCGACGAGGAACAGGTCGCAGCCGCCGTCCATGAGCGCCTTCGCCTGCTCGTAGTACGCATGGCGCAGCTCTTCGAACGTCACGTTGCGCGCGCCCGGATCGTTCACGTCGGGCGAGATGCTCGCCGTTTTCGGCGTCGGCCCGATCGCGCCCGCGGCGAAGCGCGGCTTGTCCGGCGTCGAATACTTTTCGCACGCGGCGCGCGCGAGCTTCGCCGACTCGACGTTCATCTCGATGGCGAGATCGCCCATGCCGTAGTCGTCCTGGGCCACCGTGGTCGCGCCGAACGTGTTGGTCTCGATGATGTCCGCGCCCGCCGCGAGATACTGCTCGTGAATCTCGCTGATGATCTGCGGCTGCGTGAGCGAGAGCAGTTCGTTGTTGCCCTTGATATCGCGCGGGTAGTCCTTGAAGCGTTCGACGCCGCCTTTACCTCGATAGGCGGCTTCGTCGAGCTTGTAGCGCTGGATCATCGTGCCCATCGCGCCGTCGAGGATCACGATGCGCGAGGCGAGCAGCGCGGGAAGCGCTGCGCCGCGCGTGTATTTGGCGTCCCCGGCGGGGCGCGAGGCAAGGGCTGCGGGCTGGTTCATGGATCGCGAGCGGGCGTGGTGCCGGTTGAACTGGGAAACTCCACATTGTAGCCGCTGCGGCAACCCGCCGCTGCGGGCGGCGTCGCGTGCCGGCAACCGCTGTGGCGCGCGCCGGACGGCCAAAAGAAAACCCCGCCCGGCAAGCCGGACGGGGTTTCGTGTGAAGGACGCTGCGCGTTGAGTGCCGCGGGGTGCGCTAGCGTCAGTGAAGCACGACGGGTTGCTGCATGAGGCTGTCGAACTGTCCGAGGAATTCGTCGACTTCGTCGAGCGACTGGTCTTCGTCCATCAGCTTTTGCACGTCTTCGCGAAAACGTGCCGCCATCACGCCGTCGATGAAGATCTCGCGGCGCGCGTTTTTGTCGACGATCTCGTAGCCGCCTGCGCGCATCGCGCTGTGGCCGTCCTGCGGTGGGAACTCGACGACGCAATAGTTGGGACTGTTGTAGATCATTTGCATGGCGACACTCCTTTTTCCTGTGCTCCCTGACCTTCTCAGGTCAATACATGGAGCGTTCGTTCTGGAATTCAAGGGGTGGGTCCCGCATCACCTCTTATGTGGACTGCTCTCCCTTTTTACTTCACTTCTCAACTGTGTCTGCTGCCACTGCCATGATGCTTTTACTTCGAACTACTTAGACCAACTGCTTGAGAAACGTTTCTAGCAAAGCGGTGAAACGGTGCGACTCCTCTACCGGGGCCAGATGCGCGGCATCGAGCACCACGAAATGCGACCCTTCTATCGCGCTTGCAAGGGCCTGCGTCATGGCCATCGGCGTGCCGCTGTCGTGGCGGCCCGCGACTGCGAGCGTCGGCACGCGCAGTTGCGCGAGCCTCTTGTGCACGTCGAAATCGCGTAGCGCCTCGCAGGCCATCGCATAGCCTTCTGAAGGGGTCCGTAATAAAACGTCACAAATGCGCTCGACAGTCGGCGCATGCGCGTGCCGGAAGTCGGCGGTGAACCAGCGTGCCATCGTCGCGTCGACGAGCGCCCCGAGACCCTCGTTGCGTACTGTGGCGGCGCGATCATTCCATGTTTCGCGTGCTTGTAGCGGCGTATGGCTCGCGGTGTCGCAAAGCGTGAGCGTCGTCACGCGTTCCGGATAATCGAGCGCGAACTGCTGCGCGATCATGCCGCCCATCGACATACCGACGAGATGCGCATGCTCGATGCCAGTGGCGTCGAAAAGCGCATCGAGGTCGGCGGCGAGATCTGCGAAGCCGAAGGGCTCGCTCGCGACGGCGCTCGCGCCGTGGCCGCGCACGTCATAGCGCAGCACGCTGTGGCGATGGCGGAAATGTCCGGCGAGCGTGTCCCACACGCCAAGGTCGCCGCCCAGTTGGTGAATGAACGCCAGCGCGGGCCCACCGCTCCTGTCGTCGAAGACATAGTGCGTATCGATGCCGTTGACAGTCACTTGCATGGGTTCCTCCTTCGCCTTCCAGGCTGGGAGTCAAGCCGTTTGCGAGGTACTGCATGCACGCGATGCTGGTGGAGCAATCCGCGCGCCTGGAGCGCGCAGACGATGCGCGATGCGATGTTCGTTAGCTTGTGTGTCGCGTCCCTGTTTGCTGCGCTGTTTATTGTGCCGTGCCGATTTTGTCCGTCTTGTGCAGCGTTGTATCGGTTTGTTCGTGCTGGTCCGTTTGTTGGTCCGTTCGCTGGTCCGTTGTCTGCGCGCCGTGTCGTGCTGCCGTGTTTCGTCTGCTTGTTCTTTGGCCCTTCGTGCTGCGCGCGATGCCTTGCGATCCTTGACGCATGGCTCGAGTCCAGTATGCGCTATTCCGCGAATTTGTGTTGCGAAGCGGGCCGTTCGGATCGCGCGCTGCGTGCGCTTGCGCGCTCAGGGATGCTCGGGCGCCGGGCCCGGCGAAGCGGGCGACGGTGGCGCGTCGCCGGTGGACGGTGGCGGCGGTGCTTCGGCTGGCGTTTCTGTCTGCATATTGGCGGGCGGCGCCGGCTGCGCCGACGGTTGCGGTTGCGGTTGCGACGCAGCGGGCGCAGAAGCCGGCGCCGCTTCCGGCGTTGCGGATTGTGCCGAGGTTGTGTCGGATGCGGCGCCGGGCGTCGTGGCGGTCGCGGCCGCTGCGGAGTCGGGCGCCGGCGCGGGCGCGTTCGATGTGTCCGGCACCGTGAGCGCGCCACGCCACACCAGTTCGAACTGGTTGCCATTCGGTTCGGTTTGCACGAGGCGCACGGGCAACCAGCCGAGCGACTGCGTGAGCCACACGTCGATGCGCCGCTTGTCGCCCTCGCGGCGCGGCAGACGCATGAAGTGGCGCGCCGTGACGTAGCCATGATCCGTGCTCACGGTTTCGTCGCCGATCGTGGTGATGGGCCAGGTCTCGCCGCTGTCGTTGTCCGCGACATAGAACTCGCGCGTGACGCCGGGCTTGTACGCATCGGGGTCGCCGCGCACGAGGCTCGCGAGCTGCATCACCATGCTGAAGCGGTCCTGCGCGCCATCGGGCAGCGCAAGCGAATTGGGTGTGCGCGTGAACACGATCTGGTTGTCGGTGCGGTTGAAAACCGTCACGTCCGAAGGACGATGGCCGCGCTTTTCGATGTACTGATCGGGCGCGAGGCCGAAGGCGTCCACGCGGCCCTTGCTCGTCCAGCTGAACTCGCCGACGAAGGGCAGCGGCACACGCACGATCATCTCGTAGCGCTGCCCGTCGCTCGACCAGTGGATCGTGCCGGGCTGATTGCGCACGCCGTTATAGAAGGTGTCGTACTGCAGCTCGCCCGATGGGGGCACCGAAAACTTCAGTCCATGCGAGGCCTGCGTGGCTTGCGCCGAAGGCTGCTTGCCGTTGCCCGGCGCAGTGCTGGCTGTCCCGCTGGTGCCGGCGGCGCTCGCGCTGGCTGGCGATGCGGCTGCGGGCGCGGACGCCGCCTGCGTATCCGGCGGCGAGGCCGGCGCTTTGGGATGCGGTTTGGGCGGCGTCACCGCGTGCAGCGTATGCGGCTCGGCGGGCCTGGGCGCCGGTTTGGGCGCGGCATGCGCGGGCGCCGCCGCGGGGCCCGCGGGCTTGGCCTCGCGCTCGATGCGCTCGGGTTTGAGCAGCGCCACTTGCACCGGCACACGCACATGCGCGACAGGCGGCGGCGCGCCGTGATGCCGCTCGAACCATTCGGCCGCGAGCCAATGCAGCGCCGTGACCGCGACGAACACACCGACCCAGCGCCACGCGCGCAAGCGCTGCGGCGTGCGTGAGTCGGTGTCGAGGCGGCGTGCCTCGCGCGGGGCGGCGGGAGTGGACATCGGTGGTTCGTGGGTCGGTATCGGTCGTACGTTAATGTGACACAACCCGCCGGGTGCCTGCAGAAACGCGGACGCGCACGAGCGGGGTCACATGTGTGCCGGCCCAGACATACAGCCCTCAGCGCGGCGTTGGACTGTACCCCAATTCGTACGACAATTTTTCGGCGCATGCGCGCAGCGCGGTGTCCACGGCGCCGTTCCAGGCGATATCGAACGCGCCTTCGTGACCGAGCGCGATGAGCCCGAGCGCGAGTTCGCCGCTCGCGTCGAAGACAGGCGTGCAGAACGCGTGGATGGTCGGCAGCAACATGCCCTCCACGCGGGCTGCACCATGCTCGCGAACTTCGGCGAGCGCCAGTTCGAGCGCTTCGGCCGTACGCGGCGTCGAGCCGTACGAGTAGTGCTGCGCGCCCGCGAGTTCGCGCTCGATCATCGGGGCGGTCTTGCTGCGCGGCAGGTAGGCGGCGAACAGCAGGCCGGTGGCGGAACTGAGCATCGGCATGACGTCGCCGAGCTTGAGCGATGCTTTCGCGGGGTGGCTCGACTCCAGCCAGTGCACGACGGTCGGCCCCTGGTTGCCCCACACGGCGATGCCCACGGTGATGTCGAGCGTGTCGCGCAATTCGGTGAGCGCGAGGCGCGCGAGCTTGACGCCGTCCACGCGCGCGAGGCGCGCGAGTCCGAGCTGCAACGCGAAGCCGCCCAGTTCGTAGCGCCCCGAGAGCGGGTCCTGCGCGACCACGCCGAGGCGCATGAAGCTCACGAGATAGCGGTGCGCCTTCGCCGGGCTCATGCCCGCGCGCTGCGCGAGGTCGCGCAGCATCATCGCGCGCGGCTCGCTGGTGAGCACTTCGAGCAGGCGAAAACCCACTTCGATCGACTGGATGCCCGAGCGCAGTTTTTCTTCGCCGGCTTCGGCGCCTTCCGCAGCGTCGGCGGTGTCGAGGGTGTCGGCGAGATCGTCGGCGTTCGTGGCGTCTGGGGCGCTCGCGCGCGGCGAGGCGGATCGGACGGTTGGCGGCATGGATGCGTTGTGGTGTTCAAACGTACGGCGACTGAGGGCATGTGGCGCGCCCGCTTGGGGCCCGCCGATTCACCATCGTAGAATACATTTCCCTTATCGTCACTCACGTCTGATTCCATGAAACTTGCCACGCTGAAGGACGGCACCCGCGACGGCCAGCTGATCGTCGTTTCCCGCGACCTGCGCAGCGCCGCCATCGCCGACGCGATCGCACCCACGCTGCAGCGCGTGCTCGACGACTGGCGCTTCTACGCGCCGCAGCTCGCCGAGCTGTACGACGCGCTCAACTACGGGCGCGCGCGCAACGCGTTCAGCTTCGACGCGCGCGATTGCATGGCGCCGCTGCCGCGTGCGTACCAATGGGCAGATGGCTCGTCGTACGTGAATCACGTCGAACTCGTGCGGCGCGCGCGCGGCGCCGAGATGCCCGCCGAATTCTGGACCGACCCGCTCATGTACCAGGGCGGCAGCGACGACTTCATCGGGCCGTGCGACGACATCGTGTGCGCGTCCGAGGCGTTCGGCATCGACTTCGAGGCCGAAGTGGCCGTCGTGACCGGCGACGTGCCGATGGGCGCGAGCCCCGACGAGGCGCTGCGGGCCGTGCGCCTTGTCACGCTCGTCAACGACGTCTCGCTGCGCAATCTCATTCCCGCGGAACTCGCGAAGGGCTTCGGCTTTTTCCAGAGCAAGCCGGCCAGCGCATTCGCGCCGGTGATGGTCACGCCCGACGAGCTCGGCGAGCACTGGCGCGGAGGGCGCGTGCACCTGCCGCTTATCGTGCACTGGAACGGCAGGAAGGTCGGCCAGCCCGATGCCGGCACGGACATGGTGTTCCACTTCGGCCAGCTGATCGCGCACGCCGCGAAGACGCGCAATCTGCGCGCGGGCGCCATCGTGGGTTCGGGCACGGTCTCGAACAAGGATGCAAAGCGCGGCTACTGCTGCATTGCCGAGAAGCGCTGCCTCGAAATGATCGAAAGCGGGCAGGCGAGCACCGAATTCATGAAGTTCGGCGACAGCGTGAAGATCGAGATGCTCGACGAAGCGGGCAAGTCGATTTTCGGCGCGATCGATCAGGCTGTGGCGTCGCTGCACGGCGAGCAGTGACACACAAACGCTGAAGGGTTTCGCCGGATGCCGCGCGCCACGCGTGCGGCTACACTGGCGAACGCCCTTTTTCTGCGAGGGCATCGGGCAGACCAGTCAAGGTACGAGCCGTAGAAGCACGCAGCATCCGAACGTAAAACGACAAGGAGACACCGTGAACGCTTCTCGCCCCAGCCGTCTTGCTGTACGCATCGCCCTGCTTTTCAGCATCTGTGCGCCCACGCTAGCGCTCGCGCAGGTCAAGATCGGCCTCGTGCTTTCGCTCACGGGCCCGGCCGCCTCGCTCGGCATTCCCGCGCGCGATACCGCCGCGATGTTCCCCACCGAGATCGCGGGCCAGAAAGTCCAGTACATCGTGCTCGACGACGCCTCCGACACGACCCAGGCCGTGCAGGACACGAAGAAGCTCATCGACGAACAGCACGTCGATGCGATCATCGGCTCGTCGATCACACCGAACTCGCTCGCGATGCTCGACGTGATCGCGCAGGGCGAGACGCCCACCATCTCGCTCGCGTCGTCGGCGAAGATCATCGAGCCCGTCGACGACAAGCGCCACTGGATGTTCAAGACGCCGCAAACCGACGCGATGATGGCCGGCGCGATCATGGATCACGCAGCCGCGCACAACGTGAAGACGCTCGCCTATATCGGCCAGGCCGACGCGCTCGGCGAGACCTTCTATGCCGAGATCGCGAAGGCCGCGCAGCAGCACGACATCAAGCTCGTCGCGAACGAGCGCTTCAATCGCACCGATCCGGGCGTGACGGGGCAGGTGCTCAAGATCGTCGCGGCGCACCCCGATGCCGTCGTGGTGGGCGCGGCCGGCACGCCCGCCGCGCTGCCGCCCAAGGCGCTCAGGGAGCGCGGCTACAAGGGCGTCGTCTATCACAACCACGGCGTGGGCAACCGCGACTTCCTGCGCGTGTGCGGCGCCGACTGCAACGGCACCTTCCTGCCCGCAAGCCCGGTGCTCGTGGCCGCGCAGTTGCCCGAGGACCAGCCCGGCCGGCGCCACGCGCTCGACTATATTTCGCGTTACGAGACACGCAACGGCGCGGGCACCGTGTCGGCGTTCGGCGCATATACGTGGGACGCGGGGCTCTTGCTGCAGAACGCGATACCCGTTGCGCTCAAGTCGGCTGCGCCCGGCACGCCCGCGTTTCGCCACGCGCTGCGCGACGCACTCGAAGCGACGCACGGGCAGCATGACACCAATGGCGTCGTCAACATGAGCGCCACCGATCACCTCGGCCTCGACGCGCGAGCACGCGTGATGGTCGAGATCCGCGATGGCAAGTGGGCATATCAGCCGCATTGACGAGGCGCACTGCCAGCGCATTTACGTAATCAGCAATGCGAAGCAAAGGAGGTCCGCCCATGAACGATCCTTTTTACGCCCGCTATCACGCGCTGCGCGTGCGGCGGCACGAGCACGGCATCGTCGAGATCGTGATGAGCGGCGAGGGCACGAACAAGAGCAGTCTCGCGACCGCCGACGCCAACATGCACCGCGAACTCGCCGAGATCTGGCGCGACGTGGACCGCGATCCCGACGCGCGCGTCGCCGTGATTCGCGGCGAGGGCAAGGGCTTTTCGGCGGGCGGCGACCTGCAGCTCGTCGAGGACATGGCCACGCATTTCGACGTGCGCGCGCGCGTGTGGCGCGAGGCGCGCGACCTCGTCTACAACGTGATCAATTGCGGCAAGCCGATCGTCTCGGCCATGCACGGTCCGGCGGTGGGCGCGGGGCTCGTCGCGGGACTGCTGGCCGACATTTCCATCGCCACCAAAACGGCGCGCATCATCGATGGCCATACGCGCCTGGGCGTCGCGGCGGGGGACCACGCGGCGATCGTCTGGCCGCTGTTGTGCGGCATGGCGAAGGCGAAGTACTACCTGCTGCTGTGCGAGCCGGTGAGCGGCGAGGAGGCGGAGCGCATCGGCCTCGTCTCGCTCGCCGTGGGCGAGAACGACCTGCTGCCGAAGGCGTTCGAAGTGGCGAAGCGCCTCGCCAACGGTTCGCAAACCGCGGTGCGCTGGACCAAGTACGCGCTCAACAACTGGCTGCGCATGGCGGGGCCGAACTTCGACACGTCGCTTGCGCTCGAATTCATGGGCTTCGCGGGACCCGACGTGCGCGAGGGCGTGCAGTCGCTGCGCGAGCGGCGCGCGCCGCAGTTTCCGGGCGGCGATCCGTTCTGACGCATTTTGGTTCGTGCTTTGTGCCGATTTCTGCTTTTACGCGCGCTATCATCGAAGAGATCGTTTCGAGCCGCCCACGCGCGCGCATTTGACCACCTATCTATGCGAGGGAGTACCGCATGACCGACTCAGCAGGCACCATGCCGCCGTTCCCGGGTTTTCCAGGCTTTCCGCCCGCCGAAATGCTCGACCAGATGTGGGGGATGATGCGCCTCACGCCGTTCGGCGGCGCGTTTCCGGGCGGCGAACCGGGCGTGGCGCAAGCCTTTGGCCCGCCGCTTTCGATGATGACAGACATGATGACGCCGCTCACCAACATCGAGGAGCTCGACAAGCGCATTACCGATCTGCGCGCCGTCGAGCAGTGGCTCAAACTCAATCTCGGCATGTTGCAATCCGCCATCCAGGCGCTCGAGGTACAGCGCGCCACGCTCACCACGCTGCGTGCGTTCAGCGCGTTCGCGCAGGCGCAGATGACCCCGACGCACGCCGAATCCGAAGCGCCGAGAGCGGGCGCCGCACGCGAGCGGGCCGCCGAACCGGAGGCCGCGAACGCAGGCGCTGCGTCCGAGGGTGCGGCTGCCGCGCCGCCGGGTTTCGACGCCGCTTCGTGGTGGAATCTCGTGCAGGCGCAGTTCAACCAGCTCGCGCAATTCGCGATGGCGCAGCCCGCGGCCGCGGCGCAGGCCGCGCAAGCGGCGGCGGAAGCGGTGAACGAGGCGCAGGCGAAGACCGAAGCCGCCACGGCCAAACGCAGCAGCACCGCCAAGCGGAGCAGCAACACCGGCAACGCCAGCAACGGCAATGGCAACAGCGGCGGCGCGGGCCGCAGCGCGCCGCGCGGCGCGAAGAAGGCGCCGGCGCAGCCGGAATAGGGCGCGCCGCGTCACGTCACGAAGAACCGTCGCACGGGACGGACGCAACAGCAAGGCAACAGAAGGCCGACTGCGGGACAAAAGCGAAACCAGCAACGGGGAGCGTCGGCATCATGCGGCTTGCGCTCGTGATGATGGGCGGCGGCGCGCGGGCGGCCTACCAGGCCGGCGCCTTGCGCGCGCTTGCCGAACTGGCCGGCCAGGCCGCGCCGGCGCGCCGCGCCATGCCCTTCACGGTGATTTGCGGCACCTCGGCGGGCGCGATCAATGTCACTTCGATCGCCAGCCACGCCGACCAGTTCGCGCACGGCGCGCACGCTGCGCCGCGCACCTTGTTCGACAGCACGCCGCTCGCGCGGATGCTCCCGCACGCGCTCAATTTCCATCGCATCGAGCAGATGCTCGATGAGCGGCTGCTCTACGCCCTCGCCGTCACGGCGTTGATCGAGCTGGGTTACCGCGACACGCTCGCGCAAGGCGATGTTCTTTTGACTTGGCTCAAAGCTCCGACAGACGGCGCGAGCACCGATTTTGGGGCGCGGCGGAACTGAAACACCGGCATGCTATTATTGTGTAAGGTTTTTCTGGTCATTTGTGGGAGTTGCGGGCGGCGTTGCGGCGCTTCGCCGCGCAGGTTCCACGGCCTTGACGGGCGGGCTGTTTGCCCATTGAAAAATCAGCCAGCGAGGTGTGTCAAAAGGACGTCGACGTGGGGTGCTAGAGTGCGGCATTGTGTCGCAAAGGCCCGCGGCGATGGCTTGCACGCCTCGCGGGTATCGGTGGTGATCAGCGGTATCAGGCGGCCGGGTTCGAGGAACGGAGCAGCTACCCAGAATCCACGACGGCGCCTTCATTCCGGTTGGCTGGATTGTCGTGGGGCAACGCGTGTTGCGTTCGCCGGTCTGCGATTGCGTCCAGAGGGCCGGATACCGCGTAAAATTAAATGCTTTTTGCCTGCGCGGCCGCGTTGTATGCGGGCACGCGGCACGCTACGAATTCGTCATGCGCGCGTTTTGCGCAGATCAGGGGCGGGACTATGAACACGATGCTTTATCCGGAACTTTACAAATCGCTCGAATCGGTCCGATGGGACATGGAAAAGGACATTCCCTGGGACAAGTTCGATGCGTCGCTCCTTACCGATGAGCAGGCCGCGACCATCAAGATGAACGCGATCACCGAATGGTCGGCGCTGCCGGCCACGGAAATGTTCCTGCGCGACAACCATCACGACAGCGACTTTTCGGCGTTCATGAGCGTGTGGTTCTTCGAGGAGCAAAAGCATTCGCTCGTGCTCATGGAATACCTGCGCCGCTTCAAGCCGGAAATGGTGCCGACCGAAGAAGAGCTGCACGCCGTGCGCTTCGAGTTCGATCCGGCGCCGCCGCTCGAAACGCTCATGCTGCACTTCTGCGGCGAAATCCGCCTGAACCACTGGTATCGCCGTGCCGCCGAATGGCACACGGAGCCGGTCATCAAGGCCATCTACGAAACGATTTCGCGCGACGAAGCGCGTCACGGCGGCGCTTATCTGCGTTACATGAAGAAGGCGCTCAACAATTTCGGCGACGTCGCGCGTGCGGCGTTTGCAAAGATCGGCGTGCTGATGGCTTCGGCGCGCCGCACCGAAAAGCCGCTGCACCCCACGAACCTGCACGTGAACCAGGCGCTGTTCCCGCGCGACACCGTGCAGTCGCGCCTGCCCGACCCGGAATGGCTCGAGCGCTGGCTCGACGAGCAGATCCGCTTCGACGACGGCTGGGAAAAGAAGGTGATCGAGCGCATTCTGCACAACCTCTCGATCCTGTTCGAGCGCACGTTCACCACGGCACAGGAGCTGAACCGCTATCGCAAGGAAGTAGTGCAGCGCCTGCAAGCCGAGCAAGGCACGCAACTGCCGGCCTGACGCGCCGGGACATCTCGCGTGCGTGCCTGGTGGCGCGCCGCGACCGGGACGGCCCGAAGCGCTTCTCGCGTGACGGGCCGTTTTCATTGGCGCGCGTCTCAACGGCTTGCCCCATGCGGCTTGACCCATGCGGCTTGCCCGATGCGATCCGCGCCCATTTTTTATCCGAGCCTCATTCCATGCCCGCTTCCTTCGAACGCAAGATCATGACCCGCGAGGCGCTCGCGCAACTGCGCGCCTCGCTGCCCGGCCCGGTGGTGTTCACCAATGGCGTCTTCGACATCCTGCACCGCGGACACGTCACCTATCTCGCCGATGCGAAGGCGCTGGGCGCCACGCTGATCGTCGGCGTGAACAGCGACGCTTCGGTGAAGATGCTCGGCAAGGGCGACGACCGCCCCATCAACAACGAGAACGACCGCATGGCGCTGCTGGCGGCGCTGGAGAGCGTGGACTGGGTCGTGCAGTTCGGCGAGCAGACGCCCGTCGAGCTGATCGGGGCCTTGCGCCCCGATATTCTCGTGAAGGGCGGCGACTACGACATGGACGCGCTGCCCGAGTCGGCGCTGGTGCGCGGCTGGGGCGGCCGGGCGCTCGCGATCGCTTTCGAGCACGACCGCTCCACGACGAAGCTGCTGCAGAAAGTGCGCGCGCAGGAAGGATCGAAGTAAGTTCTGACGACCGTCCGCACCGTGCGGCGGACGATGCAAAACCGGCCGCAGGCCGGGCCGCCCAAGGTTTGGGCGTGCCCAGCCTGCGGCCGGTTGCGTTTGAAGCGTGGCTTACTGCGTGAGGGTCGACGCCTGCACCGACGGATCCGCCACCGGGCCGCCGACGGTCGGCACGTCGGCCGACTCGGAGGGCCGGATTGCCTTCACAACCAGCCGCTCGGGGTGGATCTGCCGGTTCAGGTGCTGGGTTTCGCGCGTACCCGACGAGGGCGTCGGGCCGAACACGCCGCCAATGGCGGCAAAGGCCAGCCCGTTGGCGAGAATCAGAATGGCGATCAGCCAGCGCAGCATCGTGTGAAGCTCCTTCGAAATCGTTCGTTCAGGTTCAGGGCCAGATGTGGGCGGCGCGTGGGCCGCGCGCGTCTCAGGACTGCGCCGCGATGAGCGCGAGGCCCGACAGCACCAGTGCATCGTGGCGAGTATGCGGCACCTTGAGCGCCGCTGTCACTTCGGCCGCCGCGCCGCCGCTCACCACGAGCCGCACCGGCATCCTCCACGCATCCTGCAGATCGGCCCAGGCGCGCTCGATGAGCGCGGCCTGCGCGAGCGCACAGCCCGCCGAGATCGAGCTTCGCGTGTCGGTGGCGAAGGCGATGCCGGGGTGAGCAGCATTCGCCATGCCGCCGGCGACCACGGGCAGTTGCGCGGTGTGCTCGCCGAGCGAGCGCATCATGAGCGTGAAACCGGGCGCGATCATGCCGCCGACGAACGTGCCGTCGGCGCGCAGCGCTTCGAGCGTGGTGGCCGTGCCGAATGTCGCGATCAGGAGCGGCTCGTCCGGATACGCGGCGTGCGCGCCGATCATGCCGGCCCAGCGGTCGCTGCCGAGCGCGTCGGGCGTGGCATAGCTGTTCGTCACGCCGCACTGCTGCGCGCAGGCCCGCACCACGGTGCGCGAGAGGCCGGGCCAGTGCGCCTCCACCAGCGCGCCGAGGCGTTCGCCGACTGCCGCGCCCGCGACGTTCGAGATCCACGCGCCGGCGGGCCGGGGCAGCGTCGCCCAGTCTTCGCTTCCGGTTTGGCGTGCGGCCTTGGTGGATTGCGCATCGTCGTCGCGCACATGATCCATCGTTCCCGCGTGCAGGCGCGACCCGTCTGGCGCGACGAGCGCCCATTTGATCCGGCTGTTGCCTGCGTCGATCAGGAGGAAGGGGCCGCGGCTCATGCACCGCTGTCCGCGAGCCGCAGCGACACGTCGCCGGCCGTGACGGTCTCGCGCCCGCCCGGCGTATCGAGGAGCAACTGGCCGCGCTCGTCCACGCCGGCCGCCGTGCCGCGCAGCAGCTCCTTGCCTTGCTCGTAGATGGCGACCTCGCGGCCTGCGTACGCGTGGCACGCATTCCAGCGCGCCTGGAAGGGCGCAAAGCCCGCCGCGCCGAAGCGTTGCAGCGCGGCTTCGAGCGCGTTGAGTTCGGCGGCGAGCGTGTCGGTGAGGTTGGCGTTCGGCCACGCGCGCGACAGCGCCGTGGGCGTCGTGCCGGGCACGACCGCCGCGCTGCCGCCCGCGGCGTTGAGCGCCTCGACGCTGGCGGCGAGCGCATCTTCGCCGCGCACGTTCGTACCGATGCCGATCACGACCGCCGTGGCGTCGGCGGTGGTCCAGGCGGTCTCCACGAGGATGCCCACCAGCTTGTCGCCTTCGAGCAGCACGTCGTTGGGCCATTTGAGCGCGATTTGTCCGGGCGCGGTCACGGGCAGCGTACGCAGGCCGTCCACCAGCGCCGAGCCGACGGCGAGGCTCAAGCCCGCGAGCCCTTCGATGGGGCGCGGCAGCACGCAGCCGATCGAGAACAGCAGCGCGTCGCCGGGCTGCGCGACCCAGGTGCGGCCGCGCCGGCCCCGGCCGGCCGTCTGCAGATAGGCCACGCGCACGATCGGGCGGGCGAGCGCGTCGCGCTGTTGCGGCAGCGCCTTCAGGCGCGCCATGAGGTCGGCGTTGGTCGAGCCGGTTTCCTCGACGATCTCGATGGGCCAGTCGTGTGCGGCCGGGCCGAACAACGTGATCGCGCGGTTGCGGTCGATGCGCCAGTCGCCGGCGCTCGGAGTCTCGGGGGTGGGGGGCGTCGCGTTCATGTCTCATATTGTAGTGGCTGGGGCGCGGGTAGCAGCCCGCCACGCTGGTTTCGACCCGAAATGTGGGCAATCCACATGCCACCCACAGGCGGCCCACAGGTTATCCACGGAATCGTCCACAGGGTCGAAGGTGCCCGAAGGGATCGGAAGCTGACAATCACCACGCCGATTTCCGCGCAATTTGCCTAATCTTTGGGCAATTCACAGGCCGCCCACAGGCAGTCCACAAGTTATCCAGAGGGTTGCCCACAGTTCGCCTCGTGTCTGAAAGCCAACCGTGCGCTTTCGGACCGACGAAACGGGGCGCGTTCGCTACAATGTTTGCTCACCCCGTCCGTCGAGTGCTTACCCTTGAATCAAGACACGCCGCCCGGCCTTGAAGTCTCGGCCGGCACCCACGGAAAGACCGTGCGCCTGTCTGGCCAGTGGACAGCGCTCGCGCTCGCGCGCGACCGCGATCAGGGCGGCGCCGCGCGCCGTCTGCGTGCGCTCGCCGAAGAGCGCATCGGCGAATGGGACCTCTCGGGCGTGGAGCGCATGGACCACGTAGGCGGCCAGGCGCTCTGGCGCGTCTGGGGCCACAAGCTGCCCACCGACCTCGTCGACCTCACGCAAACGCAGCGCGACATCTTCGAGCGCATCGCGCTGCTCGACTCCGTGCGCGAGCCGGCGGAGCGCATCGTGCGCATCGATCCGGTCACCCAGCTCGGGCTCGCGATTTTCTCGTTCTTCGACCACCTGTACGGCGGCATCGCCATGTTCGGCCGCGTGATCCTCGATCTGCTGCTCGTGGTGCGCAAGCCCAGGGTCACGCCGTGGATCGAGATTTCGGCGAACATCTACAACGCCGGCGCGCGCGCGCTGCCGATCACGGCGCTCGTCGCGTTTCTGATCGGCATCGTGCTGTCGTACCTCTCGGCGCAGCAATTGCGCCTGTTCGGCGCGAACCAGTTCATCGTCAATATCCTCGGCCTCGCCGTGATCCGCGAGCTCGGGCCCGTGCTCTCGGCGATTCTCGTGGCGGGACGCTCGGGCTCGGCCATTACGGCGCAGATCGGCGTGATGCGCGTGACCGAGGAACTCGACGCCATGCGCGTGATGGGCATCTCGCACGGCCTGCGCCTGATCCTGCCGCGGGTGATCGCGCTCGGCATCGCGATGCCGCTGCTCGTGATCTGGACCGACATCATTGCGTTGCTAGGCGGCGCGATCGCGGCGAAGATCGTGCTGGGCATCGACATTTCGTGGTTCATGCGCTCGATGCCCAGCGTCGTGCCGATCGCCAATCTGTGGATCGGCCTCGGCAAAGGAGTGGCGTTCGGCATGCTGGTGGCGATCGTGGGCTGTCACTTCGGCTTTCGCATCAAGGCGAATTCGCAGAGCTTGGGCGAGGGCACGACCACGTCGGTCGTCACGTCGATCACGATCGTGATCCTCGCCGACGCCGTGTTCGCGATCCTGTTCCAGAACGTGGGGCTTTCATGAGCACGACTGGCACGACGGTTACGACGATCGAGACGAAAACGACCGGCACGATCACCACGCCGCTCAAGGAGGTCGCGCAGGATCTGCCGCTGCCGACCATCGGCGAGCCGGTGATCGAGGTCCACAACCTCTCGAAGCGCTACGGGCGCAACGTCGTCCATCAGCATCTGAACCTCGAAATTCGCCGTGGCGAGATCGTCACGCTGGTGGGCGGCTCGGGCTCGGGCAAGACCACGCTCGTGCGCCAGATTCTCGGGCTCGAGAAGCCGACCTCGGGCACCATCAAGATGTTCGGCGAGAACATCACGACCATCGACGCCGAGCGTGCCCGCCTCATGCGCACGCGCACCGGCATGCTGTTCCAGCAGGGCGCGCTGTTCTCGTCGCTCACGGTGTTCGACAACATCGCCCAGCCGGTGCGCGAACTCGGCAAGGTGCCGGCCGCCCTGCTGCGCGACATCGTGATGCTCAAGCTCGAAATGGTCGGGCTGCCGTGCAAGCACGCCTCGAAAATGCCGGCCGCGCTGTCGGGCGGCATGATCAAGCGCGTGGGTCTCGCGCGCGCGATCGTGCTGGAGCCGGAGCTGCTCTTTCTCGACGAGCCCACGGCCGGGCTCGACCCGCGCTCCTCCGACGAAGTGGTGGAGCTCATCAGCACGCTGCACCGGGCGTTGGGGCTCACCGTGGTGCTCGTCACGCACGACCTCGACGCCATGGTCGCGCTGTCCACGCGCGTGGCCGTGCTCGCCGAGCGCCGGGTGCTCGTGGCGGCGCCCGTGGAGGAGGCGGCGAGCGTCGATCATCCGTTCATCCGCGAGTACTTTCTGGGCATGCGCGGTCGCCGCGCGCTCCAGGCGCTGCCGCCCGAGCGGCGCGCAAAGCTGCCGCCGGCGGCGCTCGCCCCCGCAGCCGTGGGGTACAAGCCGTGGTAGGGCCCGCGCTCGCCTCTATCCGGCCTGACCGGCTCAACCGGCGCGCCGCAGCCGCCAAAGAAGGAATCTGACGATGGAAAACAAACCGCATGCGTTCTGGGCGGGCATGTTCACGATAGGGCTGCTGATCGTGATCGCGCTTGTCGTCGTCTTCTTCAGCGCCGATCGGTCCGTGCGCGTGCCGTACGACCTCATCTCGCGCTCGAGCGTGACGGGCCTCTATCCGGACGCGGCGGTGCGGTTTCGCGGGATCGACGTGGGCAAGGTGCAGTCGATCAAGTTCGATACCCAGCATCCGGGCCAGATCCGCATTCGCATTCTCGTCGACCAGAAGGCGCCGATGACGCGCTCCACCTTCGGCTCGCTCGCGCTGCAGGGCGTGACGGGCATTGCGTTCGTGCAGCTCGACGACAACGGCGTGGACCTCTCGCCGCTGCATTCTTCGCCAGCGCGCGTGGCCGAGCTGCCGCTGCGCCCGGGCTTGCTCGACCAGCTCCAGCGCCGCGGCGACGCGCTCCTGCGCAAGCTCGACAACATTGCCGGCGACATCGACCAAATGCTCTCCGAGGACAACCGCAAGCAGGTGATGCAGGCCGTGAACAGCCTGCAGCAGGCCGCGAGCAGCGTGAACGTGCTCGCCGGGCAACTCCAGCCCGCCACGAAGCAGTTGCCGGGCGCGGTGGCGGAACTGCAGCACACGCTGCAGTCGACCAACACGCTGATCACGAGCATGAACCGCCCGGACGGCCCGTTCCAGACCAACCTGAACAAGGCCGGCACGGCGGCGGCCCAGGCGGGCGCGGCGCTCACCTCGATCGACGTTTCGATCCAGGACCTGTCGGCGCGCGTGGGCTACGACACGCTGCCGCGCGTCGACTCGCTCACCGACGACGTGCGCTCGGCCATGCGCGCCGTGGACCGCGCGGCGGGCGCCTTCAGCACGAGCCCGCGCAGCGTGCTGTTCGGCGGCGCGCCGCAGCCGGCGCCGGGGCCCGGCGAGGCGGGCTTTGCGTGGCCGTCGGCTGCGGGGACGAAGTAGGCCGCGCCGCTGCCCGACGGCCTGACGCGGCACCATTCGATGCAGTTTCGCGCGGCGCATGCGCCGCGCGCCAAAGAAGGAAACGCAATGTCACGCACATCACGCCTGCCACGATCGATGCAACGCGCCGCAACCGCCGGCTCAGCCTGGCTGGCGGCGCTCGCGCTCGGCGCGCTGCTCGCCGCCTGTGCGAGCAATCCGGCGATCAACGAGGCTCGCTACGACCTCGGGCTGCAATCGTCGCAGGAAGCGCCAGGCGCTCAGGCCGCCTCCGGGGCGCCTGGCGCGCCGCGTGCCAGGCCGCTCCTGAAGGTGCTGGCCGTGAGCGCGCCGCCGCCGCTCGATAACGACGGCATCCTCTACCGGATGAATTTCGACTCGCAGCGCACGGCGCGTTACGCGAACAGCCGCTGGACGATGTCGCCGGCGCGCCTGCTCACGGAACACCTGCGCACGTCGCTCGGCGCACACGCGACGGTGCTCGCGGGCGGCGACGCCGTGCAGGCGCCGATGCTCAAGGTCGAGCTGTACGAGTTCGAGCAGGTGTTCGAGAGCCCGACGCAAAGCGCGGGCGTGCTGGCGGCGCGCGCAACGCTCATGCAAGGCGGCAGGGTGCTGGCGCAGCGCTCGTTCGCCACGCGCGCGCCGGCGCCTACGCCGGACGCCGCGGGCGGCGTGCGTGCGCTGCAGGCGGCCAGCGACGATTTCGCCAATCAGGTGGGCGCGTGGCTGAGCACGCAGTCGTTCGCGGGCACGCCTTGAGGGGCATGGAGAGGCGTCGCGCGATCACAATGCGCGGCGTGACATTGGGGGGCAAGGGCGGGATAGCGGCATGATCGAAGCGGGACGGCTCCGGCTGCGCGCCCCGCACGGCGGGCGGCGCGGGATGGACGGCGACGAGGGTGGTCAAAGCGGTGGCCAGAGCAACGGCCAGGGCGCTGGCGACGAACGCGGTGCGATCGCCAGCGGCGACACGCCCGCGCCCGCGTCATCAGCGTCATCGCCAGCCGCCGCGCGCGAGTCGCTGCCGAGCCAGGCCTCGACGCTCTCGCGCCAGGCGCTCGCGCTCTACACGGCGCTGATCGTCTACGGCTCGTGGTATCCGTTCACCGGCTGGCGCTCGCTCGGCCTCAGTCCCTTCGCCTATCTCGGCGATCCGTGGCCGCGCTACTGGACGGTGTTCGACATCGTCACCAACGTGCTCGGCTACATGCCGTTCGGCGCGCTCGTCGTGCTCGCGGCGTGGCCGCGCTGGCGCGGCTGGCTCGCGGTGCTGCTCGCCGCCATTGCGGGCACGCTGCTCTCGGGCGTCATGGAGGCCGTGCAGACCTGGCTGCCCACGCGCGTTGCGTCCAACCTCGATCTCGCCTCGAATGCGCTCGGTGCCTTGCTCGGCGCGCTCGTGGCGGCGCCCGCCACCGGCGCGCTGCTCGAGCGCGGCTTCCTGCGCCGCCTGCGCTTTCGCTGGTTCGAGCGCGACGCGGCCGTGCTGATGGTGCTCGCGGGGCTTTGGCCGTTCGCGACGATGTACCCTACGCCGCGCCTCTTCGGCTTGGGCGAGTGGGCGCGCGCGCTCTGGCAGCGCCTCGACGGCTCGATGCAGGACGCCGTGCTCGCCTGGACGCCCGCCGCCTGGCATCTGCGCTCGCTGCCCGACATGCTCGCCGCGCGCTTGCCCGATAGCGGCTGGGAAGCGATCGTCACGACGCTGAACCTGTTCGGTGCGGCGGCGTTCGCGACGCTCCCCATGCGCTCGCGGGCGCCGCGCGCGCGGCTCGTCATCGCGCTGATCGCGGTGACGCTCGTCGTCAAGGTCGGCGCGACCTTTCTGCAGTCGCAAAGCGGGCTGATCTTCGACTGGGCGACGCCGGGGGCGCTCGCGGGCCTCGTGTGGGGCACGCTGCTCGCGTTGCTCGCCTTGCGCCTGCCGCGCGCCGTGCGCGCCGCAGCGGCGACGCTCGCGCTCGCGGTGGCCCTCGTGTTCGTGAACGTGCTGCCCGTGAACCCGTACTTCGACGTCGTGCTCGCGGACTGGCGGCAGGGCCGCTACCTGCACTTCAACGGCCTCGCGCGTTGGCTCGCCTGGACATGGCCCTGGGCCGCGCTCGCGTGGACGGCGTTCTCGCTCGAACGCGCGTGGCTCGTGCGGCGCGCGCGCCGCGCCGCGAAGCGCGCTCGCCAGGACCGGTGAGGGCGCGCGGCGCTGGCCTGAGCGTTCACGCCGCGCTCGTTATAATCGACCGGATCGCCGCGCTGCCACGCTCGCGCGCCACGCAATCTATTGCCGCCAAGGCGGGCCACACGCTTTCGGCAAGCCTGCGCTCCCTGCACGACACTCACCGGTGCCTCACGCCATGACCGATTCGTTCTACAAGTACCACGTCTTTTTCTGCCTGAACCAGCGCGACCCCGGCGCGGACCGCCCGAGCTGCGCGAATTGCAACGCCCAGGCCATGCAGGAATACGCGAAGAAGCGCGTGAAACAGCTGGGCCTCGCGGGCCCGGGCCAGGTGCGCATCAACAAGGCGGGCTGTCTCGACCGCTGCGAGGAGGGCCCGGCCGTCGTCGTGTATCCGGAAGGCACGTGGTACACGTATATCGACGAGAGCGACATCGACGAAATCGTCGTCTCGCATCTGCAGAACGGCCAGGTGGTCGAGCGCCTGAAGATCGATCGCTGATTGCCCCAATGCACGGCCAAACAGTACCCGTAAGGACTGCCGCACGATGAACGCCCAGATACAAAAATTCCAGATCGACGGTCCCGTCGGCAAGATCGAATGCGCGCTCGACGTGCCCGACGCCGGCACGACGCCGCGCGGCATTGCGCTCGTCGCGCATCCGCATCCGCTCTTTGGCGGCACGATGGACAACAAGGTTGCGCAAACGCTCGCGCGCACGCTGGTGCAGCTCGGCTACACGACCTACCGCTCGAACTTTCGCGGCGTGGGTGAAACGGCGGGCACGCACGACAACGGCATCGGCGAACAGGACGATCTGCTCGCACTCATCGCCTACATGCGCGCGCAACCGGGCCAGGCCGACGTGCCGCTCGTGCTCGCGGGCTTTTCGTTCGGCACCTTCGTGCTCTCGCACGTCGCGAAGCGCTATCTCGAAGCGGGCGGCGCGATCGAGCGCATGGTGTTCGTCGGCACGGCCGCGAGCCGCTGGGAAGTCGCGCCCGTGCGCGACGACACGCTCGTGATCCACGGCGAACTCGACGACACCGTGCCGATTCTCTCGGTGTACGAATGGGCGCGTCCGCAGGAATTGCCGATCGTCGTGATTCCGGGGGCAGAACATTTCCTGCACCGCAAGTTACATATCCTCAAGCGCATCATCGTCGAAGCGTGGCGCTGAAGCGTCGGCCCGCAGTTGGCCCCGCAGTCGGCCCCGCAGTCGGCCCCGCTGTTTCGGGGCCCGATGCAAGCCGTTCGTCACCACGCGTATGCCCGGCGAAATGCGTGAAAAATGCACGACAGGTATGCGCAAACGTGTGACTTAGCGAAAATTCGCCACGACGTGACGCGTATAATGTTCGCCAATTTTGTGCTTGCTGCGCCGCGACCGGCGCATGCACGGCACCCGCATTCCGGCTTTCACCGACCGTGCGCCGCATGGCGCGCTACGTTCATCCCGTCCCAATTCAGCCCGACCTGAACCTATGCGTTTTCTCTCCTCCGGCCAACCGTCTTCTTTCGTTCCTTCCTCCGTCGTTCGCAATGTCACGCTCGCAGCGCTGCTGCCCGCCACGCTCCTCGTGAGCGCGAGCGCGTTTGCCCGCACGCCCGCACCCGCCGGCGCGAAAGTGCAGGCACAGCCGCAGGCGCAGGTGTCTGCCGGCGCGGCTGCAGACCAGGTGCTTGGCGGCCTGCCGCCGCCCGCGGTGAACGCGCGCTCGTGGGTGCTCGTCGATGCAACGGCGAACCAGGTGCTCGCCTCCGGCAACGCCGATGAGCGCGTCGAGCCCGCATCGCTCACGAAGCTCATGACCGCGTACCTCGTGTTCGAGGCGCTGCAGACGAAGAAGATCTCGATGGACCAGATCATCGAGCCGAGCGAAGCCGTGCGCCGCGTGAAGAACGACGAGTCGCGCATGTTCATCGAAGCGAACAAGCCGGTCTCGGTGCATGACCTCGTGTACGGCATGATCGTGCAGTCGGGCAACGACGCGGCCATCGCGCTCGCCGAGCTCGTGGGCGGCAGCGAGGCGAACTTCACCAACATGATGAACGCCGAGGCGCAAAAGCTCGGCATGACGCACACGCATTTCGCCGACGTGAACGGCATGCCCGACCCGAATCACTACACGACGGCCGGCGACCTCGCCAGGCTCTCCGCGCGCCTGATCCGCGACTATCCCGAGTACTACGAAATCTTCTCGGTCAAGGAATTCAAGTACAACAACATCAAGCAGCCGAACCGCAACCGCCTGCTGTGGATCGACCCGACCGTCGACGGTCTGAAGACCGGCCACACCGAAGCTGCGGGTTACTGCCTGATCGCATCGGCCAAGCGTCCGATCGCGGGCGGCGCCTCCCGCCGTCTCGTTTCGGTGATGATGGGCGAGCCGAAGGAACACGACCGCGTGCAGGACAGCCTGAAGATGCTGAACTACGGCTATAGCGCGTACGACACCACGCGCATCTATCAGGCGAACCAGGCCGTGGCGACGCCGCGCGTCTACAAGGGCACGCTCGACGCCGTGAAGGTCGGCGTGCAGAAGGATCAGTTCGTCACGCTGCCCAAGGGCGCCGCCGACAAGGCCAGGCCGCAGGTCGAACTCAGCGGCCCGCTGATCGCGCCGCTCGCGGTCGGCCAGCAAGTCGGCTCGGCGAAGTTCGTGGGCGCGGACGGCAAGGTGCTCGCGCAGGTTCCGCTCGTCGCGCTCGAAGCCGTGCCGCAGGCCGGTGTCGTCGGCCGCGTGTGGGATTCGCTCATGCTCATGGTCAACAAGAAGAAGTCATGACGTCTGCTTCAGCGACCCAGGCGGGCGAGCCGCTCGTCTGGCTCAACGGCGAGATCACGCCGCTTGCCGAAGCACGCATTCCCGTGCTCGATCGAGGCTTCATCTTCGGCGACGGCATTTACGAAGTCGTGCCCGTCTATGCGCTCGCCGATGATGAAGGCACGGTGCGCGTGCCGTTTCGCATCGCGCAGCATCTGGCGCGTCTGAAGCGCTCGCTCGAGAAGGTCGGCATTGCGAACCCGTTCGACGAAGCGGGCTGGCGCGCACTCGTCGCGCGTCTGATCGAGGCGAACGAAGCGGCGGGCGCGCTCGCGCGCGATGCGCACGCCAACTTCTACGTGCAGGTGACGCGCGGCGTGGCGCCGCGCGGCCACGCCTTCCCGGCGGCGGCCACGCCCACCGTGTTCGCAATGGTCAATCCGCTCAAGCTGCCGGGCGTTGCGCAGCGCGAGCAAGGCGTGCGCTGTGTGACGGCGGAAGACAAGCGCTGGCTGAATTGCGACATCAAGTCGACCTCGCTGCTCGGCAACGTGCTGATGGCGCAGCACGCGGCGGAAAACGACGCGTTCGAAACGATCCAGCTGCGCGACGGCTGGCTCACCGAAGCGTCGTCGTCGAACGTGTGGATCGTGAAGGGCGGCGCGCTCTTTGCGCCGCCGCGCAGCAACCGCATTCTCGAAGGCATTCGCTACGGCCTGATCGAGGAGCTGGCCGGGGAATGCGGCGTGCGCTTCGAAGCGCGCGAGATCGCCGAAGCCGAGCTGCGCGAGGCGGACGAGATTCTCGTGACCTCGGCAACCAAGGAAGTGCTGGCGGTCGTCGCGCTCGACGGCAAGCCGGTAGGCGGCGGCAAGCCGGGCCCGGTCTACGCGGCACTTCACGCGGCGTACCAGCGCGCGAAGCAGCGCGAGGCGCAGGCATGGCGCGCATCAGCCGCCGAGCTACAGGAAGTGGAGAAATGAACGTGACACAACAGGCAAACCACCCCGCAGCGAAAGAATCGCTGATCGAATTCCCCTGCGACTTCCCGATCAAGGTGATGGGCAAGACGCATCCGGAATTCCAGGACACCATCGTGACGGTGCTGCGCGAATTCGACGGCGGCTTCGACGCCACCACCATCGAGACGCGTCCGTCGAGCGGCGGCAACTACACGGGCCTCACCGTGACGGTGCGCGCCACGAGCCAGGCGCATCTCGACGACATCTATCGCGCCCTCACCGGGCATCCGATGGTGAAGATCGTGCTGTAAGCGAGCAGAAGGCGTTCGCATGAAGAGGGCCGCAACGTGCGGCCCTTTTTGCATCCGGCGCCCACCCAGTGGGTCGTCAGGGCATGTCGCCCACGCGCGCGCGTTGCGCCGCGGCGGCCGCCGTCATCAGCGGACCGGCTTCGCACGCGTCCTCGTAGAGCCGCCGAAAGCGCGCGACCTCGTCAAACACCCAGTCGCGAAACGCCTGCACGCGCTCGGTCTGCATGCGTTGCGGCGGGCAGATGAAGTAGTAGCGCCACGGGCTCGGACCGTCGATGTCCTTGAAAAGGCGCACGAGGCGCCCGAGCGTGATCTCGTGCATGGCGAGCGAGCGGCGCACGAGCGCGATGCCCTGGCCGTCCATGGCCGCCTGAAGCAGGTTCGACGAATCCTGGTAGAGCACGCCGCGCTTCGGTTCCGGCAGGTCCTGGAGGCCCGCGGCGTCGAACCACGGCCGCCAGAGTTCGTCGTCCGAGCGCAGCAGCGGCAGCTTCGCGAGTTCGCACGGGTCGGTGGGCAGCTTGCCGCCGTTGAAATCGGGTGAGCAGGCGGGAAAGAAGATCTCGTCGAGCAGCAGCTCGGCGTGCAGTCCCGGATAGTGTCCGTAGCCGAAGCGGATGGCGACATCGACGTCGTCGCGCGCGAAGTCGGTGAGCGAATTCGTCGATTGCAGTTCGACGTCCCACTGCGGATGCGCCTCGATGAAGCGGCCGATGCGCGGCGTGACCCAGCGCGCCGCGAACGACGACAGCATCGAGACCACGAGCCGCCGGTCGCGGTCGCCGGCGCGGATCTCCTGGGTGGCGTGCGCGAGCTGGCTGAGCGCGTCGCGCACCTGGCCGGCGTAGCGGCGGCCGGTGTCGGTGACGCGCACGCGTTTGCCGTCGCGGGCGAAGAGCGCCACGCCGAGTTCCGCTTCGAGCGCGCGGATCTGGTGGCTCACGGCGCCGTGCGTGACGAAGAGTTCGTCGGCGGCGCGCGAGAAGCTCTCGTGGCGGGCGGCGGCTTCGAAGGCCTTGAGCGCATTCAGCGCGGGTAGCTGACGCAGATCCATATCGTATTTTTTCTCACATAGCCGTGAAAATTGATCGTTTTGCTCGATCCCTTATGGTGTCTACGATTGTAGCTATCGGAGCAGGTCATTCGGAGTCGGAAATGAGAGAAATTTCTTCGGATATCACGTTTGAAGTGGCGGCCGACCAAACGGCCTCGGTGCGCGTCACGCGCAGCACGCGGCTGACCGTCAAGTGCGGCACCGTCTGGGTCACGCGCAGCGACGACACCGCCGACTACTGGCTCGAGCCCGGCCACACGCTGCGGCTGCGGCGCGGCGAGCGCCTGTGGATCGGCGCGGAAGGCGGCGCGGCTGCGTGGGTGGGCTTCGCGGCGCCGGCGCGCCTCGGTGAGCGCGTGGTCGATCTGGCCGCGCGCGCCGCACAACGCGCAGGCGTTCACATCGGCGACGGCTGGCGCACGGTTTGACCTGACGGCTAGCAAGTCAAAGGCGGCGGCGAAGGGAGCCCACCCATCGCCGCCGTTATCCGCAGCATGCCCGGCGCGCTCGTCCCGAATTCGGTAAACTCCCGAAATCATGTGCGCCACCCCGGTTTCACCCTCGCAAATTCCTTCCGACCCCGGCGCGGCCGCGGTCGCGTCTCAAACGGCAAGTTCGCCCATCGTCGTGCGCTGGCGCGGCAACGAGGCTTATCAAGCAAGCTTCGACGCCATGCGCGAGTTCACGGCCGCCCGTGACGCCAGTACGCCCGACGAAATCTGGCTCGTCGAGCATCCGCCCGTGTTCACGCTCGGCCAGGCCGGCAAGCCCGAGCACCTGCTCGTGGCGAACAGCGGCATCCCGCTCGTACAGATCGATCGCGGCGGGCAGATCACGTATCACGGGCCGGGCCAGGTGGTGGCCTACCTGCTGCTCGACCTGCGGCGCCGCAAGCTGATGGTGCGCGAGCTCGTCACGCTCATCGAGGACGCCGTGATCGAAACACTGGCGGCGTATAATCTCGCGGGCGAGCGCAAGCCCGGCGCGCCCGGCATTTACGTGCCAGAAGGCGCCAGCGGTGCGAGCGCTTTGCATGTGGGCGCCAAGGTCGCCGCGCTCGGCCTGAAGATCCGCAACGGCTGCAGCTATCACGGCGTGAGCCTGAACGTGTCGATGGATCTGAGCCCATTTCTCGCGATCAACCCGTGTGGATACGCAGGTCTCGAAACCGTCGATATGGCGACGCTCGGCGTTCAGGCAAACTGGCGCGACGTAGCCGGCACGCTGGCGGCGCAGCTCGAGGCGCATCTCACGGCGCACGCAGCAATACTTCCGACGGTAGCCGAAGCGGCTGCCACAGACCCTTCAGCCGAAGCGGCCGTGATGAACCCGGCCGCAGACGCGGCTGAAAAGGAAGCGGCCGCTTACGCGGCCGCGATGGACCCGGCCGAAGCGGCCATATCAGGCGGGCAACCGCCGCAACCGCAGGCTGACGTCGCACCGGCGGCCTGACTGGATCGAAAGCATGACTGACGTAACCGCGAACCCCGCCGCAAACTCCGCTGGCACGAGCGCCGACGCCGTTGCCTACGACGCCACCGCAAAACAGAAGGCGCAGGCCAAGACCTCGCGCATTCCGATCAAGGTCATTCCCATCGAGAAGCTCAAGAAGCCCGAGTGGATCCGCGTGAAGGCGGCCACGGGCAACTCGCGCTTCTACGAAATCAAGAACATCCTGCGCGAGCACAACCTGCACACGGTGTGCGAGGAAGCGAGCTGCCCGAACATCGGCGAATGCTTCGGCAAGGGCACCGCGACGTTCATGATCATGGGCGACAAGTGCACGCGCCGCTGCCCGTTCTGCGACGTGGGCCACGGCCGCCCCGATCCGCTCGATCCGGACGAACCGGCCAACCTCGCGCGCACCATCGGCGCGCTCAAACTTAAGTACGTCGTGATCACAAGCGTGGACCGCGACGACCTGCGTGACGGCGGCGCCGGCCACTTCGTGGAGTGCATCCGCCAGGTGCGCGAGCAGTCGCCCGAAACGCGCATCGAGATTCTCACGCCGGACTTCCGAGGCCGTCTGGATCGCGCGCTGCAGATCCTCAACGCCGCGCCGCCGGACGTGATGAACCACAATCTCGAAACGGTGCCGCGCCTCTACAAGGAAGCGCGCCCGGGTTCGGACTACGCGCACTCGCTCAAGCTGCTGAAGGACTTCAAGGCGCTGCATCCCGAAGTCGCGACGAAGTCGGGCCTGATGGTGGGCCTCGGCGAAACCGAAGAGGAAATTCTTCAGGTGATGCGCGACCTGCGCGCGCACGATGTCGACATGCTGACGATCGGCCAGTATCTTCAGCCTTCGGAGCACCACCTGCCGGTGCGTTCGTACGTGCATCCCGACACCTTCAAGATGTACGAGGAAGAGGCGTACAAGATGGGCTTCACGCACGCGGCCGTTGGCGCGATGGTGCGTTCGAGCTATCACGCCGATCTGCAGGCGCATGGGGCAGGGGTGGTTTAAACATCCCCCGCTTTCTCGCAAGCACGCAATCGAAAAGCCCGCTGAAAAGCGGGCTTTTTGCTTTTTTGCATCGCGCTGCGCTCGAACAGCGCGACACACCCATCGATTCCAGCGCCATCCATCTCAACGCGAAAAGCAATGCTCCAGCAGCGCCATTAGCTAACGCGGATAAGTTAGAACCGCCCGCCGCCAGACTCCCTATAGTCGGAACCTTCATTCACTCGAACGTCGTTCCGCCGGAGTCTCTCGATGAACCCTCGCGCCATCCCTGCATTCGCACGCCGCCCGCACATCGCCGCCGTCGCATTCGCCGCCGCCTGCCTCGCCAGCGCGTTTGGCGTGCCGCGCGCGCACGCCGAAACGCGCGAGGTCGTGATCGCGTATCAGGACATGGTGGTGCCGTGGCGCTACGCGCAGGCGACGGGCGAGGTCGAGAAGGAAACGGGCTACAAGGTCACCTACCGCAAGCTCGCGAGCGGCGCCGACGTGATCCGCGCGCTCGCCTCGGGCTCGGTGCAGCTCGGCGAGGCCGGTTCGAGCCCGATCGCGGCGGGCCTCTCGCAGGGCGTGGATCTCTCGCTGTTCTGGATTCTCGACAACATCAACGACGCCGAAGCGCTCGTCGCGCGCGACGGTGCGGGCGTGACGAGCATCGCGGGTCTGAAGGGCAAGACGATCGGCGTGCCGTATGTGTCGACCTCGCACTTTCACGCGCTCGTCGCGCTGCAGAACGCGGGCGTGAATCCCGCCGACGTGAAGATCGTCAACCTGCGTCCGCCCGAGGTCGCGGCCGCCTGGCAGCGCGGCAACATCGACGCGACTTACATCTGGGACCCCGTGCTCGCGCAGGTGAAGAAGAACGGCAAGGTGCTGGTGACTTCGGGCCAGGTAGCGAAGGCCACGGGCAAGGCGACCTTCGACGGCTTCGTGGTCGACCGCAAGTTTGCCAGGGACAACGGCGATTTCGTCGCGAAGTTCGTGAAGGTGCTGGCTGCCGCCGACGCCGATTACAGCGCGCATCGCACGGCATGGAACGCGGCCTCGCCGCAGGTGCTCGCCGTGGCGAAGGAGTCTGGCGCGAATGCCGCCGAAGTGCCCGCGAGCCTCGCGCTCTACGCGTTCCCCACGCCCGCCGAGCAGGCCTCGAAGGTTTGGCTGGGCGGTGGCGCGCAGTCGGGGGCGGCGCAGTCGCTGCTCGCCACGGCCGCCTTCCTCAAGGAGCAGGGCACGATCCAGAACGTGCTGCCCGACTACTCGGTAGGCGTCGATCCGCAGTACGTGCAGCGCGCCGCTGCGCATTGAACGCAAGGAGCTACGCATGAGCGCGCTCGCGATCCGTGATCTCACCGTCATCTACGAAGGCGCGCGGCGTGACGCGGCGCCGAACGTCGCGCTCGCCAACGTGAACCTCGACGTGGCGAGCGGCGAGTTCGTCGTGGCGCTCGGCGCTTCGGGCTGTGGCAAGACCACGCTGCTCAACTGCATCGCGGGCTTCATCGAGCCGGCGCTTGGCGAGGTGCGCGTGAACGGTGCGCGCGTGGAGGGGCCGGGCGCGGAGCGCGGCGTGGTATTCCAGAAGCACGCGCTCCTGCCGTGGCTCGACGTGCTGGATAACGTCGCGCTCGGCTTGCGCTTTCGGCGCGTGCCGAAGGCGCAGCGCGAGCGCATCGCGCGCGAGAATCTCGCGCTCGTGGGCCTGGAGCGCCAGGCGCGTGAACGCGTGTATGCGCTCTCGGGCGGCATGCAGCAGCGTGTGGGCATTGCGCGCGCGCTCGCAAGCGATCCGCAGATCCTGCTGATGGACGAGCCGATGGGCGCCCTCGACGCCATGACGCGCGAGCAGGTCCAGACGCTCGTGCTCGACGTCTGGGCGCGCACGCAGAAGACGGTGTTCTTCATCACGCACAGCGTGGAGGAGGCACTCTTTCTGGCGACGCGCATCGTCGTCATGACGCCGGGGCCGGGCCGCATCGAGCGCGAGTACGAGGTGCCATTCGCGCGCCAGTTTCTCGCCACGCGTGACGCGCGCGCCGTGAAGTCGTCGCCGGAATTCATCGCGTGGCGCGAGCGGTTGGTGGATTTGCTGCACGCGGACGCCGGCGCGCACGCACACGAGGAGCCGGTATGAGCGTGCCGCACGAATCGTTGAGAGAGGTCGCGCTGAAGGCACGCCGCGTCGATGCACCCGCCGCGCGCGAGGCGCAACCGGCGCGCTCGAAAGTCTGGCGCATGCCCGGCGAGGGCCCCACCGCTGCGCTGAGCGCGGCCTCGGTGGCGGCGCTCGCGCTGCTCTGGTGGCTCGCGACGCACCTGCACTGGCTGCCGCCGCTCTTCCTGCCGACGCCCGAAGCCGTCTGGCAAGCTTTCACCGATGCGCTGCACGGCCGCATCCAGGGCGGCCTGCCGCTCTCCGAGCATCTGTTCTGGAGCGCGCTGCGCGTATTCGGCGCGTTCCTGCTGGCGGTGGTGACGGCCGTGCCCGTCGGCATTCTGATGGGCGTGTCGCGCGTCGCGCGCGGCCTGCTCGATCCGCCGCTCGAGTTCTACCGGCCGCTGCCGCCGCTCGCCTATCTGCCGCTCGTGGTGATCTGGTTCGGCATCGACGAGACGGCCAAGATCGTCGTGATCTGGCTCGCCTGTTTCGCGCCCATCGCCATGGCCGCGCGCGCCGGCGCGAAGAGCGCGAGCGTCGAGCAGATCCGCGCGGCGGCGTCGCTGGGCGGCGGCTTCGCGCAGATCGTGCGCTTCGTCGTGCTGCCGGCCGCCCTGCCGGAGATCCTCACAGGCCTGCGCATCGCCATCGGCTTCGGCTGGACCACGCTCGTGGCCGCCGAGATGGTCGCCGCCACGGCGGGCTTGGGCCAGATGGTGCTCAACGCGTCGAGCTTCCTGCGCACCGACGTCGTGGTGATGGGCATCGTGCTGATCGGGCTGATTGCCTGGGGCTTTGATCTGGGCATGCGTGCGCTCGAGAAGCGGCTCGTGCCGTGGAAGGGACGCGGCTAAGGCGGCTGCCGTCTTTCTGGAAATCCAAACACCCAAAGGGCGCGATTCTGGAAAACCAGATTCGCGCCTTTGTTCGCTGGATAAAAGTCCTTATAAATCAATGCTGTGAGCGATTGCGCTAGCTGGCATTCTCCTTGCAATTAAGAACGCGCGGCCACCCCGGCCGCGACAAAAAAACAGCAGCTATGCATGGGGCCGGAGTAAGCGCTAAAGCGCTAACACCGGTCGCAAGGAGACAGCCGATGTCCGATCCCATCTTCCGGTTTCGCTGATCCCCAGTTTCGACCTGTCGCGGCCCGAACTCGCTTCGTTCGGCCATTGGCTTAACTCATTTGCAGGAACCATCGTGAAGAAACCTCTCCACAAAGTCCTCTATTTCCAGGTGATCGTGGCGATCGTCATCGGCGTGATTCTCGGCCACTACTGGCCTGCGATCGGCATCGACATGAAGCCGTTCGGCGACGCCTTCATCAAGCTCATCAAGATGGTGATCGGGCCGATCATCTTCTGTACCGTCGTGACCGGCATCGCCGGCATGGAGGACATGAAGAAGGTGGGCCGCGTGGGCGGCAAGGCGCTGCTCTACTTCGAAATCGTCTCGACCTTCGCGCTCGTGCTCGGCCTGATCGCCACGCACGTGCTGAAGCCGGGTGCGGGCTTCAACGTCGACGTCCATTCGCTCGACGCCAAGGCCGTGGCCAGCTTCGCCGAAAAGGCCCATGGCCAGAGCAGCGTCGACTTCCTGATGCACATCATTCCGGACACGATCACCTCGGCGTTCGCGCAGGGCGAAATCCTCCAGATCCTGCTCATCGCGCTGCTGTTCGGCGCCGTGCTCACGCAACTGGGCGAGCGCGGCCGCGTGGTGACCGAGTTCATCGACAGCATCTCGGGCGTGCTGTTCGGCGTCGTGAAGATCGTCACGAAGCTCGCACCGATCGGCGCGTTCGGTGCGATGGCGTTCACCATCGGCAAGTACGGCGTGGGCTCGCTGATCCCGATGCTCAAGCTCATCGGCACGTTCTACCTCACGTCGATCGTGTTCGTGCTCGTCGTGCTCGGCGCGATCGCGCGCTTCACGGGCTTCTCGATCATCCGCTTCGTTTCCTACATCAAGGAAGAGCTGCTGATCGTGCTCGGCACGAGCTCGTCGGAATCGGCGCTGCCACAACTGATGCAGAAGCTCGAGCGCCTTGGCTGCTCGCGCTCGGTCGTCGGCCTCGTGGTGCCGACCGGCTACTCGTTCAACCTCGACGGCACCAACATCTACATGACGATGGCGGTGCTCTTCATCGCCCAGGCGACCAACACCGACCTCACGTGGACACAGCAGCTCACGCTGCTCGCGGTGACGATGCTCACCTCGAAGGGCGCGAGCGGCGTGACCGGCGCGGGCTTCATCACGCTGGCGGCCACGCTCGCCGTGGTGCCGACCATTCCGCTCTCGGGCATGGTGCTGATCCTCGGCATCGACCGCTTCATGAGCGAGTGCCGTGCGCTGACCAACATCGTCGGCAACGGCGTGGCGACGGTCGTGGTCTCGGCATGGGAAAAGGAGCTCGACCGCAACAAGCTGCGCGCCGTGCTCTCCGGCGAAGTCGAAGAAATGAAGGAAAGCGCAGGCGCATAAGCCGCGCTGGGCGGGCGCGCGCAAGCCGCAAGGCGCGCCGCCCGCCGATGTCTGTTCTCTCGATGTTTCGCGGCGATGGCCGCTGGGCGGCGCAAGCGTTTCCCCTGCGCGAGCGCCGTCCGTTTTTGTTTTCCCGTCTGACCTGGCGGCAGTCTGGCCGGGTGGGCCCGAAGCGCGCTGTCCGACCCGGACGCCCCGGCGCGGCCGTGTGCCACAATCTCCCTCATCCCCTCGACCGTCTGGAAGCCGCTCACGTGACGCGCCGCCTCATCATCCTCTTCGCGCTCGCAGCCGGCCTCGTCGCGGTCTGCGCGCTGACGTGGGCGCTCACGTGGCAGGCCGGCATCGACGCGCTGCGCCGCAACGCCGCCGTGCGCGGCGATCGCACCGCGGCTTCGCTCAAGAGCACGCTGGAGCGCTACGATTCACTGCCCTATATCGTCGGCGAGCATCCGCTCGTGCAGGACGTGCTGGTCGAACAGCGACCCGAGTGGGTGGCCGCCGCCAACCGCTATCTCGAAGACGTGAACCGCCACGCGCGCGCCACGACGACCTACATCATCCGCGCCGACGGTATGAGCATCGCGGCCAGCAACTGGCGCGACCCCGATAGCTTCGTGGGCGCGGATTACCGCTTCCGGCCGTATTTCATCGACGCGATGAACGGCCGCGTGGGGCGCTTCTTCGGCATCGGCACGATCTCGCACGATCCGGGCTACTACGTGTCGCAGCCCGTGCGGCGCGACGGCAAGATCGTCGGCGTGGCCGTGGTGAAGCTCAATCTCGAATGGTTTCCGGGCACCGATGCCTCGGAGCCGCTGCTCGTCACCGACGACCACGGCGTGATCTTTCTCTCCTCGGTGCCCGCGTGGAAGTACCGCACGGTGCGCCCGCTGCCGCCGGCCGTGGTGGCCTCGATCGATGCCACGCGCCAGTATGCGAGCGAGCCGATCGCGCCGCTGCCGACGAGCGTCGAACGCGTATTGCAGGGCGGCGCCGACATCGTGCGCATGGGCGCGGGCATCCGCGCGCCGCGCTACCTGGAAACGCGCCGCTCGCTCGTCGAGCCCGACTGGCATCTCGTCACCATGTCGTCGATCGACCCTGTGCTCGAAGCCTCGCGCAACGCGACCATCATGACGGGCTTCGGCTACGTTTCGCTGTGCCTGTTCGGCTTCTACTGGCGCATGCGGCGCGCCCGCGTGAGGGAAGTGATGCGCAGCCGCGCGATGCTGCAAAAGGCCTACGCGATGCTCAACGAACGCGTGGCCGAGCGCACCGCCGATCTCTCGCAGGCCAACGAGCGCCTGCAGCGCGAGGTGGCGGAGCGCACGCGCGCCGAGGCGGAACTGCGCGCGACCCAGGACGAGTTGATCCAGGCGAGCAAGCTCGCCGCACTCGGCCAGATGGCGGCGGGCATCACGCACGAACTGAACCAGCCGCTCGCGGCGCTGCGCAGCTTCTCGGACAACACGCGCGTGTTTCTGGAGCGCGGCCAGTACGCGGCGGCGACCGAAAACCTCGAGGCGATCGGCTCGCTCACCGAGCGCATGGGCAAGATCGTCAATCAGCTCAAGCTGTTCGTCGGACGTGCGCGGCCCAGGAGCGCGCGCGCGCCGGTCGCCCGCGCGCTGCGCAACTCGCTCGCGCTGCTCGGCAAGCGGCTCGACGGCGTGCGCGTCGATCTCACGTTGACGGAAGACGGCGCGCCGACCGTGCCGCTCGACGTGGACGCCGGGTACCCGGACCTGAGCGCGCAGAGCGACGACCTGCGGCTCGAGCAGGTGCTCATCAACGTGCTCGGCAATGCGCTCGACGCCGTGGCGGGCCTGCCGTCGCCGCGCATCGCGATCGACGTGCAGGCGAGCGCCGCGACGCTCGCCATCGCGGTGAGCGACAATGGGCCGGGCATTCCCGAAGAGGTGCTGCCGCGCCTCTTCGAGCCGTTTTTCACGACGAAGGAAATGGGGCAGGGGCTTGGCCTCGGACTCGCGATCTCCTCGTCGATCGCACGCGACTGCGGCGGCTCGCTCACGGCGAGCAACGTGCCGGAGGGCGGCGCACGCTTCGTGCTGACGTTGCGCCGCGCGCGTGCGGATGCCGCGAGCGCGGCGCGTGCCGCCGGGTTGTGACGCTGGGTTGTGACGCTGGGTTGTGTGGCTGGCTTTTGAATCAGGATGACGAACGAACATGGTGAACACCACGCCCGGCCGGGTGCTCTACGTAGAGGATGACGAACTCGTGCGCCGCGCGGGCGTGCAAAGCCTGCAGCTCGCGGGCTTCGACGCCGCCGGTTTCGCCAACGCGGAAGGCGCGCTGCCGCTCGTCGATGCCGACTTCGCGGGCGTCGTGGTGAGCGATATCCGCCTGCCGGGCATGAGCGGGCTCGATCTGCTCGCCCAATGCCACGAGCGCGCCCCCGAGGTGCCGATCATCCTCGTGACGGGCCATGGCGATATCTCGATGGCCGTGCAGGCCATGCGCGACGGCGCCTACGACTTCATCGAGAAGCCGTTCGCCTCCGAGCGCCTCATCGAAACGGTGCGGCGCGCGCTGGAGCGGCGCCTGCTCGTGCTCGAAAACCTCGCGCTGCGCCGCGAACTGGCGGGGCATGACACGCTCGCGCCGCGCATCATCGGCAAGAGCCCGGCGATCGAACAGGTGCGCAAGCTCATCGCGAACGTCGCGCCGACGGACGCCTCGGTGATCATCAACGGCGACACCGGCGCGGGCAAAGAGCTGATCGCGCGCAGCCTGCACGAGCTTTCGCCGCGCCACGACAAACCATTCGTCGCCGTGAACTGCGGCGCGCTGCCCGAGCCGATGTTCGAATCGGAGATGTTCGGCTACGAGGCGGGCGCGTTCACGGGCGCAGCCAAGCGCCGGATCGGCAAGCTCGAGCACGCGAGCGGCGGCACGCTCTTTCTCGACGAGATCGAGAGCATGCCGCTCTCGCTGCAGGTGAAGCTGCTGCGCGTGCTGCAGGACGGCGTGCTGGAGCGCCTCGGCTCGAACCAGCCGGTGCGCGCCGACTTGCGCGTGGTCGCGGCGGCCAAGGGCGACATGAGCGAGCACGTCGCGGCGGGGACCTTCCGGCGCGACCTGCTGTACCGGCTGAACGTCGTGACGATCGCGCTGCCGCCGCTGGCCGAGCGCCGCGAGGACATCGTGCCGCTCTTCGAACACTTCCTGCTCGACGCGGCGGTGCGCTACCAGCGTCCCGCGCCGCTGCTCACCGAGCGCGACCGCATGCGGCTCGCGCAGCGCGACTGGCCGGGCAACGTGCGCGAGCTGCGCAATGCGGCGGACCGGCGGGTCCTCGGGATTCCCGACGATCTGACGGCCGGCGCGGCGGCCGGCGAGGACGACGCGTTGCCGCTCAAGGAGCGCGTGGAGCAGTACGAGCGCGCGCTGATCGCCGACGCCCTGCAGCAGAGCAACGGTGCGGTCGCCCAGGCCGCCGAGCGGCTGCAGATGGCGAAAGCGACGTTGTACGAGAAGATTCGCCGCTATGGGCTGGTGGCGCGCGGCGAGGCGTGAAGCGGCACAAGGAGGCATAAAAAAAGCAGCGGGATATCCGCTGCTTTTTTATTGGCTACGCGAATCGCGTATCAGGTCGACAGCGCCTTCTGCAGCAACTGGTCGAGTTCGGCGAACTGCGGCTCGCCCACGTAGCGCTTGAGGATCTTGCCGTCGCGGCCGATCACGAAGGTGGTGGGCGTGAGCTGGACGTTGCCGAACTGCTTTGCCGCCGAACCATCGTCCATTGCCACCTTGAACGGCAGCTGGCGCGTCTGCGCGTAATTGGCGACGTACATCGGCGCGTCGTAGTTCATCGCCACCGCGACGAACTCGAGACCTTCACCCTTGAAGCGGTTATAGGTCTGGACCATCTTCGGCATTTCCGCCATGCAGGTGGTGCAGCTCGTCGCCCAGAAGTTGACGAGATAGACCTTGCCCTTTAGGTCGTGCGTGGAGACCTTCTGGCCGGACA
The DNA here is from genome assembly GCF_040965655.1 of Paraburkholderia sp. EG286B. NCBI lineage: Bacteria > Pseudomonadati > Pseudomonadota > Betaproteobacteria > Burkholderiales > Burkholderiaceae > Paraburkholderia > Paraburkholderia sp. EG286B. The sequence goes on along the minus strand of NZ_JBFRCF010000012.1, from coordinate 231,065 downwards.
GCAGCGTGAAGGTCGCGTCGGGCACGCGCTGCTGGCTGCCGAAGAACGCGAAGTAGCCGGCCACGGCGATCGCGACGACGACCACCGCCGCGCCAATGCGCATGAGTGCGCCGGAACGCTTGTTCGAGGAATTCGGGGATGCAGCGGTCATGAGCCTTGCCTCGTGCGCCAAAGGACGCGGGTGTTGAGCGCAAATATTGTAGCGCCGAATTTCCCGGCATAGCGGTTGCGAGACAACATCGGGGTATGCGCCGACGGATAATGTCGCGCACCTTTCACTTCCGTGACGAACCGCGCCCCATGGTCCTGGACATCCTTCGCCGTGCCCGACTCCCGTTGAATCTACCGATCCGCGCTTTCGTTCCGGCCCGCGTGGCGGCGCTGGGCGTACTTGCCGCCGCGTTCGCGCTGGCCGCCTGCTCGCCCACTTACGACTGGCGCACGATTTCGAACGACGCGAGCGGCTACACGATCGATCTGCCGGCCAAGCCCGACAAGGACGAGCGCAGTATCGACGTGAACGGCACACCGATGCGCATGCGCGTGCAGACGGCCGAAGTCGCCGGCGACGTGTTCGTGGTCGGCGCGCTCGATCTGCCCGACGCGCAGCCCGCGACGCAGCAAAAGGCGCTCGACTTCCTGCGCGCGGGCCTCGCGCGCAACGTGGGCGCGCCGGCCGAGGCACACGCGGTGGCGGTGCCGCTTGCGACGGGCGGCTCCATCGAGGGCGTGGAGATGCGCATGGCCGGCAAGGCGGGCGCCAACGGCGAAGCGCGCACGATCCACGCGCGGCTCGTCGCCAAGGGCGCGCGGGCCTACCAGGTGGCGATCGTCGGGCGCAGCGAGCCGCCGATCGAGCAGATCGACCAGTTCTTCGGATCTTTCAAGCTGTACTGAGTTTTGGGACTCCGCAGTACGCCTCGCGCCGCCATGTTTCGCTCACGCAGCGGCGGGCGTTTGCGCGACGAAGTGAAGGTTGCGCTGCAGGTAAACACGCTAATTAACGGATTTGATTGAGGGTTTACTGGTTACCCACAGGAGCTGTGGGTAACTTTGTGGAAAACAGCGCGCCGTTGGCCGGAAAGGGCCGTCCTGTGGGCTTTCTGTTAGTTTTGGCCGCTTTTCTGTAAATCCAGAAGGGTAGAAGAATCAATGGGTTACCAAAATGCCCCCGGCGTAATGCGAACCATGCACAGAACCGGGGTCAACACGACGAAATGTGCATAAGTCAAGTCTTGACTTCGACTTATTGGCGCTATTCACATTCCCCGCAGCGCAAAGCGGCGGCATTTTCCGGCGAAATGGCGCTGTGCATGGCTATCGCTCGGCAAACACACGCCGGTACTGCACGGCCTCCGCCACGTGCGCGGCTTCGGGCATCGCGGCGCCCGCGAGATCGGCGATCGTGCGCGCGACCTTGAGCACCCGGTAGTGCGCGCGCGCCGACCAGCCGAAGCGCTCGCCCGCTTCGCGCAGCAGCGCTTCTCCGGCGGCGTCCGGCTGGCAGACTGCATCGGTTTCGCGGCCGGTCAATGCGCGATTGGTTTTACCCTGGCGCGCCAGCTGGCGTTCGCGCGCCGCCTGCACGCGCGCGGCGATCGCGGCGCTCGGTTCGGCGTTCGCGCTCGCGCGGGCGGCCAGTTCGGCGGGCGGCAGCGCCGGAATCTCGATCTGGATGTCGATGCGGTCCAGCAGCGGCCCCGACAGCTTGCGCAAATAGCGCGCGGCGCTTTCGGGCGTGCAGCGGCAGCGCCCGGCGGGGTCGCCGCGCCAGCCGCACGGGCAGGGATTCATCGCGGCGACGAGCTGACACGCGGCCGGAAAGTCGGTCTGCCAGGCGGCGCGCGAAATCGTGATCGCGCCCACCTCGAGTGGTTCGCGCAGGGTCTCGAGCACGTGGCGATCGAACTCGGGGAGCTCATCCAGAAATAGCACCCCTAAATGGGCGAGCGTGATCTCGCCCGGCTGCGGCGGATTGCGCCCGCCGATCAGCGCGGCCGCACTCGACGAATGATGCGGCGCGCGAAACGGCCGCTTGCGCCACTGCTGCGGCGTGAAGCCGACTGCGCTGGCGGAGAGCAGGGCGGCGGAGGCGAGCGCCTCGTCGTCCGTCATCGGCGGCAGGAGCCCGGGCAGGCGCGCGGCGAGCATCGACTTGCCGGCGCCCGGCGGCCCCACCATCAGCAGATGGTGGCCGCCGGCCGCCGCGACTTCGAGCGCGCGGCGCGCGCCGCGCTGGCCGACCACGTCGGCCATGTCGGGTGGCGCGGCGGCCGGTGCGGCGTCGAGGGCGCTCGCGCGCACGGGGGCGAGGCGCGCTTCGGGATCGGCGCCCGCAAGGTGGGCACACAGGGAGCGCAGATCTGCCGCGCCGTACACCGCGACATCGGGCACGAGCGCCGCTTCGGCGGCGTTCTGCGCAGGGAGATAAAGCTCGGGCATGCGCGAGCGCGTGGCTTCGCCGGTCTCAGCATCAGGAATCCGAAGGATGTCGCTCGCGACAATGGTCTGAAGGCTGGAGGCTACCGCTTCGTCGACACGCGCTACGCGCTCCCTATGCGCGCGTGCCGTGCCACATGCCATGGCGAACGCGCCGCGCATGGGCCGCACGGCGCCGGTGAGCGAAAGCTCGCCCGCGAACTCCCGGTGCGCGAGCGCCGCAACCGGAAGCTGCCCGCTCGCCGCGAGAATGCCGAGCGCGATCGGCAGATCGAAGCGGCCGGATTCCTTGGGCAGATCGGCGGGCGCGAGATTGACGGTGATGCGCCTCACCGGGAAATCGAAGCCGCAGTTCGAGAGCGCGGCGCGCACGCGCTCGCGGCTTTCGCGCACTTCGAGGTCGGGCAGCCCGACGATGGAAAACGACGGCAGCCCGTTGGCGAGATGAACTTCGACAGTGACTTCGGGCGCGCGGCCAGCAGCCGGCGCGCGGCTGCGCACCACGGCAAGCGACATGGGATTCTCCGGAAGGCTCGCGTGCGGGGAGTGGCGCGCGTGGTACGAAGCTTTGGTCCGGGCTTCGTACATGTTTCGCGCGCCGTGCATGCGCCAGGCTGGTGAGGCGTCTGCCCCTTTACGGTTCCATTGCGATCACGCTACGGATCGCTTGCGGCGGTGCGGCATGGGGGCTGCACTCGATTGCGCACAGGAGTGCGCAAGGAATTGATCAGGAGGACTGGCTGGTCACCGGCAGCTTCTGCTCGAGCTCGGCGACGCGGCGCTCGAGTTCTTCGAGACGCTGGCGCGTGCGCACGAGCACCTGCGTTTGCGCATCGAATTCCTCGCGCGTGACGAGGTCCAGCTTCGAAAAGCCTTGCGACAACATTGCGCGAACATTGCGTTCGACATCGCGCGCCGGCGAGTTCTTGAGCAGATCGCTCACGCGCGACTGCAGATCATTGAATACGTCGTTAGGTTGCTTCATTCGATTCCCCTTCGCTGCACAAAAAATGTGCAAGTTTTGTTTCGCATGTGCCCCGCGACGGACAGTGATCGATCTTGGTGCGAACTCGCAGGGCCACGGCCAGGTGTGCGCGCAAGTGGTGCGCACCGCAGGCCCGTGTGCTTCGCGCTGTGGCGCGGCGGCCATTTCCAGCCGCCATGCGGCGCCCAGCGCGGCAGCGATGCCTGAGAACACTGTAGCAACGTTCCCCCCGCCACGCCACCGCGCGCGTGCCACGCTGGCCGTTCGGCCAGGGCCTTGCACCGCGCGCCTCAAGGCGCGGACCGCATTGTCCACGGCTTTGAGCGCGCTTGCATCGAAGTCCATCACACCGCCTTTACGCACGGGCTGCAGCAAATTGGCACGGGTGTTGCTAATACTGCCCCGCGCACCGAACGACGGTTGGCTCACGGTGTGCCAGCGACGCGGCGAAGCATCACGCGCCGTTCGCCGGGCGCCCGTTGCAGAAGCAGACAAAGGAATGAAGCAAACCACAGCGAGGACTACATGAAACTCATTACAGCAATCATCAAGCCGTTCAAGCTCGATGAGGCGCGCGAAGCCCTTTCGGCGATCGGCGTTTCGGGGATCACGGTGACGGAGGTGAAAGGCTTCGGTCGCCAGAAGGGGCACACCGAGCTGTACCGCGGCGCGGAGTACGTCGTCGACTTCCTGCCGAAGGTGAAGATCGAAGCCGCCGTGGCCGACGACATCGTCGAGCAGGCCATCGAGGCGGTCGAACGCGCGGCCCGCACGGGCAAGATCGGCGACGGCAAGATTTTCGTCACCCCGATCGAACAAGTGATCCGCATCCGCACCGGCGAGACCGGCGCCGACGCGCTGTAAAGCCTAAAGAGACCGAGACAAGAGGAAAGAGGAAACCGAGATGCGCAAACTTTTGATGTCCCTGATGATGGCCGGCTCGCTGCTGGCCGGCGGCGTCGGCGCCGCGCTGGCGGACGACGCATCCGCGCCCGCCGCGGCGTCCGCGCCGGCCACCACCGCTTCGGCGCCCGATGCGTCCGCAGCCGCTCCGGCTTCGGCGCCCGCAGCCGACGCGGCTTCGGCCCCGGCAGCAGCAGCCAGCGCACCGGCCGCCGCCGCAAGCGCCCCGGCCGACGCATCGGCTGCCGCAGCCGCCGCGGCGCCCGCCGCACCGACCGCGCCGTTCTCGGTCGATTCGTCGAAGATCAACTCCGGCGACACCGCGTGGATGCTGACCTCCACCGCGCTCGTGCTGTTCATGACGATCCCGGGCCTCGCGCTCTTCTACGGCGGCATGGTCCGCAAGAAGAACGTGCTCGCGACGCTCATGCAGAGCTTCGCGATCACCTGCGTGGTCACGGTGATCTGGACGGTGGTCGGCTACTCGATCGCGTTCACGCCGGGCGGCTCGTTCATCGGCGGCTTCTCGCGCATCTTCCTTGAGGGCATGAACTACATCAAGGGCGACAAGGCGACGACGCTCACCGTGAGCCACCTCGCGCCGACCATCCCGGAGACCGTGTACTTCGTCTACCAGATGACGTTCGCGATCATCACACCGGCGCTCATCACCGGTGCGTTTGCCGACCGCATGAAGTTCTCGGCGATGCTCGTGTTCATGTCGCTGTGGTCGATCATCGTCTACTCGCCGATCGCGCACATGGTGTGGGAGCCGACCGGCTGGCTCGCCAGCGCCGGCATCCTCGACTTCGCGGGCGGCACGGTCGTGCACATCAACGCCGGTGTCGCGGGCCTCGTGTGCTGTATCGTCCTCGGCAAGCGTGTGGGTTACGGCCGCGAAGTGATGGCGCCGCACAACCTCGTGCTCACGCTGATGGGCGCGGCGATGCTGTGGGTGGGCTGGTTCGGCTTCAACGCGGGTTCGGCAGTCGCGGCCGACGGCCGTGCGGGCTTCGCGATGCTCACGACGCAAGTCGCTACCGCCTGCGCCGCACTCGGCTGGATGTTCGCGGAGTGGATCGCCAAGGGCAAGCCGTCGGTGCTCGGCATCGCCTCGGGCGCCGTGGCGGGTCTCGTGGCCGTGACGCCGGCATCGGGCTTCGTCGGCGTGCTGGGCGCGATCGTGATCGGCGTGGTGGCCGGCGTGGTCTGCTTCTGGTCGGCGACGTGGCTCAAGCACAAGTTCAACTATGACGACTCGCTCGACGCGTTCGGCGTGCACGGCATCGGCGGCATCATCGGCGCGCTGCTGACCGGCGTGTTCGCGGTGAAGGACATCGGCGGCGCGGATGGCAGCCTCATCCTGCAAGCCAAGGGCGTGCTCACGACCCTCATCTACAGCGGCGTGGTGAGCTTCGTCCTGCTGAAGGTGATCGACATGGTGATGGGCCTGCGCGTTTCGGAAGAAGAAGAGCGCGAAGGTCTCGACGTGGTTCTGCATGGCGAGCGCGTGGAATAAGCGCGCCGCGTTCGATGGTTTGATCTAGCAGGGCAGCAAGCAGCGACCTGGGCCCGCCGTTTCGGCGGGCCCTTTTCTTTTGCGCGCCCGGGCGGCGGGTGTGGGCCTTGCTCTCGCGCCAGGGAGGGGGCCAGGGCGGAATAAGCACCTCGCCGGCGCGTTCGCATAGTGCCCCTTCAGTGCGTGGGCCCAATTGCGCCCGGCGCCGCGGGCGGTCCAGAATGGATATCCGGCGTGAATATCCGTGCGCGGCACGCTCGATTGACCCTACCGCGCTCAAGGGATTTCACGACCCAGATTCATGAGGGCAATCCCGTCTTGCAACTGGCGCAATCGTCCCCAGATAAACGACCGGTTTCCCTACAATCAAAGCATTTCGTCCGCGAGTCACCCCTTATGGTCCCGCATCTGGTTACGGCGTTGAATGGCCCGCTCCTCGAACTGGAGCAGCGCATCCTCGATGCGACGCCGGCCATCGAGCGCTGGTTCCGCCTCGAATGGCAGGAGCACACGCCGCCGTTCTACGCCTCGGTGGACCTGCGCAACGCCGGCTTCAAGCTCGCGCCGGTCGACACCAACCTGTTTCCCGGCGCCTTTCACTGCCTGCCGCAGGAAGTGCTGCCGCTCGCCGTGCAGGCGGCCATGGCCGCCATCGAAAAGATCTGCCCGGACGCCAAGAACCTGCTGGTGATTCCGGAGATGCACACGCGCAACGCGTTCTATCTGGAGAATGTCGTGCGCCTCGCCACGATCATGCGCCAGGCGGGCCTGAACGTGCGCTTCGGCACGCTCGACGAAACGATCGCCGGGCCGGTGACGATCTCGCTCGCCGACGGCCAGAAGATCGTGCTCGAACCGCTCGAGCGCTCGCAGCGGCGCCTGGGCCTGAAGAACTTCGACCCCTGTTCGGTCCTGCTGAACAACGACCTTTCGGGCGGCATTCCGCCCGTGCTCGAAAACCTGCACGAGCAGTACGTGCTGCCGCCGCTGCACGCGGGCTGGGCGGTGCGCCGCAAGTCCACGCACTTCTCCTGCTACGACGACGTGGCGAAGAAGTTTGCGAAGATGGTGGGCGTGGACCCGTGGATGATCAATCCGTACTTCGCGCACGTGGAAGGCGTGGACTTCGAGGCGCGCACGGGCGAGGAGCAAGTCGCGACCGCCATCGACGCCGTGCTCAAGAAGATCGCGAAGAAGTACCGCGAGTACGGCATCACCGAAAAGCCCTATGTCGTCATCAAGTCCGATGCCGGCACGGACGGCCGCGGCGTGATGACGGTGCACGACGCCTCGGAGGTCGCCGCACTCACGAAGCGCGAACGTGCGAAGATGTCGGCCACGAAGGACGGGCTCGAAGTGCACGACGTGATCGTGCAGGAAGGCGTCTACACGTTCGAGCACATCGGCGACGAAGTGGCCGAGCCGGTCGTGTACATGATCGACCGCTATGTGGTGGGCGGCTTCTACCGCGCGCACGGCAGCCGCGAGCGCGACCAGAACCTGAACGCGCCGGGCATGCACTTCGTGCCGCTCGGCTTCGAGCACACGGCGCTGCCCGACACGCGCGCAAAAGCGGGTGCGGCGCCGCCGAACCGCTTTTACATGTACGGCGTGGTGGCGCGGCTCGGCTTGCTGGCGGCCTCGGTCGAGCTGGAGAAGACCGATCCCGAGGCGATCCAGGTCTGATCCGGCCGTCATCATTCACACAATCGAACGCAGCGCCCGCCACCGTGCGGGCGTTGCCGTCATGAAAGCAGGCGCGCCACCAGGCGCCACGCAGCGACAGGACAGGGACAAGGCAGAGACGATATGGACATTCTCTTCATCGCCGATCCGCTCGAGCGGTTCAAGATCTACAAGGACTCGACCTACGCGATGATGGCCGAGGCCGCGAAGCGCGGCCACCAGCTCTTCGCATGCGAGCCCCAGCACCTCGCATGGGTGAACGGCCAGGTGGAGGCCGACGTGCGGCGCTTCACGATCATCGGCGATACGGCTGACCTGCATCGCGAAACGTGGTTCGAAGCCACGGCCGATTCGCGCGCGCTCACCGGCTTCGATGCCGTCGTCATGCGCAAGGACCCGCCGTTCGACATGGAGTACGTCACCTCGACGTGGCTGCTGGAGATCGCCGAGCGCGCGGGCGCGAAGATCTTCAACAAGCCGCAGTCGATTCGCGATCACTCGGAGAAGCTCGCCATCGGCGAGTTTCCGCAGTTCGTCGCGCCGACGCTCGTGACGCGCAGCGCCGCGCGCCTGCGCCAGTTCCATGAAGAGCACCAGGACGTGATCCTCAAGCCGCTCGACGGCATGGGCGGCATGGGCGTGTTCCGCGTGAAGGCGGACGGCATGAACCTCGGCTCGATCATCGAGATGCTGAGTCACGACGGGGCGCGCAGCGTGATGGCGCAGAAGTTCATCCCCGAAATCAAGGCCGGCGACAAGCGCATTCTGCTGATCGGCGGCGAGCCGGTGCCGTTTTCGCTCGCGCGTATTCCTCAGGGCAATGAAGTGCGCGGCAATCTGGCGGCGGGTGGGCTCGGCGTCGCGCAGCCGCTCACCGGGCGCGACATGGAGATCGCCAAAGCGCTCGGCCCGACGCTCGCGGCACGCGGCCTGCTGCTTGTCGGGCTCGACGCCATCGGCGACTGGCTCACGGAGGTCAATGTCACGAGTCCGACGTGTTTCCGCGAAATCATGGAGCAGACGGGCTTCGACGTGGCCTCGATGTTCATCGACGCGCTGGAGCGCGCGGCGGCCTGAATCCGGCCGGCGTCCGGCTTCGAAACGGCGACCGGGTGCATTTGAAGCCCGCACCTGGAGCGCGGACTTGAAAGCCGCGTGTATGGCGGCATTTGCGGGATGTGGGGGCCTTGCAGGGTGGGCGCCCCATCGAGACCTTGACTGGCGGGCAGTTGCGGACCACGAAAGGTCGAGCGCGAGCGCGGAGCCTGTAAATCGCGCGCGACATCTGTCGCCGCTGTGAGCAGAACCGCCTCGCGTGCGCGAAAATGACCCTGCTACAATGCCGCGAGCCCGCGTTCCGGGCTGGCAGGCGGGCGTCGACAAGACGTTCCGGCTGCTGCGCGGCGCGTGTTCCGACCCTGCGAGCTCACGGCTGGCTGCGGGATCGGCGCTGCAGGACGCGATCTACGGGTCGTCCGAGCATCAACCGGAGCCGTTTTTTGCAGTCAAGCTGACATGGCAGGGATTCTGATCATTGCGCACGCACCGCTCGCCACCGCGCTACGCGAGTGCATCGCGCATATCTATGGCGGTTGTCCGGCGCGCATCGGCGCGCTCGACGTGCTCCCCGACAGCGACCCGGCTGAAGTGGTCGCCAAGGCGAATTCGGAGATCGAGCGCCTGCGCGAAGACAACGGCGCGCTCGTGTTGACCGACATGTTCGGCGCCACGCCTTCGAACATCGCGGCGCGCCTCGCCACGGTGCCCGAGGTGCGCGTGCTGGCCGGCGTGAATCTGCCGATGCTGGTGCGGGCCGTGTGCTACCGCGCAACGCCGCTCGACACGCTGGTCGAAAAGGCGCTGGCCGGCGCGAGCAAGGGCGTCCAGACCATCGGTCCGACCATGCCGCCCGTTGCGCCCGCGAGCGAATGCGCTTGCCCGCCCACGCCCTGCACCGAAGCCACCGCCGACGCGGCAAAGCAGGCCGCGAATCCGGTAGCGGGCCAGAGCGCGAGCCAGCCTGCCGCCGCGACGCGGGGCGCGGCTTGCACCGGCGGCGTAGCGGCCGGCGTATTCAGGCCGGCTGGCAGCACCTGAACCGGCGGCGCGCCAGCGAAAGCCAACAACAAGGCAAAGCGAAACAACCCAGTCACACTTCCACACACCGCGTCCGGATCGACCTATGCTGCAACAAGAAACGACCATCGTGAACAAACTCGGCCTGCACGCGCGGGCGTCGGCGAAGCTGACACAGCTCGCAGGCAACTATCAGTCGGAAATCTGGATGAGCCGCAACGGCCGCCGCATCAACGCCAAGAGCATCATGGGGGTCATGATGCTGGCCGCAGGCATCGGCAGCACGGTGATGATCGAAACCGAAGGCCCGGACGAGGCCGACGCCATGAGCGCGCTGCTCAAGCTGATCGCCGATAAGTTCGGCGAAGGCCAGTAAGACGCGCGCAGTCAACGCGCCTTGCCCGGAACGCCGCGGTTTGCCGCGGCGTTTTTATTTGTGGGCGGCGACTGCTGCACAAGGCCGCAGTCATGCACGGACAGGTGCGCATGGCTACATTCCGCCGCGCTGGAATTTATAATCATCGCCGGGGTCTGAGAGAGCGCATTGCAGCGGTTTGCCGCAGCATCAAATAACCAGAGGAGGTGCGCGTGCCGTTCACGCTGCATGGAATTCCCGTATCACGCGGTATAGCCATCGGGCGAGCGTATCTGATCGCCCCGGCTGCACTCGACGTCGACCACTACCTCATCGAGCACGCGCAGATCGAAGACGAAATCGTGCGTTTTCGCGCGGCGCTGCAGGCCGTGGAGCACGAGCTCGACGCGCTGCGCGCCGACCTCGCCGCCGACGCCCCTTCCGAAATGGGCGCATTCATCGGCGTACACCTCATGATCCTGAACGACGTGATGCTCGTGCAGGAGACCATCGACCTCATCCGCACGCGCCGCTTCAATGTGGAGTGGGCGCTTACCGAACAGCTCGAACGCCTCTCGCGTCACTTCGACGACGTCGAGGACGAGTACCTGCGCGAGCGCAAGGCCGATATCGAGCAGGTCGTGGAGCGCGTGCTGAAGTCGCTCGCGGGCGCCATGCCGCCTTCGCTGCACGGCGGCTGCGACGAGATGATCGTCGTCGCGCACGACATCGCGCCGGCCGACATGCTGCAGTTCAAGGGGCAAACCTTCCAGGGTTTCGTCACCGATCTGGGCGGGCGCACCTCGCACACGGCGATCGTCGCGCGCAGCCTCGGCATTCCGGCGGCGGTGGGCGTGCAGCAGGCGAGCGCGCTGATCCGCCAGGACGATCTCATCATCGTCGACGGCGACCATGGCGTCGTGATCGTCGATCCCGCGCCGATCGTGCTCGAGGAGTACACCTACCGCCAAAGCGAGATGGCGCTCGAGCGGCGCAAGCTGCAGCGCCTGAAGTTCTCGCCCACGCAAACGCTGTGCGGCGCGAAGATCCAGCTCTACGCGAACATCGAGCTGCCCGACGACGCGCAGGCCGCGCTCGACTCGGGCGCGACGGGCGTGGGCCTCTTTCGCACAGAGTTCCTGTTCATGAACCACAAGAACCACTTGCCGGAGGAGGACGAGCAGTTCGCCGCCTACCGCCGCGCGGTGGAGCTCATGAACGGGCTGCCCGTGACGATCCGCACGATCGACGTGGGCGCGGACAAGCCGCTCGACGCCATGAATGCGGGCGACGGTTACGAGACGGCCGCGAACCCGGCGCTCGGCCTGCGCGCGATCCGCTGGAGCCTGTCCGAGCCGCAGATGTTCCTCACGCAGCTGCGGGCAATCCTGCGCGCCTCGGCGTTCGGTTCGGTCAAGATCCTGATTCCGATGCTCGCGCACGCGCAACAGATCGACCAGACGCTTGACCTGATCCGCGAGGCGAAGCGTCAGCTCGACGACGCCGGTCTCGCCTACGATCCCAACATCCAGGTCGGCGCGATGATCGAGATTCCGGCGGCCGCGCTCGCGTTGCCGATGTTCCTGCGCCGGCTCGACTTCCTCTCGATCGGCACCAACGACCTGATTCAGTACGCGCTCGCCATCGACCGCGCCGACAATGCGGTGGCCGACCTGTACGATCCGCTGCATCCGGCCGTGCTGCAGCTGATCGCGCATACGCTGCGCGAGGCGAAGCGCGCGGGCGTGCCGGTTTCGGTGTGCGGGGAGATGGCGGGCGACCCGTCGTTCACGCGTTTGCTGCTCGGCATGGGTCTCACCGAGTTCTCGATGCACCCGAGCCAGTTGCTCGTGGTGAAGCAGGAAATCCTGCGCTCGCAGCTCAAGACGCTGGAGAAGCCGGTGGCGGAGGTGCTGGCCGCTTACGAGCCCGAGGAGCTGCAGGCCGCGCTGCAGCGTGTGGCCCAGGCCTGAGCGGCCGCCCGTGCAGACGCGAAAATGCAAAAAGCCCCGGCATGTCCGGGGCTTTTTTTCTTGCCCTGGCTCGCGCGGGCTTCAGGCGTGCCGGTGACGCTCGCCGCACACCGGGCAATCCGGCTGCCGCGCCACGCGCATCGTGTTCCATTCCATGCGCAGCGCGTCGAGCATCATGAGCCGCCCGACGAGCGGCGCGCCGATGCCGCCGATCACGCGCAGCGCCTCGGCCGCCTGCATCGCGCCGATGATGCCCACCGTGGGCGCGAACACGCCCATCGTCGAGCACGCCACTTCCTCGAATGGCTGGTCTTCGGGAAACACGCAGGCGTAGCAGGGCGAGGCGTCGTCGCGGAAATCGAACGTGCTGATCTGTCCGTCGAAGCGCAACGCGGCGCCCGAGACGAGCGGCACGCCGTGCTTCACGCACGCGCGGTTGATGGCGTGGCGCGTGGCGAAGTTGTCGGTGCAGTCGAGCACGACCGTCGCGCCCGGCACCTGCGCGTCGAGCCACGCATCGTCGATGCGTACTTGCAGCGCGTTCACCTTCACCTCGGGATTCAGGCGCGCGATGGCGTCGCGGCCCGACTCGGCCTTCGCGCGGCCGACCGACGCCGTCTCGTGCATGATCTGCCGCTGCAGATTGGTGAGGTCGACGGTGTCGTTGTCGACGAGCGTGAGCGTGCCCACGCCCGAGGCCGCGAGATACATCGCCGCTGGAGACCCCAGGCCGCCCGCGCCCACGACGATCGCATGCGCGTCGAGAAAGCGCTGCTGCGCCTCGATGCCGATCTCGTCGACGAGGATATGGCGGGAATAGCGGAGGAGTTGGTCGTCGTTCATCGCGATGCGCTGGTTCGATGGCGCTGCGATGGACCTCGAGAGCCTGAATGGCCCTGAATGGGGGAGCGCGCGCCGGGGAAATACCGTGCCGTTATTGTAACGACGCCAGCGGCTGGAGGAGGGGCGGCCTCGCGACCGGCGCACGAGGCGCGCGAGTCGCGAGGCGGGTCGGCGTGTTACTTCGCCGGTGCCGGAGCGGAGGCCGGCGCGGCCGCGGAGCCCGGAGCCGGCGCCATGATGAGCGCGCCCGGCTTCACGGCGATCGGCGCGGAAGCCGAGGTAGGCGGCTTCTGCTGCGCGAGGCGGCGCTCCATCGGCGACTTCGATTCGGCCACCGGCTTGCCCTGGAGCTTGTTCAGCGCCTGCTGGAGCATGTAGTCGTCGGTGGAGCCGAAGTCGACCGGCTTGCGCTCACGATCCTTCTGGCGCTGCTCCGGCGTCTTCTTGTCGTTCTGCTCCTCGAGCTGACGCAGCATGTCCATGCGCTCCTGCTCGCGCACTTCCTGCTCCTTCTTCTCGTCCGGATCCTGCGTGTTGGCTAGGTGGTTCTGATAGTCCACTTCGCGCGTGACGAGTGCGTCATCCGGATCGCCGTCGGCGTACTGGTCGACCGCGATATCAGGACGGATGCCCTTGTTCTGGATCGAGCGGCCGCTCGGCGTGTAGTAGTACGCCGTGGTCAGGCGCAGCGCCGTGTCGGCCGTCATCGGGCGCACGGTCTGCACCGAGCCCTTGCCGAACGTCGTCTTGCCGACGATCAGCGCACGCCTGGAGTCCTGCAGCGCGCCCGCGACGATTTCCGAGGCCGACGCCGAGTAGGCGTTGGTCAGCACGACCATCGGCACGGTCTTGAACTCGGCCGCCTCGCCCTTGAGCGGGTCGCCGTCGAACGACGGCAGGCGGTAGTTCTCGTAGGTGTCGCGGTAGACCTGCTTCGAGTCCGGGATCTGGCCGTTCGTCGAGACGACGACCGAATCCGGCGGCAGGAACGCGCCCGCCACGCCCACGGCGCTTTGCAGCAGGCCGCCGCCGTTGTTGCGCAGGTCGAGGATGATGCCCTTGAGGTTCGGCTCCTGGCGCGCGATATCCTGCAGCTTCTGCGCGAGGTCGGGGACCGTGCGCTCCTGGAAGCTCGTGATGCGGATATACGCGTAGCCCGGCTGCAGGATCTTCGACTTCACGCTCTGCACCTTGATGATGGCGCGCGTGATGGTGAGCGGGAAGGTGCGGTCGTCGGTCTTGCGGAAGATCGTGAGCGTGACCTTGGTGCCCGGGTCGCCGCGCATCTGCTTGACGGCCTGGTCGAGCGTCATGCCGCGCACCGGCTTGTCGTTGATGCGCGTGATGAGGTCGCCCGGACGGATGCCGGCACGGTACGCGGGCGTGTCTTCGATCGGCGAGATCACCTTGATCAGGCCGTCTTCCGACGAGATTTCGATGCCGAGGCCCGCGAAGCGACCCTTGGTCTGCTCCTGGAGCTCCTGGTAATCGGTCTTGTCGAGATACGACGAGTGCGGGTCGAGGCTCGACACCATGCCCTTGATGGCGGCGGTGAGGAGCTTCTTGTCGTCCACCGGCACGACATACTCATGCTTGATTTGACCGAACACTTCGGCGAAGAGCCTCAGCTGGTCGAGCGGCAGCGGTTCTACGACCGTCTGCTGGGTTTGCTGCGCCTCGGCGGATATCTGCAGGGTGGCAAATACGCCGGTCGCGAGGCCAGCGGCGATCAGGCCGATGTTTTTCAGGTTCTTTCGCATAGAGTATGTTGCGTGCGGTCGAAAAGGCGCGTGGCAGCGTCTATTGGAAAAGCGACGGACAAGTATAACTGCACACCCGCCGTGGCTGTGTATATGGCGCGTACGATGGGACTAAGACAGTGCTGCAGCCGCCTGGTTCGCAAACCGTGTGCCGCAATTTCACTCTGGCACGGTGCTGGCAGGGCGCTGGCAATCCTGCCAGCCAGGCCCGGAAAAAGGCAGAAAAGGGGAATGTGCAACGAATTTCCAGGGCGGCCAGGGCGGCCAGGGCGAACCCGCACGGCGCCCGCGTGGCCGCAGGGCTGGCCCGCGCACATGCCGCCGGCCCGACGGACCGGCGGCTGCCTGAATCGACAAGGCACGGCCACGTGGCAGCCGATGCCGGGCGGCGCTAAGCGTCAGCCCGCCTTCTTGCCCTGGTTCGCCACGGCGGCCTGCGCCTTCGCGATGGCTTCGGCGTCGCCCAGATAGTAGTGCTTGATGGGCTTGAGGCTCTCGTCCAGCTCATAGACGAGCGGCACGCCGTTCGGGATGTTCAGGCCGACGATGTCGTCATCCGAAATGTTGTCGAGGTACTTCACGAGCGCGCGGATCGAGTTCCCGTGCGCGGCGATCACCACCTTCTTGCCCGCCTTGATGGCCGGCGCGATCGACTCGTTCCAGATCGGCATCACGCGCGCGACCGTGTCCTTCAGGCACTCGGTAAGCGGCAGTTCCTCGCGCGGCACCTTCGCGTAACGCGGGTCGTTGTACGCCGTGCGCGAGTCGGTCGGCTCGAGCGCCGGCGGCGGCGTGTCATAGCTGCGGCGCCAGACCAGCACCTGCTCGTCGCCGAATTTGGCCGCCGTTTCGGCCTTGTTCAGGCCCGAAAGCGCACCGTAGTGACGCTCGTTCAGGCGCCACGAGTGGACCACGGGCAGGTACATCTGGTCCATCTGGTCCTGCACGTGCCAGAGCGTGCGGATCGCGCGCTTGAGCACGGAGGTGTAGGCGATGTCGAACGTGTAGCCGGACTCCTTGAGCAGCTGGCCTGCCTGCTGCGCTTCGCGGTTGCCCTGCTCGGTGAGGTCGACGTCCACCCAGCCGGTGAAGCGGTTTTCCTTGTTCCAGGTCGATTCGCCGTGGCGGATGAGTACGAGTTTGTACATGAGGATGCCGGTCGGTAGTGAAGGAAGCGGTAATCGGGGACGGAGGACGCAACACGGCAGCAGCGCCATGGCGGCGGTCCAGGCCCGGAGGGCGGCACGCCCGGGCTGGGGGGCGGTAACCCTGCGACAAACGGTTATTTTATAATGAGCGGATTGTCCGAATCCGATTTCGCACGATTTCTCCGACTTTCCCTTTTTCCGGCGGACCCTCCGTGACGTTCTTCACCAACTACATCAACCTTGTACTCATCGCGATCGTCCTCATCTCAGGAGGGTTGCTCCTGTGGCCGACGCTCAAGCGCGGCGGCCGCGGCGGGGTTTCCACCGCCGAGGCGACGCAGCTCATCAACCGCCGCAACGCGGTGGTGGTCGACCTGCGTCCCGCGGGTGAATTCGCGAAGGGTCATCTGCCCTCGGCGCGCCAGGTCGAATTTGGCGAACTCGAGACGAAGATCGGCCAGCTCGTGAAGAACAAGAGCAACCCGGTGTTGCTGGTCTGCCAGACGGGCCAGCAGTCGCACAAGGCGCTGCGCCTCGTGAAGGACGCCGGTTTTGCCGAAGTCCACGTGCTGGACGGCGGCGTGAACGCCTGGCAGCAGGCCGGCATGCCGGTCGTGAAACAAGGAGGTTCGAAGTGAGCAAAGTGGTCATGTACAGCACCCAGGTGTGCCCGTATTGCCAGATGGCCGAGCGTCTTTTAAAGTCGCGCGGCGTCGAACACATCGAGAAAGTGCTGATCGACCGGGACCCGGCGCGGCGCGAAGAGATGATGACGCGCACCGGCCGGCGTACCGTGCCGCAGGTTTTCATCGGCGAGACGCACGTGGGCGGTTACGATGACCTCTCCGCGCTCGACCGTGCGGGCGGCTTGATGCCGCTGCTCGAAGCCGCCTGAGGTTACTCGGGCGGATTCAAGGCCTGATTCGCAGCCCGATAGCCGTGCGGCCTCGGTCCGCAGGCGGGCTGCGCAGCGTGACGTAGCGACGCAGGGTTTCGGCCCGCGCGAGCCAGTGAGGCTCGCGCGGGCCTGTTGCCGTTCATTGCCGTAGCGCGGCGCATTTTCGGGACTTCGAGACGTCACGACGATGCCGCCGCGATCCATTCAATCAGGGAAGCCATACACCATGTCTGACGAGAACAACCAGCCGTTCTTCAATATCCAGCGCATCTACCTCAAGGACATGTCGCTCGAGCAGCCGAATTCGCCGGCCATCTTCCTTGAGCAGGACATGCCTTCGGTCGAAGTGGAAGTCGACGTCAAGGCCGAGCGCCTCGCCGAATCGGTGTTCGAGATCATCGTCACCGGCACCGTCACGGCCAAGGTCAAGGACAAGGTTGCGTTCCTGATCGAAGCCAAGCAAGCCGGCATTTTCGACATCCGCAACATCCCGGCCGAACAGGTCGATCCGCTCGTCGGCATCGCATGCCCGACCATCCTGTTCCCGTACCTGCGCTCGAACATCGCCGACGCGATCACGCGCGCGGGCTTCCCGCCGATCCACCTGGCCGAGATCAACTTCCAGGCGCTCTACGAGCAACGCCTGCAGCAACTCGCCCAGCAAGACGGCGCAAGCAGCGCAACGCACTAAAGCGTACGTTGATCGTTTCCACGAACTACCGGTGCGGAGTATCGGAATGAACATCGCCGTTCTCGGCGCCGGAGCGTGGGGCACCGCGCTGGCGGGGCATCTCGCCCAGGCGCATCACACGCTGTTGTGGGCGCGCGATGGCGCGCTCGTCGACACCTTGCGCAAGACGCACGAAAACGCCCGCTATCTCGCAGGCGTCGCGCTGCCTGAAACTCTCCAATACGAAACGGATCTCGCCGCCGCGCTCGACCATGCGTCGGGCGAGGCGGATCTCGTCGTGCTCGCCACGCCCGTGGCGGGCCTGCGCGGCATGCTTTGCACGCTGCGCGACATGGGCCGCGTGCCCGCGCACTTCGTCTGGCTCTGCAAGGGCTTCGAAGCCGAAACGCAGTTGATGCCGCATCAGGTCGTGGCGGCCGAACTGCCGGGCCACGCGAGCAACGGCGTGCTGTCGGGGCCGAGCTTCGCGCGCGAAGTGGGCGAGGGCCTGCCCGTCGCGTTGACGGTGGCGAGCGCCTCCGCCGCTTGCCGCGAGCGCACGCTCGCGGCGTTCCATCACCGCGCGATGCGCATTTATACCGGCGACGACGTGGTCGGCGTGGAGGTGGGCGGCGCGGTCAAGAACGTGCTCGCGATCGCGACCGGCATCGCCGATGGCCTGGGCCTCGGCCTGAACGCACGCGCGGCGCTCATCACGCGCGGCCTCGCCGAGATGACGCGCCTTGGCGTCACACTCGGCGGGCGCGCCGAGACCTTCACGGGACTGACCGGCCTCGGCGACCTCATCCTCACCGCCACGGGCGACCTCTCGCGCAACCGCACCGTGGGCAAGCAGCTCGCGAGCGGCCGCACGCTCGACGACATCCTCGGCGCACTCGGCCACGTTGCCGAAGGCGTACGCTGCGCGCAGGCCGTGCTGGCGCTCGCGCGCGCGCATGGCATCGACATGCCGATCACCCAGGCGGTATGCGCCGTGCTGTTCGACGGTGTCACGCCGCGCGACGCCGTGAGCGCGCTGCTCCGGCGCGACGCGAAGGCGGAGTAGGGCGCTTCGGTCCTGCTGCGCCTGGCTTGAAGCTCGCACGCTTTGCGTGCGACCGGAGCGCAAAGGAGGACCGTATGCTGACCATCGGAAACTGCCGCATCGAAGCGCAGGCCGTCGACATCACCACGTTGAAGGTCGATGCGATCGTCAACGCCGCGAACGAATCGCTGCTCGGCGGCGGCGGCGTGGACGGCGCGATTCATCGCGCCGCCGGGCCGGACCTGCTGCGCGAATGCGAGACGCTGAACGGCTGCCCGACCGGCGACGCCAAAATCACCGGCGGCTATCGCCTGCCCGCCAAACACGTCATCCATACCGTGGGGCCCGTCTGGTACGGCGGCGGCCGTGACGAAGCGCATCTGCTCGCTTCCTGCTACCGGCGCTCGCTCGAGTGCGCGCGCGAGGCGGGCGTGACGAGCATCGCGTTTCCGGCAATCAGTTGCGGCGTCTACCGTTTTCCTGCCGACGATGCCGTGACGATCGCCGTCGCGACCGTGACCGACGAGCTATCGAAATACCCGACGCTCGAGCGCGTGATTTTCGCGTGCTTCGACAATGCGATGCTCACGCGCTATGAGCGTGAGCTGGCGGCGCGCGGCAACGCGTAGGGCAAGGCGTGACAACGCACTCGCCTCATTCGCCACCTTCGAACCCCGCCTGACGCCACGCTTCGAACACCACGACCGCGACCGTGTTCGAGAGATTCAGGCTGCGATTGCCGGGCCGCATCGGCAGGCGCACGCGCTGTGGCGTCTCGAAACGCTCGAGCACCGCGTCGGGCAGGCCGCGCGTTTCCGCGCCGAACACGAACCAGTCGCCCGGCTGGAACGCATGCGCATGAAAGCGGCCCGATCCGCGCGTCGTGAACGCGAACATGCGCGACGGGTCCGGGGCTTCTTTGGCGATGAAGGCATCCCAGTCGGCGTGCACGTGCATCTGCGCGTACTCGTGGTAGTCGAGCCCCGCGCGGCGCATTTTCGCGTCGTCGAGGGGAAAGCCGAGCGGTTCGATCAGATGAAGCCGCGCACCGGTGTTCGCGCACAGGCGGATCACGTTGCCGGTGTTCGGCGGGATTTCGGGTTCGACGAGAACGACGTTGAACATGACGATGAAACTCTCTCGATGTCTTGAACAGGGTGAGGCCGATCAGTCCTTCGGCGTGCGCAGCGCGACGAAATTCGTCACGCGCCTTGCGCCAGCGGCCTTGAGCGTATGCGCGAGCGCGTCGAGCGTGGCGCCCGAGGTCATCACGTCGTCGACCACACCCACGTGCTGGCCGGCAAGCGGCCGCGTGAGCGCGAAGGCCCGGCCGACGTTGCGGCGGCGCGTCTCGCGATCGAGCTTCGATTGCGGCGCCGTATGCAGGATGCGTCGTACGAGCGTGGCGTCCGCTTGCGTGCCCAACCGGCGCGCGAGCGGCCGCGCGATCTGCCAGGCCTGGTTGTAGCCGCGCTCGATGAGGCGCTCGCGCGAGAGCGGCACCGCCACGACGAGCTCCGGCATGCCGTGCTCATCGCACAGATCTTGTGCGGCCAGCGCGAGGCGTCGCGCAAATTCCTCGCCGAGTGCGAGGCGCGCGCGAAACTTCAGGCCGCGCGCGAGCAGGTCGAGCGGCGCGCGATAATCGGCGAGCGCGAGCGTGGCGTCGAATGCGGGCGGTGCGTCGGTGCAGGCCTCGCAGCGGTAGCGCGCGTGTCCCGCCGCACCGCGTCTGTGCGTGAGCGGCATCGCGCAGACCGTGCAGCGCAGGCGCGGCTCATTCCAGTACGCGGCGTCGCAGCACACACAGAGCGTGGCTCGCGACAAATTGCCGCATAATGGGCACAGATTGGGCAGCACGAAGTGGGCAAGCCGTGACGGCAGCGCCCGCGCTTTTCGACAGACGCGCGCAACGCCCGCAAGACGAGTGCGGTGCGAAGCGGGCGGTGTGACGCGCGCTGCATTGCGTGCATCACGTGAAGAAGGGCGCGGCGGCATCGAAGGACGGCCCGGGCAGCGGGCTCGCGTGACTGAAAGGAAAGGAGTGAGCGAGTATACTTCGCAGACTTCGCCAATACGACCGACATGTCCCCGTCTTCCGCAAGAACTGGCCGTCCGGATTATGACACCCGGCACCTTCGGCGCATCTTCGATCGCCGTGCGGCGACTTTCGACGACGTTGCCTTCCTGCCGCGTGAAATCGCGCAACGCATGCGCGAGCGCCTCGAGTACATCAAGGTGAAACCTGCGGCCGTGCTCGACATCGCGTGCGGCCAGGGCGACGACCTGCCCAGCTTGCGCGAGCGCTTTCCCGAAGCGCCCGTGTTCGGCACCGATCTCTCCCTCGCCATGCTGCGCCGTGCCCGCGAGCACGACGCCCCCGACACGAGCTGGCGGCGTTTTCTGCCCGCATCGGTTGGCCGCGCGCTCGGTTCGCGCGGTCCGCGGGTTGCGCAAGCCGACTTCGCCGAACTGCCGTTCGCGCACGGCGCGTTCGAGCTGCTGTGGTCGAATCTCGCACTGCACTGGCATCCGCGCCCCGACCTCGTGTTCGGCGAGTGGCAGCGCGTGCTTAAAGTCAACGGCCTGCTGATGTTCAGCACGCTCGGTCCCGACACGCTCAAGGAGCTGCGCGGCGCGTTCGCCGAAGTCGAGGCCGCGCACGGCGTACCGTCGCGCGCGCACGTCATCGATTTCGTCGACATGCACGATCTGGGCGACATGCTCGTCGAGAACGGTTTCGAGATTCCGGTGATGGACCAGGAAACGCTCACCATCACCTACAAGACGCCGGAGAAGCTGCTCGCCGACGTGCGCCGCTGGGGCGCATATCCGTTCGAGCGCAACGGCGATGGCGAGGGCGAGAACGGCGGCACCGCGCGGCGCCTGCACCGTGCGCTCGTGGCCGCGCTCGAGGCGCGCCGCTGCACGGACGGTCCGCACGCGGGCACGATCCCGCTGACCTTCGAGATCATCTACGGCCACGCGTGGAAGGCCGTGCCGCGTACGACCGCCGAAGGCCATGGCATCGTGCGCATCGAAGACATCGGCCGGGGTCCTGCAAGGAATCGGTAACGTGGTAAGGGGGCTTTCGTTATGCCTGAAATTAGCGCCTGAAAAGCCCCGGGGAAATGCCTGATAAATCGCTGCAAGGCCCGTCTGATATGGGTTTGCGGGCGATTGGGCCTTGCTTGTGAGGGCAGGGGATCGCGCCTATAATGCGTCAGTTTGCTGCACGGAAGGGTCCCCAAAATCCATTGTGGCAAGTCCAGATGTTCCCGTAGTTGTGCGAGGCGCGACGCGGCGATAGTCTGGCGAGGTTGCAAGTGGGGGAAGCGAGCGATGCAGGCGTCTGATCTGCTGGCGAGTCCGGAACCGGTCCTGAAAGACTGGACCATGAAGCGCAACTGTTCGGTTTCGCCCAGGCAATTCGTGTTCTTCTATGTTTCGCTGGCGCTGGTTTCCATCGCGATCGCCGTTCTGTTGTTGATCCACGGCGCCTGGCTGGTTTTGCCGTTTACCGGTATCGATCTGTTGGTAGTAGGCGGCGCTTTTGTCATCTATGCGCGCCATGCTGTCGATTACGAACGTATCAGGCTTTATCCGAACCGGCTGGTGATCGAACAGATGAGCGCCGACGCGCTCACGCAGTTCGAATTCAATCCCCGCTGGGTCCGGGTCGAGCCGGGCGCGACCCCACGCGACCCGGTGCGTCTCGTGTCCCGCGGTCAGGCGGTCGCTGTCGGGTTGCATCTGCCGCAATATCGGCGTGCGCAGTTCGCGCGGGAACTGCGTGCCTGGCTTGCGCGCGCGCCTTGATGCGCGGCGCGTGAGTTTGCCGGTTGGCGGTACGAGCGTCCCAGGGGGCGCCCTGGTTGCAAAACCTTCCTGCGGGGTCGAGGGTTTGAATGGAAATTATGGGTAAGGAAGCTATGAAAACAATCAAGCGAGCCCTCCAGGGCGTGCTGGCGTGCAGCGGATTCCTCGTCGCCGGCGCGGCACTCGCAGTCGGAGACAGCCCAGGCGGCCCTGCGGTGAACGAGATCAATTTCCAGCCGCCCGTCACGCGCATCGCCGAAGAGCTTTACAGCCTCCATATGATGATGCTGCTCTTGTGCGTCGTGATTTTCGCCGGCGTGTTCGGCGTCATGTTCTATTCGATCTACGCGCACCGTAAGGCGAAGGGCCACAAGGCCGCTCACTTTCATGAGAGCACCACGGTCGAAATCATCTGGACGGTGGTGCCGTTCATCATCGTCGTGCTGATGGCGCTGCCCGCCACCAAAGCGGTCGTCGCGATGAAGGACACCTCCAACGCCGACCTCACCGTGAAGGTCACGGGCTACCAGTGGAAATGGGGCTACGACTACGTGAAGGGCCCGGGCGAGGGCATCAACTTCCTCTCCACGCTCAGCACGCCGCGCTCCGAGGTGAACAACCGCGTGCCGATCACCGATACGTACCTGCAGGAAGTCGACAATCCGCTCGTCGTGCCGGTCAACAAGAAGATCCGCATCATCACCACGGCCAACGACGTCGTGCACTCGTGGTACGTGCCCGCGTTCGGCGTGAAGCAGGACGCGATTCCGGGCTTCGTGCGCGACACGTGGTTCAGGGCCGACAAGGTCGGCACCTATCGCGGCTTCTGTACCGAGCTATGCGGCAAGGAGCACGCGTTCATGCCGGTCGTCGTCGAGGTGCTCTCCGACGAGGACTACGCAAAGTGGGTCGATACGCAAAAGGCGAAGATGGCCGCCGCCAACGACGACCCGAACAAGACCTACACGCTGGCCGAGCTCAAGGAGCGCGGCGAGAAGGTCTACAACTCGAACTGCGCGGTGTGCCACCAGCCCACCGGCAAGGGCGCGGGCGCGTTCCCGGCGCTCGACGGCAGCAAGGTCGTTCAGGGTCCGCTCGCCGGGCACGTGAGCATCGTCCTGCACGGCAAGAACGCCATGCCTTCGTGGGCGCCCACGCTCAATGACGTCGAGATCGCTTCGGTCATCACGTTCGAGCGCAACTCGTGGGGCAACCACACCGGCGACATTCTGCAGCCGCGTCAGGTGGCCGACGCGCGTAACGGCAAGATGCCCGAGGGCGGCGGCACGACGGCGGCAGCGGGCGAGGGCGGCGCGAGCGGCGCGGCCGCGGCAAGCGGCGCGGAAGCCGCCAGCGGCGCGGCCGAAGCGAGTGCGGCAAGCGGTGCGGCGCCCGCAAGCGGCGCGGAGCAGGCGTCGGGCGCAGCGGCGCCGAGCGCAGCAGCTGCGCTGCCGGCAAGCGTCTACTTCGAAGTGGGCAAAAGCACGCTGCCCGCCGACGCGAAGGACGCCATCCAGGCGGCAGCCGACTACGCGAAGGCGCATCCGGATGCGAAGTTCACGCTCTCGGGCTACACCGATTCGAGCGGCAACGCCAGCACCAACGCCGACCTTGCCAAGCGCCGCGCGCAAGCGGTGCGCGACGCGATGAAGGCGGCAGGCATTGCCGAAGACCACATCATTCTGAAGAAGCCGGAAACGATCACGGGCGGCGCGAACGCGAAAGAAGCGCGCCGGGTGGAGATCAGCGCGGCGGCCTGAGCGGGCCCGCGCCATAAGAACAAGCAGCAAGAGACGCAAAAGCGATTCGCTTCAGCATTTCAATTGCATGGGGCTGGAGTCAGGCGCCAACGCGCCAACTCCGGACCGACAGGAGATAAGACATGTCTAGCATCGGACACGATGTAGCTGGCGGGCACGGTCACGTGCATGGCGACCACGCGCACGCCACGCCCCACGGCTGGCGCCGCTGGCTGCTCGCGACGAACCACAAGGACATCGGAACGCTGTATCTGCTGTTCTCGTTCGTGATGTTCCTCTCGGGCGGCGTCATGGCGCTCGCCATTCGTGCGGAGTTGTTCGAGCCGGGCATGCAGATCATGCGCCCCGAGTTCTTTAACCAGCTCACCACGATGCACGGTCTCATCATGGTGTTCGGCGCGATCATGCCGGCGTTCGTGGGCTTCGCGAACTGGATGATTCCGCTGCAGGTCGGCGCCTCGGACATGGCGTTCGCGCGCATGAACAACTTCAGCTTCTGGCTGCTGCCCGCCGCCGGGTGCCTGCTGGTCGGCTCGTTCTTCTCGCCGGGCGGCGCGACCGCCGCGGGCTGGACGCTCTACGCGCCGCTTTCCACGCAGATGGGCCCGGGCATGGACTTCGCGATCTTCGCGCTGCACATGATGGGCGCCTCGTCGATCATGGGCGGCATCAACATCGTCGTGACGATCCTGAACCTGCGCGCGCCCGGCATGACGCTCATGAAGATGCCGATGTTCGTGTGGACGTGGCTCATCACCGCCTACCTGCTGATCGCCGTGATGCCGGTGCTCGCGGGCGCCATCACGATGCTGCTGTTCGACCGTCACTTCGGCACGAGCTTCTTCAACGCTGCCGGCGGCGGCGACCCGGTGATGTACCAGCACATCTTCTGGTTCTTCGGGCACCCCGAGGTCTACATCATGATCTTGCCGGCGTTCGGGATCGTTTCGCAGGTGATTCCGGCGTTCTCGCGCAAGCCGCTGTTCGGCTATAGCTCGATGGTGTACGCCACGGCGTCGATCGCGATTCTCTCGTTCATGGTCTGGGCGCACCACATGTTCGCCACCGGCATGCCGGTCACGGGCCAGCTGTTCTTCATGTACGCGACGATGCTGATCGCCGTGCCGACAGGCGTGAAGGTGTTCAACTGGGTCGCCACGATGTGGCGCGGCTCGCTCTCGTTCGAAACGCCGATGCTGTGGGCCGTGGGCTTCCTGATCGTGTTCACGTTCGGCGGTCTCTCGGGCCTGATGCTCGCCATGGCGCCGCTCGACATCCAGTATCACGGCACTTACTTCGTGGTGGCGCACTTCCACTACGTGCTGGTGGCGGGGTCATTATTCGCGTTGTTCTCAGGGTGGTACTACTGGGCGCCCAAATGGACCGGCTGGATGTACAACGAGACGCGCGGCAAGATCCACTTCTGGTGCTCGCTTATCTTCTTCAACCTCGCGTTCCTGCCGATGCACTTCGTCGGTCTCGCCGGAATGCCGCGACGCTATGCCGACTATCCGGCCCAGTTCACCGACTGGAACCAGGTGATCACGATCGGCGCCTTCGGCTTCGGGCTTTCTCAGGTGTACTTCCTGTTCTTTGTCGCGCTGCCCGCGTATCGCGGCGGCGGCGAGCTGGAAAAGGCCGGCGACAAGCCGTGGGACGGCGCAACGGGCCTCGAGTGGACCGTGCCGAGCCCGGCGCCGTTCCACACGTTCGAGAATCCGCCGACGGTCGAGTGAGCCGTTGAGTCTGTGGCGTCCGGCTGTGCGCAGCCGGACGCGAGCGAAGTCCGCGGTCTTCACGCAGTCTTCATCGGAGCACGTACGAGAGGCGATTGACGATGCAAGGAGAAGCCGCGGCCAGCCGCGCTGAACGCATGACCCGGGATCCACAAAAAAGACGCACGCCCGAGCAGATCCGCGCGGGCAATCTACGGCTCGGCCTCATCTTGCTGGCCGTCGTAGTCGGTTTCTTTGTGGCTGCCGTCGTCAAGCAGGTGTATTTCCCCGGTCACTGACGCGCAGGGCGTTTGCCGGAAGATCGTTCGAGGAAGTTCGATGTCCACGCAAGCTGGAAATGATCGCGCGTTCAACCGGTCGATGCTCATCAAGCTCGTCGTCGTGGCGCTGCTGATGTTCGGGTTCGGCTTTGCGCTCATACCGATGTATCGCGCGATCTGCCAGGTCACGGGCATCAACAACCTGGTGCAGCGCGACGCCACGGAGCGCGAGGCGCGCAACACGCAGGTGGACATGACGCGCACGATCTCGGTCGAGTTCGACGCGAACGCACGCGGGCTGCTCGGCTTCAGGCCGGAGCAGACGAGCCTCGACGTGCATCCGGGCGAAGTCATGACGGTGATGTACGACATTTCGAACAACGAAGGACGCACGATCGACGCGCAGGCCATTCCGAGCTACGCGCCGAAGCAGGCGACGGAGTACTTCCGCAAGATCGAGTGCTTCTGCTTCACGCAGCAAACCTTGAAGGCGAACGAGACGAAGCGCATGCCGGTGGTGTTCGTGATCGACCCGAAGCTGCCGAAGGACGTGAAGACGATCACGCTGTCGTACACGTTCTTCGAGCTGAACAAGCCGGCCGTGCCGCCGCCGCCGAAACAATCGGCGGGCGCGTGAGGCTTCAGCGCCGGAGTCAACGATGCCAGGAGGCGAAAGGCGCATGAGCGACGAACGTGGCGGAGCGGGGCCGGCGAAGAAGAAAGGCGGCATCCTGCAGTTGATGAAAGCGGTGGCGTGGTCCTTTCTCGGCGTGCGCAAGCGCGCAGACCTCGAAGACGACGCCGCGAACCTGCACCCCGTGCAGTTGATCATCGCGGGCATCATCGGCGCGGTGCTGTTCATCGTCGTGCTGCTGTTGATCGTGCACGCGGTGGTGGGATGAGCGAGTGCGCGCAACGCTGCGCGCGAAGCAGTGAATAACGAGGACACACTCGGACAAATGCAGCCGGCGATGTCCGGTGCAACTGGAAACTGGAGAAACAGGCATGAGCGGCCAAAACGATAGCCCGTACTACTTCGTACCGCACCCGTCGCGGCATCCGATCAGCGCGTCCATTGGGCTTGTGGTCATGCTCGGGTCGCTCGCCTCGTGGATCAACGGCGAGTCGTGGGGGCCGATCGGCGTGCTCGTCGGCCTTCTGTGGCTGCTCTTCACGCTCTGGCACTGGTTCGGCGACGCCATCGCCGAATCCGAGGGCGGCATGTACGGCAAGCGCGTCGACGTGTCGTATCGCTGGAGCATGAGCTGGTTCATCTTCTCCGAAGTGATGTTCTTCGGCGCGTTCTTCGGTGCGCTCTTCTACGCGCGCGCGATCGCCCTGCATCAGCTCGGCAGCCTCGACTACAAGCTGATCTGGCCGGACTTCTCTGCGGTGTGGCCGAACAACGGTCCCGCAGCGCTGGTCTCGCACTTCCGCTCGATGACGCCGTGGCCCGTGCCGACCATCAACACGGCGCTGCTGCTTTCTTCGGGCGCGACGCTCACCGTTTCGCACCACGCGCTGCGCGACAACCATCGCTCGAAGGCCATCGCGTGGCTCGCCGCGACGATCGTGCTGGGCGTGTGCTTCCTCTTCCTGCAGGCGTTCGAATACATCCACGCGTACGGCGAACTGAACCTCACGCTCGCTTCGGGCATCTACGGTTCGACGTTCTTCCTGCTCACGGGCTTCCACGGCTTCCACGTGTTCCTGGGCGGCACGATGCTGACCGTCGTGATGATCCGGCTCATTCGTGGCCACTTCACCGCGGAGCATCACTTCGCCTTCGAAGGCGCGGCATGGTACTGGCACTTCGTCGACGTGGTGTGGCTCGGCCTCTACGTCGTCGTGTACTGGCTGTGATGCGTGGTGCGCCGCGCGGGCCGCGGCGCGGGAGACGGGAATGCAACAAGGCGCCGCCCGACCTCGTCGGCGCGGCGCCTTGTGTTTTCCGGAATGCGGTTTGCGCGGCGGTGTTCGGTGATGGTCAGCGGCGCTCAGCGACCGTAAGGAATCCCGGTGGACTGGATCCAGCCCATCCAGTGCGCGAACAGGATGAACAGAAAGAGCGAGATGGAAAGGCCCACGCGCGTGGCGAGCGACCAGACCATCCGCTTGGTGCGGCCCCGGTCGTGCATCATGAAGTAGAGCGCGGAGATCATGCTCGCGATGATCAGCGCGAACGCAACGGGGACGAGTATGTGCATGAAGTTCACGGAATTTGGCATGCCTGAAAACGTCTGTCTCATTATCGCACCACGCTGCGTGGCGCGGGGTTCGATCACCGGTATCTCTCGCATCGGTCGTGCCCAATGAAAATCCGGCTCGTCCCCACGCTGCTGATCCTGATCGTGATGGCCGTGACGATCCGGCTCGGCTTCTGGCAGCGCGACCGCGCGCATCAGAAGGAGGCGCTGCAGGCGCAAATCACGCAGTACGAATCGTCTGCGCCGCAACCGGTGGGCGCCGCGCCGCTCGCGCTGAAGGAGATCGAGTTCCATCGCGTGCGGGCGACGGGCACCTTGCTGCCCGAGCGCGTGGTGTATCTCGACAATCGTCCGTATAACGACCAGCCGGGTTTTTATGTCGTGATGCCGCTTAAACTCGAAGGCGGCGGCTACGTGCTGGTCAATCGCGGCTGGCTGCCGCGCAACATCGCGGACCGCACCGCGATCGCGCCCTATGTCACGCCGCCCGGGCCGGTCGTCGTGGAAGGCATCGCGCGCGCCAACGCCTCGCGCGCGTTCGAACTCGGTGCGGGTGGCTCTGCAGCGCATCAGAAGATACGGCAGAATCTCGGCGTCGCTTCCTACGCAGCGGAAACCGGGTTGCCGCTGCAACCGTTCGTGATCCAGCAGACCGGCTTCGTGCCGGCCTTCAAGGACGGGCTCGTGCGCGACTGGCCGGTGCCGGATACCGATGTCGAGCGCAACTACGGCTACATGCTCCAGTGGTGGGGTATGGCGCTCGCGGCCCTCGGTTTCGGTCTGTTTGCGGCCCGTAAAGCGGCGAAAAGCGCTGCGAAAAGCGCTGCGACAAAAGCGCGCACCGAAGGCGAAGCCGGGCGGCACGCCGAAGAGCCCGAAGGGCAAGACGCAGGCAGCGCGAAGGACGCCTGATGATCCGTCGGACGAATCAATGCGATCCCGACATGATCCGGACAACGGCGCTGCGCATGCAGCACATGGACAAACGAAAGCGACAGAAGCGAGGTTCCACGAGAGTGTCGACGCAATCCCCCCGTTCCGCCCAGGTCGCACAGCCGGCCGCCACCCCCGCGCAGCAACACGCGAAGCGGCGTGGCCGCTGGACGCTGCTCATCATCATGCTCATCTGCGGCGCACCGATCGCGATCTCGTACTTCACGTACTACGTGATCAAGCCGAAGGGCGGCACGACGAGCTATGGCACGCTCATCGAGCCGCAGCGGCCCATTCCCGGCGCGCTGATGGTGACGGGCGACGACGGTCATGAAGTGCCGCTCGCCTCGCTCAAGGGCCGCTGGCTGATGATCTCGGTGAATCGCGGCGCCTGCGACGAAGCCTGCGCCACGAAGCTCTATTTCATGCGCCAGGTGCGCGCGACCCAGGGCCAGGAGCGCGAGCGCATCGTCACGCTCTGGCTGCGCACCGACGACACGAGCGTCCCGGCGAAAGTGAAGGGCGCCTATGCGGATACGCGCATGCTGCGCGCCGATCCGGTCGCCGTCGCCGCGTGGCTGCCGGCCACGCAGACGACGAACGACACCGACCACATCTATCTGGTCGATCCGAACGGCAACCTGATGATGCGATTCCCGGCGCAAGCCGATCCGTCGAAAATCAAACAAGACGTCACTAAACTGCTCAAGTGGTCCCGCATCGGTTAAGGTGCGCAGCGCGAGTCTGACAGAGAAGAGTAAGAGAGATGTTTATCCTGGAGCTGGGTCTGATCGGCCTGTGCATCGCGTTGCTGCCGCTCTCGTGGGTCTGGGTCAAGGCCGACGACAACAAGTTTCGCAAGCTCGTGTGGCTCACGACGTTCATGACGCTCGACCTCGTGATGTTCGGCGGCTTTACGCGTCTGACCGACTCGGGCCTCGGCTGTCCTGACTGGCCGGGCTGCTATGGCACGTCGTCGCCGTTCATCGCGCATGTGCAGATTGCCGCGGCGCATCTCGCCATGCCGAGCGGCCCCGTGAGCATGACGAAGGCATGGATCGAGATGATCCACCGCTATTTCGCCATGGCGATCGGTGTCCTGATCATCGCGCAGATGGCGATTGCCTGGCGCGCGCGCATCAAGCGCCTGCCGCTGCATGTGTCGCCGTGGTGGCCCACCGCGCTGCTCGGGCTGATCCTCGTGCAGGGCGTGTTCGGCGCATGGACGGTGACGATGAAACTGCAGCCCATCATCGTCACCACGCACCTGCTGCTCGGCCTCACGCTGCTCGGCTCGCTCGCGTGGCTCGCCGCGCGCATGACGCCGCTGCCCGCATACGAGCCCGACGCCGCGCGCTGGCGCGTGGCCGCGTTGGCGGCGCTCGTGCTGCTCGTCGTGCAGATCGCGCTGGGCGGCTGGGTGAGCACGAACTATGCAGTGCTGGCTTGCACCGACTTCCCGACCTGCAACGGCGCGTGGATTCCGCCGATGGATTTCCATCACGGCTTTCACCTCTGGCGCGCGCTCGGCATGGACGGCAACGGCGACGTGATCACGCAGGACGCGCTCGTCGCGATCCACTGGACGCACCGCACGTTCGCGTTCGTCGTGATCGCTTATCTGGTATGGTTCGCCCTCAAGTTGCGACGCTATGCCTCGCTGCGACGCCCGGCAAACTGGATCATGATCGTGATCTTTATCCAATTTCTGACCGGGCTATCCAACATCGTGCTGCAGTGGCCGCTGCCCGTGGCAGTGGCGCACAACGGTGGCGCGGCGATCCTGTTGCTTTTGGTCGTCGTGCTAAACTTTCGAATCGCTTGTAGCCGCCCCGGCCGCGCCGTTCTCCCTGCGCGCGACACCGCTGCGGTGTGATCCCGCCCTATGGAAAGTACAACCCTATCCCAGACGCCCGGTAGCCGGATTTCCCAATATCTCGCGCTCACCAAGCCGCGCGTCACGCAACTCGCCGTGTTTTGCGCCGTCATCGGCATGTTCCTCGCCGTGCCGGGCATGGTGCCCTGGAAGCCGCTGATCGGTGGCACCGTCGGCATCTGGCTCACGGCTGGCGCGGCCTTCGCGATCAACTGTCTCGTCGAGCAAAAGGTCGATGCGCGCATGCGTCGCACTGCCTGGCGTCCTTCGGCGCGCGGCGAGATCACGAGCACGCAGATCCTGATCTTCTCGGCGGTGATCGGCGGCCTCGGCATGTGGGTGCTGTACACGTTCACCAATCCGCTCACCATGTGGCTCACGGTCGCGACCTTCATTGGCTACGCGATCATCTACACGCTGCTGCTCAAGCCGGCCACACCGCAGAACATCGTGATCGGCGGCGCCTCGGGCGCCATGCCGCCGGCGCTCGGCTGGGCCGCGGTGACGGGCCACGTGCCCGGCGACGCCTGGATTCTCGTGCTGATCATTTTCGTGTGGACGCCGCCGCACTTCTGGGCGCTCGCGCTCTACCGCCGCAAGGACTACGAAAACGCCGGCCTGCCGATGCTGCCCAACACGCACGGCGAGAAGTACACGCGTCTGCATATCCTGCTCTACACCGTGATCCTGTTCGCGGTCACGCTGATGCCGTACATCTCGGGCATGAGCGGCGTGCTGTATCTGGCTTCGGCCGTGCTGCTCGGCGCCGTGTTCCTCGCCTACGCGTGGAAGATCTACGTCGAGTATTCCGACGCACTGGCGCGCAAGACCTTCCGCTATTCGATCGTCTACCTCTCGTTGCTGTTCGTGGCGCTGCTCGTCGACCATTACGTGCATGCGCTCATCGCGGCGTAACGACATGGCCCACCGCACGCTTGCGCGCTTCGTGCGCGCCACGGTCGTCGCGCTTGCCGCTGCAGGCGCACTCGGCGGCACGCTGGTTCTCGAGGGCTGTGGCCAGCAGCCGCCCGCGTTCTCGAACCTCGACATCACCGGCAATACCCAGTTCGGCAAGGACTTCGCACTGCCCGACACCAGCGGCAAGACGCGCACGCTCGCCGACTTCAAGGACAAGGTGGTCGTGCTGTTCTTCGGCTACACGCACTGTCCGGACGTTTGCCCGACCACCATGGCCGAGCTTTCGCAGGCGCTCCAGCAGCTGGGGCCCGATGCGGCGAAGCGCGTGCAGGTGCTGTTCGTCACCGTCGATCCCGAGCGCGACACGGCGCAGATCCTGGGCCAGTACACAGCCGCGTTCAATCCGACCTTCATTGGGCTGCGTCCGGCCAGTGAGGACCAGCTCAAGCAGGTGGCGAAGGATTTCCGCGTGTACTACGCGAAGGTGCCCGGCAACACGCCGGATAGCTACACGATGGACCACACCGCCGCGAGCTACGTGTTCGACACGACCGGCAAGCTGCGCCTCTTCGCGCGCGACGGGCAGGGCGTCACGCCCTGGCTGCACGATCTGAAGATCCTCCTCGGCTCGAATCCCGACTAAGGGAAGCCCGGCGTGTTCGCCTCGAGAGGCGAACACGCGCCGCGCGCTTCAGGGCCGCGCGGGCATACCAGTATGCGAATTCATTATTTCCCGCAACCGGTTCCATATGAGACGATTTATATCGTCCGGCAGATGGCGCACAACGCCGCGGAACCGGAGCAATACCAAAACCACGCAGGAACATCATCTCCATGCAGCGCAGAAATCTGATTAAAGCACTCCTCGCCGGCGTCGCCGCCACCACGCTCGCAGCCAGCTTCTGCGCACGCGCCGACGACCAGGTCATCAAGGTCGGCACCGTTTCGGGTCCGGACGCGCAAGTCTGGGCCGTCGTCCAGAAGGTCGCCAAGCGCGAAGGCCTGAACGTCAAGGTCGTCGAATTCAACGACTACGTGCAGCCGAACGCCGCGCTCGACGCCGGCGACCTCGACGCCAACAGTTTCCAGACCGGCCCGTATCTCGACAGCCAGATCAAGCAGCGCGGCTACAAGCTCGTGAACGCCGGCCTCACGTACATCTCGCCCATCGGCGTGTACTCGAAGAAGCTCAAATCGCTGAACGATCTGCCGCAAGGCGCGAAAGTCGCCGTGCCGAATGACCCGTCGAACGAAAACCGCGCGCTGCTGCTCCTGCAAAGCAAGGGCCTGATCAAGCTGCGGGCTGGCGCTGGCGTCAACGGCAACAACGCGACGCCGCTCGACCTCGCCGAAAACTCGAAGAAGATCAAGCTCGTCGAACTCGACGCTGCGCAGCTTCCGCGCGCGCTCGGCGACGTGGACGCCGCCGTGATCAACACGAACTACGCGCTCGCGGCCGGCCTGCAGCCGACCAAAGACGCGATCGCCATCGAGGACATCCATAGCCCGTACGCGAACCTGATCGCCGTTCGCACCCAGGACAAGGACAAGCCGTGGGTGAAGAAGCTGGTGGCCGCCTACCAGTCGGAAGACGTGCGCCAGTTCATCAAGAACGAGTTCAAGGGCTCGATGGTTCCGTCGTTCTAAGGGAACCTTCGAGAAGCGGCTGTCTGCGTCCAATTGACGCGGGAGCCCGGCAGGACCCGAACGCCGTGGCGATCGCCACGGCGTTTTTTTTGCGCGTGCACTCTCGGAGCCGCGCGCTCTTCCTGCCGAAGTCGCGAGCTGGTCCTACGGCGGTACTACGGTGGGCTATGTCAGATAACCTGTTGATGCCACTCTGGTCCCATTGTGGGGCCCCCGGATACCGCGCCAGGGTAAATCCTGATGCCAGGCTGCGCCCCGTTTGAGCCTTATGTGTTCGTGCAATGCATTGATTTTTAACGATAATTTTCGATGTGCCGCGGCGAGGCTGCATCTGTTGACTGGTCTTATTGTGGTTATATAATGGGCTCGCTTTCACACCGGACCAGTCTGCACCACCGGCACTGCCACGCAGCGTGCCCGTCCGGCCCCCCACGATCGTCCAACCGCTGGCGCCAAGTCCATGGAAACCCGTTGGTCTGCCCTGATGCCCGATGCGCGCAATGTGACGCCGCTCTATCTGCAGCTGGCGCGCAACCTTGCCACGGCCATTCACTGCGGCGTGTGGTCGGCCGGCGAGGCGCTGCCCTCGGAGCGCACGCTGTCGGACGCCATCGGCGTGTCGCGCATCACCGCGCGCAAGGCGATCGAGCTGCTCGTGGAGCAGGGGCTGATCCGGCGCGCACGCGGCGCGGGCAGCTTCATCACGCCGCGCGTGGAAGATCCGCTTTCGCGCCTCACGGGTTTCACGAAGAAAATGGAGCAGCGCGGCTTCACGCCCGACTCGGTGTGGCTCGCGCGCGAGGTCCGGCCGGCGCACCGCGAGGAGATCGTGCAGCTCGGCCTCTCGCCGGGCGCCTCGGTCGCGAGCCTGCGCCGCCTGCGCCGCGCCGACGGCACCGTGATGGCTGTCGAGCATTCGGCGCTGCCCGTGTCGATCGTGCCGGACCCGGAAGCCATCGAGGGCTCGCTGTATGCGTATCTGGAGCAGCACCGCGTGCCCGTGGTACGCGCCCTGCAGCACTTTCGCGCGGTCAACGCGACGGGCGAGATCGCCGCGCTGATGGGCGTCGAGCCGCGCGCGGCGCTGCTCGTCATCACGCGGGTGGGCTTTTCCGCCGATCAGCGCGCCATCGAGCTGACCGACACCTATTGCCGCGACGGCTATTACGACTTCGTTGCGGAGCTGCGCCAGTGAACGCCGCCGCAGTCTCTCTCATGCACGTCACCGAAACGTCCTACCGCGCTTCGATGCGCCTCATCGGAAAACTCTCATGCTGAGCGGAAACATACTCACCCCTGAAGGCTGGATCCACGGCACGCTGTCGTTCGAGAACGGACGCATCACCGCGATCACGGGCGAGGCCACCGATCCGGCGAACAACGACGCGCCCTACATCCTGCCGGGCTTCATCGACCTGCACGTGCACGGCGGCGGCGGCGCCGACGTGATGGAAGCCGGCGACGCGATCGAAACCATCGCGCGCACCCACGCCCGCTACGGCACCACGAGCCTGCTGGCCACCACCATGACCGCCCCGCGCGAGGAGCTGATGAACGTCGTCGCGGGCCTCGGCAACGTCACGCGCAATCGCACGGCGGGCGGCGCGCGCGTGCTGGGCGTGCACCTCGAAGGCCCGTACATCAACCCGGGCAAGCTCGGCGCGCAGCCCGACGCCGCCGTTTCGGCCGTGCTCGACGAAGTGCTCAAGTACCTCTCGATCGCGCCGATTCGCGTGGTGACGGTGGCGCCCGAGATCGCGGGCCATATCGAGATCATCGGCGAGATGGCGGCGCGCGGCGTGCGCGTGCAGATCGGCCACTCGCTCGCGACCTACGACGACGCCGTGGCCGCGCTCAAGCACGGCGCCTGCGGCTTCACGCACCTCTTCAACGCGATGTCGCCGCTGCATCATCGCAACCCGGGCGTGGTCGGCGCGGCGCTCGCGCATGCCGAGTACGCGGAGATCATTCCCGACCTGCTGCACGTGCATCCCGGCGCGATCCGCGCCGCGCTGCGCGCCATTCCGCGCCTCTATGTGGTGACCGACAGCACCTCGGCCACCGGCATGCCCGACGGCGAATACCGCCTCGGCAGCCAGCACGTGACGAAGTGCCTTGGCGGCGTGCGTCTCGCCGACGGCACGCTCGCGGGCAGTACCCTCACCATGGACCAGGCGCTGCGCAACCTCGTCTCGATCGGCCTGCCGATCGCGGACGTGTCCGCGCGCCTGTCGCGCTATGCCGCAGACTACCTCGGCATCGAAGACCGTGGCCGCCTCGCGCGCGGCGCATGGGCCGATGTCAACGTGTTCGATCGCGAACTGGCGCTCACCGCGACCTACGTCGAAGGAGAATCGATTGTCGAATATGCTTAAGGAAGCGCTGGCCTCGGCCAGCGTCGTCGCCGCGCAGCTCGCGGACACCTCGCGCGTCGAGGTGCTCGCCCGCGCGCTGGAGGCCGAACCGCGCCACGTCGCACTCACCGTCGCGCGCGGCAGTTCGGACCACGCGGCGAGCTACTTCGCTGCGCTCACCATGAGCCGCATCGGCATCCCGGTGGCCACGCTGCCGATGTCGATCGCGACGCTCCAGCAGGCGCCCTTACGTGTACGTGGCCAGTTTGCCCTTGCTTTCTCCCAATCGGGTAGGAGTCCTGATCTGGTCGCGACGATCAAGGCGCTGCGCGAAGCCGGCGCGCTGACGGCGGCGATGGTCAACGTCGCGGGCTCGCCGCTCGCCGAGGCCGCCGGCACGGAGCTGCCGCTCCTCGCCGGTCCCGAGTTGAGCGTGGCGGCCACCAAGAGCTATATCGCGATGCTCGCGATGTCGGCGCAGCTCGTCGGTTTCTGGCAGCGCGACGCCGCGTTCCTCGACGCCGTGCGCGCGCTGCCCGACGCGCTCGATCGCGCAGGCACGCTCGACTGGTCGAAGGCCGTCGAAGAATTGCGCGACGTGAAACAGATGATTGTGATCGGCCGCGGTCCGGGCCTCGCCGTTGCGCAGGAGGCTGCGCTCAAGCTCAAGGAAACCTCGGGCATTCAGGCCGAAGCGTTTTCGAGCGCCGAAGTGCGCCATGGCCCGATGGAGCTGATCGACCGCGATTACCCGCTGCTCGTGTTCGCCCCGCGCGGGCCGGAGCAGGCAGGCCTGATCGAGTTCGCCCGCGACATGGAAAAGCGCGGTGCGCGCGTGCTGCTCGCGGCGCCCGCCCACGTGGCCGGCGCGGCGCTGCCGCTCGAAACGGCTGCCGATGCGGCACTCGATCCCATCGCGGCCATTTTGTCGTTCTACGTGATGGCGGCGGGCCTTGCCGCCGCGCGCGGCCGCAATCCTGACGAGCCGCGTTACCTGAACAAAGTCACCGAAACCCACTAGATTGGAAAGCGAATGGAACGCATCGAGGAGTCTCGCCTGATGGATCCGCATACTCGCGTCGAGGGGCACATCGTACTGGTCTCTCCGCTCACCGGGCCGGTCGTGCCGCTCGCGTCGGTGCCCGATCCGGTGTTCTCGGAAGGGTTGTTCGGCGACGGCATCGGCGTCGATCCGCTCGTCGGCCGCGTCGTCGCGCCGTGCGACGGCATCGTCGTGCATCTCGCGCGCACCGGCCACGCGGTCACGCTGCAATCGGCCGAAGGCGCACAGGTGCTCGTGCACGTCGGCATCGACACCGTCGGGCTCAACGGCAAGGGCTTCACGCCGAAGGTTGCGCAGGGCGCCCAGGTGCGGCTCGGCGAGACGTTGATCGAGTTCGATCTCGACGTGGTGGCGTGCAATGCACCGAGCCTCGTTTCGGTCGTCGCGATCGCCAATTCGGATGCCTTCGAAGTGATCGAGCGCGCGGGCGCGGGTCACGTCGAAGCGGGCAAGTCCGCGCTGCTCGTGCTGCGCGTGCGCGACGGCGCGGAGATCGCGGCCGCCCACGAATTGATTGCGAACGAAGTGCGCCGCAACGTCACGCTCACGCATGCGGGCGGTCTACATGCGCGGCCCGCGGCGCGGGCGCGCGAAGCGGTGCGCGGCGTCGACGCGCGCGTCGAGGTCCGCTTTGGCGAGCGCAAGTCCGCCATCGAGAGCGTCGTTGGCCTGCTCGCCCTCGGCGCGGGCGAGGGCGCGACCATCGAACTCGTCGGCATCGGCCTTGAGGCGCAGCGCGCCGTGGACGCCGTCGCGAACGAGCTCCTGCGCGAAGCGCCCGGCGAGGGCGGCGAAGCGCCGGCGCGGCAGCAGTCGCCCGCGCCCGTGATGCAGGAAGCCGCGGCCGCCGTGGCGTCGTCCGCCGAGCCGGGCGTGCTCGCGGGCGTGTGCGCGGCGCCGGGCGTCGCGGTGGGCAAGCTGGTGCGCTGGGACGAAGCCGAACTGACGCCGCCTGAACTCGCGAGCGGCCCGTCGGCCGCGGAAAGCCGCGCGCTCGACAAGGCGATCGCCGCTGTCGACGCCGAGCTGAACCAGAGCGTGCGCACGGCTTCGCAGCGCGGCGCGATCGGCGAGGCGGGCATCTTCACGATGCACCGCGTGCTGCTCGAAGACCCGACGCTCGTCGACGCCGCGCGCGACGCGATCAGCCTCGGCAAGAGCGCGGGCTACGCGTGGCGCGAAGCGATCCGCGCGCAGATCGTGGTGCTCGGCAAGGTGGACGATCCGCTGCTCGCGGAGCGCGCCGCCGACCTGCGCGACCTCGAAAAGCGCGTGCTGCGCGCGCTCGGTCTGTCGAACGCGGCCGCGCGCACGCTGCCCGAAGAAGCCGTGCTCGCCGCCGACGAATTCACGCCTTCCGATCTCGCCTCGCTCGACCGCAAGCGCGTGATGGCGCTCGTGATGGCGCGCGGCGGTGCGACCTCGCACGCCGCGATCATCGCGCGCCAGGCCGGCATTCCCGCGCTCGTCGCGCTCGGCGACGCGCTGCATGCGGTGCCGGAGGGCACCGAAGTCGTCATCGATGCGAGCGCCGGCCGCTTTGCGTACACGCCGAGCGCGCTCGACATCGAACGCGCGCGCAGCGAAAAGCAGCGCCAGGCCGGCGTGCGCGAAGCGAACCGCCGCACCTCGCACGAAGCTGCAGCCACGCGCGACGGCCACGCGGTGGAAGTCGCCGCGAACATCGCGACGCTGGAGGACGCCAACACGGCCGTGGATAACGGCGCGGACGCCGTGGGCCTGCTGCGCACGGAGCTGCTCTTCATCCATCGCCAGGCCGCGCCGACGGTGGAAGAACATCTTCAGAGCTACCAGGCCATCACGGACGCCCTCGCGGGCCGCACGGCGATTATCCGCACGCTCGACGTCGGCGCGGACAAGGAAGTCGACTATCTCACGCTGCCGCCCGAGCCGAATCCGGCGCTGGGTCTGCGCGGCATCCGCCTCGCGCAGGTGCGGCCCGATCTGCTGGACGACCAGCTGCGCGGACTCGTCGCCGTGAAGCCGGCGGGCAAGGTGCGCATCCTGCTGCCGATGGTGACCGACGTGGGCGAACTCGTGCGTCTGCGCGAGCGCATTGACACGTTCGCACGCGAAGCGGGCCGCACGGAGCCGATCGAGGTGGGCGTGATGATCGAGGTGCCCTCGGCGGCGCTGCTCGCGGACCAGCTCGCGCGCCATGCCGATTTCCTCTCGATCGGCACCAACGACCTCACGCAGTACACGCTCGCGATGGACCGTTGCCAGCCCGACCTCGCGGCGCAGGCCGACGGTCTGCACCCGGCCGTGCTGCGTCTCGTGGCGGCGACGGTCGAGGGCGCGAACAAGCACGGCAAGTGGGTCGGCGTGTGTGGCGCGCTGGCGGGCGATCCGCTCGCGGTGCCGCTGCTCGTCGGCCTCGGCGTGACGGAGCTTTCCGTCGATCCGGTTTCGGTGCCCTCGATCAAGGCGCGCGTGCGCAAGCTCGATTACAACGACTGTTGCCAGCGCGCGCAGAACGCCCTCGCACTCGAATCGGCGCAAGCCGTGCGTGCGGCAAGCCGCGAAAGCTGGCCGCTCGATTGACGATTTCTGTTTCACGCACCCTGAGTAATCCTTAGAAACACGCCGGCGTGCGCAGCGATCGCGCGCCGGCTTCTCTCACCCACACACGTCAAGCAAGAGATAGAGACTGGAGGCAGTTCAATGGATGGCAATCCGTTTCTCAAGATTCAAAGCCTCGGCCGCGCGCTGATGCTTCCCATCGCAGTGCTGCCGGTCGCCGGCATCCTGCTTCGTTTCGGCCAGGCCGACATGCTCAACATCAAGATCATCGCCGACGCGGGCGGCGCGATCTTCGATAACCTGCCGTTGCTGTTCGCGATCGGCATTGCGGTGGGCTTCGCGAAAGACAACAACGGCGTCGCCGGCCTCGCGGGCGCGCTGGGCTATCTGGTCCAGATCGCCGTGATGAAGGACATCAACGACAAGCTCAACATGGGCGTGCTGTCGGGCGTGGTGGCCGGTGTCGTCGCGGGCATGCTGTACAACCGCTTCAAGGACATCAAGCTGCCCGAGTTCCTCGCGTTCTTCGGCGGCAAACGCTTCGTGCCGATCGTCACGGGGCTCACGTGTCTCGTGCTGGGTATCGTATTCGGCTACGTCTGGGGGCCGGTGCAGGGCGTGATCGACACCGCCGGCCACTGGCTCACCACGGCGGGCGCGATCGGCACCTTCGTGTACGGCTTGCTCAACCGGCTCCTGCTCGTCACGGGTCTGCACCACATCCTCAACTCGCTCGTGTGGTTCGTGTTCGGCTCGTTCACGCCGGCAGCCGGCGGCGCGGCCGTCACGGGCGACCTGCACCGCTTCTTCGCGGGCGACCCCACGGCAGGCAGCTTCATGGCCGGCTTCTTCCCGGTGATGATGTTCGGCCTGCCGGCAGCGTGTCTCGCGATGCTGCACGAAGCCCCGAAGGACAAGCGCGCAATGGTGGGCGGCCTGCTGTTTTCGATGGCGCTCACCTCGTTCCTCACGGGCGTGACCGAGCCGATCGAGTTCACGTTCATGTTCCTCGCTCCCGTGCTCTACGCGATCCACGCGGTGCTCACGGGGCTGTCGCTCGCGATCTGCTCGCTGCTAGGCATCAAGCTCGGCTTCACCTTCTCGGCGGGCGCGATCGACTACGTGCTGAACTACGGGCTCTCCACGCACGGCTGGTATGCGATTCCGCTCGGCGCGGTCTATGCGGTCGTGTACTACGGGCTGTTCCGCTTCTTCATCCGCCGCTTCAATCTGCCCACGCCGGGCCGTGAAGCCTCGGCGGGCGATACGGCAATCGCCTCGTCGATGTCGGGCGTTGCGGTGGCGGCCGGCGGCGCGGCCGCGGCATCGCTCTCGCGTGCTGCGCGTTACATCGATGCACTGGGCGGCGCGGCCAACCTCAAGGTGGTCGATGCCTGCACGACGCGTCTGCGTCTCACGGTGGCCGACCCGGCGCATGTTTCCGAGCCGGCCTTGAAGGCGATCGGCGCGCGCGGCGTGCTCAAGCGCGGCGGCGAAAGCGTGCAGGTGGTCATCGGGCCGGAGGCGGACATCATCGCCGATGAGATTCGCGGTGAGATCGCACGCGGCGGCGCGGCGGCTGGCAAGGCGACACCCGCGGCGCAGCCTGCGGTTCAGGCCGTCCAGGCTGCTCAGGCGAGCGCGAGCGCGGATGTCGCGCAGGGTCCGCTCGATCCGAATCCGTCGCGCTGGCTCGCGGTGTTCGGCGGCGTTGCCAACATCGTCTCGCTCGACGCGGTGGCGGCCACGCGCCTGCGCGTGATCGTGCGCGACCCGGCGGCCGTTGATCGCGAGAAGCTCGGCGCGCTCGACGTGGTGTGGACTTCGGCGGATACGCTGCACATCGTGGTCGGCGACGCCGCGCCGCGCTATGCACGCGAGCTGGCGCTCCAGCCGGCCTAACCGATTCGCTTTATGCCTGTGAAAAACGCCGCGGCATTTGCCGCGGTGTTTTTGTTTCCAGCGCCGCTAAATCGCCTGGGCGCTCAGTACAGCGTATGGTGGTTGTCCTGTATCGCGCTGGCGGTGATCTTGCCGCGCATCACGCGATAGACCCACGCGGTGTAGCCGAGCACGATCGGCAGAAAAATGATGACGGCCACCAGCATGATCTCGAGCGTCATCTTGCTCGAGGTCGCGTCCCAGACCGTGAGGCTCGAACGCGGGTCGAGCGAGGAGGGCATGATGAATGGGAACATCGAGAAGCCCGCAGTCAGAATCACGCCGACGATCTGCAGCCCCGTGCTCAAGAACGCGAGCCGCTCGAAGCGCGAGCCCGCAAGTGCGAACGCGAGCACGCCGCCGAGCACGCCCAGGGCGGGGGCGAGCGCCATCCACGGATACAGCCCGTAATTCGCGAGCCAGAGCCCGGGCCCCGAATCGACGCTTTTCAGGAGTGGATTGGCCACCGTGTCCAAAGGCGCCGGCGACGTGATCGTATAGCCGCCGATGAGTGTCGCCACGAGCGCGCCCGCCACGAGGAACAACACGATCGTGAGCGCCGAGAAAAGCCGCAGCGCCTTCGAAGCGCGCATGGCGACGACGCCATCGGTCTTCCTCTTCAGGAACGCCGCGCCGTGCGCGGTGAGCATGCAGAGGCTCACCAGCCCGCAAACCAGCGCGAACGGATTGAGGAGTGCGAAGAAGCTGCCGTGATACGTCACGCGCAGATCCGTGTCGTAGGCGAACGGCACGCCCTGGAGCAGATTGCCGAACGCCACGCCGAACACGAGCGCGGGCACGAAGCCGCCGATGAAAAGACCGCAGTCCCACCCCTGGCGCCATCTCACATCGACGCGCTTGCCGCGATAGTCGAAGCCCACGGGACGGAAAAACAGCGAAAACAGCACGAGCAGCATCGCGAAGTAGAAGCCCGAGAACGACGCCGCATAGGCGAGCGGCCACGCGGCGAACATCGCTCCGCCCGCCGTGATGAACCAGACCTGGTTGCCTTCCCACGTCGCGCCGACCGCGTTGATGACGATGCGGCGCTCCTCGTCGGTCTTGCCGACGAAGGGCAGCAGCACGGCCGCACCCATGTCGAAGCCGTCGGTGAGCGCAAAGCCGATCAGCAGCACGCCGATCAGCACCCACCAGATCAACTTGAGCGTTGCGTAGTCCATGGCCTGTTTCCTCGCGTCTTTCGGTGTCGTGCAGCGATCACGAGACCTTGCCGCCGGTGGCCAGCGCGGCCGTCTGCTCGTGGAAGTAGCGGCCGGTATGCAGCGACGAGGGCCCGAGGCGCGCGTACTTGAACATCAGCGTGATCTCGATGATGAAGAGCAGCGTGTAGAAGATCACGAAGCCCGCGATGCTCAGCATCACGTCGCCGGGTGCGAGGCTCGAAGCCGAAAGACGCGTGGGCAGCACTTCCGCGATGGTCCACGGCTGGCGGCCGGTTTCCGCGACGACCCAGCCGAACTCGGCGGCGAGCCACGGCAGCGGGATCGCCACCAGCGCCCAGCCGAGGAACCAGCGGCGGCTGTCCTTGAGCAGCGAGCGCTGCGCACAGAACCAGAAGGCGAGTACGAAGGTCACGAGAAAGAGGATGCCGAGACCCACCATCACGCGGAACGACCAGAACACCGGCGCGACGGCCGGAATCGCCGTTCGCGACGCAGCCCTGATCTGCTCGGAAGTCGCGTCGACCACGTTCGGCGTGAACCGCTTCAAGAGCAGGCCGTAGCCGAGATCGGCCTTGTGTGCCTCGAACACGTCGCGCGTTTCGGTGTCGGCGGTGCCTTCCTTCATCTTTTGCAGCGCGGCGTAGGCGAGCATGCCATTGCGGATGCGCACTTCGGCGCGGCCCATCAGGTCTTTCAGGCCGATCACGGGCGTGTCGATCGAGCGCGTGGCGATGATGCCCATCAGCCAGGGAATGCGGATCGCGTAGTCGGTGCGTTCTTCCTTCTGGTTAGGCAGACCGAATAGCGTGAAGGGCGCGGGGGCGGGCGCGGTCTCCCATTCAGACTCGATGGCGGCGAGCTTGACCTGCTGCACCACGCCGTCGGTGTAGCCCGATTCGTCGCCGAGGATCAGCACGCATAGCGTGGACGCAAGGCCGAAGCCCGCGGCGATCGCGTACGAGCGCAGGGCGAACTCGACGTCGCGCCGGCGCAGCAGGTACCACGACGAAATGCCGAGCACGAACATCGACGCCGTCACATAGCCGGCCGAAACCGTGTGCACGAACTTCACCTGCGCGACGGGGTTGAAGATCACCGCGAACAGGCTGGTGAGTTCCATGCGCATGGTTTCGTAGTTGAACGACGCGCCCACGGGGTTCTGCATCCAGCCGTTGGCAATGAGAATCCACAGCGCCGAGAGGTTCGAGCCGAGCGCGACGAGAAACGTGGTGAAGAGGTGCGCGCCTTTCGACAGCCGATTCCAGCCGAAGAAGAACACCCCGACAAAGGTCGATTCGAGGAAGAACGCCGCGAGCCCTTCCACGGCGAGCGGCACGCCGAAAATGTCGCCCACGTAGTGCGAGTAGTACGACCAGTTGGTGCCGAACTGGAACTCCATCGTGAGGCCGGTGGTGACGCCCATCGCGAAATTGATGGCGAAGAGCTTGCCCCAGAACTGCGTCATGTCCT
This sequence comes from Paraburkholderia sp. EG286B, assembly GCF_040965655.1. Taxonomy (NCBI): domain Bacteria; kingdom Pseudomonadati; phylum Pseudomonadota; class Betaproteobacteria; order Burkholderiales; family Burkholderiaceae; genus Paraburkholderia; species Paraburkholderia sp. EG286B. The sequence goes on along the minus strand of NZ_JBFRCF010000012.1, from coordinate 187,053 downwards.
TGTAGATCTCCTTGCCGGTCATCACATAGACCGACTCCATGATGACGAGCAGCCACGAGAGGCCGAGCGTGAGGGGCACGAACAGGAAGTGGTAGAGCGCGGTGATGGCGAACTGAAGACGCGAGAGTTCCACCGATTCAATCGTGGGCATGACGGTCTCCTCGCGGGGGCGACATGGTCTGGGATTGGGACGCGGACGGCTTGAGCGCCGTAGACTCGGGCACGGCCAGAATGGCCTGCGCGACAGCGGCAGGCGGCATGTGCATGTCTTCTGCCTGCGGGTGATTGAAGAACGCGTATTTGAGCGCCATCAAGAGGACGAGCTTGACGGCGAGAACGAGGGCAATATCGCGCGCGAAGGTGGGGCCGCGCATCCACTGCAGGATGCGCGTGCGCAGCAGCGACGGTGCGCGCTGGCGTTGACCGGATGCCGGGATCATGACGACGGGTGCCCTCGAACGCGTTACGAGGCCAGACCGCGGCGCGGCGTCTGGCTCACCACCTCGAAATCATCTTAGGGTGGAATCAGCGAGGCCGGTACGAAGGTGCGCAGCTTGCGGGGCGCGCAAAAGAAAAACCCCGTTCGCGGGAACGGGGTTTTCGGTGTGGCGTGAAGACCTGGCGACGCTTACGCGTAGTCGGCGAGCGCGGTGCGCATCTTCTTCATGGCGCTCGCCTCGATCTGGCGAATGCGCTCGGCCGAAACGCCGAACTCGTCGGCCAGTTCGTGCAGGGTCGAGCCGCCCGAACCGTCGTCGTCCACGTTGAGCCAGCGCGCCTCGATGATGCGGCGGCTGCGTGCGTCGAGCGCTTCCAGCGCGCTCGCAATGCCGTCCGACTGCAGGCGGTCGCGCGAACGTGCGGCGAGCACGGCGCTCGGCTCGCTGTGCGAGTCGGCGAGCCAGGCGATCGGGGCGAACGACTCCTCGCCGTCTTCGGTCTGGCCTTCGAGCGCGATGTCGGCGCCCGAGAGGCGCGTTTCCATTTCCACGACCTCTTCGCGCTTCACGTTCAGTTCCTGCGCGAGGCCGTCGATTTCTTCCGGCGTGAACGACTGCAGGCCCTGCTTGTGGCTGCGCAGGTTGAAGAACAGCTTGCGCTGCGCCTTGGTTGTGGCGACCTTCACCATGCGCCAGTTGCGCAGGATGTACTCGTGGATCTCGGCCTTGATCCAGTGCATGGCGTACGACACGAGGCGCACGTTCTGCTCGGGGTCGAAGCGCTTCACGGCCTTCATCAGGCCGATGTTGCCTTCCTGGATCAGGTCGGCGTGCGGCAGGCCGTAACCGAGATAATTGCGCGCGATCGACACCACGAGGCGCAGGTGCGACAGCACCAGGCGGCGCGCGCCTTCAAGATTGTTCTGCTCGCGAAACTCGGTCGCGAACTGACGCTCTTCTTGTGGCGTCAGCATCGGGATCCGGTTCACGGCCTGAATATAAGCGTCGATGTTGCCCAACTGGCCGGGCAACAGGGAAGCATTCGCGAGCGCCAATGAGCCCCCGGCCTTGGCCGACGACGGGCTCAGCGTACTCGGAAGGGTCATGGTCATTGCGTTGCTCACGTAGCGAACTCCTCAGGAATCTTGCAAAAGTCAGACACCGACTCCACGGTGGATGTTAGCACTCTGAATCCCCGAGTGCTAATACTTGGAGTCTGTAGGGGCTTCAAGGTTCCTTGATTCCTATCGAAATGGTTGTATCGATAGATTACACTAAACGCCGGCCGTCAAGCAGGGGCGGGGCCTGGCGCCCGGCGCAGGCCCGCACAGGGCCAGGCCGAAGGAACACTCTAGAACAGGGCAGTAGTCCAGAGCGAGGGCGCAGGAAATAAAGGGTGGAATCAGCGACGCTCGAAGGACCGCGGAGCGCCTGGACCTTGCCACGGAATCTGACAAATAGACATCGGACAAAGACGAAAGTGCTGCGCTGCGACATCCGGGCGCGGCCGCCGGGATGTCGCTGACGCCACGCGCGGTTTTCACCGGGCGCGTGGCGTGTGCCCCATACATGGAGGCGATGTCTTTGATCGCAAGTATCCTTGCGCCAAAACCTGGTATAAATTTCAGCCAGACGTATGCAGAAAATCTTCGGCGTAGATCTGCGCTCAGGCGCGGACCGACGCGCAAGGGGCTCGAGCGATGGCGGCAAAACTAATCGATGCGATTCGCGGACTTGAGCGCGAGCGCTTTCGCGCGATGGTCGACGGCGACGGCACGTCGCTGGACCAGTTGCTGTCCGATCACGCGACCTTCGTGCACACCAACGGCAAACGCGAGACCAAGCAGCAGTTCATCGAGGCGATCACGGCGGGCCGCCGCCGCTACCGCCAGATCGAGATCCAGTCGCAGGATGTGCTGCACGCGAGCAACGAGGCCTGCGTGGTCTCCGGCCGCGTGCTCATCGAGATGGAAGCGAACAACGGTGCGCTGCTCTTTCCGATTGCCTATACGGCGATCCAGACGCAGGAAGGGGGCCACTGGCGTCTGCTCGCATGGCAGGCGACGCGTTGCGCGATCGAGTGACGACCGGTAAGTCCACTCGCTGAAACGCCGCGTAGGCGCTTCAGGCGCACGCCGGCGGCCCGTTTTGCCGCCGGCGCTCAACAATGCCGCCGATTTCCCTGCTCAAACTCAAACTGCTTCGCGCACCGCGCGCGGAAGGTGTCAGGCCGCTGCGCGCCGATCCACTTGCGGCCAGACTGCGCGATTCACCGCGCTGACGACTGCCGCGACGCACGCGTGGGCCGCGTCTTCGCCCACGCCAACACCGTGGCGCAGCGGCTGGCCGCCTACGCGTGCGCCGACGAACACTGCTGTGCCGCCCTGCGACGTGCGCTCGGTCTCGAACGACGTGATTTCAATGTGCTCACTGGCCATTGCCGCGATGGCGGCGGCGACGGCTTGCGCATGCGCCTCGTCGATGCTCGCGGCAGCCGGCATGGCCACTTCACGGCCTTCCCAGCGCACACGACCCGAACCGGCGTTGACAGCCGGCCCGCGCGTTTCTAAGTACTCACGCGCGAAGAGTGCGCAGACCGCGTCGCCCGTGATCTCTTCACCCGACGTATCGGCGACGGTCTGCACGGCGTGGCTGAACTCGATCTGCACGCGGCGCGGCGGCGTGAAGCCCATGCCGCGCTCGAGCAGATAGGTCGCACCACCCTTGCCCGACTGGCTGTTCACGCGGATCACCGCGTCATAGCTGCGGCCAAGATCGGCGGGATCGATCGGGAGATAGGGCACTTCCCAGACGGCGTCGGGCTGCTGCTGCGCGAAGCCCTTGCGGATCGCGTCCTGGTGGGAGCCCGAAAACGCGGTGAACACGAGGTCGCCCGCGTACGGATGGCGCGGATGCACGGGCAACTGGTTGCAGCGCTCGACCACGCGGCGCACGGCGTCGATGTCGGAGAAGTCGAGGCCCGGGTCGATGCCCTGGGTGTAGAGGTTCATCGCGAGCGTGACGAGATCGACGTTGCCGGTGCGCTCGCCGTTGCCGAAGAGGCAGCCTTCGATCCGGTCCGCGCCCGCGAGCAGCGCCATTTCGGCGGCGGCCACCGCCGTGCCGCGGTCGTTGTGCGGATGCACCGACAGCACGATGCTGTCGCGGTACGCGAGATTGCGGTCCATCCACTCGATCTGGTCGGCGTAGACGTTGGGCATCGCCGCTTCGACGGTCGCCGGGAGATTCACGATCATCTTGTGATCGCGCGTCGGGCGCCACGTCTGGGCCACGGCGTCGCAGACTTCGCGCGCGAAAGTCAGCTCGGTCATGCTGAAGGTTTCCGGCGAATACTGGTAAGTCCAGTGCGTTTGCGGGTTTTTATCGGCATGTTCGCGGATGATGCGCGTGCCTTCGACTGCGAGTGCTTTTACTTCCTCCTTCGACTGGCCGAACACGATCTTGCGGAACGACGGGCAGATCGCGTTGTAGAGGTGGACGATGGCGCGCGGCACGCCTTCGAGCGCTTCGAACGTGCGCGCGATCAATTCTTCGCGCGACTGCACGAGCACTTCGATCGTCACGTCGTCGGGAATGCGCTTTTCGTCGATCAGCTTGCGCACGAAATCGAAGTCGGTCTGCGAAGCGGACGGAAAGCCGACTTCGATTTCCTTGAAGCCGATCGCGACGAGCATTTCGAAGAATTCGGTCTTCTGCTCGATGCTCATCGGCTCGATCAACGACTGGTTGCCGTCGCGCAGGTCGGTGCTCATCCAGATCGGCGCGCGCTCGACGGTGCGCGTCGGCCATTTGCGGCCGTTCAAACGGATGGCGGGGAAGGGGCGGTACTTCTCGGCGGGATTACGCAACATGACGAGCCTCGTTCTTCATGGTGTCGTTTGCGATGGCGGTCGGCAGCGGGCGGTTGGCGGGCTGGCGACGGAGCACGATGGGCGAAACTTCACGCGTACGGGCGGCAACCTCGGACGCGAAGAAGACGGCCACGGTGACGGCGGTAACCGGCGCGGCGAAAGCGGACGTGAACGATGCCCATGCAACGTGCATTTTGACCTCGCGACTCGTCCGAACGGTAAGCGGACGAATGCAGACGACAAGTTGTAGAGATACAGCGGATTTGGGGTACTGCGAGAACTGCTTTGGGAGGACCGCGGTGACCGGAGGAGGAGGTCGTTGCGGCGCTACACCAGCTTTAGGCCAGGCGTAGCGATAGGGCCGATAGTCGGCCGAGGGTAATTCGGAGGGTGTTCGGGTAGGAACGCATTCGTCCAATGTAAATCAGGGCGGATGCGTGTGTCAACAGCGAATTTGCAGATTGACCGCGTGAAGATGCGTGGAGATGGCCGACGAAGCGTGCCGATGCGCTTGTGGCGGAGCGCGCGGGTCGCCCCCCCGCATGGCTTTCAGCGGCTTGCGCGACGTGTTTCAGGTTCGATCGTCAGCGCTTCGCGATGCGCTTGATCGTCTCGATCTGGCGCGTGATCGCCTCAGGCACCGGCGCTTCGCCGCGCAACACGGCGTCGATCCAGGCGGCCGTCGTGGGCGCGTCGCGGCCTTCAGGGAGATCGATTTCGGGCGCGCCGGGCGACGAGCGCTCCGGTTCGACCAGCGTTTCGCAGATGCCGTCGTGCAGCCAGTCGACCTGCACCTGGCGGCGGGTATCGGCGACGGCTTCGCCCTCGGTGCCGCGCGCGAGCAACGCGCCGCCCACTGCCGCTTCCGGATGCGCCGCGAAGAGGGCGCTCAGGCTTTCGCGGTACGGCGGGTGCGTGTAGTTCACGAGACGCAGGCCGGGCTCGGCGAACGGCTGCAGCAGCTTCACGAGCGTATGCGTGGAGTTGCGCACGCCCATGCGCCGGCGCATCGAGAGCAGGCGCGCGAGTTTGGGCGCGAGCGTTTCGATCGACGAAAACGCCACGCAGCCCACCGCCAGTTGCGCCTCGATTTCGGCGTGATCGCGTGCCTCGGGTCGATTCAGCGCCGCGAAGATTTCCGCGCTCGTGACGCGGCCCGGATCGGTGACGACGCCGTGCACGAGCGTCGGCACGCCTTCGCGCGCGAGCAGCAGCGCGAGTAGCGGCACGAGATTCGGCTGCTTGCGCGCGCCGTTGTAGCTTGGGATCGACACAGGCCGAAAGTCGCCTCGCGGCACCGCGAGCGGCGCGAACGAGGCGTGCGCCGCGCAGAGCATGGCGGCCAGCTCATCCGCGGTTTCGCCCTTGAGGCGGTAGGCGAGCAGCACCGCGCCTAGCTCCAGCTCGGGCACGCGGCCGTCGAGCATGGCGGCGTAAAGGGCGTGCGTGTCTTCGGACGAGAGCGAGCGGGCGCCGTGCGGTCCGCGGCCGATCTCCTTGATGAAGCGGGCGCACGGGAAGATGTCGGTGGAGTCGGCGGTGGTCATGGGCGGGCGCGGTTCGTTCGACGGCGTGCGGCGGGCCGCCGTCGTATTGAAATGGGGATGCGGGAAGTATCGCACGAGCACGCGGTGCCTCGCCGGGCACGCATCGCCGGCCGGCCGCGCCTCGCCGGCCACGCCTTGCCGGCCGCGTGAAGGCGCCGCCGCGCACGCCCACCGCCGCGCGTTACACTCGCGATTGTTCCGGCGGCGCAAGCCGCGCGATCGACAGGCCCGCGTGCTTCGTGCACGCCCCATCACAAAGACGGAGAACTCCATGACGTACGTATTCGAACCGGCGGCGCTCGCCTCGGTGCCGGTGGCCGGCAGCGACACGCGTTTCCCGGTGCGGCGCATCTACTGCGTTGGCCGCAACTACGAAGCGCATGCGCGCGAGATGGGCCACGATCCGAACCGCGAACCGCCGTTCTTCTTCTCCAAGCCAGCCGACGCCGTGCTCTACGTTGCGCCCGGCTCGACCGCCGAATTTCCGTATCCCGCGCAATCGCAGAACGTGCACTTCGAGATGGAACTCGTCGCGGCCATCGGCAAGGGCGGCAAGGACATTCCGGTCGCGAGCGCGCTCGACCACGTGTATGGCTACGCGCTGGGCCTCGACATGACGCGCCGCGACTTGCAGGGCGAGGCGAAGAAGCTCGGTCGTCCGTGGGATACGGCCAAGGGCTTCGACCATTCGGCGCCGATCGGCCCGATCCATCCGGTGTCGAAGATCGGCCAGCTCGAGAAGGGCGAAATCTGGCTCGCGGTCAACGGCGAAGACAAGCAGCGCTCCGATATCTCGCAGATGATCTGGCCGGTTGCCGACACGATCGCGTTCCTTTCGACGCTGTTCGAGCTCAAGGCCGGCGACCTGATCTACACGGGCACGCCCGAAGGCGTGGGCGCCGTGGTCAAGGGCGACCTGATGACGGGCGGTGTGGCAGGAATCGGCGAATTCGCCGTGCGGGTCGTCTGAGGGGCGCGGCCCGCATCAGGATAAGAGGAGCAAGAGAGGAGCATGAAGCTTTACAGCTATTTCCGCAGTTCGGCGTCGTATCGGGTGCGCATTGCGCTGAATCTGAAGAACCTGTCGTACGAGTACGTGCCGGTTCACCTCGTTCGCGACGGCGGCGAGCAGCTCAAGCCCGCCTACCGCCAGGTGAATCCCGACGCGATCGTGCCGTCGTTCGTCGATGACCAAGGGCACACGCTCCAGCAGTCGCTCGCGATCATCGAGTATCTCGAAGAGACGCATCCCGAGCCGCCGCTGCTGCCGAAGTCGCCCGTCGATCGCGCTCACGTGCGCTCGCTCGCGCTGCAGGTGGCGTGCGAGATTCATCCAGTGGACAACCTGCGCGTGCTCAAGTACCTGAAGCACACCGTGGGCGCGGACGACGCGACGAAAGACGCGTGGTACCGCCACTGGATCGAGGCGGGTTTCGCGACGCTCGAACAGCGGCTCGCCAGCGATCCGCGCACCGGCAAGCTTGCTTTCGGCGACACGCCGACCGTCGCCGATCTTTGCATCGTGCCGCAGGTCTACAACGCGAACCGCTTCAAGATCGACACGACGCGTTACCCGACCATTCAGCGCATCAACGACTACGCGCTCACGCTCGACGCGTTCGCGCGCGCCGCGCCGGGCGTGCAGCCGGATACGGAGTGAGTGTTTGACCGGCTAACGCCGGCCACACCAATGAAAAAGGGCGTCGTTCGCGAGAGCGACGCCCTTCGTGCATCTAAATTCGGGTAAAGCGCGCTTTCAGCTGCCAAGCAGCGCGTCGGCGAATTCTTCGGCCACGAACGGCTGCAGGTCTTCGACCTTTTCGCCCACGCCGATGAAATACACGGGAATCGGCCGCTGCCGCGCGATCGCGGCGAGAATGCCGCCCTTGGCGGTGCCGTCGAGCTTCGTGACGATCAGGCCTGTGAGGCCGAGCGCGTCGTCGAAGGCCTTGACCTGGGCGAGCGCGTTCTGGCCCGTGTTCGCGTCGATCACGAGCAGCACCTCGTGCGGCGCGCCGTCGAACGCCTTGCCGATCACGCGCTTGACCTTCTTCAGCTCGTCCATCAGGTGCAATTGCGTGGGCAGGCGGCCCGCGGTGTCGGCCATCACCACGTCGATGCGGCGTGCGCGCGCGGCGCTCACGGCGTCGAAGATCACCGCCGCCGGGTCGCCGCTTTCCTGCTGCACGACCGTCACGTTGTTGCGCTGGCCCCAGATGGCGAGTTGTTCGCGCGCGGCGGCGCGGAACGTGTCGCCGGCGGCGAGCAGCACGCTCTGGTCGAAGCTTTGCAGATGCTTGGCGAGCTTGCCGATGCTCGTGGTCTTGCCCGCGCCGTTCACGCCCGCGATCATCATGACGAGCGGCTGGGCGCGGCCGAGCATGAGCGACTTTTCGAGCGGCTTGAGCAGGCCGATGAGCAGCTCGCGCAGGGCGTTCTTGACCTGCTGCGCGTCGGTCAGGCGCTCGGCGCGCACCTTCTGGCGCAGCGTTTCGAGCAGATATTCGGTCGCGTCGACGCCCGCATCCGACATCAGCAGCGCGGTTTCGAGCTCTTCGTAGAGATCGTCGTCGATCTTCGCGTTGACGAAGATGCTCTGGATGTTCGAGCCGGTTTTCGAGAGCCCCGACCTCAGGCGCTTGAGCCACGATTGCCTGGCTTCGGGCTCGAGCGCGGGTGGCGGGACGATTTCGACGGCTTCCGGTTCGTCGTCGTTGTCGTTGGCGGCTTGCTGCGGCGTGATCGGAGCGGTCACGGCCGGTCGAGCGGACGGCGCAGGCGGTATTTCGCGCACCGTGCTGGTGGGCTCATCAACGGCCTCGTCCGGCGCCTCGAGGGTGGCTTCGTCCTGCGCGTTCTCGGCCGGCGCGTTCTCGGCGTCCTTCGAGCCGCGGAATCGTTTGAAGAAACTGAACATGGTCTGGGGTGGGTCAGGCGCGCTGCGGGTCGGACCGAGGGGCGGTCAGCGACGGCATGGGAAGAGGTAACGCGCGGAAAACATGGCATTTTATCAGGCGCGTTAGCCGGAGTCGCTGCGGCATTGCCGTGGGAGCGTTGCGGCGCGCACGCGGCACCTGCGCGGCCCTGTGGTAACGTGCGCGCATTGGAGGGCGCGATGCGAAAGCGTCGAACCCCACAGTCGAGTTCCGCCGGCAGGTTGACTGCCGGCGGTCAAATGCACGCAGAAGTACGACCCAACGCATGAGCCGTTCCTCACCTTCACGTGGCCAAGCCGGCCGCACCCATCAGCCCGATCCCCGCGCACGTGGCGGTGGCGGTGCGCACACGATCCGCATCATCGGCGGCGACTGGAAGCGCACGCCGCTGCCGGTGCTCGACCTCGATGGTCTGCGCCCGACGCCCGACCGCGTGCGCGAAACGCTCTTCAACTGGCTCGGCCAGCGTCTCGACGGCCTGCGTTGCCTCGACCTGTTCGCGGGCAGCGGCGGCCTCGGCTTCGAGGCGGCCTCGCGCGGCGCCGCACGCGTCGTGATGGTGGAGCGCAGCGCGCGCGCCGCCGCGCAACTGCGCTCGAACCAGGCGCGCCTTGGTGCGCGCACGATCGAAATCGCGGAAGCCGATGCATTGCGCCTCGCGGCTAATCTGGCGCCAGGCTCGTTCGATGTGGTGTTCCTCGATCCGCCGTTCGGCGATACCGCGCTGCTCGAGCGCTCGCTCGAGCTGGCTGCGCCGCTCGTCGCTCCGGACGGCTGGCTTTACGTCGAATCGGGCGAGCGCATCGAGCCCGCTGCGCGGCCCGCGTTGACGGGCTGGAGCGTCGTGCGCGAGGGCCGGGCGGGTGCGGTTCACTATCATTTGCTGCAGCGCGAAAATGAGGAATAATGCGCGTTCGATAAGAAGCGGCGGGCGGCCTGGCCGTCACGCACGCACGTGTGCATGCGTCGCCACGGCACCGCATTGCGCCCCATTTCCGTTGAGAGGAGAAGCCTCATGGTAGTCGCCGTGTACCCCGGTACCTTCGACCCGCTCACGCGCGGCCACGAAGATCTCGTGCGGCGCGCGTCGAGCATTTTCGACACGCTGGTAGTCGGCGTTGCGGACAGCCGCAACAAGAAGCCTTTCTTCTCGCTCGACGAGCGGCTCGAGATTGCCCACGAGGTGCTCGGCCACTATCCGAACGTGCAGGTCATGAGCTTCAAGGGGCTGCTGAAGGACTTCGTGCGCACCAACAACGCACGCGTGATCGTGCGCGGGCTGCGCGCGGTGTCGGACTTCGAGTACGAATTTCAGATGGCGGGCATGAACCGCTACCTGCTGCCTGACGTCGAGACGATGTTCATGACGCCTTCGGACCAGTATCAGTTCATTTCGGGCACGATTGTGCGCGAAATCGCCCAGTTGGGCGGCGATGTGAGCAAATTCGTGTTTCCGTCCGTGGAAAAGCGCTTGCAGGACAAGGTGGCCTCGATGGGCGGCCCGGTTTAGAAGGCGTGAACGCGCGGCGAAAGCAGCGTAAACTATAGGGCTAAGCAACGTGTGAGCCGGCCCTCGTGCCGGCAGGAAGTGAGACCAGCATGGCCCTGATGATTACCGACGAGTGCATCAATTGCGACGTGTGCGAGCCCGAGTGCCCGAACGACGCGATCTCGATGGGCCCGGAAATCTACGTGATCGACCCGAAGAAATGCACCGAGTGCGTCGGCCATTTCGATGAGCCGCAATGCATCCAGGTGTGTCCGGTGGAGTGCATTCCCAAGAATCCGGAGCACGTCGAGTCGCCCGAGCAATTGATGCAGAAGTACCACGCGCTGACCGCGGCGAAGAACAACGCCTGAATCGCGCAACGCAATCCTCCGGAAAATAAAAAAAACGCGCCAACTGGCGCGTTTTTTATTTCATCTCGCCGTCTTCTTACGCGACGATGGCCTTCAACGCATCGACGAGCGTGTCGCACTCGGCATCGGTACCGATCGAGATGCGCAGATGCTGGTTCACGCGCGGCGCGTTGAAATGGCGCACGAAGATCTCTTTTTCGCGCAGCTTGGCCGCAATTGCCGCCGCGTCGTGCGCAGGATGCTTCGTGAACACGAAATTCGCCGCCGAGGGCACCACTTCGAAGCCGAGCGCCGTGAGCGCGGCCGTCAGGCGCTCGCGGCTGGCGATCACGCGCGCGCTCGTCGTCTTGAGCCACTCGCCGTCTTCGTAAGCGGCGGTCGCCGCGGCTTGCGCCAGGCGGTCGAGCGGGTACGAGTTGAAGCTGTCCTTCACGCGGTTCAGCGCATCGATGAGATCGGGGTGACCGAACGCGAAGCCCACGCGCATGCCCGCGAGCGAGCGCGATTTCGAAGTCGTGTGCACGACCAGCAGGTTCGGATAGCGGTCGATCAGCGCGATCGCCGATTCGGCGCCGAAATCCACATACGCTTCGTCGATCACCACCACGGATTCCGTGTTCGCCGCGACGAGCCGCTCGATTTCCGCGAGCGGCAGCGCGTGACCCGTGGGCGCATTCGGATTCGGGAAGATCACGCCGCCATTGGGCTGGCGGTAGTCATCGATACGAATCGTGAACTGCTCCGTGAGCGGCACGGTGCGGTACTCGACCTCGTAAAGCCGCGCGTAGGTCGGGTAGAAGCTATAGGTGATGTCGGGAAAGAGGATCGGCTGGTCGTGCTTGAGCAGCGCCTGGAATGCGTGAGCGAGCACCTCGTCCGAGCCGTTGCCGACGAACACCTGCTCCGCGCGAATGCTGTGATGCGCGGCCACGGCGGCGCGCAGACGCTTCGCGACGGGGTCGGGATAGCGGCGCAGCGATTCGCCCGTCTCGCCCAGCTCGTGGCGGATCGCCTCGAGCACGCGCGGGGAGGGCGCATACGGATTCTCGTTGGTGTTGAGCTTGACCGGCTTCGCGAGCGCGGGCTGTTCGCCCGGCACGTAGGGCACGAGCCGGTTGACGATGTCACTCCAGTAACGACTCAAGACGCTCTCCTTGTTTCAACCGTTGCGATGCAGCTGCATCACCGCGCGTTCGGCCTCGCCCTTCACGAACGTCGGCATCACGGCGAGCGCGCGTTCGATCGAGGCGTCGATCACTTCCTGCTCCTCGCGGCGCGGCGGCTTGAGCACGAAGTTCGCGACATCGGGCTTCGCACCGGCGCGCGCGCCTTCGGGAATCAGGTCGCGTGGATGGCCGATGCCGATGCGCAAACGCCAGTACTGCTGCGTCGACAGATGCGCGGAGATGTCCTTCAGGCCGTTGTGGCCACCGCTGCCGCCGCCGAGCTTGAGCTTGACGGCGCCGGGCGGCAGATCGAGCTCGTCGTGCGCGACGAGGATCTGGTCGGGCAGGATCTTGAAGAACGCCGCGAGGGCGACGACCGATTGCCCCGAGCGGTTCATATAGGTCTGCGGTTCGAGCAGATGCACTTCCTCGCCGTAGAGGCGCGCCTTCGCATAGTGGCCATGGAAGCGCCGCTCGTCGCGCAGCGTCGTGCCGGCTTCGCGCGCGAGCTGGTCCACGAGCCAGAAGCCCGCGTTGTGGCGCGTCGCCGTGTATTCGGCGCCCGGATTGCCGAGCCCGACGATCAACCTGATCATTGTGGTGTTCCGCCTGCGTAAATCGATGAACTGACCCGCAAGTGTACGAAAAAGTGCGAAAAAAAACCCGCCGGGGCGAACCGCGGCGGGTCACGTCGTCCGTTTCAGGGAAACGGATCGAGAGGATCGGCTCTTTGAAGCCGCTGCGATTACTCTGCAGCCGGTGTTTCTTCGCCTTCAGCTGCCGCCTGGGCGCCAGCCGGCACGGGTGCCGACACGATGACCGGGTTTTCCGTTTCAACGTGCTGAACCAGCGTCACGCCTGCGGGCAGGGTGATGTCCTTGGCATGCAGCGATTGACCGGCTTCGATCTTCGCGAGGTCGACTTCGAGGAATTCCGGCAGTTGACCCGGCAGGCACTGGACTTCGATTTCAGCCAGAACGTGCGAGATGATCGCGCCACCCGTCTTCACAGCCGGGTTGGTTTCCTGGTTCATGAAGTGCAGCGGCACCTTCGTGTGGATCTTCTTGTTCGGATCCACGCGCTGGAAGTCCACGTGCAGCACGAGCTGACGGAACGGGTGGTATTGCACGTCGCGCAGCAGCACTTGCTGCGACTTGCCGGCCACTTCGAGGTCGAGGATCGACGAGTGGAAGGCTTCCTTCTTGAGGGCGTGCCACAGCGCGTTGTGATCGACTTCGATCAGTTGCGGCTCGGCGCCGACACCGTAAACGATGCCAGGGGTCTTGCCAGCAATGCGCAGGCGGCGGCTCGCACCCGTACCTTGCAGGTTACGCTCGAAAGCGATGACTTTCATTTGATTCTCCAATGCACTGCCCGCGACCAGGCAGTAAAACGGGGCCTTTTCAGCACAATGCCTGCCTTCGGGGCCCCCAGCGATGCAGCGCGAACCATCGTCCGTTCGCGCCGATTACGTGCAAAAGCGCGGCGTCCTTGCGAACACCGCGCCTTGCGCGTCAATTCTTGTTAGCTTTCCGCGAACAGCGACATGACCGAGTCGCCGCGACGGATACGCGAAAACGTTTCGGCGAGAAGGCCTGCGCTCGTGAGCGAGCGGATCTTCGCGCACGAACGCGCTTCGGCGCCCAGCGGAATCGTGTCGGTCACGACGAGTTCGTCCAGAGCCGAAGCGGCGATACGCTCGCCTGCGCCACCCGAGAGAACCGGGTGCGTGGCGTAAGCGAACACCTTCTTCGCGCCGCGTTCCTTCAGCACTTGCGCTGCCTTGCAGAGCGTGCCGGCGGTGTCGACCATGTCGTCCATGATCACGCAGGTGCGGCCTTCGACTTCACCAATGATGTTCATCACTTCGGCGACGTTCGCCTTCGGACGACGCTTGTCGATGATGGCGAGATCGCAGTTCAGCTGCTTGGCGAGCGCACGGGCGCGCACCACGCCGCCGACGTCCGGCGAAACGACCAGCAGGTTCTCGTGATTCTGCTTGCGCAGATCGCCGAGCAGCACGGGCGTTGCGTAGATGTTGTCGACGGGAATATCGAAGAAGCCCTGAATCTGGTCGGCGTGCAGATCCATCGTGATGATCCGCTCGACACCGGCGATTTCCAGCATGTTCGCCACGACCTTCGCCGAGATGGCGACGCGCGCCGAACGGGGGCGGCGGTCTTGACGGGCATAGCCGAAGTAGGGGATAGCTGCGGTGATCCGGCCTGCGGATGCGCGCTTGAGCGCATCGACCATGATCATCAGTTCCATCAGGTTGTCGTTGGTCGGCGCGCAAGTCGACTGAAGGACGAAGACGTCCTTGCCGCGCACGTTTTCCTGGATTTCGACCTGGATTTCACCGTCGGAAAAGCGGCTAACCATAGCCTTACCGAGGGGAATACCGAGGATCTTGACGACTTCCTGGGCAAGCGCGGGATTTGCGTTGCCAGTAAAAACCATCAGGCCGTCATGGCTGCTCATCATGCACCTGCTGCGGACTTTGAGGGGGCGAGAGGAACTACTTAGGCGAACTGCCCTGGGTAACCCACAGAGCGAACTGCCTGGAATTTTTGGCAGGGGAGGAAGGACTCGAACCCTCGCATGCCGGAATCAAAATCCGGTGCCTTAACCAACTTGGCGACTCCCCTACACTCAACTTTGAGCCTGACTGACCGGTAGGACGATCAGCCACGCAAAACTATGCCGCGAAAGCGAAGAGTGGATGCTTGTTCAGACTCGAGGCTACCGCGCTTCTCCAGTCCGGTTGTTCCGCAAGCAGTCTGGCGCGTGCCGATTCTGCTTCGGACCGACTGGCGAATGCTGCAAAAACGCTGGCACCCGATCCGGTCATCCGCGCTGGTGCGATGCTGTTCGAAACACTTTCAAACCATCGAAGCACCTGCGCTACTTCCGCGTATTTTCCTGCGACAACCGCTTGCATATCGTTATGACCGAAGCTGTCTGGCCATTCCTGATGCGTTGCTTGCTGTGCAAGAAAGACTGCTATTGTGCAGGTCTTTGTGTCCCTTGTCAATGACTTTTCCGAAAAAATCTCGGCAGTAGGAACATGAACCCGCGGCGTCACGACCAAAAAATGACGCGGGGGCAATTGTACAGCCTCGAGAGCTTCGCCAACACCCTCCGCGAACGCATTTTTTCCGAACACGAAGAAGGGCACGTCCGCGCCCAGCTTGAGTGCGAGCGCCTGCAATTCCTCGCGCTGCAGGTTGAGCTTCCAGAGGCGGTTGAGCGCGAGCAGCGTCGTGGCGGCGTCGGAACTGCCGCCGCCGAGACCCGCGCCCATCGGTAGACGCTTTTCGATATCGATCTCGACACCCTCGCTCGTGCCCGTGTGTTCCTTGAGCAGCGTCGCGGCGCGCACGGTGAGGTCGTGCTCGGCAGGTACGCCTTCCACCTCTACGGTGCGCGTGATGCGGCCATCGTGGCGGCGCGTGAAATGCAGCGTGTCGCCCCAGTCGAGCAACTGGAACACGGTCTGCAGATCGTGATAGCCATTGGGACGGCGGCCCGTGATGTGCAGGAAGAGATTGAGTTTCGCGGGCGCGAGGCAGTCGCGCAGCGAGTCCTGGGTTTCGATCATGATGCTCTTGGGATGATGCCTGGATTCTGGCCGGCGCGTGCCGGCCAGATATTGCTGATGTGGGACCGCAACCGGCCCGCTTACTGGTCGAGTACGAGCTTGATCTGAAGCGGCGGGACATCGCGCGTGAGATTGACGCGCTTCACGCCATTGGCCGGCGCGTCCGCGTAGGCGACGTAATCGATGGTCCAGCCGTCCTGCTCGATCTGCGAAAGCCGCTGCGGATTCTGCGCGTCGGGCGTGGTGCGCGCGTGCGAGGTGGGCGCAACCGATGGCTGCAGCCAGTAGCGCAGCCCTTCCACGGGCAGTGCGAAGCCGAGCGCCTGCTGCATGAGCGTACTCACGTTGTCGGCCGTGAGCGGCTGGCGGTTGGGCAGTTCCAGCGTGGCTTGCGATGGTGCGGAGGTGACGAGCGCGAGCGTCTGGCCGAGCGGATTGAGCAGTTGCAGCGTCACCGTCGAATCGGTCTCGTGCCAGTCGAAGTTGCCGTACGCATTGCGCTGCTGGCCGTTCTGGTCGACGTACTGCACGGCGAAGCGGCCATGATAGGCGCGGTTCGTCTGCGTACTGAGCGAGGTCGTGGCGTTCGAGGTGGACGGCTGGCGCGGCGGCTGTTGCGTCGCGCAGCCCGCGAGCACGAGGAGCGCGGCCGCCGCTGCGCCAAGCGACGCGCGCCGTACAAGGCGGGCGGCGCGCGCAACGGGGAGGGCCTTGGGGGAAACCGAAGTGAAAAAATCTGCCATCAGAGATCGTTGACCTGGAGGCGCTTGAGCGTCTTCAGGAGCGTGTCGTTGTCGGGTTCGAGCTTGCGGGCCTCGCGCCAGGCAGCGCGTGCGCCGTCCTGGTCGCCGTTTTTCCAGAGCACTTCGCCGAGGTGCGCGCCAATTTCCGCGTTCGGCTGGAGGCTGTAGGCCTTGCGCAAGAGCTTGATCGCGTCGGCATTGTCGCCCATGCGGTACTTCACCCAGCCCACGCTGTCCATGATGAACGCGTCGTCCGGTGCGAGCGACGAGGCTTTTTCGACCAGTTTGTCGGCTTCCTGCAGGCGCTGGTTGCGGTCCGCGAGCGAGTATCCGAGCGCGTTGTAGGCCTGCGGATTATCGGGCTGCGTCTTGATCAGCTTGCGCAACTGCGCTTCCATGACGTCGTAATGGCCGGTTTTCTCCGCTGCCATTGCGTAGTCATAGGTGAGATCCGGGTCGTCCGGGAAGTCGGTGGTCGCCTTCGCAAGGCGTGCCTCGGCTTCCGGGTAGCGCTTCGCGTCGAACAGGATCGCGGCGTCGGTGCGCGCGATCAGCGCCTGGTCGCGCGGATCGTCGGCCTGGATGCTCGCGAGCTGGCGGCGCGCGTCGTCGGTCTTGCCTTCCTTGTCGAGGATCTGCGCGCGCGTGATCTGGGCCGGCACGTACTGCTGGCTGCTGGGCTGGATCTTGTCGAGCCACTTCTGCGCACCGGCGTCGTCCTTCTGCTCGACCGACAGTTGCGCGAGGTAGATATAGGCCTGACCGGGGTCGGCGGCCGGATTCTTCTCGGCAATCTGCGCGTATTGCGTCAGATACTTCTGCGCCGCGTCGAGCTTCTTCTGCTGCACGCTGATGAGCGCGAGCGCCATGAGCGGCATCAGGTCGGTCGCGTTGTCCTTGTGCAAGGTCTCGAACTGCTTCTGCGCGTCGTCGAGGCGGTCGGCAGCGAGATAGGTCTGTGCGAGCGCAAGCCGGCCTTCGCGCGACTTGGGGTTCTGCTGGACGTACTTTTCGATCGATGCAATGCCTTCGGCGCGCTCCTCCGGGCCCATCTGCGCGAGCATCAGCGCGGCGGGAAGGTAGTCGGGCTTGAGCGCGAGCGCCTGCTCGAACGACTTGCGCGCGCCGGGCGCGTCGTCGGCGAGCAGTTGCTGGCGGCCGATCGCGAGCTGCGCCTCGGGACGGTTCATGTCGTCCTTGAGCAGCGCTTTGAGCACATTCAGGCCGCCCACGCGATTGGGGCCGCGCGAAAGCAGAAGCTGCAGCGAGAGGATGGCCTGACCGCGGCTGTCGGCCGGTACCTTCGCCAGTTCGCGCGCGAGCAGCGGCTGGGCGTCGTCGGGCTTGCCGGCGAGCACGAGCAGCGACGCGTCGAGTTGCGCGGCGCGCTCGGAATCGGGTGCGTACTGCTGCCAGAGCTGGACCGCAGTCAGGGCGTCGGACGGGCTTTGCGCCGAGAGCGCGATTTCGGTCGCGCGCTGCGCCATGCGCGGGTCGTGCGTGTCGCGCGCGAGCGCGAGATACGTTTGAAAGGCCGGTGCTGGCTGGTCGCGCTGCAGCGCGATCTCCGCGGCGAGCACCTGGAAGACGATCTGGCTCGACAGCGGAACGCCCGGCAGAGCCTTCTTCTCGTCGGGCGAGGCGGGACCGAAAGCGTCCGGCATGGTGACGGAAGTGTCGTCCGTGTCGGGGGACGGATCCTGCGCATACGCGCTCGACGTGGTCAATGCCCAGGCGGCGAGAACCGCGGCGCCAACGAGGCGACGCGCGAAGGCTGCAGGCACGCGGGGCGTCGCGGGACGCTTCGCGAACAGCTTAACGAAAGACAGTTCCATGGAATTCCGTCGAATGTTTCGGTCGATTGTAACGCGCTGGCTACAATACGCGCACAACGCGCACACACGTTTACGCAAGTTGCAGACCAACCCGGACCAGCATCCGAATCAGGCCGTCAGATATGCCAGAGTTGCCAGAAGTTGAGGTTACCCGAAGGGGGATCGAACCGTGGGTCGCCGGCCGCCGCGTCGAGCGTGTGGAGGTGCGCAACCCCGCATTGCGCTGGCCCGTGCCGGCTACGCTCGCCCGTACGCTGCGCGGCCGCACGATACGTTCGGTCGGGCGGCGCGGCAAATATTTGCTGTTCGAGGTCGACGAGGGCTGGTTCATCGTGCATCTCGGCATGACCGGCACGCTGCGCGTGCTGCGCAATCTGCCGAAGCCGCCGGCCGCGGAAAAGCATGATCACGTCGACTGGTTCTTCGACGACTTCACGCTGCGCTTTCGCGACCCGCGCCGTTTCGGCGCCGTGCTCTGGCACCCGCGCGAGGCCGGCGACGTGCTCGGCCATCCGCTGCTGGCGGCCCTCGGCATCGAGCCGTTCACGCCGGCCTTCGACGGCGCGCTGCTGTTTCGAGAGACCCGCGGCCGCAAGGTCGCCGTCAAGCAGGCGCTGCTCGCGGGCGATATCGTGGTGGGCGTTGGCAATATCTACGCGTCGGAAAGCTTGTTCCGCGCCGGCATCCGGCCGACGACCGCGGCGGGCCGCGTTTCGCTTGCGCGCTACGAACTGCTCGCGGACGCCGTGCGCGCCGTGCTCGCCTCGGCCATCGAGAAGGGCGGCAGCACGCTGCGCGACTTCGTCGGCAGCAACGGCCAAAGCGGCTATTTCCAGCTCGAATACTTCGTTTATGACCGCGCGGGCCAACCCTGCCGCGTGTGCGGCACGCCGATCAAACAGATCGTGCAGGGCCAGCGTTCCACTTATTTCTGTCCGCGCTGCCAGCGCTGAGCGCCAAGTATTTCCATGTACCGAACTTCGTCTACTTCCGCGCCGCTACCGGCTGGCGCGTATCCCACTGAACTGCTCACCGGTTTCGCGCCGCGCCTGATCGCCTGGCAGCGCGAGCATGGCCGTCACGACCTGCCGTGGCAGAACACGCGCGACCCGTACCGCATCTGGCTCTCTGAAATCATGCTGCAGCAGACCCAGGTCTCGACCGTGATTCCGTACTACGCGCGTTTTCTCGAGCGCTTTCCCACGGTCGAAGCGCTTGCCGCGGCGCCCGACGACGACGTGATGGCGCTCTGGGCCGGCCTCGGCTATTACTCGCGCGCGCGCAATCTGCACCGCTGTGCGCAGGTCGTGGCCGATACCCACGGCGGCAAGTTTCCGTCGACGGTCGAGGCGCTCGCGGAGTTGCCCGGCATCGGCCGTTCGACGGCGGCGGCGATCGCGTCGTTCGCGTTCGGCGCGCGCGAGACGATCCTGGACGGCAACGTGAAGCGCGTGCTCGCGCGCGTGTTCGGCGTGGAAGGCTTTCCTGGCGAAAAGCGCGTGGAGAACGCGATGTGGACGCTCGCCGAAACGCTCGTGCCGGGTGCCGAAGCGAGCGACGCCGACGTGAGCGCGTACACGCAGGGTTTGATGGATCTTGGCGCGACGCTGTGCGGGCGCGGCAAGCCCGACTGCGCGCGCTGCCCGTTCGCGGACGACTGCGTGGCGAAGACGACGGGACGTCAGCGCGAACTGCCGGCCGCGCGTCCGAAGAAGGCCGTGCCCACGCGGCGCACATGGATGCTCGTGCTGCTCGACGGCGATGCGGTCATGCTGGAGAAGCGTCCGCCATCGGGTATCTGGGGCGGCTTGTGGAGCTTGCCCGAAGCCGCGGACGAACCCGCGCTCGCCGAGCGCGCGAGAGATTTCGGCGTGACGCCGGAGGGCGCGGCGTCGAGCTTCGCACTCATGCCGCTCGCGCATACGTTCACGCATTTCAAGCTCGACATCGAGCCGCGCGTGATCGAACTCAAGCGCGATGCCGCGCCGCTCGAAGCCAACGATGGACAGACCGCGTGGGTGTCGCTCGGCAATATCGACGCGTATGGCGTACCCGCGCCGGTACGCAAGCTGCTCGACGGTTTGCGTGGACCGCTGGTCTGAGTCAGCAAGAGAGCCGCATCAGCGCCTCAAAGCAACTGATGCTGCTGCATGTAGTGATGGACGATTTCGATACGTGCGCCCGCGTCGTTCAACTCCATGAGCTTCTGACGCGCGCGCAGCGCGATCGGCAGCACCTCGGCCAGACGGTTCGATACCCACGAGGGATCGTCGAAGCGGAACGGCTCCGCAAACGGCAGGCTCGCGGGGTCGCGCTCGCGGATCGTCGCGATGATGCGCTCGAGTACTTCCGCACACGCGCCGAATTGCGCGAGCTGTTTACCGCCTTCCAGCGGAATATCTTCGGGGATCAGTTCGGCCATGCCCACGAGCAGGCCGTCGGCTTCCACGCGATGCGAGAGTAGATGAAAGCGCTGCGTGCCGTGAGCCTGGATGTGCAGCATGCCGACGGTCTCGACATCGCATTGCTCGATGAGCGCGAGGCAGCCCACGGGTTCGGGCACGGCAGTCGTCTCGTCGGGCTGCGCGACTTCCGCGCCGCTTTTGAGCAGACACACGCCGAACGGCGTGTGCTCGCGCAGGCACTCGCTCGCCATGTCCAGGTATCGCGCTTCGAAGATCTTGAGCGGCAGCAGGCCGCCGGGGAACAGCACCGTATGTAGCGGGAACAACGGCAAATCGGCAAGCACGGCAGGAGACGAGGACATGGCGCAACGCTTTCGGTTAAGGGCCGCGCGATGCGCAGCCGGTTAGGCGATCAGCCGTGACGACTCTCCGACATCGAGAGGCGCGTCGCGGTGACGCACGATAACGTTCGACTCGCCCGCAAAGCGCGTGGCGAGCGTCTGGGCGATATACACCGATCGATGTTGTCCGCCCGTGCAGCCGATCGCAACGGTGAGATAGCTGCGGTTGTCGGCGCGAAAATGCGGCAGCCACTTCGCGACGAACGCGTAGACATCGTCGATCATTTCGTGGACGGCCGACTGCGCATTCAGAAAATCGATCACGGGCTGATCGAGCCCGGTGAGCGGCCGCAGGCGCGCGTCGTAATGCGGGTTCGGCAGCGTGCGCACGTCGAACACGAGGTCCGCGTCGAGCGGCACGCCGCGCTTGAAGCCGAACGATTCGAACGTGAGCATGAGCGAGCCTCGCTCGCCTTCGACGAACACCTTCACCCACTGGCGCAGCGCGTTGGAACTCAGGTTGCTCGTGTCGACCTGATGGCCGAACTCGGCGAGGTTCGAAACGAGTTCACGCTCGTGCTCGATCGCTTCTTCGAGTGACTTGAGCATGCCCACGTTCGCGTCGTGCGCAGCAGAGCCCGACAGTGGATGGCGGCGCCGCGTTTCCGAGAAGCGCTGGATCAGCGACTGCGTACTCGCGTTGAGGAAGAGCACGCGCACGTCGTGGCGAAGAGCCAGGTCGCGGATCATCTCCGGCATGTCGTCGAACGACGAACTCGAGCGCGCATCGATAGCGACGGCGAGGCGTTCGTAGCCGTCGTCGCTGAGATATTGGGCGAGTTGCGGTAGAAAGCGCGGCGGCAGATTGTCGACGCAATAGTAGCCGACGTCTTCGAGCGCGTTGAGCGCCACTGACTTGCCGGAACCCGAAATGCCGGTGATCAGGATGATACGCATGGGAGAGTCGATGAACCCGATTGGGTCATCATAGCATCCGATCCGCGCGCCTGTATTGGCTCTCCGGGCCGCAGGCGCCCGTTTCGAAGCCGCGCGCCTCGCCGGCCGCGCCTCGCCGGCCGCGCGGCTACGAGCGTCAGATCAGCTTGCCGGGAAACTGGCTGTCGGGGTCCTGCATGGCGAGACGCTGGCGGTCCATGAAGTCGCGCAGGGTGTCGATACCGCGCAATTGCAGGATCGTGTTGCGCACGGCGGCCTCGACCAGCACGGCGAGGTTGCGGCCCGCGGCCACCTGGATCGTGACCTTGCTGATGGGCAGGCCGAGCACGTCGACGGTCTGGCTCTCCAGCGGCAGACGCTGGAACTCGCCGTCCGGGCGGCGCACGAGCTGCACGATGAGCTTGAGCTTCATCTTCCGGCGCACGGCCGTTTCACCGAAGATCGTCTTGATGTCGAGCAGACCGAGGCCGCGCACTTCGAGCAGGTTCTGCAGCAGCGGCGGGCAGCGGCCCTCGACGAAATCGGGGCCGAGGCGCACGAAGTCCACGGCGTCGTCGGCCACGAGGCCATGGCCGCGGCTGATCAGCTCCAGACCCAGCTCGCTCTTGCCGAGACCCGAGTCGCCCGTGAGCAGCACGCCCATGCCGAGAATGTCGAGAAACACGCCGTGCAGCGTCGCGCGCGGCGCGAGAATGCGCGACATGTAGAGGCGCAGGCTGTCGATGACGGTGGCCGCCGACATCGGCGTGGTGAAGAGCGGCGTGGAAGAGCGCGTGCAACGCAGCACCAGTTCCGGCGGCGCGGTCATGCCGTCGGCGACCACGAGGAACGGCGGTTCGAGTGCGATCAGCTCGGCCATGTGGCGCGAGCGGTCTTCGTCGGTCTGGCGCTGGTAGTAGTGGATTTCGGCGTCGCCGAGCACCTGGATGCGGTTCGGGTGGATCAGGTTCAGGTGGCCGACGAGGTCCGCGCTCGCCGTGGCCGTGGCCACCGTTTCGGTCGAAAAGCCGCGTTCCCAGCCTTCGTGCCCCGTCAGCCAGCTGAGCTTCAGCGTGGTGGCGTTGTCGTCGAAGATGCTTTGGGCGTTGATGCTGGAAGTGTCCATGAGTCGGTGACTCCGCGAGATGACTCGCTTAACGGCTGACTGAATTGCTGGCTAAATGAACCGCGCGACCTGGGTGCGCTACCTGGGTAGTTAACGGCTGCCGGCGCCTTACGCTTCACCCCTGCAACGAGCGTCGAGCGCGCGCTGTTCGGCCGCGCGTACCGCGGCCGGGCAACGCAAGACGCCGCACACTACATCAAGGTTGCCACTGGGTGAGCAGGCGATGCAACGTTTCGCGGTCTTCTTCCGTATGGAGCCGCTCACGCGTTTCGCGATCCGACAACAGTTGTGCGATCTCCGACAGGATTTCAAGGTGCTGCTGCGTGGCCTGTTCGGGCACGAGCAGGAAGATCAGGAGCGAGACGGGCTGACCGTCTGGCGCTTCGAAGGCGATCGGCTCGGCGAGGCGCACGAAGGCGGCCTGCGGCTGCTTCAGGCCCTTGATGCGGCCGTGCGGGATCGCGACGCCTTCGCCGAGGCCCGTGGAGCCGAGACGCTCGCGTGCGAAAAGATTGTCGGTAACCGTGCTGCGGGCGATGCCGTTCTGGTTTTCGAAGATCAGGCCAGCCTGCTCGAAGACGCGTTTCTTGCTGGTGACGGACAGGCCGACGACGACGTTCTCGATGGGAAGTATTTTGGCTAAACGATTCATGTTGGCAGGCGAAAACGTGGCCTGAATGCTCCACACCCCGACAGCTGCCCGCTTTGGCGGAAGCTTTGGATCTGGCGACGAAGCCCGGTGCCGGGACCGTGGGGACCTGTTGGCGCGTTAGACCCCGTAATACGACTGGACCATTATAGAACAAGCGTCCACGCCGATGGTGCGATGCGCCGCGCATGAGCGCAACCCTCGTTGCCCGGTTGCACCCAGCGGTAAAACCCTGCATTGCGCGTACTCACGAAAAAGCCGCCCGGTTTGGGCGGCTTCGCTTCGAGGGGTGGAGGATGAACTATCGACTCCAGCCCCGGTTCATGGCGTGAATCGCCACACAGGACACTGTGGGATCACTGCGGCGGGATTTCGATGATGGGCGCAGGCTGGTGCTTGATCGCCTCATGTTGATGTCCCTGCACGCGGTCCTTGTGACGTACGACCTGGCGGTCCAGCTTGTCGACCACGAGATCGATGGCGGCGTACATGTCGCCGTTCGCGCTCTCCACAAATATGTCCTTGCCTTTCAGATGAAGGTTCACTTCGACCTTCTGTCTCTTATCCTTTTCCTTATGGTTGTCGACCGAGAGGACCACATTGCCATCGATTACCTGATCGAAATGTCTTAGCACCCTGTCCAGTTTGGTGATCACGTATTCTCGCAACGCTGGCGTTACTTCGAGATGGTGTCCACTGATCTTCAGATTCATAGTGCTTCTCCAGGCTAATGGCCGCGTGACGCGTGAAGTGCGGCAATGCCGGTCGACTGTCTGCCTGTGCGCGGCTCCCCGAAAGGCCTGCGACGGCGGGCTAACTCGGCCGGCCATGTCCGCCAACGGGCGTAGCGGCCGGAAAACGCCTGCTCCGAAAAAGCCGGAACAGGCTAAAGAGACTTGCGCAGATTGACCGCTGGAATCTTCAGTGCCTCGCGATACTTCGCAACGGTTCGTCGCGCGACCACGAAGCCCTGTTCCGCCAGCAGTTCAGCGATGCGGCTGTCTGAAAGAGGAGATTTGGTGTTCTCGGCTCCTATGAGTTGCTTGATGAGGGCGCGGATGGCGGTGGACGATGCAGCGCCCCCGGTGTCCGTCGATACATGCGATCCGAAGAAGTACTTAAATTCAAGTGTCCCGAATGGAGTCAGCATGTATTTACCGGTTGTCACACGCGAGACAGTAGATTCGTGTAGGCCCAGCGTATCAGCAATCTCCCTCAAAACCAAGGGGCGCATGGCGATTTCGCCGTGCACGAAAAAGTTCTTCTGACGCTCGACGATAGCCTGCGCGACACGCAGGATCGTCTCGAAGCGCTGCTGGATATTCTTGATGAGCCAGCGCGCTTCCTGCAGCTGCTGGCGCAGCGAACCGCTGCCCGGATCGCCACGGTTGTTGCGCAGGATATTCGCGTACAGGTGGTTGATGCGCAGCTTCGGCACCACCTCGGGGTTCAGTTCCGCATGCCAGTTCTGGCCGGCCTTCTTCACGATGATGTCGGGCACCACGTAATCGGCTTCGGCCTTGCCATACGACGCACCCGGGAACGGTTCGAGCGAACGGATCAGCGCATGCGCATCGCGCAGCTCGTCATCGCCCGTCTTCAGTTGCTTGCGCAACCGCGTGAAGTCGCGCGCCGCGAGCAATTCGAGATAGTTCGACACGATCTCGAGCGCGAGCGTGCGCGTGGGCGACGCATTGACGCGCAGCAACTGCAGCTTGAGGCACTCGGAGGCCGAGCGCGCGCCTACGCCCGCAGGGTCGAAGCTGTGCAGCAGCGCGAGCGCCGCATTGAATTCGTCGGCGTCGACTTCGAGTTCTTCGGGAATATCGGCAAGAATTTCCTCGCAGGTCGCGCTGAGGTAGCCGTCTTCGTCGAGCGATTCGATCAGGAAGGTGATGAGCGCGCGGTCGCGCTGGCTCGCGTTCGTTTCGCGCAGCTGCGCCATCAGATGGTCGCGCAGCGTGGTGGTCGATTCGTGGATCTGCAGCGGCGGCAGGTCGTCGTCGTCGGAGGCGTTGCCCGAGCGGCCGTAGTCGTCCAGGTTCCACTGGCTCGCGTCGCCGTTCGCGTCGCCGCCAAGGCCGTCGTATTCGTCCACGCCGCGCGGCTCGCTCTCGCTGTTCTCGCCGCTGCCGTTGGACGCCGAGGTGGAGCTGTTCGCGCCCTGCATCGGCTCGGCGCCGGAGGGCGTGGGCGGCTGCGCGATGACCGAGCCGTCCGCGGCCACGCGCAGCGGGCTCGCGATCCAGTCGTCCTCGTTCTCGAGCAGCGGGTTCTGCGAGATCGCCGTCGCGACCTCTTGCTGCAGTTCGAGCGTCGACAGCTGCAGCAGCCGGATGGACTGTTGCAGTTGTGGCGTGAGCGCAAGATGCTGCGAGAGGCGGAGTTGGAGGCTGGCTTTCATGGCGGTGTGCGAACCATTGTAAAGAGTTTGCCACGCGGACGAAACCACGGGGCATTCGCAAAAACGAGCGTGCGCCACGCCGGTGCGTGCCCGGAATTTGGTGCGCAAACAGGGACGCTGCCCGGCCTGCCATGCACCGTTTTGGGGGCACGGTCGATACCGCGGAGTTACACGGGGAAATGCGAAAGATGAGGCCGGAAAAACGCGACAGCGGATCGCGCGCGCCCGGGTGGGCGCTGCGGGACGGCGGTGAGCGGGCACGCGCGAGGCGCGCCCGGGGCTTACATGCGGAAGTGCTCGCCGAGATAAACGCGGCGTACGTTCTCGTTCTCGATGATCTCGCCGGGTGCGCCGGCCGCGAGCACGCTACCGTCGCTGATGATGTACGCGTGATCGCAGATGCCGAGCGTCTCGCGCACGTTGTGGTCGGTGATCAGCACGCCGATGTTGCGCTGCTTGAGGAACTTCACGATCTTCTGGATTTCCAGCACGGCGATCGGGTCGACGCCCGCGAACGGCTCGTCGAGCAGGATGAAGCTCGGGTCGGTAGCGAGCGCGCGCGCGATTTCGACGCGCCGGCGTTCGCCGCCCGACAGCGACAGGGCAGGATTCTCGCGCAGATGCGCGATTTGCAGCTCGTCGAGCAGCGCTTCGGTGCGCTCGGTGATGACGTCTTTCGACAGACGTTTGCCGTTGCCGTCGACCTGCAGTTCAAGCACCGCGCGGATGTTTTCCTCGACGGTGAGCTTGCGGAACACCGAGGCTTCCTGCGGCAGGTACGAAAGACCGAGCGCCGCGCGCTTGTGGATCGGCAGAAGGCTGATGGAGCGGCCGTCGAGGTCGATCTCGCCGGCGTCGAGCGGCACGAGACCCACGATCATGTAGAACGAGGTGGTCTTGCCGGCGCCGTTGGGGCCGAGCAGCCCGACCACTTCGCCGCTTTTCACATCGAGCGAAACGTCCTTGACGACGGTGCGCGAGCCATAGCGCTTCTTCAGGTTGCGCACGACGAGCGTGCTCGTCTTGCCGGCCAGCTGGCGGCCGTAGCTTTGGGTGGCGGTGGCGGTATTCACTGTGGCGGCGCTTCCTGCAGCTTGGTGGACGGCGTGAGGGCGGCCGGGGCGCCGGCAGACGGCTGTGCGCCGGTCGTGGTGTTGCGCGGCGAGAGCATGGCGCGAACGCGGCCACCCGGGTTGCCGGGGCCTGCGACGTCCTTGCCGGAGCGTGCCGTATAGAAGTCGTTCTGGCCGTCGTACGTGACGACGCTGCCGTGGACCTGATCCATCACGGTCGAGAGGCCTTGCAGGCGGCGCACCGTGGCGCGCGTCGTGAGCGTGGTGAGGTCCTGCTTGCCGTCGTAGTCGATGCGCTCGGCCGTGCCGTCGACGTATTCGTCGAGGCCTTCGCGCTTCTGGCGGAAGTAGGCGAGCTTGTCGGCGGGCGTGCCCGGCGCGACGGTGCCGGTCGCGAACTGGTAGCCCTGCGGATCCTGCGTGACGACGAGCTTGTCGGCCTTGATGAGGATCGTGCCCTTGGTGGCGACCACGTGGCCGGTGAAGACGGTCTGCTGCTTCAGATCGTCATAGGTCATGTTGTCCGCTTCGATATTGAGCGGCTTGTCCTTGTCGGCGCGCTCGGCGTGGGCCGCGGGCGCGAGGCCGGCGAACAGCAGCGCGCTGGCGAGCGCCATCAGCGCCGCGAAGCGTGCGCGGCGGGCTTCAGGCGAACGGCCGTTCAGTGGACGGGGGAGCGAATCGTTCATGCAATCGTGCCTTGCGTGGACGGCCCGGCGTTCAGGACGAGCCGCCGGAGTCTGCCGGGGCGATGGCTCCACGGACGTTGCCGAAGAGCTGGATGACCCGGGAGACATTGTTGTAGTTCATGCCGCTGGTGGCCGTCATGACCGACTGGCCGCGTCGAAGTTTAACCGGCTTTTCGGTCAGGATCACATCGTCGTTCACGAGCACTTTGAAATGCTCGGAATCAGCCTGCATTTCGGGGTCGCCGGCGCCGGCCGCGCGCAGAATGCGCGCGTTGTCGTACAGATTGACGATCGAGGCGTCGGCGTTGACCGTGCCGCGCAGCCCGGTGGCCGTGACGATCGGCTTGCCGGGCTGGAATGCGCGCACAGCCGGGTTCGTGAGGTCGCTGTTCTCGTCGTCCTCGTAGTGAACCATGTGCGTGGCCGTGAGCCGGTACTGCGTGGCGCCCGACTGGTCGAGCTCGGACACCGAGAAGTCGTCGGCGAAGTAGTCGGGCGTATGCGTGAGCGGACGCGGCGCCGCCTCCTTCTCGCGCGGCTGGACGGCCTGCAGCAGCCACCACGTGAAGCCGGCGAGCGCGGCGACGCATACGAGCGGCACGAGCGAAGTGAGGCGGAACTTCTGGTTCATCGCGGCATCCCGGCGAGCGGCGCGCAGGCCTCGGCGAGCAGCGCGTCGTAACGGTTCTGCGCGCGCAGGATCAGATCGGTGACTTCGCGCACGGCGCCGTGGCCGCCCACCTTGTCGGACACCCAGTGGGCGCGCGAGAGCACGTCCGGATGGGCGTTCGCGGGCGCGGCCGCGAAGCCGCACTGGAGCATCACGCCGAGGTCGGGCCAGTCATCGCCCATGTAGCCGCACGCCTCGGGCGCAATGCCCGTTTGCGAGAGCAGCTCGGCGAACGCGACGCGCTTGTCTTCCACGCCTTGCCACAGGTGCGTGATCTTGAGTTCCTTCGCGCGCACGGCGACGATCTCCGAACGGCGCCCGGTGATGATGGCCGTGTCGATGCCGGCTTCGCGCAGGAGCTTCGCGCCGTGGCCGTCGAGCGAGTTGAACGCCTTCATCGTGTCGCCCGCGCCGGTGAAGAGCAGGCCGCCGTCGGTGAGCACACCGTCGATGTCGAAAATCATGAGGCGCACACGCGCGGCGCGCGCGGTTGCGTCGAGTGGGCTAGCCATCAGATCACCTTCTTGGAGAACAGGTCGTGCATGTTGAGGGCGCCGATCAGCGTGCCCTCGGCATCGACGACCAGCATCTGATTGATGCGATGGCGCTCCATCAGTTCCACGGCTTCGACAGCAAGTTGGTCCGGACCGATCGTGCGCGGGCCTTTCGTCATGACCTGCGCGATCGGCAGGTCGCGGAAATCGCCCACGCGCTCGAGCACGCGGCGCAGGTCGCCGTCGGTGAAGATGCCCTGCACGTGGTCGTCGGCGTTGACGACCGCCGTCATGCCCATGCGCTTGGCCGTGAGTTGGAAGAGGGCGTCGCGCACGGTGACGTCGTCGCGCACCTTCGGAATTTCGTCGCCCGTGCGCATCACGTCGCGCACGTAGGTGAGCAGGCGCCGGCCGAGCGCGCCGCCCGGATGCGAGCGCGCGAAGTCGTCGGCGCCGAAGCCGCGCGCGTCGAGCACCGCGACTGCGAGCGCGTCGGAGAGCGCGAGCGCCGCCGTCGTGCTGGCGGTGGGCGCGAGGTTCAGCGGGCAGGCCTCCTTCTCCACGCCGGCGTCCAGATGCACGTCGGAGAGCTGGCCGAGCGTCGACTGCGGCCGATTGCCCGTCATGCCGATGAGCTTCGCGCCAATGCGCTTGACGAGCGGCAGGATCGCCACGAGTTCTTCGGATTCGCCGGAGTTCGACAGGCCGATGAAGACGTCGTCGGCGGTGACCATGCCGAGGTCGCCGTGGCTCGCTTCGGCCGGATGCACGAAGAACGCGGGGGTGCCCGTGGAGGCCAGCGTGGCCGCGAGCTTGCGGGCAATGTGGCCCGATTTGCCGATGCCGGATACGACCACGCGTCCGCGGCAGCTGAGGATAAGGTCGACCGCGCCGACGAAGTTGTCGTCGAGCCGGTCGCGAAGCCCGCGCACGGCGTCCGCTTCGATGTCGAGCACGTTGCGAGCGAGCTTCAGCGCCCGGTCGCCATTGATTTTCGCTATCATCCGCGGAGTATAGCAAAGGCGTCTGCGCGCCGCGCCAGCGCCCCCAGCGCCCAAACCCCGTGCGCGAGCCGCCTGGCTTGTCCAGCCGTTTCTCCGTAGCCCTTCCCAATTAGCCCGTTATTAATGTAAACAGGCCCTAGCCGCCCCTGCGTCGATGATCGACCCGGCGCGGGGCAGAATTTGCATCGCCGGTAACGACGCAGACGAACGAGGACGCTTCACACGATGATCTCCCCGCTGGAAATGACGCTGTTCCTGCTGCTCGCCTCGGTGGTTGGCGTCGTGCTGTTTCGTTATCTGAATCTGCCGCCGATGCTCGGCTACCTCACGGTGGGCATTCTGGTGGGCCCGCGCTCGCTCGGCATCGTGCCGGACACGCATGGCGCGCAGAACCTGGCCGAGTTCGGCGTCGTGTTCCTGATGTTCTCCATCGGCCTCGAGTTCTCGCTCTCGAAGCTGCGCGCCATGCGCCACGCCGTGTTCGGCCTCGGGCTTTCGCAGGTGCTGGGCACGATCGTGGTGGCGCTCCTGCTCGGGCTCGTGCTGGAGCCGTGGGTGCATATCACGTGGCAGGCCTGCGTGGCGCTGGGCGGCGCGCTCGCCATGTCGTCCACGGCCATCGTCAGCAAGATGCTTTCCGAGCGGCTCGAGATCGAATCGGAGCACGGCCGCAACATTCTCGGCGTGCTGCTGTTCCAGGATCTGGCCGTGGTGCCGCTTCTGATCGTGATCGCGGCGTTCGGCGGCTCGTCGGCGTCGCTCGTCGAGTCGCTCGGCACGGCGGCCGTGAAGATCGTGCTTGCGCTCGGCATTCTGCTCATCGTCGGCCAGAAGTTCATGACGCGCTGGTTCACCGTGGTCGCGCGCCGCCGCTCGCAGGAGCTGTTCGTGCTCAACGTGCTGCTCGTCACGCTGGGCGCCGCGTTCATCACCGACAAGTTCGGCCTCTCGCTCGCGCTCGGCGCCTTCATCGCGGGCATGCTGATCGCCGAAACGCCGTACAAGCACCAGGTGGAAGAGGACATCAAGCCGTTTCGCGACGTGCTGCTCGGCCTGTTCTTCGTGACCACGGGCATGCTGCTCAACCCGCACGTGATCTGGCAGCACCCCATCATGGTGGCGGCGTTCTTCCTCGGGCCGGTCGTGCTCAAGGCCGTGCTCATCACCGCGCTCACGCGCATCTTCGGCGCTTCGCCGGGCGTGGCCATGCGCACGGGTCTCGGCCTCGCGCAGGCCGGCGAATTCGGCTTCGTGCTGCTGAACCTCATTCTCGACAAGCATCTGGTCGACGCCACGCTGCTCCAGGCGATCCTCGCGGCCATGCTGCTGTCGATGCTCGCCGCGCCGTTCCTGATCCAGAACGCCGACCGCATCGTGCTGCGCCTTTCCTCGACGGAATGGATGCAGCAATCGCTGATGATGACGCGCATCGCCACGCAAAGCATCAAGCAGAGCGGCCATGTGATCGTGTGCGGCTACGGCCGCGCGGGGCAGAACCTCGCGCGCATGCTCGAATACGAAGGTCTTTCGTACGTCGCGCTCGACCTCGACCCCGACCGCGTTGCAGCGGCTGCGGCGGCGGGCGAGTCGGTGGTGTTCGGCGACGCCGCGCGGCGCGAGTCGCTCGTCGCGGCGGGCATCCACCGCGCGGCCGCGGTGGCGATCACCTATGCCAATACGCAATCGGCGTTTCGCGTGCTCCATCACATTCACGAGCTGGAGCCCACCTTGCCCGTGATCGTGCGCACGGTGGACGACGCCGATCTCGAACGCCTGCTCGCCGCGGGCGCGACCGAGGTGATTCCGGAGATCGTGGAAGGCAGCCTGATGCTCGCCTCGCACATGCTGGTGCTGATGGGCGTGCCGATGCGGCGCGTGGTGCGCCGCGTGGAGGAACTGCGCGACGAGCGCTACAGCCTCCTGCGCGGCTACTTCCACGGCACCGACGATGTGGGCGAGGACGGTCACGAGCAGGTGCGGCTACAATCCGTACCGGTCGACGAGCGCGCCGACGCCGTGGGCCGCACGCTCGCCGAACTGGGCCTGTACGAGCTCGGCGTCGAGGTGACGGCGATCCGCCGCCACGGCATTCGCGGCGTGGAACCGGACCCATCGACCAAGCTGCGCGAGGCCGACATCGTCGTGCTGCGCGGTCTGCCCGAGCAGCTCGCGCAGGCCGAGGAGCGGCTTTCGCGGCATCGCAAGCCCGGTGCGGCGGGCGCGGGTGCGGCGGCGGCCTGATACGCCGTCGTCGGCGCAATCGCGAGACCGCGCCAAAGGTTCCCGCCCCGTTTAAAACACTCTGCCGTTCTTTATCTAGCCACTACCCGGAGAAATCATGTCCAACGCACCTGCGAACCCGAGCGCCGAAGCCGCCCAGTTCGTGAAAAGCCTGATCCGCACGGTGCCCGACTGGCCTCAGCCGGGAGTGCAGTTCCGCGATATCACGCCGCTCATCGGCCATCCGAAGGGCCTGCGGGTGCTGATCGACCTGTTCGTCGAGCGCTATGTCGATGCGAAGCTCGACTACGTGGCTGGGCTCGACGCGCGCGGTTTCATCATCGGGCCGATCGTCGCGTATGAGCTGAACGTGGGCTTCATTCCGATCCGCAAGATCGGCAAGCTGCCGTACAAGACCGTTTCCGAGACCTACAAGCTCGAATACGGCGAAGCGACCGTCGAGATTCACGAGGACGCCTGCGGCAAGGGCGACCGCGTGGTGATCGTCGACGACCTGATCGCCACCGGCGGCACCATGATGGCCGGCAAGCTGCTGCTCGAACGCCTCGGCGCGAGAGTGGTGGAGGGCGCCGCGATCATCGACCTGCCGGATCTGGGCGGCTCGAAGCTGCTCACCGATGCCGGCCTGCCGCTCTTCACCGTGACCGCCTTCGGCGGCCACTGAAACAACCCGAACGCCCACCGTCACGAGTCGATCTCATGCCGAATTTCGCGCTCTTTCTTGCCACCTCCATCGCCATCACGTTCGCGCCCGGTCCCGACAATCTCCAGGTGCTCGCGCGCGGCATTTCGCAAGGCCGCGCCGCCGGTCTCGTAGCCGCGCTCGGTTTCGCCGCGGGCGTGACGTTCCACACCACGCTCGCGGCACTCGGCGTGGCCGCCGTGCTGCGCTCTTCGCCGCTCGCGTTCCAGATCCTCAAGCTCGCCGGCGCCGCGTATCTCGTGTGGATCGGCGTGAAGGCGCTGCGCAGCCAGGGCCTCGCCGCCGCCGGCGACAAGCCGCGCCAGCCGCTCTCCGCGATCTTTCGCCAGAGCGTGATCGGCAACATCATGAACCCGAAGGTGACGCTGTTCTTCGTCGTGTTCCTGCCGCAGTTCGTCGACCCGCATGGCGCGCAGCCCGTCACGCTGCAGATGCTCGAGCTCGGCCTCGTGTTCATGGCGCAGACGGTCGTGGTGTTCTCCCTCTTCGGGCTGTGCGCGGGCACGATTGGCGGCTGGCTGAAGCGCCGCCCGCGCGCGGGCGTGTGGCTCGACCGCCTCGCCGGCGTCACCTTCATCGCCATCGGCATTCGCGTCGCCTTGCGTGACTGATCTACGGAGTCCTGATCGATGACCTTGCCTTGCATTACCGACGCGCGGCGCTTCGATGCCGGCGCGCATCTGCCGTTTCATATCGGTGACGAGCGCGTGGGCTGGATACGCGAGAACGACGTGGCGCTGCTCGCGCGCTGGCCCGACGTGTTCGAAATCGACGGCGATGCGCACAGCGCCCGCGTGACGCTCGCCCCGCACTTCGACAACGTCACGACGCGCAGCGCGGCGCTCGGCTCGGTGATCGGCGCACTCGCGGCGGAAGGGCACATTCCGGGCTGGCGCAACGAAACCTACGCGATCCGCAACGCCTTCGATGCGCCGCCGCTCGCCTTTATCGAGCGCGCGGCCTCGCGCTTTTTCGGCACGATGACGTACGCGGTGCATCTGAACGGCGTCGTAGAATACGCGGATGCCGGTGCGGCCGGCGTAGGTGGGCCCTGCGCGCCGCAATTGTGGATCGCGCGGCGCAGCGACACCAAGGCCACCGACCCCGGCATGCTGGACAACGTCGTGGCGGGCGGCATCGGCTGGGGCCTCGGCATCGAGGCCACGCTCGTGAAGGAATGCTGGGAAGAGGCGGGCATTGCCGAGGAGCTGGCGCGCGCGGCGCGCGCGGGCCGCACCGTGCACGTGCTGCAGTCGCTGCCGGAAGGCACGCAGGCCGAGCAGATCTTCATCTACGATCTCGTGCTCCCGGCCGACTTCGTGCCGCACAACCAGGACGGCGAAGTGGGCGAGCATCGCCTCGCGCGCATCGACGAAGCCGCGCGCTGGATCGAGGAGGGCGCGATGACGGTCGACGCGAGCCTCGCGACGCTCGACTGCCTGCTGCGCCGCCAATGGATCGACGAAGACGCGTGCGAGGGCATTGCCGTGATCTTCGAACCGCCGACGCTGTGAAAGGGCGCCGGTTCTCTTAGCAAGGCCCCAAGCCCTTTTAGCAACAGCAAAGTATTGACGGGAGTTACCAAGGTCATGTCGACCGATCACAGCTTCATCCTCAAACTGTCGTGCGCCGACCGGCCTGGCATCGTGCATGCCGTGTCGGGCTTTCTGTTCGAGCGCGGCAGCAATATCCTCGACTCTGCCCAGTTCGGCGACAGCCACACGGGCGAGTTCTTCATGCGCGTGCACTTCCAGCAAGTGGGCGGCGACCCGGGCCTCGACGGCCTGCGCAGCGCGTTCGAGCCGCTCGCGCAAGAGTTCGGCATGCGCTGGGAGATGCATGACGCGAACGTGAAGCCGCGCGTCGTCATCATGGTCTCGAAGATCGGTCATTGCCTGAACGACCTGTTGTTCCGCTATCGCACCGGCCAGCTGCCTATCGAGATTCCGGCGATCATCTCGAATCACAAGGACTTCTATCAGCTCGCCGCGAGCTACAACATTCCGTTCCATCACTTCCCGCTGCTCGGCGGCACCGAGGCCGACAAGGCCGCGCAGGAAGCGCGCGTGCTCGAAGTGGTGAACCGCGAAGGCGCCGATCTCGTGGTGCTCGCACGCTACATGCAGATCCTCTCGCCGCAGCTTTGCAAGGCGCTCGAAGGCCGCGCGATCAACATCCATCATTCGTTCCTGCCGAGCTTCAAGGGTGCGAAGCCGTACTATCAGGCGTTCGATCGCGGCGTGAAGCTGATCGGCGCAACGGCGCACTATGTGACGTCCGATCTAGACGAAGGCCCGATCATCGAGCAGGAAGTCGAACGGGTGGATCACAACATGACGCCGGACCAGCTCACCGCCATTGGCCGTGACGTGGAATGCGTGACGCTCGCGCGCGCGGTGAAGTGGCACGTGGAGCATCGCATCGTGCTCAACGGGCACAAGACGGTCGTGTTCCGCTGATCTTTGGTTGATCACGTGCGACACCATGCCGTAGCGTGTTTCATGACACGCTACGGTTTTTCGAACTAATCTTATTGCTCTCCGGCGCGTTCGCATGCATGCGATTTTTCTTCCGCGCCAACTCGCTCCCGCGGTACTACTCCTTAAGTTCTAGTGGCGCATCGTCGCGCACTCCCTGCGGAGAATAGTCCGCACCTTTCGTCTTTCCTACTCTTGTCACGTCAACTAAACGACAAGAGGGAAATTCATGAAAGCCGCCCTATCCCCGCAGGCGGAACCCGTCGCCGATAGCCGTGCCTGGCGCGTGCTGGGTTCGAGTACCTTTGCGTTCACGATCTGCTTTGCCGTCTGGATGATGTTCGCGATCCTCGGCATTCCGCTCAAAAAACAGCTTCACCTCACCGATACCGAGTTCGGCCTGATTGCCGCGATGCCCGTGCTCACGGGCTCGCTCGCCCGCGTGCCGCTCGGCATCTGGACCGACCGCTTCGGCGGGCGCATCGTCTTCTTCATCACCATGCTCGTGACCGTCGTGCCGATCTGGCTCGTCTCGTACGCGACGCAACTGTGGCAATTCCTCACGCTCGGCCTGTTCGTGGGGTTCGCCGGCGCCTCGTTCTCGGTGGGCACGCCCTATGTCGCGCGCTGGTTCCCGAAGTCGCGCCAGGGGCTCGCCATGGGCATCTTCGGGGCGGGCAATTCGGGCGCCGCGCTCAACAAGTTCGTGGCGCCGGTGCTGATCGTCGCGGCCGGCACGTGGACCATCGTGCCGAAGGTCTACGCCGTCGCGATGCTCGCGACCGCGTTGCTGTTCTGGATGTTCTCCGCGAGCAACCCGGCGCACCGCGTGCCCGGCAAGGAGAGCGTAGCGGACCAGCTGCGCGTGCTCGCCGACCCGCGCGTGCTGCGCTATGCGCAGTACTACTCGGTGGTGTTCGGCGGCTATGTCGGCCTGTCGCTATGGATGCCGCAGTACTACGTGAACCAGTACGGCTTCGACATCGAGCATGCGGCGTTTCTCGCTGCGTGCTTCTCGCTGCCCGGCGGCGTGCTGCGGGCGGTAGGGGGCTGGCTCTCCGACCGCTACGGCGCCTATCGCACGACGTGGGCCGTGATGTGGGTCGCGCTCGCGTGCTTCTTCCTGCTGAGCTATCCGCCGACCGACTTCACGATCCACAGCGCGCATGGCCCGCTCGGTCTGCATATCAGCACGGGACCGGTGTTCTACACCGTGCTGATGTTCGTCGTCGGCATTGCGATGGCGGTGGGCAAGGCCTCGGTCTTCAAGTTCATCGGCGACGAGTACACCGACAACATCGGCGCCGTCTCCGGCATCGTGGGGCTGGCGGGCGGTCTCGCGGGCTTCGTGCTGCCGATCCTGTTCGGCCTGCTCGTCGACCTCACGGGCGTGCGCACCACCTGTTTCATGCTGATGTTCGGCGCCACCCTGGTGAGCCTGCTGTTCATGCACTTTTCGTTCCGCCCCGAAGCGCTCGCCCTGGGCAGCGCGAAGCTCGCGCGCAAGGCTGGCGCCGCGACGCCGGCGCCGCAGGAAACCACGTACTCCGAATGATCCAACTCGCGCCGCGTCTGCGGCGCCTACTGAACGAGCACAACCATGTCCAAGTATCTCCTGACCCAATGGGAGCCCGAGAACACCCGGTTCTGGCAGGCTTCCGGCGAGCAGATCGCCACCCGTAACCTGTGGATTTCGATTCCCGCGCTGATGCTGGCGTTCGTGGTGTGGTCGCTGTGGAGCGTCACGGTCGTCAATCTCGACAAGGGCGGCTTTCACTTCACCAAGAACGAACTCTTCTGGCTCACGGCGCTGCCTGCGCTTTCGGGCGCCACGCTGCGCATCTTCTATTCGTTCCTCGTGCCGATTTTCGGCGGCCGCCGCTTCACGGCGATCTCCACGGCGAGCCTCCTGATTCCGGCCTTCGGAATGGGCTTCGCGCTGCGCGATCCGTCCACCTCGTATACGACGCTGCTCGTGCTCGCCCTGCTGTGCGGTCTCGGCGGGGCGAACTTCAGCTCGTCGATGGCGAACATCAGCTTCTTCTTTCCGAAGGCGCGCAAGGGTTTTGCCACCGGCCTCAATGCGGGCATCGGCAACCTCGGCGTCTCGCTCGTGCAGTTCGTCACGCCGATCGTCATCTCGACGGCCGTGTTCGCCGGCCTGCTCGGCGACGGCCAGACCTGGGTGAAGGACGGCGCCGAGCACAGCATCTGGCTGCAGAACGCGGGCTTCGTGTGGATTCCGCTCATCGTCGTCTCTTCGTTTGCCGCGTGGTTCGGCATGAACGACATCGCCGATGCGAAGGCCTCGTTCCGCGAGCAGGCCGTGATCTTCCGCCGCGCGCACAACTGGATCATGTGCTTTCTCTATGTCGGCACGTTCGGCTCGTTCATCGGTTTCTCGGCCGGCCTCGCGCTTCTCACGAAGGCCGAGTTTCCCGCCATCAACCCGACTGCATGGGCCTTCCTCGGGCCGCTCGCTGGCGCGCTCACGCGCCCCGTTGGCGGCTGGATCTCGGACAAGCTCGGCGGCGCGCGCGTCACGCTCTGGACCTTCCTCGCGATGATCGTCGCGGTGATGGGCGTGATCGCGTTCCTGCCGGGCGGCGCGCTGGGCGGCGCACAGGGCAGCTTTGCCGGTTTCCTCGCGATGTTCGTCGTGCTGTTCGCGCTCACCGGCATCGGCAACGGTTCGACCTTCCGCATGATTCCCGTGATCTTCCTGACGCACCATCAACGCGCCGCGAAGGGCAACGGTGATGACGTGCAGCGCAGCGCGCTCGCCGAAGCGGGCAAGGAGTCGGCGGCGGTGCTCGGCTTCGCGGGCGCAATGGGCGCGTACGGCGGCTTCTTCATTCCGAAGAGCTTTGGCTCGTCGCTCGAAATGACGGGCTCACCGGTCGGCGCGCTCGTGTGCTTCATCGGCTTCTATGTGGTGTGCGCGGTGGTGACGTGGTTCTTCTACGCGCGCCGCAACGCATCCACACCTTGCTGAAGCGAACTAGTCCTTTGGGAGTAGTGCGAACTCTCCCGTTGATGAATGGGCAGGCACGGGCCTGCCCGCCATACTCGGAACGATACGGCTGCCTGTCGCCACGCGTGCCACGCAAGCGGGCGGCGACAGGCGTGATCGATCGATTCCAGCAGCAGTCCCGGAGAACCTGATGAGTTATTTTCTGGACCGGTTGAAGTTCATGTCGCGCGTGAAGTCGACGTTTTCGAAGGGTCACGGCGCGGTGGTGAACGAGGACCGCAAGTGGGAAGACGGGTATCGCAGCCGCTGGCAGCACGACAAGATCGTGCGCTCGACCCACGGCGTGAACTGCACGGGCTCGTGCTCATGGAAGGTTTACGTGAAGAACGGCCTGATCACGTGGGAAACGCAACAGACCGACTATCCGCGCACGCGCGCCGACCTGCCCAATCACGAACCGCGCGGCTGCCCGCGTGGCGCATCGTATAGCTGGTACGTGTATTCGGCGCAGCGCGTGAAGTACCCGATGATCCGCGGGCGCCTGATCGAAATGTGGCGCGAGGCGCGCAAGACGCTCGACCCGGTCAAGGCATGGGCTTCGATCGTCGAGGACCCGAAGAAGGCGGCGCACTACAAGCGCGCGCGCGGCCAGGGCGGCTTCGTGCGCGCCGGGTGGGACACGGCCACCGAGATGATCGCGGCGGCCAACGCCTACACCATCGGCAAGTACGGTCCCGATCGCGTGGTGGGTTTTTCGCCCATTCCGGCAATGTCGATGGTCTCGTACGCCGCAGGCGCGCGTTATCTGAGCCTGATCGGCGGGGCGTGTCTGTCGTTCTACGACTGGTATTGCGACTTGCCGCCTTCCTCGCCGCAGGTGTGGGGCGAGCAGACCGACGTGCCCGAATCGGCCGACTGGTACAACTCCACGTATCTCATTGTGTGGGGCTCGAACGTGCCGCAAACGCGCACGCCCGACGCCCACTTCTACACCGAGGTCCGCTACAAGGGCACGAAGACGGTGGCGGTGTCGTCCGACTTCGGCGAGATGGTGAAGTTCGGCGATATCTGGCTTGCGCCGAAGCAGGGCACCGACGCGGCGCTCGCGCTCGCGATGGGCCACGTGGTGCTCAAGGAGTTTCACGCAACGGCGAAGTCCGCGTACTTCCGCGACTACGTCAAGCAGTACACCGACATGCCGATGCTCGTCACGCTCGCGAAGCGCGATGGCGCGCTCGTGCCGGACCAGTTCCTGCGCGCGTCGCAACTCGCCGCGAATCTCGACGAAGCGAACAACCCGCAGTGGAAGACGCTCGCCATCGATTCGACCACGGGTGACATCGTCGCGCCGAACGGCTCGATCGGTTTCCGCTGGGGCGAAGGCGAGCACGACGGCGGCAAGAAGGTGGGCCGCTGGAACCTCGAAATGAAAGACGGCGGCAGCGGCCGCGAAATCGATCCGCTGTTGTCGCTCATTGACAGGCATGACGAAGTGGTCGAGGTGGGCTTCCCGTACTTCGGCGGCGAACATGGCGCGCTGCTCGCGCGTCGCGTGCCCGTGAAGCGCGTGGCGCTGGCCGACGGCACGAGCGCTTTGGTCGCGACCGTCTTCGACCTGCAGATGGCCAACTACGGCGTCGACCAGGGCCTGGGCGGTCCGAACGTCGCGTCCTCGTATGACGACGACGTGCCCTGCACGCCCGCCTGGCAGGAGAAGCACACCACGGTGCCGCGCAAGCTCGTGATCCAGGTGGCGCGCGAGTTTGCCGACAACGCCGACCGCACGCGCGGCAAGAGCATGGTGATCGTCGGCGCGGCGCTCAATCACTGGTACCACAACGACATGATCTACCGCGGCATCATCAATCTGCTGATGATGTGCGGCTGTATCGGCCAGAGCGGCGGCGGCTGGGCGCACTACGTGGGCCAGGAAAAGCTGCGTCCGCAATTCGGCTGGGCGCCGCTCGCGTTCGCGCTCGACTGGTCGCGCCCGCCGCGCCAGATGAACGGCACGTCGTTCTTCTACAACCACACGAGCCAGTGGCGCCACGAGAAGGTCAGCCTCGATGAGATCCTCGGCCCGGGCGCGGACCGCGAACGCTACAAGAACCTGTCGATGCTCGACCTCAACGCGAAGTCCGAGCGCATGGGCTGGCTGCCTTCGGCGCCGCAACTGGGCGACAATCCGCTCGACGTCGTGGATGCTGCGCAGCGCGCGGGCGTGCAGCCGGTGCAGTACACCGTCGATCAGCTGAAGTCGGGCGCATTGAACTTCGCCTGCGACGACCCCGACAATCCCGCAAACTTCCCGCGCAACATGTTCGTGTGGCGCTCGAACATCCTGGGCAGCTCGGGCAAAGGTCACGAGTACTTCCTCAAGTACCTGCTCGGCACGCAGAACGCGCTGTTCGGCGACGAAGCCGACGCGATCAAGCCTTCCGAAGTGAACGTGCGCGAAGCGGCCGAAGGCAAGCTCGACCTGCTCACGGTGCTCGACTTCCGCATGAGCACCACGTGCCTTTACGGCGACATCGTGCTGCCCTCGGCCACGTGGTACGAGAAGGACGACCTCAACACGTCGGACATGCACCCGTTCATCCATCCGCTTTCGGAGGCGGTGCAGCCGTTGTGGGAGAGCAAGACCGACTGGGAGATCTACAAGGCCATCGCGAAGAAGTTTTCGGAGATCGGCGGCGCGCATCTGGGCAAGCGCACGGACCTCGTGTGCACGCCGCTCATGCACGACACGCCAGGTGAACTCGGTCAGGCGTTCGAGCCGAAGGACTGGCGCCTTGGCGAATGCGATCTGATCCCGGGCAAGACCGCGCCTTCGATGACGCTCGTGGAGCGCGACTATCGCGAGATCTACAACAAGTTCACCTCAGTCGGGCCGCTGCTCGAAAAGCTGGGCAACGGCGGCAAGGGCATCAACTGGAACACCGTGCACGAGGTGGGCGAGTTCGCTCAGCTCACGGGCATCCAGCAGAACCGCGGCGCGGCCGAGGGACGCCCGCGTCTGGAAACGGCCATCGACGCCGCCGAGATGATTCTCACCTTCGCGCCGGAAACCAACGGCCACGTCGCGGTGAAGGCGTGGGACGCGCTCTCGAAGATCACGGGCCGCGATCACACGCATCTGGCCGAAGGCCGCGAGCACGACAAGATCCGCTTTCGCGACGTGCAGGCGCAGCCGCGCAAGATCATCTCCGCGCCCACCTGGTCGGGGCTCGAATCGGAAGAGGTGAGCTACAACGCGGGCTATACGAACGTGCACGAGCTGATCCCCTGGCGCACGCTCACGGGCCGTCAGCAGTTCTATCAGGATCACCGCTGGATGCTCGACTTCGGCGAGGGCCTCTGCAACTACAAGCCCGCCATCGATACGAAGACGACCTCGCCGATGCTCGGCGCGAAACCCAACGGCGAGCACGAACTCGTGCTGAACTGGATCACGCCGCACCAGAAGTGGGGCATCCACTCCACGTACACGGACAACCTGCGCATGCTCACGCTTTCGCGTGGCGGCCCGCACGTCTGGGTCTCGGAAGCCGAGGCGAAGGAAGCGGGGCTCGTCGACAACGACTGGGTCGAAGTGTTCAACGTGAACGGCACGCTCACGGCGCGCGTCGTGGTGAGCCAGCGCGTGCCGCGCGGCATGTGCCTCATGTATCACGCACAGGAAAAGATCATCAACGTGCCGGGCGCGGAAACGAGCGGCATGCGCGGCGGCATTCACAACTCGGTCACGCGCACGGTGCTCAAGCCCACGCACATGATCGGCGGCTACGCGCAACTCGCGTATGGCTTCAACTACTACGGCACCGTCGGCAGCAATCGCGACGAGTACGTGATCGTGCGCAAGATGAAGAAGGTCGAGTGGCTGGAAGGCCCGATGAAGGAAGGAGCAGCATCATGAAAATCCGCGCCCAGGTGGCGATGGTCCTGAACCTCGACAAGTGCATCGGCTGCCATACGTGCTCCGTCACGTGCAAGAACGTGTGGACATCGCGCGATGGCGTCGAGTACGCGTGGTTCAACAACGTCGAGACGAAGCCCGGCATCGGCTATCCGAAGGAATGGGAGAACCAGGAGAAGTGGAACGGCGGCTGGGTCCGCAACCCGAACGGCAAGATCGAGCCGCGCCAGGGCCCGAAGCTCAAGGTGCTGGCCAACCTGTTCGCGAACCCGAATCTGCCCGGCATCGACGACTACTACGAGCCGTTCACGTACGACTACGAGCATTTGCAGAAGGCGCGCCTCTCGCAGACGCCGCCCACCGCGCGCCCCGTGTCGGTCATCACCGGCAAGAAGATGGACAAGATCCATTGGGGTCCCAACTGGGAAGACGACCTGGGCGGCGAGTTCGCCTCGCGCAGCCGCGACAAGCTGTTCGAGAACGTGCAGAAGGAGATGTACTCGACCTTCGAGAACACCTTCATGATGTATCTGCCGCGCCTGTGCGAGCACTGCCTGAATCCGGCGTGCGTGGCGTCGTGCCCCTCGGGCTCGGTGTACAAGCGCGAAGACGACGGCATCGTGCTCGTCGACCAGGACAAGTGCCGCGGCTGGCGCATGTGCATCTCGGGCTGCCCGTACAAGAAGATGTACTTCAACTGGAAGAGCGGCAAGGCCGAGAAGTGCATCTTCTGCTATCCGCGCATCGAGGCGGGGCAGCCCACCGTTTGCTCGGAAACGTGCGTGGGCCGCATCCGCTATCTCGGTGTGATGCTTTACGACGCGGATCGCATCAGCGAGGCGGCCTCGGTTGAATCGACGCAGGATCTGTATCAGTCGCAACTCGACGTGTTCCTCGATCCGCACGATCCCGCCATCCAGGCCGAGGCGCGCCGCCAGGGCGTGCCGCAGAGCTGGCTCGACGCCGCCGTGCGCTCGCCCGTGTACCGCATGGCGGTCGAGTGGAAGATCGCGTTCCCGCTGCACCCCGAGTACCGCACGCTGCCGATGGTCTGGTACGTGCCGCCGCTTTCGCCGATCCAGTCGGCCGCGGACGCGGGCCATATCGGCATGGACGGCGTGATTCCCGACGTGGCGAGCCTGCGCATTCCCATGCGCTATCTCGCCAACCTGCTGACCGCCGGCGACGAAAAGCCCGTAATCTCGGCGCTCAACCGCATGCTGGCGATGCGCGCCTACAAGCGCACCCAGGCCGTGGACGGCGTGAACGACAACGCGGTTCTTGCGCGCGCGGGCCTCACGCCCGAGCAGGTCGAGGACATGTACCGCACCATGGCGATCGCGAACTACGAGGACCGTTTCGTCGTGCCGTCGTCGCACAAGGAAATGGTCGAGGACTCGTTCAACGAGAAGGGCAGTTGCGGCTTCTCGTTCGGCAACGGCTGTTCGGGCGGCGTTTCCGAGGGCTCGCTGTTCGGCTCGAAGGTCGAAGGCAGCGTGGTGTATGCCGATATGCCGAAGTCGCGTCGCAAGACGCCGTCTGAAGCTTGAGCGGGAGGACGCCATCATGTCGATTTATCCCATTCTCTCCGCGCTGCTCGATTATCCCGAGCAGCCCTTGCTCGACGCGCTCGACGAGATCGAAGCCGCGCTCGAAGCCCTGCCGAACGGCGCATTCGCAGTGCACGAACTGGCGCCGCTCATCGCGGCGCTGCGCGAGCGCTCGCTCGTCGAGTCGCAGGAAGCGTACGTGGCCACCTTCGACCGCAATCCGCGCCACTCGCTGCATCTGTTCGAGCACGTGCACGGCGAGAGCCGCGCACGCGGCCAGGCGATGGTCGATCTGCTCGACGAATACCGCAGCCATGGCCTCGACGTCGCGACGAGCGAACTGCCCGACTACGTGCCGCTCTTTCTCGAAGTGCTCGGTCTGATTGGCGACGAAGAGGCGAGCGCCCTGCTCGGCGAGGCGATTCACGTACTCGCGGCGCTCGGCAATCAGCTCGAGAAGAGTGAAAGCCCCTACGCGGGCATCTTCACGGTGCTGTGCGAGCTGACCGAGGTCGAGCCGCTGCCGCTCGTGGGCGCGCCCGTGCGCGACATGGACGAGGCGCTCGAACGCTTCGGCACTGGCGCGGACGGCGTGGAGCCGCTCATGCACGCGTTCGGCGCGAGCAACTCGCCGCAGGTCGTTCAGTTCCACCCGCGAGCGCAGTTTGCCGCGGCCACCGCGACCACTCTGGCTGCCTGCGCAAAGGAATCGCCATGAACACGCTCAACCAGTTTTTGTTCGGCATCTATCCGTATATTGCCGCCGCCATCTTCCTGTTCGGCAGCCTCGCACGCTTCGAGCGCGAGCAGTACACGTGGAAGGCGGACAGCTCGCAGCTGCTCTATCGCGGGCATTTGCGGCTCGGCAATATCCTCTTTCACGTCGGCGTGCTCGGGCTTTTCTTCGGGCATCTGTTCGGTCTGCTCACGCCCGTCGCGGTGTGGGACTGGCTCGGCGTGCCGCACGCGGTCAAGCAGCTCGTGGCGATGGTCGCGGGCGGCGTGATGGGCTCGATGTGTCTGGTGGGCCTCGCGATCCTGCTGCACCGGCGGCTTTCGAACGCGCGCGTTTCGGCCGTGACGCGCGTGGGCGACAAGGTGCTGCTGT
The DNA here is from genome assembly GCF_040965655.1 of Paraburkholderia sp. EG286B. Lineage (NCBI taxonomy): Bacteria > Pseudomonadati > Pseudomonadota > Betaproteobacteria > Burkholderiales > Burkholderiaceae > Paraburkholderia > Paraburkholderia sp. EG286B. The sequence continues at coordinate 142,293 of NZ_JBFRCF010000012.1, read as the reverse complement.
TGTGGCTGCTCGTCACGCTGTTGCTCGGGCTGAGCACCATCGGCGAATCGGCTAGCCACATGGACGGCGCGATGATGGTGCGGCTCATGACCTGGGCGCAGCACATCGTCACGTTCCGCGGCGACGCGGCGAGCTTCGTGTCCGACGCGCCGCTCATCTTCCGCATGCACCTCTTCATGGGCATGACGCTGTTCGTGATCTTCCCGTTCACGCGGCTCGTGCACGTGTGGAGCGGGTTCGCCTCGATCACCTATCTCTCGCGCGCCTGGCAGCTCGTGCGCAGCCGCTAGCGGCCAACGTTTGCCTCTGGACGGCCGTGGGGATGGCCGTTCTTCGCGGGGAGCGAGCACGCTCGCCTTCCCCGCTTTTTTCACGATGTGCGCAAGCTGGCTCACCGTGACTCGCCCGGGAGGCAGGCGAACTGACGCATAGTGTCGCAGTTGGCCGTGCAGACCGCGACATAGCGCGCGATCGGCCGCGCTCCGTCAGATAATGTCGGTATAGGCGCCGCCGTTTCGGCGTAGCCGATTCCCGGTCCCGGCCATGACTCCGTCTTCCGATTCCGCAGCCGCATCCGCCGCTTCTGCCGGATCTTCCGGCGCGCAGGAAGCGCCTTTCCCGAGGCGGCTCTCCACGCGCATCGTTGTGCTTTCCACGGTCGCGCTCGCGCTCGTGCTCGCGATGATCAGCGGCACGCTCTGGCTTTCCTGGCAGCTCGAAGGCGGCGCCGCCGCGATCAACGACGCGGGCAGCCTGCGCATGCGCGCGAACGCGGTGGCGATCTCACTGTGGGAAGCCCGCACCGGCAAGCCTTCGCAAGTCGACGCCCAGATGCGCCAGCTCGACGAGACGCTGCGCGAATTGCGCGACGGCGATCCGGCGCGGCCGCTCTTTCTCCCCGCCGATGCCGGCATCCACGCGCAGTTCGATCGCGTCGCGACTGCCTGGAACCAGACGCTCAGGCCCGCTGCGCTGAGCGACCTCGCCGCCAGCGGGGGCGAGCCCTCGACGTACATCGGCCTGCTGCCCGGCTTCGTCGACGAGGCGAACCGGCTCGTCAGCCTGATCGAGCGCGAGAACGCGCGCAAGACCGCGTGGCTGCGCATTTCGCAGGTCGCGCTCGCGGCGCTGTCGTGCGTGGGCACGCTGGCGATCGTCTATCTGCTTTACCAGTGGTTCGTGGCGCCCGTGCAGCGCTTGCAGGACGGCCTCGCGCGCATCGAGGCGCGGGAGTTCGACACGCGCTTGCCGGTGGAAACGTACGACGAGTTCGGTCATCTCACGCAAGGCTTCAACCGCATGGTCGCGGAGCTGCAGGCGCTCTATCAGGACCTTGCGGAGCGTGTGGACGCCAAGACCGCGCAACTGGCGGCGCAAAACCGCGAACTCGCCACGCTCTACGAGATGGCGGCGTTTCTCAACACGCCGGGCCCGGCGGAAAGCCTGTGCCACGATTTCCTCACGCGCGTGATGCGCGAATTCGACGCCGATGGCGGCACGGTGCGCGTCGTTTCGCCTGACGACGGCAATCTGCATCTGCTCGTTTCGGAAGGCATGCCCGAATCGATCACGCGCGCGGAGCAGTGCATGCCCGCGGCCGACTGTGCGTGCGGGGGCGCGACGGCCGAGGCGCCGGTCGTATTCGGCTTGATGGCGCAGCCGGGCGCGCGCACGGCCGGTGGGGAAAGCGGAGAAAGCGGCCTGGGCGGGGCTTTCACGCAGCGCTGCCTGAAAGCGGGCTTCGTGAGCGTCGCGGTGTCGGCCATCGTCGCGCAGAACGAGACGCTCGGCACGTTCTCGCTGCACTTCCGGCGCGAGCGGGAGATTCCGCCGTCGGGCGTCCAGCTGCTCCAGACGCTCGGCCGCCACCTGGGCGTCGCGCTCATGAACCGGCGGCTCGTGGCGCTCGGGCGCCAGCTCGCCGTGTCCGAGGAGCGCAACCTCGTCGCCCAGGGGCTGCACGACAGCATCGCGCAAGGCCTGAGCTTCCTGAAGATGCAAGTACACCTGCTCGATGGGGCGGCGCAGCAGGGCGACCTCGACGAGATCCGCGAGATCGTGCCGCTGCTCGCGGGCGGCGTCGAGGAAAGCTACGACGACGTGCGCGAACTGCTGCTGAATTTCCGCACGAAGCTCGGCCCGGGCAAGCTGCGCCTCGCCGTGGAGGACACCGTGGCGCGCTTTCGCCGCCAGTCGGACGCCGAGCTGACGCTCGACTATCGCGACGAAGACGGGCCGCCGCTGCCGCCCGACCAGCAGCTGCAGGTACTCTTCGTGCTGCAGGAGGCGCTCTCGAATGCGCGCAAGCATGCTGAGGCGCTGCACGTTCAGGTGAGTGTCGTGAACGCGCGCGACTTCCGCCTGACGATCGAAGACGACGGCGTGGGCTACGATCCCGCCGATATCGCTTCGCGCGGCGAATCGCACGTGGGCTTTCACATCATGCATGAGCGCGCGAGACGTCTTGCCGCCGTGCTCACGCTACAGAGCGCGCCGGGGCGCGGCGCACGCGTCGAACTGGTGCTGCCCGCCACGAGCCGCATGGCCGCGTGAATGCGGCCAACGAACCTGGCCGACGGCGTTACGATCAGAACCGCAAGACATCGCGACAAGACAACGATCCCCATGACCATACGCATCCTGCTCATCGACGACCACACGCTCTTTCGCTCGGGCGTGAGCGCGCTCCTGCAGCGCCAGCCTGACCTGGAGGTGGTCGGCGAGGCGTCGGACGGCGTGGAAGGCGTCAAGCGCGCGAAGCAGCACCTGCCCGACGTCATCCTGCTCGACTTCAACATGCCGGGCCTCTCGGGGCTCGAAACGCTGCAACTGCTGGTGGAAGACCTGCCAGACACGGCGGTCGTGATGCTCACCGTCTCCGAGGAAGCCGACGAGCTCACCGCCGCGATGCGCGAGGGCGCGCGCGGCTTCCTGCTCAAGAACATCGACGCCGACGCGCTCGTCGCGTCGATCCGCAAGGCCGCGAGCGGCCAGCCGGTCATTACCGAGCACATGACGGCGAAGCTCGTGGAGCAGATGCGCAAGCCCGCGCAGTCGACCGGCGGGACCGGCACGACCGGCGCCGCGCGTGCGAGCGCGGAGACGCTCACGGCGCGCGAGCGCGACATCGTGCGCGAGCTGGCGCGCGGCGCGAGCAACAAGGAGATTGCGCGTACGCTCGACCTGGCGGAGAGCACGGTGAAGATTCACGTGCGCAACATTCTGCGCAAGCTCAATCTCACGAGCCGCGTGCAGGTGGCGATCTACGCCATGGGGCACGACGGCATGACCGACGTGCCCGGCGAGCCGCGCGGGCGTTGAAGTCCGCGCGCGGGTCTTGGCGAAAGCGGCTCAGACGAGCCGCAGATAAATCAGTTCGCGCTTGATATACGCGTAGAAAATCGGCGCGGCGATCACGCCTTGAATGCCGAACGCGGCTTCCATCACGAGCATCGCGACCAGCAGCTCCCACGTGCGCGCCTCGATCTGGCCACCCACGATGCGCGCGTTCAGGAAGTATTCGAGCTTGTGGATCAGGATGAGAAACACGAGCGCCGTGACCGCCGCGGGCAGACTCACGGTGAGCGCGATGGCGACGATCAGCGTGTTCGAGATCAGGTTGCCGATCACGGGCAACAGGCCCACCACGAAGGTCACCACGACCAGCATCTTCGCGAGCGGCAGCGGCGCGTGAAACAACGGCAGCGCGAGCAGGAGGAAGAGGCCGGTGAACACCGTGTTGATCGCGGAAATCTTCACCTGCGCGAACACGATGCGGCGGAACGCGTCGGCGAAACGCGACACGCGCGCGACGAACGCCGTGGAAAGCGGCAGCCGCGTGGCGTTCTTCTGCGCGCCAATGGCGATGATCGCGCCGATGATCATGCCGATCACGATATGCCCGAAGATGCGCGCGGCGTTCTTGCCGCCCTGGCCGAGCTGGGTGGCGTGCTCGTGCATGAGCGCGAGCGCCTTGAGCTTCATCTGGGCGACGTCAACGGGCAGATAGGCGGCGATGGACTCGGGAATGCGCCCGCGCGCCTGGTCGACGAACGTCATCATCTGCGCCATGACCTTCTGCACGCTCGGCACGTCGTTTTCGAACTGCTCGATGACGCCCACGGTGAGCCCCGTGAGCACCCCCACGATCACGATCGAAACCAGCACCACGGAGAGCCAGCGTGCGCGGCTACTCGACATGCGCCGCTCGATGAGCGGCGAAATGGTATGAACGAGCTGGAAGACGAGCATGCCCGCGAGCAGTGCGCCGAGCAGGTTCAGGTGCAGCACTGCCAGCATGCCGGCGAGCGCAGTCACATAGCTGCCGATTTCCACTGCCGAAAGCTTCGGCAGGCTCATATCGCTCGTGAGCCTGACCGGCCGTGGCCGCAGGTCGCGCACCTGTTTATCTTCGGTCGCTTCGTTGCGCTTGACCATGTTGGGTGTATTCCGTCTCCAAACTTTCGGGGGTGCACGCGCCCCCGACCCGTTGTTGCTGCAGCTATTTCTACTGCTAAATTTCCGGCCCGCTTGTCAGCCCGCCTGGCGGGTTACTTGCCCGAGGCCGTGTCCAGCGCGGCGATCTGGCGCTTGAGCAGCGGCGCGAGATAGCGGCCCGTGAAGCTTGCCTTCGACTTCGCCACCTGTTCGGGCGTCCCCTGGGCCACGATCTGCCCACCGCCCGCGCCGCCTTCCGGTCCCATGTCCACGACCCAGTCGGCGGTTTTGATTACATCGAGATTATGCTCGATGATGACCACCGTGTTGCCCTGATCTCGAAGCCGGTGAATCACTTCGAGCAAAAGCGCGATGTCGTGGAAGTGCAGGCCCGTGGTCGGCTCGTCGAGTATATACAGCGTGCGGCCCGTGTCCCGCTTGGAAAGTTCGAGCGAAAGCTTCACGCGCTGCGCCTCGCCGCCCGAGAGCGTGGTCGCCGACTGGCCGAGGCGGATATAGCCCAGGCCGACATCGAGCAGCGTCTTGAGCTTGCGCGCCACCACCGGCACCGCCTTGAAGAACTCGTAGGCGGCTTCCACCGTCATGTCGAGCACTTCGCTGATGTTTCGGCCCTTGTATTGAATCTCGAGCGTCTCGCGGTTGTAGCGCTTGCCGTGGCAGACGTCGCAGGGCACGTACACGTCGGGCAGGAAGTGCATTTCCACCTTGAGCACGCCGTCGCCCTGGCAGCTTTCGCAGCGCCCGCCCTTCACGTTGAACGAGAAGCGGCCCGACTCGTAGCCGCGTTCCTTGGCGGCCGGCACGCCCGCGAACAGTTCGCGGATGGGCGTGAAGAGGCCCGTGTAGGTGGCCGGGTTCGAGCGCGGCGTGCGCCCGATCGGCGACTGGTCGACGTTGATGACCTTGTCGAAGTGCTCGAGACCCTCGATCGCCTCGAACGGCGCCGGTTCCGCCGACGATCCATACAGATGCTGCGACACGGCGTGATAAAGCGTGTCGTTGATGAGCGTGGACTTGCCCGAGCCCGAGACGCCCGTCACGCAGGTCAAAAGACCGACGGGCAGGTCGAGCGTGACGTGCTTGAGGTTGTTGCCGTGGGCCTCGACGATGCGCAGGCGGCGCTCGCCGGGCTCGATGCGCTCGTCGGGATAGTCGATGCGGCGCGCGCCCGAGAGGTACTGGCCCGTCATCGAGGCCGGATCGTGCTCGACTTCCGCTGGCGTGCCCTGCGAAATCACCATGCCGCCGTGCTCGCCCGCGCCCGGACCCATGTCGACCACGTAGTCGGCCATGCGGATCATGTCTTCGTCGTGCTCGACGACGATCACCGAATTGCCGAGGTCGCGCAGATGCTTGAGCGTGGAGATCAGGCGGTCGTTGTCGCGCTGGTGCAGGCCGATGGACGGCTCGTCGAGCACGTACATCACGCCCGTGAGGCCCGAGCCGATCTGCGAGGCGAGGCGGATGCGCTGCGCCTCGCCGCCGGACAGCGTCTCGGCGCTGCGCTCGAGCGAGAGATAGTCGAGCCCGACGTTGTTGAGGAACATGAGGCGCGCGACGATTTCCTTGACCACCTTGTCGGCGATCTCGCGCTTTGCACCTTCGAGGTGCAGCGTCTGGAAGTAGCCGAGCGTGTCACGCAGCGGCCAGCCGCTCACTTCATAGATGGCCCGCGCCTCCTCGCCCGCGCCGATGCGCACGAAGCGCGCTTCGCGGCGCAGGCGCGTGCCTTCGCAGTGCGGGCAGGCCTGGTTGTTCTGGTACTTCGAAAGCTCCTCGCGCACGGCGGCCGAGTCGGTCTCGCGGTAGCGACGCTCGAGGTTCGGGATGATCCCTTCGAACACATGCTCGCGCACCGAAGTGCGGCCGCGCTCGTTGATGTACGAGAACGGAATCTCCTGCTTGCCGGAGCCGTAGAGCAGGATCTTGCGCACTTTCTCGGGCAGGTCTTCGAACGCGGTATCGATGTCGAAGTCGTAGAACGCGGCCAGGCTCTGGAGCATCTGGAAGTAGAACTGGTTGCGCCGGTCCCAGCCCTTCACGGCGCCCGCCGCGAGCGACAGCGACGGGTGCGCCACCACGCGCTTCGGATCGAAGAACGTGATCTGGCCCAGACCGTCACACTCGGGGCATGCGCCCATCGGGTTGTTGAACGAGAAGAGGCGCGGTTCCAGCTCGGGCAGCGAATACGAGCAGATCGGGCAGGCGAACTTCGAGCTGAAGAGATGCTCGCGGTTCGTGTCCATTTCGAGCGCGATGGCGCGGCCGTCGGCCAGGCGCAGCGCGGTTTCGAACGACTCCGCGAGGCGCTGCTTCATGTCGGGGCGCACCTTCAGGCGGTCGACCACCACGTCGATGGTGTGGCGCTCGCTCTTCTTGAGCTTGGGCAGCGACTCGACCTCGTAGATCTTCGCTTCCCCTTCGTTGGCGGTGCCGCCGCCCGAGCGCACCCGAAAGCGCACGAAACCCTGCGCCTGCATGTCGTCGAACAGCTCGGCGTGCTCGCCCTTGCGGTCCACGATCACGGGCGCGAGGATCATCAGCTTCGTTTCTTCGGGCAGGGCGAGCGCGGCGTCCACCATCTGCGAGACGCTTTGCGACTCCAGCGGAATTTCGTGGTCCGGGCAATAGGGCGTGCCGATGCGTGCGTAAAGCAGCCGCAGGTAGTCGTGGATCTCGGTGACGGTGCCGACGGTCGAGCGCGGGTTGTGCGACGTGGCCTTCTGCTCGATGGAAATCGCCGGCGACAGACCCTCGATCAGGTCGACGTCGGGCTTCTCCATGAGCTGCAGGAACTGGCGCGCGTAGGCCGAGAGGCTTTCCACGTAACGGCGTTGGCCTTCCGCGTAGAGCGTGTCGAATGCCAGCGAGGACTTGCCCGAGCCGGAAAGCCCGGTGATCACCACGAGCTTGTGGCGCGGCAGGTCCAGATTGACGTTCTTCAGGTTGTGGGTTCGGGCCCCACGGATACGGATCTGTTCCATGAACCTGCGGGAGAAAGGGAAACCAAACCTGCTACTATAACGACTTTTCCAGACCGCCGTTACGGCTTGCTGACGGTCTTTGAAAGGGCCCGGAGCGGCAAGTGCAAGGGCCTCGAAAGAGGCGCGTCAGGGGGCGTCCCGGTCAACAAACGTGCGGGCACTTGCGGTCCGAACACATAACGCTCCGATGTCCTCCAATTCACCCGCTACATCCTCGCGCATGAGCGCGCCCGAGTTGCGCGCGACCGTCTCGCTGGCGGCGATCTTCGCGCTGCGCATGCTCGGTCTGTTCATGATCATGCCGGTGTTTTCCGTCTACGCGAAAACCATTCCCGGCGGCGACAACCTGCTGCTGGTCGGCATCGCGCTCGGCGCATACGGCGTCACGCAGTCGCTTCTCTATATTTTCTACGGCTGGGTTTCGGACATGGTGGGCAGAAAGCCCGTCATCGCCACGGGCCTCGTCATCTTCGCGATCGGCAGCTTCGTCGCGGCGGGCGCGCACGACATGGTGTGGATCATCGTCGGGCGGGTGATCCAGGGCATGGGCGCGGTATCGTCGGCCGTGCTGGCGTTCATCGCCGACCTGACCGCCGAGGAGCACCGCACCAAGGCCATGGCGATGGTGGGCGGCTCGATCGGCATGTCGTTCGCCGTGGCCATCGTCGGCGCGCCGATCGTGTTCCACTGGGTCGGCATGAGCGGCCTGTTCACACTGGTCGGGGTGTTCTCGATTCTCGCGGTGGGCGTGGTGATCTGGGTCGTGCCCGACGCGCCCAGCAAGCCCGTGCACGTGCGCGCCCCGTTCGCCGAAGTGCTGCACAACGTGGAGCTGCTGCGCCTGAACTTCGGTGTGCTCGTGCTGCATGCCACGCAAACGGCGCTCTTTCTCGTCGTGCCGCGCCTGCTCGTGGACGCGGGCCTGCCGGTCGCGTCGCACTGGATGATCTATCTGCCGGTCATGGGCCTCGCGTTTGTCATGATGGTGCCCGCCATCATCGTCGCGGAGAAGCGGGGCAAGATGAAGCCCGTGCTCGTTTCTGCGATCGGTCTTATCCTGATCGGCCAGCTTTTGCTCGGCTCGCTCGCGCATACACTTGTCATCGTGGCGGCCGTGCTGTTCGTGTACTTCCTGGGCTTCAACATCCTGGAGGCTTCGCAGCCTTCGCTCGTGTCGAAGCTCGCGCCGGGCAACCGCAAGGGGGCGGCCACGGGCGTGTACAACACCACGCAGTCGATCGGGCTCGCGCTCGGCGGCGTGGTGGGCGGATGGATCCTCAAGCACGAGGGCGCGAGCGCCGTGTTTTATACGTGCTCGGGGCTCGTCTTGTGCTGGCTTATAATCGCGGCCAATATGAAGGCGCCGCCCAAGCGGGCAGAAGCCAAGCGGGCTTGACCCAGGCGGGCCTGAGTTAGAACCAGCGGTTCACAGCAACGCAATTCGCGGAGGCGGTCCGCGACCGGCGAAGGCGCATGACACATCAGGCGCTCGCCGGCGCGCACCGCGCGGCCGCTCCTCGCAACGGAATCAAACAGGAGAAATTCATGGCATCCGTGAACAAGGTGATCCTCGTCGGCAACCTCGGCGCCGATCCGGAAGTGCGCTATCTGCCGAGCGGCGACGCCGTGGCGAACATTCGCCTCGCCACGACCGACCGCTACAAGGACAAGGCGTCCGGCGAGTTCAAGGAAATGACCGAATGGCACCGCGTGTCGTTCTTCGGGCGCCTGGCCGAGATCGTCTCGGAGTACCTGAAGAAGGGCTCGTCGGTGTATATCGAAGGCCGCATCCGCACGCGCAAGTGGCAAGCGCAGGACGGCACCGACCGCTACTCGACGGAAATCGTCGCCGACCAGATGCAGATGCTGGGCGGCCGCAGCGGCGGCGCCTCGATGGGCAGCGACATGGGCGACGACGGCGGCTACAGCCGTGAGCAGTCCGCGCCGCGCGGCGGCGGCCGCGCTTCGGGCGGCGGCGGCGCGCCGCGTTCGAGCGGTGGCGGTGGCGGTGCCGGCGGCGGCGCGGGTGGCGGCCGTTCGAACGCGCCGGCCGGCGGCGGCTTCGACGAGATGGACGACGATATTCCGTTCTAAAGCCTCCGAATGCATCGGCAGGACCTGAAGCCCCGGCTCGACCTCACGGTCGGGCCGGGGCTTTTCATTTGCGCGCGCGGACCGAGCGAACTCAGCAAGCTGAGCGAGTCGAGCGCCGACCTGCTGCGACGTTTTCGCACACGCAGTCGCTTCTCCGCCTCGAGCGGACACGTTTTCTGATTTTTGTCACGGCAAAACTCCCGCCGGCGCGCGACCATTTAAAAGATGCATTGATTTTGCATCTTACAAGACTGCTCGCGCCGTCACCCCACAAGGAAAAGGAGAAAGCCGTGTTTTGCTATCAATGTGAACAGACCGACCGCACCCAGGCCACACCGGGGTGTGCCTCGGCCAAGGGCAACTGCGGCAAGGACGCCACGACTGCGGATCTGCAGGATCTGCTGATCTACGCAGCCAAGGGCATCGCACAGTATGGCGCGCTCGCGCGCGGCCTCGGCAGCCCCGATCGCGAAGCCGACCGCTTCATGCTCTACGCGCTGTTCACAACGCTCACCAACGTCAATTTCAACGCCAGCCGTTTCGTGGCAATGCTGCGCGAGGCCGCGCAACACCGCGATCGCGTGAAGTCGACCTGCGAGGCGCTCGCGCTCGCGCAAGGCGTCGCTGCTGCGCAGCCGGGCGGCGCCGCGCTCTGGCAACCGGGCGACGATCTCGCCGAACTGCAGGCGCAGGCGGCGCTCGTCGGCATCAGGGCCGGGCTGCCGAAGGTGGGCGAGGATGTCGTGGGCCTGCGCGCCCTCGTGCTCTACGGTCTCAAGGGCGTGTGTGCTTACGCCCATCACGCGCGCGTGCTCGGCTACGAGAGCGAGGAGGTCTACGCGGGCGTGGAGGCGGCGCTCGTGTTTCTCGCGAGCGAACCCACGCAAGCCGGCGATATCCTTGAACATGCGCTCGCGCTCGGCAACCTGAACCTCAAGGTGATGGAACTGCTCGATGCGGCGAACACGGGTCGATTCGGCGTGCCCGAACCCACTGCCGTGCGCGTGACGCCGGCGGCGGGCAAAGCCATCCTGGTCTCGGGCCACGACCTCGGCGATCTGGAGGCGCTGCTCGAAGCGACCCAGGGCACCGGCGTGCAGATCTACACGCACGGCGAGATGCTGCCTGCGCATGCTTACCCGAAGCTCAAGGCCTATCCGCATCTGGCAGGCAACTACGGCGGCGCATGGCAGGACCAGCAATCGGACTTCGCGAACTTCCCCGGCCCGATCCTGATGACCTCGAACTGCCTGATCGAGCCGCTGCCGCAGTACCGCCAGCGCATCTTCACCACCGGGCCGGTAGGCTGGGCCGGCGTGCGCCATCTCGAGCATCACGCATTCGCGCCGGTCGTGCAGGCCGCGCTCGCGCTGCCGGGCTTCCGCGAAACGGCGCTGGAGGAAACCATCACCATCGGCTTTGCGCGCAACACGGTGCTCGGCGTGGCCGACAAGGTGATCGACGCGGTGAAGGCCGGCCAGATCCGCCACTTCTTCCTGATCGGCGGCTGCGACGGCGCCGCGCCGGGCCGCAACTACTACACCGAGTTCGCCCAGGGCGCGCCCGACGACACCGTCGTCATGACGCTCGGCTGCAACAAGTACCGCTTCAACCGCCACGCGTTCGGCGACATCGGCGGCATCCCGCGCCTGCTCGATCTGGGCCAGTGCAACGACAGCTACTCGGCGATCCAGATCGCCATCGCGCTCTCGAAGGCCTTCGACTGCGGCGTGAACGATCTGCCGCTTACCCTCGTGGTGTCGTGGTTCGAGCAGAAGGCCGCTGCGGTGCTGCTCACGCTGCTCGCGCTCGGCCTGCGCAACATCCATCTCGGACCGACGTTGCCCGCCTTCCTCACGCCGAACGTCCTCGACATCCTCGTCAAGCAGTTCGGCATCTCGCCGATCGGCGAGGCGCAAGCGGACCTCGCCGCGGCGCTCGCACGCAAGGCCGCTTGAGCGCGGGTGAAAACGTCATGAGTTATCAAATCGAGCTCACCACGCGCGACGGCCAGGCGTTCGGCTTCGCCTGCGAGCCGGGGCAGGATGTGCTGAGCGCGGCGGCGGCGGCGGATATCACGCTGCCCTCGCAGTGCCGGCGCGGCAGCTGCGGCGCGTGCCACGCCACCGTGACCGAAGGGACGTACACGCTCGGCGATCACAATGCGGATGCGTTGCCGTCTGGCGACCCGCAGGCGGTTCTGCTGTGCCGCACGAGACCTTCGGCCGACTTGCGCGTCGCCGCACCGTACGACGGCACGAAGGTGCTGCTGCAGCCGGTTGCCGCGCGCACGGCGCGCATCGCCGCGCTGGACACGATCGCCGACGACACGCGCCGTCTCGAACTGCTGCTCGACGCCGACGACACGAGCGGCAGCGCCGCCGAATTCGAAGCGGGCCAGTTCGCGGAACTGGAGTTGCCGGAAGGCGGCGTGAAGCGCCCGTTCTCGCTTGCCAACACGAGCAACTGGGAAGGGCGCCTCGAGTTCCTCATCCGGCTGCGGCCGCAAGGCGAGTTTTCGGCGTATCTGCGCGAGCGGGCGCAGCCGGGCGACCTGCTTACCGTTCACGGCCCGCAGGGCGGCTTCGGTTTGATCGCCGACAGCCTGCGCCCGCGCTGGTTCGTCGCGGGCGGCACGGGTCTCGCGCCCGTGCTTTCGATGCTGCGCCGCATGGCCGAATTCGGCGAAATGAACGACGCGCGGCTCTTTTACGGCGTGAATCGCGAGAGCGAGCTGTTCCTGCTCGACGAACTGGACGCGCTTCGGGCGGCGCTGCCGCAACTGCACGTCGAGCTTTGCGTGCGCGAAGCGGGTGATGGCTGGCAAGGCTCGCACAGCACCCCCGTCGACGCGCTCGCCGCCGCGCTTGCAGACGGTGGCGCGGCGCCCGATCTCTACGTTTGCGGTCCGCCCGCGATGGTGAGCGCCGCGCAAGCGGTGGCGGCGCGCGCACGCGTGCCGTCCACGCAGTTCGTGAGCGAGCGCTTCACGGTCTGAGCAGCAATGCAGTGAGTCGTGTTTCTTCGTGTCTGATTGACCTCGCCTTCGGGCGGGGTTTTTTTTCGCGCATCGGGCGGCCAGGCACGGCAACTCTGAGCGATCCATTCAAACGATTGACATTCAGTCATTAACTGTCAAAATGTCCAACATCATGATGCCAACCCGCAAACCCCGTTCCGGCCATTCCACTGACGAAAACGCGCTGCTTCTGCGCGAAGGCGAGAAGATCGTCGCGGCGCTCGGCCAGACGCTCGCGCCGCTCGTCGAGGTGGTGCTGCACGACCTCACGCGGCCCGAGCACTCGGTCGTCGCAATTGCGAACAATTTGTCAGGACGGCAAGTCGGCGACGCCGCCACCGAAATGGGTCTCGCGCGCATCACCGACTCCGGCTTCCCCGAAGTCGTGGCCAACTATCCGAACCGCTTTCCCGACGGGCGTCCGGCCAAGAGCACATCCATCGGCCTCAAGAACAGCGCGGGCGAGTACGTCGCGGCCCTCTGCCTGAACATGGATGTGTCGCTGATCGGCGCGGTGACAGCGGGCCTCGGCCAGCTGATCCAGACCAGCACGGCTGCGCCCGTCGCCGAAACGCTCGCGCCGCGCGGCGTGGGCTGCGTGCGCGAGGCGCTCGAACGCTTCGCCGCCACGCGCAACACCACGCCCATCGGCATGACGCTCGCGCAGCGCCGCGAGGCCGTGCGCGAACTCGCGACAAACGGAATGCTGAACCTGCGTCATGCGCTCGCCGACGTGGCCACCACGCTCGGTGTGGCGCGCTCGACCGTCTACACCTACCTGCCAGCCGAAGACCGACCATGAGCACTCTGCCTATTACCTTCGAAGACGTCGCCGCCGCCCACGAACGCCTGCGTGGCGTCGCGCACCGCACGCCGGTTCTGACTTCCAGCACCGCGAACGAACGCACGGGCGCGCAGCTCTTCTTCAAATGCGAGAACCTGCAGCGCATGGGCGCGTTCAAGTTCCGCGGCGCCTATAACGCGATCGCACAGTTCACGCCGGAGCAGAAGGCGGGCGGCGTGATCACGTTTTCGTCGGGCAACCACGCGCAGGCGATCGCGCTGTCGGCGCGCCTGCTCGGCGTGAAGGCCGTGATCGTCATGCCGCACGACGCGCCCGCCGTAAAGGTGGAGGCCACGCGCGGCTATGGCGGCGAGGTCGTCTTTTACGATCGCTATACCGAAGACCGCGAGGCGCTCGGCAAACGGCTCGCGGCCGAGCGCGGCCTCACGCTCATTCCGCCGTACGACCACGCGCATGTGATGGCCGGGCAGGGCACCGCCGCCAAGGAGTTGTTCGAGGAAACGGGCGAGCTCGACCTGCTGCTCACGCCGCTTGGCGGGGGCGGGCTGCTGTCGGGCTGTGCGACTGCCGCGCATGCGCTCTCGCCCGCGTGCACGGTGATCGGCGTCGAGCCCGAAGCCGGCAACGACGGTCAGCGCAGCCTGCAGACAGGTGAGATCGTCCACATCGACACGCCGAAGACCCTTGCCGACGGCGCGCAAACCCAGCATCTCGGCAACCTGACCTTCGCGGTGATCCGCGAGCGCGTGAGCGAGATCGTCACGGTGAGCGACGCGGAACTCGTCGATACGATGAAGTTCTTCGCGAGCCGCATGAAGCTCGTGGTCGAACCCACCGGCTGCCTCGCGGCGGCGGCGGTGTTGCACGGCAAGGTGGATGTGCGCGGCAAGCGCGTGGGCGTGCTCATCTCCGGGGGCAACGTCGACCTGCTGCGCTTTGCCGAGCTGGTTCAGGCTGCAAGCTAAGGCGCCTGAACTTAAGCGAGCAGTTCCCCGAGCGCCGCGCGCGCGTTCGTCACGTGCGCGGACTCGCCCGGTCGGCCCGGCAGCAAATGAAATTCGGCCGCAGGCAGTGCGGGCAGGCCGAATGAAGCCGGGCAGGGCATCAGTCCTTCGCCGATCGACGACTCGTTCAGACACGAGATCCCCAGCCCCGCCTTGAGCGCGAGCTGCAGCCCGGCCACGCCCGAAGCCGAATGCGAAATCAGATAGGGCATGCGCGCTTCGTCGAGCAGCCTCACGACGCGCCGCTGCAACTGGCAGGTCGCCGGCAGCAGCACGAGCGGCCAGGGCGGCGTGAGCGCGGGCCGCTCGCGCAGCGTTTGCGTCGCGCCCACCCACACCAGTTTTTCGCGCCGTATCGACGTGTTCCTGTGCGTACCGCGGCCTTCCTCCACCAGCCGCAGCGACAAGCCGATGTCGTAGGCATTATCGTCCGCGCTGCTGTCGATCACGGCGCTCGGCAGCACGGTCACATGCAGACGCAGACGCGGATGCTGGACCGCGAAGCGCCGGATGATCTCGGCGACGTCGTGCGGCCGGTAATAGTCCGTGATCGCAATGCGCACTTCGCCGTCGAGCGTGCGGCCGAGCATGTCGTCGAAGGCGGCGTCGCAGAGCGCGACGATGCGGCGCGCGTGGTCGAGCAGCTTCGCGCCCGCGGGCGTGGCGGTCATACCCTGCTTGCTGCGCACGAAAAGCGGCTGGCCGACGCGCTCCTCGAGCTTCTTGAGCTGCTCGCTCACCGACGACTGCGAGAGGAACACCCGCTCCGCACCCGCGGAGACACTGCCCGCTTCCGTCACGGCGATAAATGTGCGCAACTGCGCGAGATCGAAACCGCGTGCGTTCATGGTTCAGCTTGACCCGGTGCGTTTCGTGCCATTTCATCATTCGGAAATTCCGAATATACGAATTGGAATTTCCCGCTTTTCCGATAGATGTTGCGCCTCTACGATGCCCTCAGTCAACCGTTTTCTGGAGATCATCATGGGACGCAGTACGACGCGGGGCGCGGCACACCGCTGGAAAGTGCTCGCGGTGGGCGTGGCGGCCAACGCCAGTTTTGCGGCAGCGCTCGGCGGCATTCCCGCGACGGGCGTGTTGATCCGCTCGGATTACCGCATCGGCACGGGCGAACTGGGTATCGTGCTCGGCATGCTTGGACTTGGCATCGTACTGAGCGAGCTTCCCTGGGGACTCCTGACGGACCGCTGGGGCGACCGGCGCGTGCTGCTCACGGGCCTTTCCACGACAGCGCTCGCACTCGTCGCGATGGCGCTCTGGGGCGCCCCGGCGGGCGCGCACACGCCCAGCGCGACGGTGCTCGCGGTTGGCCTGCTCGCGCTCGGCCTGCTTGGCGGAAGCGTGAACGGCTCGAGCGGGCGCGCGGTGATGGCGTGGTTCGCCGCCCACGAGCGCGGCCTTGCGATGAGCATCCGGCAAACCGCCGTGCCGACTGGCGGCGGACTTGGCGCACTCGTGCTGCCCGCGCTCGCCGAGCATGCGGGATTCGCTGCCGTCTACGGCGCACTCGCCGCGATGTGTGTGGTCTCCACCGTGCTTACGATCGTCTGGTTGCACGAACCCGCGCACGAACCGGACGCCGCGCATGTGCCGCTTGTCGCTCACGAAGCGCTCGCGCAGGCACAACGCGCCGTCTCGCCGCTGCGCAGCGTCACCGTGTGGCGCATGGTGACCGGCATTGGCGTGCTGTGCATTCCCCAGGTGGCCGTGCTCTCGTTCGCGAGCATTTTCCTGCATGACGTCGGCCATGCGGGTACGGCGGCAGTCAGCGCGACGCTTGCGGCCGTGCAGGGCGGCGCGGCGTTCATGCGGGTGTACGGCGGCCGTTGGACAGACCGGCACGGCGACCGGCGTATCTGGCTGCGCGGTTGCGCGGCGCTCACCGTCGCGCTGTTCGTCATGCTTGCCGCGTTGACGGCTTTTGCGTCGCCAGCGCATCGTGCCAGCACACCGTTCGTCACGCTGCTCGCCGCGATGATCGTGCCTGGCGGTATCGCCGCTTCCGCCTGGCACGGCGTTGCCTTCACCGAACTCGCGACGCTCGCGGGCAACGGTCGGGTGGGAACCGCGCTCGCGATGGGCAACACCGGCGCATTCGTTGCGTTCTTCGTCGCGCCTTCCGCGATCCCGCTGCTGTTGTCATGGTTCGGGTGGCCGGCGGTCTGGGCGGCCGCCGCGCTCTGCGCCGCGCTGGCATGGCCCGCATTCGCGGCGCCGCGCGAGCGCAGCGACGCCGGGCGCACTGGCGAGCGTCGACAACGCGCTCGCGCGCGTGCCGCGAGTTGAGCGCACGGAACATAAGCCATATTTAACGTTTCGGAAATCTCCGATTTCGACGGCGGCTTTTCAATGGTCAGATGAACGACCTTGTTGATGTTGCGGGTTGCCGATGCGCTCACGCAGCGCATCGGCAACCCGCAAATCCACCTCGAAGGAGATTCAGTGTGAAGCTACGTGTCGTCCTCGCCGACGATCATCCATTCGTTCTGCTTGGCGTTCGCTCGGCGCTCCTCGCGGCAGACGATATCGAGGTCGTGGGGGAAGCGTGCGGCGCGCGAGAGTTGTTGCAGACGCTCGAAACCGTCCCGTGCGACGTGGTGGTCACCGACCTCAATATGCCGCCGGTCTCCGGCGAAGCCGAGGACGGCCTGCGCCTCGTGCAGCGTTTGCGCCGCGACTGGCCCCATGTGCCCGTGATCGTGCTGACCAGCGTTGCGAACGCTGTCGTTCTGCGCGCGGTGGCGCATGCGGGCGCGGTCGCCATGTTGCGCAAAACCGAGCCGATGGACGATCTCGCAGCCATCGTGCGCGGCGCCGCCCAGGGTCTCGCCTATCTCAGCCCGGCCATCGAGCGCGAACTCGCGGCCGCCGCCGGACCGTCCGACCTGTGCTTGCCGCGCCTGACGCCGCGCGAATCGGAGGTGGTCCGCAAATTCGCGAGCGGCAGTTCGATCACGGAAATTGCGCGTGCCCTCGGCCGCGACGTGCGCACGGTGAGCTGCCAGAAGCGCGATGCCATGGCGAAGCTCGGCGTGAGCAACGACGCGGGACTCTTCGCCTATGTCAAGGCGTACGGACTTCTATGAACCCGCTTCCCTCATCGCTGTCGCATCATGCCCCTGCGGGGGCCGCCTCCCAGCGCGCGATGCGCGACCACGACGACCAGCGCGCCAGCCTCGCGGCGCGCAACATGACGGATACGGCCGACCTCGCGGCACCGGTGCGCGTGATCATCGCCGACGACCATCCGCTCGTCGTGTATGCGCTGGAGAGCATGCTCACCCACTATCCCAACGTGCAGGTCGTCGCGCGTGCGCGCAGCGTGTCCGAGCTGTTCGAAGTCGCGGCCCGGAATGCGTTCGATCTCGTGCTGATGGACCTCTACATGGCGTTGCCCGGCGAGCTGGACGGGCCCGAGGCCATCCGCGCCTTTCGCGCCGGGTTCCCGCAAAAGGCCGTGGTCGTCCTCACCATGGAAAGCGAGGCCGCGGTGCTGCGCAAGACCATCGAGATGGAGGTGGATGCGGTGCTCAGCAAGCGCGACCGCATCGACCTGATCCCGGTTGCGATCATGTCGGCGATGGCGCGCGAGCAATACGTCGGGCCTGTCGTGCGCGACCTGCTCACGGAAGCGGCGCGCGCCGAGCGGCGCGACGAGGTGCACCGCATTCTCACGCGGCGTGAATTCGAGGTGATCACGCACTATGCAACCGGGCTCGGCGTGACGGAAATCGCAGGTCTGCTCGGGCGCAGCGTCAAGACGATCAGCGCGCAAAAGTGCGCGGCGATGAAGAAGCTCGCGCTCAGCAACGATATCGAGCTCTATCGCTTCGCGGTCGAATGCGGCGTGACGCAGGGCGAGCAAACCTGAGCGGTTCAAGCCACGCAAGGTCTCCCATGCACGCCATCCGGGTTGGTCGAGACGACGCGCCTCGCACGGGCAAGCCGCTGCGCGTGATCGTTGCCGACGACCACGCGTGCATCCGGCTCGGCGTGGCCAGCCTGCTGCGCGCAACGGATCGAGCCCTCGTCGTCGGCGAAGCCGGCAATACGCTCGAGCTCGCCACGCAGCTCGATACGACCGACTGCGACGTCGTCATCTCCGATCTGTGCATGCCGGGGCTGGACGGCGAATATGGCTCCCTTACCCTGCTGCGGCGCCTCGCGCAAACACGAGACACGCCTGCGATCGTCGTCCTGAGCATGGTGTCGACGCCGCCCGTTCTGACAGGCCTGATGCATCGCGGCCTGAACGTCATCGTCGACAAGCGCGACGTCGTGCACGATCTCCTGCTCGCCGTCGCCGCCGCTCGCGAGCGCACGCCGTTTCTTTCGGGCCACGTACGCGCCACGCTCGCGCGCGCCGGCGCCGCGTGCGCCCCGTGCTCGGGCGTGCCGAGCGCGCGCGAATGGGAGGTCTTCCAGCTTTACGCGCAGGGTATGTCGGTGCGCCAGATTGCGCAGCGGTTTCAGCGCAGCGGCAAAACGATCAGCGCCCAAAAGCGCAGCACGATGCGCAAGCTGGGCCTCGTCACGGAGCGCGATCTGAGCGACTTCGCCATCCAGGTGGGGCTGACCTGATTCATCCCCTGGTGGCGCGCGTCCCCCGGTTATTCCTGCGTTCGCCGGATTTTCTCTCGCCGTGTCTTGCGCAATGCGCCCAGCGTTTTAAGAGTTCTCCTATCTGATTGCCGGAATCGTCTCTCCATAATCCCAAGCTTGACGCATGGCTCGTCAGATATTGCCGACCCGGGAATGCGACCGAACGACGGCCGGGTCGGACCGGGGTCGGGATGTAGTTCGGATCTGGAGATGAAACAATGAAGCTTGGCAGGCGTTTAGCGGTCGAGGGTGCAGGCACCGCGTGGCTCGTGTTCGCGGGTTGCGCAGCCACGGCGCTCAACGCGAGCCCGCCCTCCCAGGGCTTCAACGTTTTCGAGATGGCCGCGGCATTCGGGCTTGCGCTCACGGTGGCGAACTATGCCGCCGCGCGCGCGGCAAGCGCCCACTTCAATCCCGCCGTCACGATCGGCTACGCGGTCTCCGGGCGCTTCCCGGTGCGCGATACCGGGCCCTACCTCGCGGCACAAACCATCGGGGCCGTTTTCGGCGCGGCCTTGCTCGTCCGCGTGGCGAGCGGGCGCCCGGGTTTCTCCGTCGCGGTGTCCGACCTCGGCAGCAACGGCTATGACGATCATTCGCCGACCGGCTACGCCCTCGCCGCCGTGTTTCTGCTGGAACTGGCGGCGACCTTCGTGTTCGTCCTCTTCCATCTCCTGATGTCGAGCACGGTCGCACGCCGCAAGACTGCGGCGCTCGCCGTGGGCGCCTGCCTTGCCGCCATCTATCTGATCGCCATCCCGGTGAGCAACGGCGGCGCGAATCCGGCGCGCTCGACCGGTCCCGCACTGTTCGTCGGCGAATGGGCGCTCGATCAGCTCTGGCTCTTCTGGGCGGCGCCGTTGCTGGGGGGCGCCGCGGCTGGCGTGGTGTACCGCCTCGTGAGCCGGCGCTCGCGCATTTCCGCCACGTCATCTCGCGACGGCGTCTGAAATCCAGCCTGCCGTGCGCCAATGAAGTCGCTTCACCGCATCTTCCGTCTTCGCGCGCGCCCGGCTGCATCGTGGCGGGCGCGCGGACTCGCGTGCGTGTCCGCCTGCCTCGGCGCGCTCGCTGCGGCATGGCTGCTCGCGTTTTCCGCGGCGGCGGCCAGCGCCGCGACTTCGTGTGAGCGGACAAACGAGGGCGTCGAGCTCTCGCGGCAGGTCGCCCCGACGTTGCCGCGAGAGCTCGTCGTCGGCGTGGTCGAGGGGGGGCGGCCGCCGCTCGAAGTGCTCGACGGCGCCACGCTCACCGGCTTCAGCGCCGACTATCTGCGCCTTCTCGCCGGTGCCGGCGTCATGCTTGAGCCGCGCGTCTTCGCAGACATGCCGGCGTTGCTCGCGGCGGCCTGCGCAGGCGATATCGACATCGTGATGAGCGTTGCGCGCACGCCGTTGCGCGAGCGCTGTCTCGCTTTCACGGTGCCGTATCTGAGCGGCACCACGGCATTTGTCACGCGTGCCGGGAATACCGCGCTCGCGACCCAGCCGGCCCGCCTCGCGCGTGCGACGTTTGCAGTCGAGCGCGGCGACGCCCTCGAATCGGTATTGCGCGAGCGCTTCGCGCAGGCACACTTCGAAACCTTCGCGAGCACGCAGGCGGCGCTGCGTGCCATCGCTCAGGGTCAGGCCGACGTCTACGCAGGCTTTTCGCCCGTGGCGCGCTATCAGCTCACGCTCGAAGCATTCGGCGATCTGCGCGTCGCCTTCGAGGAGCGCGAGCGCGTGCGCGAGTTGCGATACGCCGTGCCGGTCTCCAGGCCGGATCTGCGCGACCGGCTGGACCTCCTGCTTGCCGACGTGCGGCCTGCCGCGGCGGCGGCCGAGCGGGCACGCTGGTTCCAGGGCGACGCGCCGGGACAGGCCTCGCCGGCCGGGTTCAGCCTGAGCGCCGACGAGCGCGCGTGGCTGCGTGCCTTGTCGCCGCTGAAAGTCGGCTACGACAGCGGCTGGCTCCCGTTCAGCTTCACGAGCAAGGCCGGCGAATCGTCGGGCATGGCCGTCGACTATCTCGGCTATCTGGGGCGCACCCTCGGCGTGACCTTCGAGCGCGTGCCTGTTTCTCCGTGGACAAGCGCTGGAGACGCAATGCAGCGCGGCGAGATCGCGCTCGCCGCAACCTCGGTGGGCGATGGCGTGTTCGGCTCAGGCGTCGTCTACACGGAAGCGTTCGAGCACTATCCGCTCGTCATGGTGGGGCGCCGCGACGAACCGATGGCGCGCTCGCTGGCCGACTTTGCGGGCCGCCGCATCGTGCTGGCGCCGCACACGCCGGCCATGCAGGAGCTGCGGGGTACGCAGGTCCTGCGCACTGCAAGCCTCGACGCGGGACTCGCCATGGTCGTGCGCCACGAGGCCGATGTGCTGGTGGGCAACGCGGCCGCGCTAGACGCGCCGCTCAGCGGCACCTATCTCGACTCGCTGAAGGTGCTGGGAGCGGTGGGCGTCGACGATTCGACTGCATTTGCCGTGCGCTGCGACCTCGCCCCGCTCGCGCGGCTCATCAATCGCGCGCTCGACGCGATGCCGCCCGTCGAACAGCAGCGCATCCGCAATCGCTGGACCGCAGCCGTCTCCACCCAGGCTGGCGGCTGGAGCGTGAACGCGCTGCGGCTCCTGCCGCTCCTGATCGTGTTCGGCGTGCTGCTGCTCGTCACGCTGCGCGCCTACGTGTTGCTCCAGCGCGAAATGCACCGGCGGCGGCGCGCGGAGCAGGTGCTCGCGCGCCAGGTGGAACTGCAGGACACGATGATGGAGATGATCCCGTATCCGCTCGGTGCGCGGGATCTCGAAAACCGCTACCTCGCGGTCAATCGCGCCTACGAAGAATCGACGGGCCTCGCGCGCGCCCGGGTGCTCGGGCGCACGGGTTCGGCCGTGATGGCGTGGGGGCCCGAAAACAGCCGCCGCATGGACGATCTCTACCGGCTCACGATCGTCGAGGGGGAGAGCCAGCGTGTCGAGTTGACGTTGGAGAGTGCGCCCGGGGAGCCGCGTCATGGCATTTTCTGGACGCGCCTGTGCCGCGACCTCCACGGCGCGCCGTTCTGCGTGCTCGGCACGATGATCGACGTCACCGACATTCGCCGCGCCGAGTTGCGCGAACGCGAATCGGAGCGGCTTCTCTCGGAGGTGACGGGGTCGCTGCCCGCGATCGTGTTCCAGTTGCGCCGCTCGCCCGATGGCCGCTACTCGTTTCCGTACATTGGCGGCGACACGCAGCGGCTCCTCGGCGACACCGTGGAAGAGCTTCGCCGCGCGCAATCGGTCGATCTCTCGCGGGTGGGGCGACATGACCGCGCGCGCCTTGCCTCGCGGCTCGAACGCTCGGCACGCCGGTTCATACCCGTGCACGCCGAGTTCCGCTTTCAGGGCGCGGCCGGGTTCGTGTGGGTGCGCGCGGAGTTCGCGCCGCGCCGCGCCGAGGACGGCGCGATCGTCTGGAGCGGCTATGCGCTTGATGCGAGCGTCGAGCACGCGCGCGCAGACGAACTCGAGCACGCACGCGATATCGCCGAGGCGGCCTCTCGCGCGAAGGACGATTTCCTCGCCATGATGAGCCACGAGATCCGCACGCCGATGAACGGTGTGCTGGGTCTCGTCGAGGTGCTCGAGCGCACGCCGCTGAACCCGGACCAGGCGCAAATGGTCGACATGGTGCACGAATCGGCGGGGGCGCTGCTGCAGATCCTCGACGATCTGCTCGACTACTCGAAGATCCAGGCCGGCCATCTCGTCATCGACTCGCAGCCGTTCGACGTGCGCGAACTCGTCGACAACGCCGTCGGGCTGCTGGCCGCGCGTGCGCACGAGAAGGGGCTGAAGGTGCGCGTGGATGTGGAGCCGGAGGTCGCGGCGCAGTTGCGCGGCGACAGCGTGCGGCTACGGCAGATCCTTTTCAATCTGCTCAGCAATGCGATCAAGTTCACGCCGGCGGGCGAAGTGAGCGTGCACGTTCGCGCTCGCGATGTCGGCGCGCGCGGCGGCGCGCGTGCCTGCCAGCGGCTGTCGATCGCGGTGGCCGACACGGGGATCGGCATTGCGCTCGAAGCGCAGGCGCAGCTCTTCGAGCCGTTCGTGCAGGCCGAGACCTCGACCACGCGACGCTTCGGCGGCACGGGGCTCGGCCTCACGATCTGCCGCAAGCTCGCCGCGCTGATGGGCGGCACGCTCGAACTGGAGAGCGAAGTCGATCGCGGCACCTGCCTGACGCTGCATATCGAACTGCCCGTGGAGGTGCGTAGCGGCGCGGCCGCCGGGCTGCGCGGCAAGCGCGCGCTCGTCGCGTGCGAGGAGGCGAGCATCGCCGCCGCATTGATGCATTTTGGCTCGGCGCTCGGCATGGCAATGCGCCGCGTCGCACCAGCCGACCTCGCCCGCGCCGCGAGCGCGGACAAGGCCGATCTGGTGTTCGTGTCGGAAGCGCTGGCCGGGCGGTTGGGCAAACCCGGTGCGCCTATGCTTTGCCTGACGGACAACCCGAAGCCAAGCGGTTATCGCGTCGCCGAGAGCGGCGTGCGCGTGAGCGTCAACCCGTTGTCCTGGCGGGGCTTGAGCGCCGTTTGTGCGATGGCGCTGGCGGGGCTGCCACTCAAGCCCGCCAGCCCGTCGCGTCCCGCCGCCGATGTCGAGACGACGCTCCCGGCGCCCGATCGCGAGCAGGAACGCGCTGCCGGCCGCCTCATCCTCGTGGCGGAGGACCATCCGGTGAATCAGGAGCTGATCCGTCATCAACTGGCGCTGATCGGGTTCGCGTGCGACGTCGTCGACGACGGTGCGAAGGCGCTCGAAGCGCTGGCCGAATGCGAATACGGCTGCCTGATCACCGACTGTCATATGCCGAATGTATCGGGCTACGATCTCGCGCGGCGCGTACGCGAAATGGAGCACAAGGCGCACCGCGTGCGGCGCTTGCCGATACTCGGCATCACGGCCAATACGGCGCCCGAGAACATGAGTCAGTGCAGCGAAGCGGGCATGGACGATTGCCTCGTCAAGCCCACGCGCGTGGCCACGCTGCGCGAGTATCTCGCGCGCTGGTTCGGCGTGGAGGGCATGCAGCGCACCCTGCAGGACGAGGCCACGCGCGAGGCGGGCGCGAACGGACAAGGGGCGGGGCAAGCCGCGTCGCGGGCGGCGGAGCCGGCTTCGCCGGGGCCCGGCAGTTGCGGCGGAAAGCTCGCGGAAAAGCCGGCAAGCGCACGGACGTTCGAGGCGCTGGATCTCACGCATATGATCCAGGTTTGGGGCGGCGAGGCGACCGTGAAGACCTTGCTCGGCTCGTTCGTTTCGGCGATGCGCGACGACCTCGACGCCTTGCCGCCGCTCCTCGAACAAGCCGATGTCGCGCGCCTGCGCGAATGGCATCACCGGCTCGCCGGTGCGGTGGGCGTGCTGCAGTATCCTGCGCTGCTCGCCGAACTCGAGACGTTCCGCAGTCACATGAACAGTCACACTGCCGGGCAACTGCGCGAGGAGGGCTACGCGCTCATCCGCACTTGCCAGGCGATGCTGGTCGGAATCGAGCAGCAGGCCGCGCTGCTCGCGTGAATGATGTACATCAGGAAATCGATGCGCGCAGGACAATAGCGGGCAAAAAGCAGGCGAAAAAAAACGCGGCCGAAGCCGCGTTCAAGCTTGGAGACCCTTCGATGAAGAGTCACTTCTCGCAGTTCGTAGCTTAGTCGCCGCGCGACGAGAAATCGAGATAAATTCGATCAATTAACTATTACAGGAAGTGCTGGTAATCGCGCTTGTTGCGGCGGTCTCGTGCCGGCGAAACCATTCGACGGTGAAATCCACAAACGAGCGTGTTTTTGCCGGAACGTGGCGGCGGCCGGGGTAGACGAGCGAGAGCTCCTTGTCGGCGTCGCGGATCTCCCACCCGGCGAGCACGTGCACGAGCCGGCCGGTCGCGAGATCGGCGCCCACCTGGTTCGCTGGCAGGATCGTGATGCCCATCCCCGCGATCGCGGCCTGGCGCAGCATCACCGAGTTGTTCACGGCGTATGCCGGCTCGATCAGCACGGGTTTGCGCTCGCCGCCCGGGCCTTCGAAGTGCCATTCGTTGCCGTGAATATCGGCGGACGGCGCAAGCAGCGTGTGGCGGGCGAGATCGGCGGGGCATCGCGGCGCCGCACGGCTCGCGAGGTAGGCGGGGGAGGCGACGGCGACCGGCGCGACGCTCAAAAGCGGGCGGCGGATCAGCGTGCCGCCGCTCACCTGACGCGGCGCCACGATGCCGGCGTCGAATCCTTCCTCGATCAGGTCGACCGGACGGTGCAGCAGCGTCAGCAAGAGCCGGACTTTCGGGAACGCGTCGAGGTAGCACTTGAGCATCGGCGTGAGATCGTGCAGCGAAAACGATGCGTGCGCAACGACGCGTAACGCGCCGGACGGCACCGACACGCCATGCGCGATATGCGTTTCGACGCGCGCCAGATCGTCGAGGACCTGCCGGCAACACTGCGCATAGGCGGCGCCTGCCTCGGTGAGCGACGCGCTGCGCGTGTTGCGGTTGATGAGCCTCGTTTCCAGATGGGCTTCGAGCAACGCCACGTAGCGGGTGACCACCGCGTTCGACAGGTTCAGACTCATCGCCGCGCGGCCGAACGAGCCGTGCTCGGCAACGCTGACGAACACACGCATGGCCTGAAGCTGATTCATGTTTTTGGGGAGCTTGGCCACGAGGGGATGGGTACTGCGATGAAAACCTGGAAGTTGGAACAGACGGACTGGTGTTTGCCGGGACGGATATTAGCGATGCACGTGGGGCGAGCGGAATGGGACTCGTCCGAATGATGCTTTATCCCGAATTGGGGTGTTGCCCGACTGCAACGCTTTATCGGGATACCGAATGGAATGATCGGATAAAGAGAAAAACAAGATAAGTCGTGAGCATTGAGTCACAGGCGTTTGAGGATTTTGCCGCCAGCGGAATCAATTAATTCGAAAAGGCTTTTGTCGAGACGGCGGGTGGCTCGCCAATAGGGCCGCCCATAAACTTCGCTATGCAAATCAATGCGGCGCTTCATTCACCGCGCTGCGGAATCGCCATGCCGGCATGAGGCCGGCGACGGCATTCAGGTTCGCCGAAAGGCCTTGCATCGAAGGAAGCATATGAAAAAGAAACTGGCTATCGCGGCGGCAGTCGCCGCGACTTTTGCATCGGCGTCGTACGCGCAAAGCAGCGTCGCGCTCTACGGAATTGTTGATGCGGGTCTCACCTACACGACCAACATCGACGGCAACCGAGATTTCGCGATGACGAGCGGCAACCTTCAGGCGAGCCGTTGGGGTCTGCGTGGCGTCGAGGATCTCGGCGGCGGCCTGAAGACGATCTTCACCCTCGAAAGCGGCTTCAACGTCGCGAACGGCCAGCTGAACGGCGGCCTGTTCAATCGGCAGGCATACGTCGGTCTGACGCACGACCAGTACGGCACGCTCACGTTCGGTCGCCAGTTCGACTCGATGATCGACTACGTCGCTCCCCTCGCCGCGGTGGGCAGCTGGGGCGGCACCTACACGGCGCACCTGCTCGACAACGATGACCTGAACGGCACGTTCTCGCTCAACAACTCGGTCAAGTACACGAGCCCGAACCTCTCGGGCTTCGAGTTCGGCGGCCTCTACGCGTTCTCGAACCAGGCCGGCGGCTTCGCGGTCAACCGCGCGTATAGCGCTGGTATGAGCTACGCGTACCAGGGCCTGCGTCTTGGCGCGGCCTACACGCAGATCAACGGCGTGAATGCCAACGGCGGGGGCGCTGTCCAGGGTTCGCCGATGGCGAACACGCTCGGCGTGCTCAGCGCGCTCGGCGGGAATGAGCGTCAGCGTAACTGGGGCGCGGGTGCAAGCTACATCTATGGGCCGATGATCGGCGGCGTCGTGTTCACGCAGTCGCGCGTCAACGACCCGCTCGGCAATTCGCTGCGCTTGAACAATATCGAAGCCAATGCACGCTACAACCTGACGCCGGCGCTCGGCATCGGCGCGATGTACACCTATACGAATGCGAACGGCCCGGTGCTCGACGCGAACGGCAGCAACTCGGCGCACTGGCACCAGTTCGCGCTGCAAGCCGACTACGCGCTGTCGAAGCGCACCGACGTGTACCTCGAAGGCGTCGGCATGTGGGGGGCAGGCGCGAACGCCGTGGGCCTGACGCAAGTCGGCTACACGCCGGACGGCGGTGTCTCGTCGAGCAAGAACCAGGGGATCATCACGACGGGTCTTCGTCACCGCTTCTAGGAATTCGGTGGCGTCGTACACCGGATGGCAGGTAGTACTTGGGTTGAAGGGCGCCGTTCGCGGCGCCTTTTTTTGTTGCACGCAGCTTACGTTGGGCCGACATCGGCGCAGCGGACGCGCCCAGCGGATTTGCTCTAGCATGTGAGAGCGCGGTTTTGCGCCTTCTGGTGCAGCGCGCCACAAAAACAGGAGAAATTCCATGAATTTGCTTCGTCCGCTGCAGCTCGCTCTCGCTCTGTGTGTCCTCGCCTCCAGCGCCGCGTATGCCGACACCGTCGCGCTCAAGGCCGATCTCGAACCGTCCAGCGAAGTGCCGCCGCGCGTGAGCCAGGGCCACGGCATGCTCAACGCTACCTTCGACACGTCTACGAAAACGCTGAACTGGACGATCACCTACGAAGGCCTCTCCGGCCCGGCCGCCGCCGCGCACTTCCACGGCCCTGCGCCGGTCGGACAGAACGCTAATGTGCAGGTACCGATTCCGAAGGGCGAGCTGGCGAGTCCGATCAAGGGTTCGGCCACGCTCAACGAGCAGCAGGTGACCCAGCTCATGGGCGGACAATGGTATTTCAACATTCATACGGCGCAGAACCCGTCAGGCGAGATTCGCGGTCAGGTGCTGCCCGCCAATTGACCGGCTCTCGATCGTTCGTCTCACTCGACGTACTGCGCGTGCCGCGCGTTCCCGCGATCGAAGTCTGATTGCGGGAGGCCATCGATCGACCGCCGCCGAGTCCTGGTCCAGGCCGGTTTGAGTGCTGCGGAGGGCTGAGCCGATGAGCTGGCAAAGCAGGCTGATCTGCAGGTTCTTGCGCCGCACTTTTCTGCCGCAAACGCGCAAGTCGATCAACGTCGCACGCGTGCGCATGCTGACGGCGAGACGCATCTGGACGCCGGGCGTGCCGGGCGGCTGGCGTTTGCGCGAGCAGTACGATGCCGCCGATGTTCCGATGCGCGGCGAGTGGCTCATCCGCGAGCGCTCGCCCGCGCAGCGCACACTCCTTTATCTGCATGGCGGCGGCTATTACTTCTGCTCGCCGCGCTCGCAGCGCGCGATTTCGTTTGGTCTGGGCAAGCGCGCCGGCGCCGATGTCTTCTCGCTCGACTATCGCCTCGCGCCCGAGCATCCGTTTCCGGCCGCGCTCGAAGACGCATTGGCCGCGTACCGCCATTTGCTGGCAAGAGGAACGCAGCCCGGCTCGATCGTGATTGGCGGCGATTCGGCGGGCGGCGGGCTCGCGCTTGCGACGCTCGTCGCCTTGCGCGACGCAGGCGACGCGCTCCCCGCCGGCGCCGTGCTCTTTTCTCCGTGGACCGATCTTGCGGCGACGGGCGCTTCGATACGCGAGAACGACGGGCGCGATCCCATGTTCAGCGGCGCGGTATTCAAGCGCATCGCGCCGTTTTACCTCGGATCGGCCAGCGCGACCGATCCCTACGTGTCGCCGCTCTATGCCGACTTTCGCGGCTTGCCGCCGCTAAGCCTGTTCGTCGGAAGCTCCGAAACGCTGCTCGACGACACGCGCCGCGTCGCCGAGCGCGCGCGCGCCGACGGCGTGTCGGTGGAGTGCGAGATTGCCAGCGGCATGCCGCATATCTGGCCGATCTATGCGCCGTTCATGCCCGAGGCGCGCCGCACGCTCGACGTCGCCGCGAGCTTCGTGCGCCGCGTGACGCCTGGGCCGGCGCGCGGCGACGAGAAACCGCAGCCGCCTCAATCGAGCGAGACGTCGATCGCGTCATAGGCCGCGTGCACGGCGGCTTCGCCGTAGCGGCGCTCGAGCCGGCGCACGGTGAAGTGCCCATGCGCCACCTGCTGGAAATGGTCGATGAACACGGTGTTGACCATGGCGCCGAGCACCGCGCCGATGGCCGGTATCGATTTCGCCGCGACCTGCTCGCTCACCTGCACGGAGAAGCGCGCGGCCACGGTCTGCATGAGCTTGAGGAGCGCGGTTGAGCCGTGGGCGGCGAAGCCCTTGGTCGCCATTTCCGACGACGCTGCCGATACCGCCTTCGCGAGCGCGCCGCGCGCGATGAAATAGCCGAAGTCGGCTTCGTCGTCGGCGGCCGAGCGGCCGCCCATGCCGAACACGGTCAGACATTGCAGCTGCGTGTCGGTGCTGGCCAGATTTTCTCCTTCGCTGCGCGCGATGTCGCAGATCGAGCGAAACATCAGCGTGGTCGTGACGGGCAGCTCGACCGGCAGCGCGAAAAGGCCGAACGCGCCGCCCGCCGCGCCGGTGGTCGCCACCGCGAACTTGTGCAGCAGGTTGCTCGGCTTCGTGCTCGCACGCGCTTCGGCCGTGGAGAGGGCGCCTTGCTTGCCGAGCGTCTTCAGCGCGAGTTGCAGACACTTGCGCAGCGCGGCTTGCGTCGCGTCGGTCACCTTGTCGTTCGCGACGCCGGGCAGCCGCGCGATTAGCTTTTCCACCGGCGCACCCACGATCGCTGCGAGCTTCATGCCGAGCGGCGGCGTTTCGAGCTCATGCTTGGCGCGCCGCAGCGCGTCGAGATCGGCCTCGGTGAAGGCCGCGGCGGCGCCCGCGCGGGCTGGATCTGCGGCGGTCGGCTCGGTCGTGGGTTCCATTGCGCTCCCGGATTTTCAGCAACGACGGCGAGGGCATCGCCGCCGTTCGACGCCCCAGTGTAGTGGATCGGAGCGTGCTATGATGATAAATCTTTGACGCGTCAACCGTTGCTGGATCAAAAAATGGCCGTTCATACCGCCGCCCACCATTCGAGCGGGCAGGTTCTGCCGTTCCGGGAGTCGCTGCTCGCGATGCTCGGCGTGTCGTTCGTGACGATGCTCGTCGCGCTCGACCAGACCGTCGTCGGCACCGCGCTGCCGACCATCGTCGCCGAACTGCGCGGCTTTGAGCTTTACGCGTGGGTCGC
Organism: Paraburkholderia sp. EG286B; assembly: GCF_040965655.1. Taxonomy (NCBI): domain Bacteria; kingdom Pseudomonadati; phylum Pseudomonadota; class Betaproteobacteria; order Burkholderiales; family Burkholderiaceae; genus Paraburkholderia; species Paraburkholderia sp. EG286B. Next base: position 112,159 of record NZ_JBFRCF010000012.1, on the reverse strand, counting down.
CACGTCCTATCTGCTCACCTCGGTCATTACTGTCCCCATTTTTGGGCGACTCGGCGACTATTACGGGCGCAAGCCGTTCGTGATCGCGTCGATCGTCGTCTTCACCGCCGCTTCCGTGCTGTGCGGCGCGGCCAACAGCATGCTGTTCCTCGTGATCGCGCGCGGGCTGCAAGGCATCGGCGGCGGCATGCTGGTCGGCACGGCGTTCGCCTGCATTCCCGACCTCTTCCCCGATTCGGTCGTGCGCCTGCGCTGGCAGGTGCTCATGAGTTCCGCGTTCGGCATCGCCAATGCGGTCGGGCCGTCGCTCGGCGGCTTTCTCACGCAATACTACGGCTGGCGTTCCGTGTTTTACGTGAATCTGCCCGTTGGCCTGCTTTCGCTGTTTTTCGTCTGGAAGTATCTGCCGCATCTGCGCCACGTCGCGCACGAGGCGCGCATGCGGCTCGACTGGCCAGGCGCGCTCCTCATCGCGGTCGCGCTCGGCAGCCTGCAGCTTTTCGTGGAACGTCTGCCGGGGCGCGGTCTCACCGCGTCGGCCATCGGCCTGCTCGCTCTCGCGCTGGCAGCCGGCTGGGCGCTCTGGCAATGGGAGCGGCGCTGCCCCCAGGCCATCCTGCCCGTCGACATGTTCCGCAACGCGAGCCTGAATGCGCTTTTCACGCTCGCCGTGCTGGGCGGCTTCACGATGTTTTCGCTGCTCTTCTACGCGCCGCTCCTGTTCCAGGGCGGCTTCGGCATGACGCCGAAGGAAGCGGGCGTCGTCATCACACCGCTCGTGGTGTTCATCACGATCGGCAGTATCGCGAATGGTCGCATCGTCTCACGCATCCGCAATCCGAACCTGATGCTCTACATCGGCTTCGCGATGATCGCGGCAGCCTGCTTCGCCGTGGCGCTCGCTACCCGCAACACGCCGCGCGGCCTGCTCATGACGCTAATGATCGTGGCTGGCATCGGCCTCGGCTTCGTCATGCCGAACCTCACCGTGTTCGCGCAGCAGACCGCGGGGCGCGAGCATCTGGGCATTGCCACCGCGCTGCTGCAGTCGCTGCGCATGATCGGCACGGCGCTCACCGGCACGATGGTCACGCAGCTCTACTCGAGCGGCGTGCAACGCGCGCTCGACGCCGACCACGCCACGCACTGGCTGCCGCAGCTCGCCGACCCGCAGATCCTCATCAACCGCGACGCGCAGGCTTCACTGATCGCCGATCTCGCGCACGCCGGGCATAATGGCGCGCCGCTGCTCGAAGCCGCGCGCGAGGCGCTCGTGGGCGCGATTCACCTGGGCATTGCCGTGGCGGCGGCGATCGCGGTGGTGTCGATCTGGCAAACCCGGCGTGTGCCGCCTGTGAAGCTGCAGCGCAAGGTGGAGCCCGTGATTCACGCGGATTGAGACGTTCCGCCCCTGGCGGGCACCGGCACAGGCCCCGGCACGGACCCCGGCAAACGCGCGGCGATGAAGCCGGCAGGAAAACAAAGCATGGATATTCAGGATCGCATCGCCATCGTGCAGCAGTTTGGACGGACCTACCGGACGTTCATGTCGGCGTTCGAGGCGCAGGTTGGACACCCGCTGCCGCGCTGGCGCATTCTGCTCGCGCTATACGAGCAGAACGGCGAGTCGTCGCAAAAGCGGCTCGTCGAGCGGCTGCGCGTGGACCCGGGCGCGCTCACGCGGCAATTGAAGGCGCTGGAGGCACTCGGCTGGATCGCGCGCCGCGCCGACGAGCGCGACAACCGCATCACCAACGTGACACTGACCGACGCGGGCCGCGCCGTGACCGAAGAGGGGCTGCCGCGCCGCAACGCGTTCCTGAACGTGACGATGTCGCTGCCCGACGACGCGCTCGCGGCGCTGTCGAGCGCGTTGGGGATGATGGAGGCGCGCATCGGCGAGGCCGCCACGGCGGCGGCCTCGCTAGCGCAGGCTCAGGAGGCCGCGCCCGAAGCGGGCTGAGCCCGCGCCGATGCGCGCTGCGCTCAGAAGAACGTCTCGATCACTTCCGTCACGCGATACTTCGCATCGACCATCAGCACCTGGCGCCACTTGTCGAACGTGAGGCAGGGGTGCGAGATGTCGAACGCGATCATGTCGCCGACCTTGAGGTCCGCGCCCGCCGGAATCTTCAGGTAGGCGTGCTGATCCATCATCTGGAACACTTCCCAGCCTTCGCTTGCCGCCACTTCGCGCGGCGCGCCGCCGTTCGCGGGGCGGTAGTGGCGCGACGGCTCCGGGAAGCCCGCGTCGAACGCGGCGTCGCGCTTGCCGAAGCCGATGATCGCTCGGCCAGGCTCCGGAATTGACTGCACGTAGGCCCAGAGCTGCAGCGCGGGCAGCAGCGCCACGCCCATTTCGCGTGCCACGGGGTTGCGCGTGAGGATCTGCGACTGAGCCTGCTTGTAGACGCCCACGTCGTGCGTCACGTAACAGCCGGGGCGCAGCACCACGTCGATCGCGCCCGCCTGCGTGGCCGGCGCGAACTCTTCCGCGACGATGTCGTACCAGGCCGAGCCCGCCCCCGAAAGCAGCGCGGGCGTGCGCGCGAAGCGGCCGGCGGCGGCCAGTTCCTGGGTGACGTTCAGCGCGTCGCGCAGGAAGGTGCGCACTTCGCTTTCTTCCTTGAGGATGCCCTCGTAGATTTCCACACCCGCCAGCTTGAGCGAGTCGGGATAGCGCGCGATCGCCGCGAGCACGGCGTTGCGCGTGTCGGTGTCGCGCACGCCCGTGCGGCCGCGCGGCACGCCCAGTTCGAGCAGCACCTGCAGCGTGCGGCCCGACGCGCGGAAGAACTCGCCTAGGTGCTCCACGCCTTCCACCGAATCGACGAGGCAGAAGAACTCGAAGGTTGCATCGCTGAGCAGCTCGGCGATGATCGCCATGTTGCGCCGGCCCACGAGCTGGTTCGCCATCAGTACGCGCGTGATGCCGCCGCGGTAGGCGGCGCGCGTCTGGTGCGCCGTGGCGAGCGTGATGCCCCACGCGCCGGTGTCGATCTGGCGGCGAAAGAGCTGCGGCGCCATCGTCGTCTTGCCGTGCGGCGCGAGCTTCACGCCATAGCGCGTGACGAACTCCTGCATCCACTTGAGGTTGTGCTCGACGCGGTCGGCATACAGCACCGCAGCGGGCAGGCTCACGTCCTCTTCGAGTAAATTCCATTCGAGGCGCCCTGCGTCCCCGAGCGGCACGCTCGCGCCCGGTACGTTGCCAAGGCCCTTGCTGTTCGGGTCGATCGTTGCACTCTGATAGTTTGTAACTTTCATTTCCCTTCGCTCCATATGCTTCATGCGTCCCGGCTACGCCGGAGTCCTGAGAACCGGCGTTGACTCGGAGATAGTACACAAAGTAACATCGCTTCGTGAATTGTTATTTATTAACAGACTCCCTGCGATGAACACCGCCGCCGATCCGGCCCGCTTCGACATCGTCGCGCGTATTGCGCAATGCGCGCCCGAACTGCGTCCGGCCGAGCGCGACGTGGCCGCGCTCATTCTCGACGATCTTGCCAGCGCCGCGCGCGCGAGTATCGGCGAGCTGGCGCAGCGCGCGGGCGTGAGCGTCGCCTCCGTCACGCGCTTTGCGAAGGCGGTGGGCTGCCACGACGTGCGCGAACTCAAGCTGCGGCTCGCCCAGGCGGCCGCCGTGGGCGACCGCTTCCTGCGCGGTGGGGCTGCCGGCGCTTCCGAAGGCGCGGGCAAGCCGCGCGCCGCCGACGCCAGCGGCGAAGCCGAACCGCTGGCCACGCGCGTCTACGACGAAATTCACACGGCGCTCGCACGCAACCACGAACTGCTGTGCCAGGCGCCGTTTGGGCAAGCCGCCGCGGCGCTGGCGCAGGCCCGCATGGTCTACGTGTTCGGCATGGGCGGCGGCTCGAGCGCGCTCGCCGACGAAATGCGCTTTCGCCTCGTGCGCCTGGGCCGTCCGGTGGCGTCGTACCAGGACAGCCTGCTGCAGCGCATGGTGGCGAGCACACTCTCGCCCGAAGACGTGGTCGTCGCGCTTTCCGTAACAGGACGCGTGCCCGAACTCGTCGACGCGTGCCGCATCGCGCGCGACTACGGCGCGAAGCTCGTCGCGCTCACCGCGCCGGCTTCGCCGCTCGCCGCGCTCGCCGACTGGCTCGTGCCGATCGTCGCGAGCGAGACCGATTTCATCTACAAGCCATCGTCGTCGCGTTACGCGATGATGATGGCACTCGACGTGCTCGTGACCGAGCTGGCGCTCGCGCAACCCGAGGAAAGCCGCGAGTTGCTGCGCCGCATGAAACACACGCTGGACGCGCATCGCGGCGGCGGCGAACGCCAGCCGCTCGGTGACTGAGCGGCCAACCAAGAGCCATCCTGAGGAGACGCGCATGCATTCGCACCCCGAAGCCGCCGACACGCTGATTGTCGGCGCCATGCTTTACGACGGCACCGGCGCGCCGCCCGTCGAGCGCGACGTGGCGCTGCGCGACGGACGCATCGTCGCGATCGGCAACCTGTCGAACTGGCTCGCGGAAGAGGTGATCGAGGCCAATGGGCGCGCGCTCGCGCCGGGTTTCATCGACGTCCATACGCACGACGACACGCACGTGATCCGCGCGCCGCAAATGCTGCCCAAGATCAGCCAGGGCGTGACGACGGTGGTGGTCGGCAACTGCGGGATCAGCGCGTCGCCGGTGACGCTCAGGGGCGATCCGCCCGACCCGATGAACCTGCTCGGCGAGCGCGACGCGTTCAGCTATCCGACGTTCTCCGCGTACGTCGACGCGGTGAACGCGGCGCGGCCCGCCGTGAACGTGGGCGCGCTGATCGGCCATACGGCGCTGCGCAACAACCACATGAACGACCTGAAGCGCGCCGCCACCGGAGACGAGATCGCGGCCATGCGCGCGCAACTCGAAGACGCGCTCGCGCACGGCGCGCTCGGCCTTTCCACGGGCCTCGCGTACGGCTCGGCGTTCGAGGCATCGACCGAAGAGGTCGCCTCGCTGGCCCAGCCGCTCGCCGCCGCCGGCGCGCTCTACACGACGCACATGCGCACCGAGTTCGACGCGATTCTCGAAGCGATGAACGAGGCGTACCACATCGGCCAGCATGCGCGCGTGCCGGTGGTGATCTCGCATCTGAAGTGCGCGGGTCCTTCCAACTGGGGGCGCAGCACGGAGGTGCTTGCGTCGCTCGAAAGCGCGCGCAAGTATCAGCCGGTAGGGTGCGACTGCTATCCGTATAGCCGCAGCTCTTCGACGCTGGATCTCAAGCAGGTGACGGGCGACATCGACATCACGATCACGTGGTCCACGCCGCACCCGGAGCAGGCGGGCAAGCTCATCAAGGACATCGCAGCGGAGTGGGGCGTGTCGCAGCAGGAGGCGGGCAAGCGTCTGCAGCCGGCGGGCGCGGTGTACCACAACATGTCCGAAGACGACGTGCGCCGCATTCTTTCGCATCCGGCCACGATGGTCGGCTCGGATGGACTGCCCAACGATCCGCTGCCGCATCCGCGCCTGTGGGGCGCCTTTCCGCGCGTGCTCGGGCACTACGCGCGCGACGCGGCCTTGCTGCCGCTCGAAGAGGCGGTGCGCAAGATGACGGGCCTGTCGGCACGGCGTTTCGGTCTTTCGCAGCGCGGCGAGGTGCATGTGGGCTGGCACGCCGACCTCGTGCTGTTCGACCCCGCCCGCGTGCGCGACGCCGCGACCTTCGAAAAGCCGCAGCAGGTGGCGGAGGGCATCGATGCGGTATGGGTGAACGGCGTGCTTTCGTACCGCGACGGGCAGCCCACGGGCGAGCGCGCGGGCCACTTCGTCGCGCGCGGCAAACGCGAGGCGCAAGCCGAGGCGACGGGCTTTTAAGCAGGCTTTATCGATCGAATTTCGACCCCCGGCGCGCGTGGCCCAAAAAGCCGCGCGCGCCGCACGATCTCAAAGGAGCAAACGATGAAACGAATTGGAGCGGAAGGCGGCAAGGGCCAGGGCGGACAGCATCTGCCGTTCGCGCGCGCCGTGGAAGCCGACGGCTGGCTATACGTCTCGGGCCAAACGCCGATGGAAGGCGGCGAGGTGATCAACGGCGGGATCGTCGAGCAGTCGCACAAGGCCATCCAGAATCTTTTCGCGATCCTGAAGGAAGCGGGCTACGGCGCGGAGCACGTGGTGCGCTGCGGCGTGTGGCTCGACGACGCGCGCGACTTCACCTCGTTCAACAAGGTGTTCCGCGAGTACTTCGGCGAGCATCCGCCGGCACGCGCTTGCGTGCAGTCGAGCATGGTGGTGGACTGCAAGGTCGAAGTCGACTGCGTGGCCTACAAGGCGCCGGCCGGGAAGTAAGGGCGCGGCTTTTGGCGAGCGATACGCGAAAGCCTCATTGAGTGCCGCACGAAACGGCTGCCGGAATTATCCGGCAGCCGTTTTTTCTTGCGGGGTCATGCCGACGGGATTCTCGAAGCGGAGTTCCGTCCCTCATTAGCCATTCGGCAGATGACACTCCCGTTGTTCGATATTCCCAATATATGAGCGACCCAATCACATATTGGAGAACTCGAAAAAACCTGCCTACAATCCAGTCCATCCGATAAGCCGCGACTGCACTGCGCGGCAAACATCGTCGGCAGACCCAGATAAATCCGGCGCACGCGCAAGACGCGGAGCGAACCGGACCGCAAAGGAGACGTTCGCCATGCTTCAGCCAGCGCTTTGCGCGGCCACGCGCCGCCCGCCGCTACCTGTTCGAGCCCCGGCCGCCCGCGCGCCGGGCCGTCTCCCGAAGCACGGTTCGCGCGCCGCCTGACGGCACGCGCCTTTCGATCGTCTCTTTTCATCGCCCTCGCCATGAACAAAGCGATGTCTTCCACACTCGCCGCGAACCTCCCCGACGAGGCCGCGCCCGAGCAAAACGCCGCGGCAAGCTCCGCGCAAGCGCAGCCGAAAGCCCGCCCCGCCGCCGACGAAATCGGCGTCGCGAGCACGTTGCTCGACGGCTCGATGCAGCAGGCCGGCACCCAGACGCTCCTGCGCGGCCTCGCGATCCTCGAAGCGGCCGCCGCCGGCGTGCGCGACCTGCGCTCGTTTGGCGCGGTGCTCGGCACGACGCGCAGCACCACGCACCGTCTCGTTTCGAGCCTCGTGCAGGCGCGCTACCTGCGCCAGGTGCAGGGCGGCTACCTGCTCGGGCCGAAGCTCATCGAACTCGGCACCATCGCGCTCGAGCAGATGCCGCTCACGGCCGTTGCGCGGCAGCATCTGCAGGCGCTCGCCGACGAAACGCTCGACACGATCCACCTCGGCGTGCGCGACGGCGACGACGTGCTGTACATCGACAAGATTCCCGGCCAGCGCGGCCTCGAAATGCGCTCGCGCGTGGGGCACCGCATGCCGCTCGCATCCACGGGCATCGGCAAGGCAATGATGCTCGACCTTGCGCCGCAATCGTGGCGCGACCTGTTCGACGCGTCGCGCCGCACGCTCGCGGGCGTGAGCTTCCGTCCCGATCACAGCCTCGAACCCGATACCTTCCTCAAGCGCATGGCGACTTACTCAGCGGGCGGGTACACGTTCGATCTGGAGGAGAACGAAATTTCGATCCGCTGCGTGGCGGCGCCCGTGCGCGACGCTTCCGGCGCGATCGTGGCGGCGCTTTCGGTGGCGAGCACGATTCCCTACATGCCACTCGAGCGCATGGACGAACTGATTCCGGTCGTGCAGCGCGAGGCGCGCGCGATTTCGCAGGAACTGGGCTGGCGTGCGCCGCAGCCCACCACGCGCAGGATTCGTCGATGAAAGCACGCGAGAAGTCTGTAAGCGGCGTGGCCATCGACGCCGCGATCGCTCGCGACGCCGCGCTCATCGCGCTCGACTGGGGCACGACCTCGCTGCGCGCGTATCTGTTCGATGCAGCGGGCAAGGTGATCGCCACGCGCGTTTCGACGGCGGGGATCATGAACCTGCCCGTGCCCGCCGAAGAAGGCGGCTTCGACGCCGCCTTCGACGAAGCGTGCGGCGTGTGGCTCGCGCAAGCGCCCTCGCTGCCGGTGCTGGCCGCGGGCATGGTCGGCAGCGCCCAGGGCTGGGTGCAGGCGCCTTATGTCGAAACGCCCGCGAGCGCCCAGGCGCTGGTGGCCGGCATCGTGCGCGTGCGCGCCGCATCCGGCGCCGAAGTCGCCGTGGTGCCGGGCGTGCTGGAGCCGGGTGCGCTGCCCAACGTGATGCGCGGCGAGGAAACGCAAATTTTTGGCGCGCCTGGCGCATCGGGCGACCAAGCCGAGCCGCAAACGGCGCTCGTCGGACTGCCCGGCACGCACGCGAAATGGGTGGTGGTGGAGGGCGAGCGGATTGCGCGCTTCTATACCTTCATGACGGGCGAGGTCTACGCGGCGCTGTGCGCGCATACGATCCTCGGCCGCACGATGAAGCATCCCGTCGAGCCCGACACGGCAGCGTTCCTGCGCGGCGTGAGCGTGGCGCGCGAGCAGGGCTGCGTGGGGCTGCTCGCCACCGCGTTCAGCACGCGCACGCTCGGCCTCACGGCCCAGCTCGCCGCCGACGAGCAGCCCGACTATCTCTCGGGCCTCGTGATCGGCCACGAACTGGCGGGCCTCGAGGCGGCGCTGGCGCGACGCGACGTGGCGCTCGCTGGCTGCGCGCCGCAGCTGATCGGCGCCGAGGCGCTGTGCGAGCGTTACCGCATGGCGCTTGCCGCATTCGGATGCAGCGGCGCGCATCTCGTGCGCCAGGCGACCGAACACGGGCTTTGGCGCATCGCCGTGCAGGCCGGGCTCGTCACGCCGCGCTAAACGCGTGCCGATGGGCCGATGAATCGAACCCGCTGCGAACCCGCTGCGAACCCGCTGCAAATGCGCTGAACCGAACCAGACACGAAGCCACGCAACAGGAAGCCGACATGGAACCCGAACTGAATCTGCCCGCCCCGTACACGCCGCACGCCGGCTTCGTCGCCGCGTTCGGCGCCTGCGGCATGGTCGCGATCGTGCGCGGCATCAAGCCCGCCGAGGCCGCCGAGCATGGCCGCGCGCTCTACGACGCGGGCTTCCGGTTGATCGAGGTGCCGCTCAATTCGCCGCAGCCGCTCGACAGCATCGCGGCATTGCGCGACGCGCTGCCCGACGACGCGATGATCGGCGCGGGCACCGTACTCACCACCGAGCGCGTGCGCGACGTGCGGGAAGCGGGCGGCGAGCTGATCGTGATGCCGCACGCCGATACCGACGTGATCCTCGCCGCCAAGCTCCAGGGCCTCGCCTGCGTGCCCGGCGTCGCCACGCCGACCGAAGCGTTCGCGGCGCTCAAGCACGGCGCCGACGCGCTCAAGATGTTCCCCGCCGAGCAGCTCGGCCCGGCCGTGACGAAGGCGTGGCGCGCCGTGATTCCGCCGATCGTGCCGCTGCTGCCCGTGGGCGGCGTGAAGCCCGACAACATGGGCCCGCAGCTGGCCGCGGGCGCGAGCGGCTTCGGCCTTGGCTCCGCGCTCTACAAGCCGGGCCAGGACGCGGCGGCCACGCGCGCGAACGCGCTGGCTTTCATCGAAGGCTGGAAAGCTGTGCGAGGAGCGCAAAAGTGAATCGCCTCGCGGGCAAGGTCGCGCTCGTCACCGGCGCCGGACGCGGCATCGGCGCGGCGATCGCGCGCGCGTTCGCGGCCGAGGGCGCCGCTGTCGTGCTCGCGGAGCTCGATGGCGCGACGGCGGCTGCGACGGCGCGCGAGATTGCGAACGCATGCGACGGCGCGCGAACGCTCGCCGTGCAAACCGACGTGACGCAGCCCGCCTCGCTGCGCGCCGCCGTGGAAGAAGCGCAACGCGCGTTCGGCCCGGTCGACGTGCTCGTGAACAACGCCGGCATCAACGTGTTCGCCGACCCGCTCACGATGACCGACGACGACTGGCGCCGCTGCTTCGCCGTCGATCTGGACGGCGTGTGGAACGGCTGCCGCGCGGTGCTGCCGGGCATGGTCGAGCGGTGTTCGGGCAGCATCATCAACATCGCCTCGACGCACGCGTTCCAGATCATTCCGGGCTGCTTCCCGTACCCGGTGGCCAAGCACGGCGTCATCGGGCTCACGCGTGCGCTCGGGATCGAGTACGCGCCGAAGAACGTGCGCGTGAACGCCATCGCGCCGGGCTACATCGAAACGCAGCTTACGCACGACTGGTGGAACGCGCAGCCCGACCCGGAAGCCGCGCGCAAGGCCACGCTCGAGTTGCCGCCGATGAAGCGCATCGGCCGCCCGGAGGAAGTCGCGATGACGGCGGTGTTCCTCGCCTCGGACGAAGCGCCGTTCATCAACGCGAGCTGTATCACGATCGATGGCGGCCGCACGGCGCTCCATCACGAATGAGCGCCTTGAAAAAGTAATTCGCAGCACGAAGGAACGCGAGGTTAGAACGAATACGCAGGAATCCGCCGGAGCGCTGGCCGCGCGCATCGGCGGGTAAAAGAAGAGGCGGCCGATACCCTTCCCGTGACTGAAGAAGACAGGAGACTGACAAAATGCAACGACGCATCTTTCTGACGCTGGTGGCCGCCGCAGCTACCGCCGTGTTCGCGCAAGCGCCCGTCGCGCAGGCCGCTGACCAGGTGAAGATCGGCTTTCTCGTGAAGCAGCCCGAAGAGCCGTGGTTCCAGGACGAGTGGAAGTTCGCGGAAATGGCAGCGAAGGAAAAGGGCTTCACGCTGGTGAAGATCGGCGCGCCCTCGGGTGAGAAGGTGATGAGCGCGATCGACAACCTGGCCGCACAAAAGGCGCAGGGCTTCATCATCTGCACGCCTGACGTGAAGCTCGGACCGGGCATCGTCGCCAAGGCCAAGGCCGACAAGCTCAAGATGATGACGGTGGACGACCGCCTCGTCGATGGCGCGGGCAAGCCGATCGAGTCGGTGCCGCACATGGGCATCTCGGCGTACAACATCGGCAAGCAGGTGGGTGACGGCATCGCCGCCGAAATCAAGAAGCGCGGCTGGGACATGAAGGACGTCGGTGCAATCGACGTGACCTACGAGCAGCTGCCGACGGCGCATGACCGCACGTCGGGCGCGACCGACGCGCTCGTGGCCGCGGGCTTCCCGAAGGCGAACATCGTCCAGGCGCCGCAAGCGAAGACCGACACGGAAAACGCCTTCAACGCCGCCAATATCGCGCTCACGAAGAACCCGCAGTACAAGCACTGGGTGGCCTACGCGCTGAATGACGAAGGCGTGCTCGGCGCCGTGCGCGCAGCGGAAGGCCGCGGCTTCAAGGCCGACAACATGATCGGCATCGGCATCGGCGGTTCGGACTCGGCACTCAACGAGTTCAAGAAGCCGCAGCCGACGGGCTTCTACGGCACCGTCATCATCAGCCCGAAGCGCCACGGCGAGGAAACCTCGGACCTGATGTACACGTGGATCACGCAAGGCAAGGAACCGCCGCTGCTCACGCTGACGACCGGCATGCTGGCCACGCGCGACAACGTGGAGAGCGTGCGTCAGCAGATGGGTCTCGCTTCGAAGTAAGCGCTTGATAGTAGTGGGTTAGGGTGTTTCCCGCTGCGGGGCGGCCAGCAAGCCCGAAGGGCGCGAAGGCCGCGCCCGCAGCGTATCGAATGAGAGGAAACCGAAGTGTCAGCGACACTGCGTTTTGACAATATCGGCAAGGTGTTCCCAGGCGTGCGCGCGCTCGACGGCGTGTCGTTCGAGGTGAACGCAGGCGAAGTCCATGGCCTGATGGGCGAGAACGGCGCGGGCAAGTCTACGCTGCTCAAGATTCTCGGCGGCGAGTATCAGCCCGATTCCGGCCGCATCCTGATGGACGGCAACGAGGTGCACTTCTCCGATGCGGCGGCCTCGATTGGCGCGGGCATCGCGGTGATTCACCAGGAACTGCAGTACGTGCCCGACCTGACCGTCGCGGAAAACCTGCTGCTCGGCGCGTTGCCCAATGCGCTCGGCTGGGTGAAGCGCGGCGAGGCGCGCAAGTTCGTGCGCGAACGTCTCGCCGCGATGGGCGTGGACCTCGATCCGGCCGCGAAACTGCGCAAGCTCTCGATCGCGCAGCGCCAGATGGTGGAAATCTGCAAGGCGCTGCTGCGCAACGCGCGCGTGATCGCGCTCGACGAGCCGACCAGCTCGCTCTCGCACCGCGAGACCGAAGTGCTGTTCAAGCTCGTGCGCGAGCTGCGTGCCGACAATCGCGCGCTCATCTATATCTCGCACCGCATGGACGAGATCTACGAGCTGTGCAATGCCTGCACGATTTTCCGCGACGGCCGCAAGGTCGCCTCGCACGAGAAGCTCGAAGAGGTGAAGCGCGAAACGCTCGTGGCCGAAATGGTGGGCCGCGAGATCAGCGACATCTACAACTATTCGCCGCGCGAGCATGGCAACGTGCGTTTCGCCGTGCGTGGCGTGGAAGGGCATCCGCTCAACGAAGCGGCGAGCTTCGAGGTGAAGTCGGGCGAGATCGTCGGTTTCTTCGGGCTCGTGGGCGCGGGGCGCAGCGAGCTGATGCAGCTCATCTACGGCACGCACAAGCGGCGCGCGGGCGAGATCGAGCTGGACGGCAAGACCATTCGCGTGAAGAGCGCGAGCGACGCGATTCGCCACGGCATCGTGCTGTGCCCGGAAGACCGCAAGGAGCAGGGCATCGTTGCGATGGCGACGGTCTCGGAGAACATCAACATCAGCTGCCGCCGCCACTTTCTGCGCGCGGGCATGTTCCTCGACCGCAAGAAGGAAGCGGAAACGGCGGACCGCTTCATCAAGCTGCTGAAGATCAAGACGCCGAGCCGCCGCCAGAAAATCCGCTTTCTCTCGGGCGGCAATCAGCAAAAAGCGATTCTTTCGCGCTGGCTCGCCGAGCCCGATCTGAAGGTCGTGATTCTCGACGAGCCGACGCGCGGCATCGACGTCGGGGCGAAGCATGAAATCTACAACGTGATCTACCAGCTTGCCGCGCGCGGCTGCGCGATCGTGATGGTGTCGTCGGAGTTGCCGGAAGTGCTCGGCGTGTCGGATCGCATCGTGGTGATGCGCGAAGGCCGTATTTCGGGCGAGTTGCCGCGCAGCGCGGCGAGCGAACACGCGGTGCTTGACCTCGCGCTGCCCAAGCGCACGCAGGCCAAGGCTGCATGAGTGGACCGGGAGGAGTGACTGAAATGCAAGCAAGAGAAAACCTGGCGGCCGAGTCTGCCAACAGCGCCGCCAAGAGCGTCGCCGACGCGCTGATTCCGAGTCCCACCGACAAGCAGAAGTGGTGGCAGCAGATCACCGAGTACAGCCTGATCGTGATCTTCGCGGTCATGTTCATCGTGATGTCGCTGACCGTCGATCACTTCTTCTCGATCGAGAACATGCTCGGCCTCGCACTGTCGGTCTCGCAGATCGGCATGGTGGCCTGCACGATGATGTTCTGTCTCGCCTCGCGCGACTTCGACCTTTCCGTGGGCTCGATCGTCGCGTTCGCGGGCGTGCTCTGCGCGATGGTGCTCAACGCGACGAACAACACGTTCATCGCCATCGTCGCGGCCGTTGCGGCGGGTGCCGCGATTGGCTTCGTGAACGGCGCGGTGATCGCGTATCTGCGCATCAACGCGCTGATCACCACGCTCGCCACGATGGAAATCGTGCGCGGCCTCGGCTTCATCGCCTCGCACGGCCAGGCCGTGGGCGTGTCGTCGGACACGTTCATCGCCATGGGCACGGCCTCGCTCTTCGGCGTGCAACTGCCGATCTGGGTCACGCTCGTCTGCTTCATCGTGTTCGGCGTGATGCTCAATCAGACGGTGTACGGGCGCAATACGCTCGCCATCGGCGGCAATCCGGAAGCGTCGCGTCTCGCCGGTATCAAGGTCGAGCGCACGCGCGTGTGGATCTTCCTGATCCAGGGCGCGGTCACGGCGCTCGCGGGCGTGATTCTCGCCTCGCGGATCACGTCGGGCCAGCCGAATGCGGCCGAAGGCTTCGAGCTGAACGTGATCTCGGCGTGCGTGCTGGGCGGCGTCTCGCTGCTGGGCGGCCGTGCGACGATCTCGGGCGTGGTGATCGGCGTGCTGATCATGGGCACGGTCGAAAACGTCATGAACCTGCTCAACATCGACGCGTTCTATCAGTACCTCGTGCGCGGCGCGATCCTGCTCGCGGCGGTGCTGCTCGACCAGCTCAAGAACCGCGGCGCGCGCGATTGAGTTCGCTGACAGTTTCATAAGGAAACCCAAACGATGTCGCCCAACGCAAATTCGCCCGCTAACGCGCTCACGCGCCATGCGCACAAAAACTACGCGCGCTATCCGAGCCTGGCCGACCGCGTGGTGCTGATCACGGGCGGCGCGACCGGCATCGGCGCGTCGTTCGTCGAGCACTTCGCCGCGCAAGGCGCGCGCGTGGCGTTCTTCGACATCGACGCGAGCGCGGGCCAGGCGCTCGCCGACGAACTCGGCGATTCGCGCCACAAGCCGCTGTTCGCCGACGTCGATCTCACCGATATCTCGGCGCTGCGCGCCGCCATCGCCGACGTGAAGGCGGCGCTCGGGCCGATCCAGGTGCTCGTGAACAACGCGGCCAACGACAAACGCCACACGCTGGCCGAAGTCACGCCCGAGTCGTTCGACGCGGGCGTGGCCGTGAACCTGCGGCATCAGCTGTTCGCTGCGCAGGCCGTGGCGGAAGACATGAAGGCCGCGCGCGCGGGCTCGATCATCAACCTGGGCTCGATCAGCTGGATGCTCAAGCAGTCGGAAATGCCGGTCTACACGATGAGCAAGTCGGCGGTGCAGGGTCTCACGCGCGGCCTCGCGAGAGACCTTGGTCCGTACGGCATCCGCGTGAATTCGCTAGTGCCGGGCTGGGTGATGACCGAGAAGCAGCGCCGCCTGTGGCTCACCGACGAAGGCCGCGAGTCGATCAAGCGCGGCCAGTGCATCGACGCCGAGCTGCTGCCCGCCGACCTCGCGCGCATGGCGCTCTTCCTCGCCGCCGACGACAGCCGCATGATCACGTCGCAGGACATCGTCGTTGATGGAGGCTGGGCATGAGCGCAAAGGAAAGCGCTTCGAACGAAGCGGTGGCCGAGCTGCTCGTCCACGCGAAATGCGAGCTGGGCGAAGGCGCGACGTGGTGCGCGCGCAGCGGCCGCCTCTACTGGGTCGATATCTCGGGCAAACGCCTGCAACGCTACGACGCCAATGCGTCCGGCGCCAAACACGTCACCTGGGAGATGCCCGAGCGCCTCGCATGCTTCGCGCTGTGCGAAGACGAGCGCACGCTGCTCCTCGGCCTCGCCTCGCAACTGGCGTTCTTCGACCTGGAAACGGGCGCGATCGACACCATCGTCGAAGTCGAACCCGGCGTGCCGACGCGCCTGAACGACGGACGCTGCGACCGCCAGGGCCGCTTCGTGTTCGGCACGAAGTATGAGGGAACGCCGCGGCAGGCCATCGGCGGTTTCTATCGCCTGAACCACGATCTCACGCTCGAACGTCTGCCGCTGCCCGCGCCCGCGATCTCGAACAGCATCGCGTTCAGCCCGGACGGTTCGACCATGTATTTCTGCGACACGCTCACGCGCGAGATTCGCGCGTGCGACTACGGCGCAGACGGAACGATTGCAAACGAACGTACCTTCGTCACGCTCACCGACGACACCGGCGTGCCGGACGGCTCGACCGTCGATGCGCAAGGCGGCCTCTGGAACGCGCAATGGGGCGGCGAGCGCGTGGTGCGTTATGGCGCCGACGGCGTCGAAACCGAGCGCGTAAAGATTCCCACAGCGCAGCCAAGCTGCGTTACGCTCGGCGGTGCGCTTCTGGACACGCTTTATGTCACGAGCGCACGCGAGGAAATGGAGGAGGAGGCCCTCGCGCGCGAGCCGCATGCGGGCGGCGTGTTTTCGGTTCGAATTGGCCGCCAGGGCCTTGAAGAACCGCGGTTTCAGGGGCGCAGGCGCGCTTGAGTCCGGTGTGTCAGGCGCTTGCGCAGAGGCGTGCGGGTATTTTCATCTGACGATACACGCACGCGAACCGTGCAAGGCGCCGCTGGCGGCAGGCGGCATGAAGAGACGGACAGTCGTTGCAGTTCGGCAACAGATGCAGTCGATCGATAGTGTGCAGTTGGCTTTGCCAGTACCACTAGAAGGGCGAACACAAGAAGCGGCCACAGGCCCGTGCGCATGCGCGGTGTCGACAGGCCTCCGGTGAGCCGCCTTTTGCGGCGGCAATCAAACATGCCTCTCGAGGAGCATCTTATGAGCGTCGCGAATTCCGCTGTGCGTCGACCTACCCGTTCCACCGTTTCTGCAGGCGCCGCTGCTGCAAGCGTGCCGCCCACCGCTACATCTGCTCCGTCTGTCTCACCGGTTGTGTCACCGGCCGCCGCCGCGCGCCGCGCGCGGCTCGAAGCCGCCACACATCCGGTTTTGCCGGGGCCGAGCACCTCGGCGGTCGCGATCGGCGCGGCGGGCTCGAGCGACGTGGCGTGCGTGACGCTCGCGAACGCGTATCTAAGGCTCGACGTCGCGCCCCAGCTGGGCGGCGGAATCACGCGTTTCGACTGGCGCAGCGAAGGCGCGTTCGAGCCCGTGTTTCGCCGCTGCGAGCGCGTGAGCGCGCGCATGGATCCGAACGAACTCGCGTGCTACCCGCTGCTGCCGTACTCGAACCGCATCGGCGCAGGGCGTTTTCACTTTGGCGGCCGCGATATCGAGGTGCCGCGCAATCGCGCTAGCGAACCGCTGCCGATTCACGGCGACGGCTGGCTCGCGCCCTGGAGCATCGACAGTGCCGATCGCGAGAATGTGCGCCTCGTGCTCGACCGCAGCGACGGCGAACCGTATTCGTACCGCGCGGCGCTCACCTATGCGCTCGACGGCGCGACGCTCGCGATGACGCTGGAAGTGGAGAATACGGGCCGCGAGGCGCTGCCGTTCGGCCTTGGCGTGCATCCGTTTCTTGCGCGCGACACGAACACCGAGCTTTCGGCGCCCGCGAGCGGCCTGTGGCTCTCGGGCCAGGACTGGCTGCCGGTGCGCCACGTGCCCGCGCCGCCTGCCTGGCAGTTCGGCGTGGCCTATCCGCTGCCTGCGCAGCTCGTCAATCATGCGTTCAGCGGCTGGAGCGGGCGCGCGGCGGTAGTGTGGGAGCGCCGCAGGCTCTCGCTCTCGATTTGCGCGAACACCGACTACTACGTGCTCTACACGCCTCCTGGCGCAGACTTCTTTTGCTTCGAACCCGTCGATCATCCGATCAACGCCGTGAACCTGCGCGGCGGCGGCGATGCGAACGGCATGACCGTGCTCGCGCACGGCGAGCGGCTCGTGCGGCGCTTTTCCTTCACCGTGGAGCGCATGGACATGCGCGCGTCAGCCAGCCCGCACCGCGCCGGCGCGCGCGGCCGCACGGGCGCGAGAGGCGGCAAGGGCGCGCGCGCCCGGACGTAAGGCGGTCATGAGCCGGGCGTAGCGCACGTCGAGCGCGCGCGCCCGGTTCTTCCGGCGATTCGTCTCGCGTCCCGCGGGAGCGCCGGGCGCAGGCCGATTCAGGCGCCGCGGCGCGGCCTCATCTTCCGGGGCGGGTAAAATACGCGCCGTTTTCCCTTATTGCCTCGCCGCGAGCAACCACCATGACTTCCTTCATCCAGACCCTCGGCGCCGCCTGGCAGCGCACCGGCTCGCTGTTGTGCGTGGGCCTCGACCCTGAGCCCACGAAGTTTCCCGCCGCGCTGGCCGGCCGCAGCGACGCGATCTTCGAGTTTTGCCGCGAGATTGTCGACGCCACCGCGGCGTACGCGTGCTCGTTCAAGCCGCAGATCGCCTACTTCGCCGCGTACCGCGCCGAAGACCAGCTCGAAGCGCTGATCGCGCACGTCCACGAGAAGCACCCGGGCCTGCCCGTGATCCTCGACGCCAAGCGCGGCGACATCGGCAGCACCGCCGAGCAGTACGCGCGCGAAGCCTTCGAGCGCTTCAAGGCAGACGCGGTCACGGTCAATCCGTACATGGGCTTCGATTCGATCGAGCCGTGGCTCGCGCACGAGGGCAAGGGCGTGATCGTGCTGTGCCGTACGTCGAACCCCGGCGGCTCAGACCTGCAGTTCCTCGAAACCGGCGGCAAGCCGCTGTATCAGGTGGTGGCCGACCTCGCCGCGAACAAATGGAACGCAAGCGGCGAACTCGGCCTCGTGGTCGGCGCGACGTTCCCGAAGGAAATCGAAACGGTGCGCGGCATCGTGGGCGACATGCCGCTGCTGATTCCCGGCATCGGCGCACAGGGCGGCGACGTCGAGGCCACCGTGAAGGCGGGCCGCACGGCGAACGGCACGGGCATGCTCATCAACTCGTCGCGCGCGATCATCTACGCGAGCAAGGGCGAGGACTACGCGCAGGCGGCTGCAACGGCCGCGAGAGAAACGCGCGACCGGATCAACGCCTATCGTTGAGATGGGTTTCTGCGGGGGCGGGTAGACGTTCCTGAACGGTCTGGGCGTCACTGCCTTTGCCCGCAGGCGTCACGTCGACGACGCCCGCGCGGCTAACCCGACTGCGAGCGCAGTGCTTCGAGTTCCGCCGCCACGGCGGCCGCCAGATCGCCGACTTCGTCAGTCCACTTGCCCG
This sequence comes from Paraburkholderia sp. EG286B, assembly GCF_040965655.1. Taxonomy (NCBI): domain Bacteria; kingdom Pseudomonadati; phylum Pseudomonadota; class Betaproteobacteria; order Burkholderiales; family Burkholderiaceae; genus Paraburkholderia; species Paraburkholderia sp. EG286B. Next base: position 93,578 of record NZ_JBFRCF010000012.1, on the reverse strand, counting down.
CTTCGCGCATCGCCGCGTGCAGCTCGAGGCAGGCTTCATTGATCCTCGAAGGACCCAGCACCGCCAGTCCGCCGGACACGCGATGCGCCCAGTCGTTCATCCGCGCGAAGTCGCGCTGCGAGGCGATCTGCGTGTAATCGACGAGATCGTGATCCACCTGCGCGATGAATATATCGGCGAGCGCGGCAGGCAGTGGCGGGAAGCGGGGCAGCCCGGCGCGCGGATCTGCTTCGGAATCCGCTGTGAGTGTCGCGCTCGATGCGCTTGCGCGTTCGCTCGGCGCGGCGCTGATCTGCGCGGACACGACGGCCAGCACCCGGGCGAGGTCCGCGAGCGCGACCGGCTTGGTGAGATAGTCGGTAAAGCCCAACGCGCGCCCCTGCGCGATCTGCTCGGGCAGCGCATCCGAACTCACTGCGTAGACCGGCAGATGAGGGTGCTTTGCGCGTAACGCGTCCAGCAGCGCGTAGCCGTTCATGCCCGGCATGTTCAGATCCGTGAGAATGAGGTCCACTGGCCGCTCGTCGAGTCGCGCCAGCGCCTCCTCGCCGTCCTTCGCCTCGATCACGGTGGCGCCCAGTATGCGCAACTGGTCGCGCAGCAGTGCGCGATTGAGCCGGTTGTCCTCGGCGATCAGCGCAGTTAGCGCTGCGAAATTCTCCTCTGTCGCGGGCTGGTCCGCTGCGGGTTGCTGTGCGTGCGCTGCCGTTCCACGGCTGCGAACCCGCTTCTGCGTCGCGGCACGTATGCCCGCGAGACTGTACAGGCTCACCACGACGGCGCCGCCGTCGAGTTCGAGCGGGACGAGCGGTCCGTCCTGGCGCAGCCATATGATTTTCGCGCGGTCCGGCCAGAGCGAAGCGATGTCGTCGCCGGTGAATTCGTCGGTCACGAGCAGGTAGTCGAACGTGCAGTCATGCGGCGGCGCGTCGAGGCTCAGGAAGGTCGGCGTGCTGCTGCGGCTGTCGAACAGGTTGGCCAGCCACTCGCGGTTCTCCGGCGCGCGGCACAGGATGGCGGGATGTGCGTCGGGCAGCGTCCATTCATCGCCAGCCGTGGCCTCGCCCTCGGGGCGCAGCGGCAGCGTGACGGCCACGCGTGTTCCGACGCCGAGCGCGCTGTCGAGTTCGACGCGGCCGTGCATCAACTGGGCGAGCCGGGCGCAGATCGAAAGCCCGAGGCCGGTGCCGCGCGCTTGCGTGAGCCGATGGGCGTCGCCTTGCGTGAAGGGCTGGAACAGGTGTGGCTTGAGGTCATCGGCAATGCCGTCGCCGGAGTCGCTCACGCTGATCTCAAGCGCACCTTCGCGCCAGCGCGCGCGCAGGACGATCTTCCCGGAGCGGGTGAATTTGAAGGCATTGCTGAGCAGATTGTTGGCGATCTGCGCGACGCGCACGGCGTCGAAGCGAAGTTGCACCGGAATGGCCCGATCCATCACGAGATAGAACGGCAGGTGCTGGCGCACGGCGAGCGGCGCATGGGCGAGCGCGATGCGGACGAGGAGCGCCGCAATCGAGCCAGGTTCTTCGACCAGCTTCATCTGACCCACGTCGATTTTCGAAAAATCGAGCACGTCGCTCACGATCTGCAGCAGTTCGGCCGAGGAGTTTTGCATGGCCTGCACGCGCGCGCCCTGTTCCGGCGCGAGCGGCCCGCGCGCGACGAGTTCGATATTGCCGACGAGCGAAGCGAGCGGCGTGCGGATCTCGTGGCTCATCGCCGCGAAGAAGCTCACCCTGGCGCGCGCGGCTTCGTCGCTCATGCGCTTGGCTTCGCGCAGCAGGCGCTCCGCTTCGTGGCGCTCCGACATGTCCGCTATCGCACAGAACAGGACGGCTTCGTGGTTCATCGTGGCCGGCGCATAGGTGATGGCGAGATGGAGCGCTTCCTTGCCGGGCCGCTCGAGCGAGTACGGCAACTCGTACACCGTCGTCTCGTCCTCGTGTTTCGTGGGGGCGGGCCACGGCCCGTGCTGTTCGAACTCGACACACAGCGCGCTCGGCAAATGCGTGGCGTACTCGTCGATGCCGAGAACATTGCGCACGATCTGGTTCGCCACGACGATCTCGAAGTTGCTGCGCCTGACGATGCACAGGCCTACCGGCGTGGCGTGCACGAGCAGATGATTGAGCAACTCGCCTTCGAGCGCGCGTGTGGCTTCGTCGTAGGTGCGCGTCAGCACCCGGCGATTCCAGTAGCGCGACAGCACGGTGAGCATGGCAATAAGGGCGGCCGTCAGGATCAGGACGATGATGACGGGCGTGCGCGTGATCGCGAAAAGCTCGCCCCACGACAGCGCCACCATGAAGTGCCCAAAGCCATGCACGAGCGGCGCTTCGCGCAGCGCGACGCCGAAGCGGGGGAGTACGTGGAAGTTGCCGGGGGCAAGGTTCGCAAGGCGTCGGTCGAGATACTGCGCGCCAGCAGGGGGCAGCGGGCCGGCGAGCATGATGCCGTCAGCGCCGAACAGCGTCGGGGGGATCGACGGGACGCTGGTGCTCTGGGCGAGGAGGAGCGAGTCGAGATCGACGCTGGTGATCGTGAACGCGTAGAGCGTACCGTTCCTGAGCACCGGCAATGCGCCGAGCACGAGATCGGGCGGGAAGCCGAGCGCTTCGGGTGGGCGGAACCAGGCGACCTTGATACCTTTGGCTGCCGCGACCGGATCCAGGCCGTGGGTCGTGATCTGCAGGAGCGCGGCATCGGCCAGCGTGCGCGCGGCTTCGGCCGGCCGCAATTGCGACCCCTTGGGCGCGACACCACGGCTATACGCCGCGCCGCCGTCGGCGCGCAGCAACATGATGGGCACATCGGAAGAGACGATGTCGAGCACCCCCGCCATGTGCTCGCACACTGCCCTCAGATCTGGCGACCCGTCCATGCCTTCGAAGGTCGTCGCGCAGCGGGAGGTTGGCTCGGCGTTCAACGGTGCCGTCGATGCCGAGGCGGTCTCGAGCACGAGGACGACGCCTGCACTGCCGAGCAGCGTGTACAGCCGGTCGAGCCGCGCGTTGGCCTTCGCACTGAGCGTGTTCGCCTCCAGCGCCTGCGCGCGCAGTGCGCTGAACGCGATGCCGCCGAGCGCGGCGGCGGCCATGCACAGCGCCGCAAGGATCAGCAGGCCGGTCAGCAGTGCGAAGACGCGCCGTTCACGCCTGAGGTTGCGCTGGAGCGCCTCGAGCGCGGCGTACGGCGAAGTGGGAGGGGCGCCATGGCGGCGACCGAAGCTGGGCATCATGCGGATCCGCGATCCTGGGTGAAGCGCACCCAATCGGCGTGCGGATCGGCGCGACACTTGCCCATTGGCGCTCTTTCCTGCGTTGGTGTGGCTGGGGCGTCGCTGGCCGCGCTGATCCACACGTTTCGCGTCTTTTCCGTCATGGGCGCAATCGAGTTGCCAAAAGTTAGGAATCTTGAGGGGATGCCTGAAGGATGCAACACAGGCCCATGCTTTGCAGCAAAGCGTGCCAGTTCATTATATGTCAATGCCTGACAGCGCTTGTCTGACGGCGTGGCATTCCGGCTTGCGAAACGAGCACTTTTTTCTTGGTGGTGCTCGCTAATAACTAAGAACTATTTCAGCCTGGTGGCTGAACAATAGGAGTTGTCTGATTCATCCCGCCTTCGGCCTTCCTTAGCATCGGAGTCATGATGCTGAGGTGGCATTTCGTCTTTCACCTCGCGCGAGGCGCGCGAGCGTCCCGAATCACTCCTTTGCCGGCTCTGTGTCGAACGTGCCGTATTCGGCCCGCTAGCCGCTATCCGCTTCTTTCTCACGGCAGAACGAGCTTGTCTGTGCCAATCGTGCATGAACGAAAACCGGACTTGAAGTCGGGCGATTAGATCCGGCGCGGCGCAACTCCAGGCAATTTGCAAACTCTGCAAAGCCAGTTTCAATGTTTAAATATAGTTAAGGAATACGAATGAATATGGTTTATCGCCCAGTGTGGAATGAGGCGACGGGGACATGGGTTGCGGCTCCGGAACGTGCCAAAGGCAAGAAGAAGGGAGGTGCGGCGAATGCGATCGTGATCGCGGCAGCGGCGCTTGGCGTGGCCAGCCAGGCGCACGCGTATAGCGCCGGCGGGAGTGGCAGCACCGCTGCGAATGACAGCGGCGTTGACGCAAACGTTGCGATCGGTACGAGCGCTTACGCGGCTGATACTTCAAACCAGTATCTGGTTAGTGCCGATGGTCGTTCTCTCCAGCAGCTCAACCTTGCGATCGGCTCCAATGCCAGTGCAACAGGCGCAGGAACAATGGCAATCGGCCAATACGCGCTTGCCAGTGGCCAGAATGCGGGCGCGATTGGCTTCGGTGCCACCGCTACGGGCGCATTTGGAACCGTGGTGGGTTCGCTCGCAACGGCAGCCGGCGATGCCAGCAGCGCTCTGGGCTACCGCACAATAGCAAGTGGCGATTTCTCTGCCGCAATGGGCAGTTACAACGCCGCGTTGGGCTACGGGTCGGTGGCGATGGGCGTATTGACGACGTCGACCGGCGCCACCTCGGTCGCCATCGGCAGCGGCGCGACGTCAGTCGGTGATGGTTCGATGGCGATAGGCAAGTTGGCCGTCGCGAGCAATGCAAACGACGTGGCGCTGGGCACGGGTACGACCACAGCAGCCGTGGTGAACACGCCGGGCGCAACGATCGGCGGCAATGGCTACACCTTCGCCGGCACGAACGCGAAGAGCACGGTCTCGGTGGGTTCGGCGGGGAAGGAGCGCACGATCACCAACGTTGCGGCAGGCCAACTGACGGCTTCGTCGACCGACGCGGTGAATGGCTCGGAACTTTTCGCGACCAACCAGCAGGTCACGCAGAACACGACCGACATCACGAACCTGACGAACAACATCAACAACGGCACGATCGGTCTGGTGCAGCAAGCCATGCCGACGAGCATGGTGACGGTGGCGAAGGACACGGGTGGCACGACCGTGGACTTCACGGGCACGGCGGGTACGCGTGTCCTGACGGGTGTGTCGAACGGCGCGGTGAACGCCTCGAGCGTGGATGCGGTGAACGGCTCGCAGCTCAATGCAACGAACCAGAGCATCTCGGATCTCGCGGGAGACGTCACGAACATCAACGGCCAACTCGCTGATGCGGTCAAGTACGACACGTCGGCGCACGACTCGGTGACGCTAGGCGGTGTGGATTCGACCACGCCGGTGGCGCTGCACAACGTGGCGAATGGCGTGCTGAGCGCGACGAGTCTCGACGCGGTGAACGGCTCGCAGCTGTACAACCTGGCCAGCTCGACGGCGGATTCGTTCGGCGGCGGCTCGACGGTGAACAGCGACGGCTCGATCTCGGCCCCGACGTACCTGATCGGTGGCGACACGTTCAACAACGTGGGCGGCGCACTGACGAACCTCGACGGCCGCGTGACGCAGAACACGACCGACATCATGAACCTGACGAACAACATCAACAACGGCACGATCGGTCTGGTGCGGCAAGCCTCGCCGACGAGCATGGTGACGGTGGCGAAGGACACGGGTGGCACAACCGTGGACTTCACGGGCACGGCGGGTACGCGTGTCCTGACGGGTGTGTCGAACGGCGCGGTGACCGCATCGAGCGTGGATGCGGTGAACGGTTCGCAGCTGTACGCAGTGAGCCAGAGCGTCACCAACATCAGCAGCCAGCTCGCCGATGCCGTGATGTACGACTCGTCGGCGCACGACTCGATCACGTTGGGCGGCCCGGGTTCGACCACGCCGGTTTCGATCCACAACCTGGCTGACGGCGTGGCGGATTCGGACGCGGTGAACGTCGGTCAGATGAACGCGGCGATCGCGAACGTCACCAACATCGCCGAAAACGCGACCGACCCGATGTTCTCGGCACAAGGCGATCGCAACACCGAAGCGGCCACCGCAAGCGGCACGCATGCCACCGCAGGCGGCGCGAATTCGGTGGCAAGCGGGGAGACGTCGTCGGCGTATGGCGCGCGCTCGCAAGCCACCGCGAAGAATTCGACGGCGCTTGGCGCGGGCGCAACAGCAACCGCGCAGAACTCGGTCGCGCTGGGCGCAGGCTCGGTGGCCGATCGTGCAAACACGGTGTCGGTGGGCTCGGCGGGCAGCGAGCGCCAGATTGCCAACGTCGCGGCGGGCACCGCGGGCACGGACGCGGTCAACGTCGACCAGTTGAACGACGCGGTCAGCAATGCGACGGGCAGCGCCGTGCAGCAGGCGACGCAGCAGTCCAACGCATACACGAACCAGCAGATCGGCGTCGTTCGCAAGCAGATGAACGCGCTGGGCGCCACGGCGATGGCAGCTTCGTCGCTCATCCCGAACGCACGGGCGGAAGGCAACTTCCAGATGGCCGTCGCGGCCGGTACCTACGGCGGCGAAAGCGCCCTGGCACTCGGTGCGAACTGGTATGTGAGCAACCGCCTGCTGCTGAACGCGCACCTTGCCCGTTCGACTGGCAGCGGCGGCAGCACTGGCGCTTCGGTTGGCGCGACGTTCGGATTCTGATCACCCAGATAACAACGCCGGCCGCCACGGGTAACCGTGGCGGTGCAACAGAACACGCGAGTGGCAGGCGGTGCGCGTCGGCATCCGAGCCTTGGCTACTCCAGTAAAGGTAAAGCTATGAAGCATCGTTTCAAACTGGCTATCGCGTTGGCCGTTGTCGGCGCGGTTTGCCTGTCTTCGGCCGCTGCCCATGCCGATGAGGCCTCGGACAAAGCACAAATCGGGCAAATCGAGAATGCCTGGGTGGCGGCCCAGATCGCCGCCGACAGGCCGGCTCTCGATCAACTACTGCATGCCGATTTCGTTCAGGTCACCGAACGCGGTGCGATCCAGGACAGGGTCGATGCAATGGCCGGGCACAAGGCACCCGAGAGCTACACGCAGCGCTTCGTTTTCGTGAACGTGCGCGTGTCCGGCGACACCGGCCTCGTCACCGGCGTCGTCGAGTATCGAGTGAACGCCGGCGCTGCCGCGAAGCAGGCAGCGTTCACCGACGTCTTCGTGCGTGGCGGTCCGCGCGGGTGGCAGGTGATCTCCTCCCAGGGGACGCCGCGCCCCTAATCTTTCTTCGTGGCCGCAGCCGCAACGGACGCCGGTTTGCCGAGCAACTCGATGATCGATCGATGCAGCGGGTATTTTCCCGCGAGCGCGTTCGCATCGGCGATCTCGAACTCGCTGAACTCGAACCCCGGCGCCACCGTGCAGCCCACGAGCGCATAGGTCGAAGGATCGCAGCAGCGCGCCGCGAACCAGTGTCCGGCCGGGACCACCGCCTGGAACACGGTGCCCGGATGGTCGAGCGCGTGGCCGAGCTTGCGCGTGGAGAGCACGCCGCGTTCGTCGATCGAATGAATCTCGAGGGGCGAGCCCGCGTAGAAGTGCCAGAGCTCGTCGGAGCGGATCCGGTGCCATGCCGAATAGGCGCCTTCCGCCAGCAGGAAGTAGATGGCCGTCGAGGCTGCGCGCGTGCCCTCTGCGGCGGCTGCGCCGTCGCGCCGCACGAGCTTGTCGGCTCGATAGGTTTCGCTGTAGTAGCCGCCTTCGGGGTGCGGTTCAAGCCCGAAGCGGCGGATCAATTCTTCGACTGCGGTATTCGCGGCTGCCATGGCATGGGCCTCCTTGATGGGCCCGGCCGGCGCTCCAGCGAGGCGCGGGCCGGTTTTAGCGTTCCTGTTCGTCGATGAACGCGAGCAGCCCGCGCAGCGCGTGCGCGGCGGCCTGCACGCGGATCTGTTCGCGGTCGCCCTTGAAGACCAGCGTCTCGACGCTCGTATGCAGCCGGTTGCTCCAGCCGAACGACACCATGCCAACCGGCTTTTCCGGCGTGCCGCCGCCCGGTCCGGCGACGCCGGTGATGGAGAGCGAAACCTGTGCCCGGCTGTTGCTGAGCGCGCCTTCGGCCATCGCACGCGCGACCGGTTCGCTCACCGCGCCGTGCTTGTCGATGAGTTCGGGCGGCACGCCGATCATCTCGGTTTTCGCCTGGTTCGAGTAGGTGACGAAGCCGCGTTCGAACCAGACGCTGCTGCCGGAAATGTCGGTGATGGCGGTGGCGACCATGCCGCCCGTGCAGGACTCGGCGGTCGCGAGCATGAGCCGCCCGTCGCGCAGCTTGTTGCCGACGCGGATGGCGAGTTGGTGGACGACGGAATCGGTAGACATTGCAGCAATCCGTTGGGTTGGCGGCGGCGTGGCGGCGACGTGGCGTTACACCGACATGCGCCAGAGCGCGATGACGAGCAGTGTGAAGAATGCGGCGACGATGTCGTCGAGCATGATGCCGAGGCCGCCCTTGAAGCGCCGGTCGAAATAGCGGATGGGCGGCGGCTTCACCATGTCGAAAAACCGGAAGACGACGAAGGCCCACAGCCGGCCCTCGAAATCGACGGGCGTGATCATGAGCAGCACGAGCCAGAACGCCACGATCTCGTCCCAGACGATGGCCGAGGGATCATCCGTGCGCAGCTTCTTCGCCGTGAAGGCCGTGATCCAGATGCCCGCAAAGAAGCCGAAGAAGATCAGCAGTCCCCACTCGGTCACCGTGAGATAGCGGTTGAGCACCTCGAAGGACGCCCAGGCGAACAGCGTGCCGGCCGTGCCGGGCGCGAGGCGCGAGAGCCCCGAGCCGAAGCCGAGCGAAACGATGTGCAGCGGATGGGTGAGCATGAACGGCGCGTCGGCGCGGCGCGGGCCACCGGCCTGAGCGCCCGTGCCGGGTGCGGCGGCGTTGCTTGCCGAGCCTGCCGGAGGAGCCGGCTGACCGGCGGGCGAGGGCGTGGGGTCAGTCTGCATGGAAGTGATCGAAACCTTGCAACGTCAGGTTGAGCGGCGTGCCACCCGCGTCGCGCCAGGCGATCTCGGGGGCGGCTTGCGGCGAAGTGCGGGAAGTCATTGTACCGATGAGCGTGACGCGCACACCCGCCTGTTGCGCCGCCGCCTCGACCGCGTCGCGCTGCGCGGGCGCCGCCGTGAAGCACAGTTCGTAGTCGTCGCCGCCCGCGAGCGCGCATTGCAGCTGCACGTCGCGCGGCAGGCGCGCGAGCGCAGGCGAGAGCGGCAGGGCGTCGACGTCGATCGTCGCGGCGAGGTGCGAGCGTTCCAGAATATGGCGCAGGTCGCCGGCCAGGCCGTCCGATACGTCGAGCGCCGCGCGCGCCACGCCGCGCAGCGCGAGGCCCAGCGCCACGCGCGGTTCAGGGTATTCGAGCGCCCGGCGCAAGTGCGCGGCGTCGGGCTCGCTCACCGGCCATTCGCCACGCATCATGCCGAGGCCTGCGCGCGCATCGCCGGGCGTGCCGGAAACCCAGATGTCGTCTCCCGCCTGGGCGGCGTCGCGCCGAAGCGCGGCATCCTGACGCACTGAGCCGAACACCGTCAGGCAGAGGTTCAGCGGCCCTGCCGTGGTATCGCCGCCGATCAATTCGCAGTCGAAGCGCTCGGCCAGCTCGAAGAGGCCCGCGCTGAACGCGGCTAGCCAGTCCTCATCCGCCTTGGGGAGCGCGAACGCGAGCGTGAAGCCGAGCGGCTGCGCACCCATCGCGGCGAGGTCAGAGAGATTCACGGCGAGCGCCTTGTGGCCGAGCGCGTGCGGATCGATGTCGGGGAAGAAGTGGCGGCCTTCCACCAGCATGTCGGTCGAGACGGCCAGCATTTCGCCCGCGGCGGGCGCGATGAGCGCGCAGTCGTCGCCGATGCCCAGCGTGGCGCGTTGCGTGTTCGTGCGCGCTCGCCGCGCAAAATATCGGTCAATCAGGGAGAACTCGGAAAGCATGACGAAAGGGTTATGACAGTTGGGGTATGGCCGTCGCCGCATAGGGCGCCCTGGCGTGGCTTTTCCCCCCATCGCGGTCGCGGCACTTGCGCCCGAACTGAAAGGAATGCCGTCTGGGATTGGCGCTACAATCGGTCAACTTAGCGTTCGAGTTGTCATTCTAATCCGCACTCACGTCCTGCCTCCCATGTCGAATCCCGCTACGAACAAGCTTCGCGAAGCCGCCCTCGATTATCACGAGTTCCCCACGCCCGGGAAGATCGCGATCGCGCCGACCAAGCAGATGATCAATCAGCGTGATCTCTCGCTCGCGTATTCGCCGGGCGTCGCGTTCGCGTGCGAGGCGATTGTCGAGAATCCGCTCAACGCCGCGCGCTTCACGGCGCGCAGCAACCTCGTGGGCGTCGTGTCGAACGGCACGGCCGTGCTTGGCCTCGGCAACATCGGGCCGCTCGCCTCGAAGCCGGTGATGGAAGGCAAGGCGGTGCTCTTCAAGAAGTTCGCGGGCATCGACGTGTTCGACATCGAACTCAACGAGACGGACCCGCACAAGCTCGTCGACGTGATCGCCGCGCTCGAACCCACCTTCGGCGGCATCAACCTCGAAGACATCAAGGCGCCCGAGTGCTTCATCGTCGAACGCGAAGCGCGCAAGCGCATGAAGATTCCGGTCTTCCACGACGACCAGCACGGCACGGCCATCGTGGTGGCGGCCGCCTTCACGAACGGCCTGAAGGTCGTGGGCAAGGACATCAAGGACGTGAAGCTGGTCGCCTCGGGCGCAGGCGCGGCCGCGCTGGCGTGTCTGGACCTGCTCGTCGACCTCGGCCTGCCGCTCGAAAACATCGTCGTCACCGACCTGGCGGGCGTGGTCTACAAGGGCCGCACCGAGCTGATGGACCCGGACAAGGAGCGATTCGCGCGGGAAACCCACGCGCGCACGCTCGCCGAAGTGATCGAAGGCGCCGATATTTTCCTCGGCCTTTCGGCTGGCGGCGTGCTCAAGCAGGAGATGGTCAAGCAGATGGCGGCCAAGCCGCTCATCCTCGCGCTCGCCAACCCGACGCCGGAAATCCTGCCGGAGCTCGCGCTCGAAGTGCGTCCGGACGCCGTGCTCGCCACGGGCCGCACGGACTACCCGAACCAGGTGAACAACGTCCTGTGCTTCCCGTTCATCTTCCGCGGCGCGCTCGACGCGGGCGCGACCACCATCACGCGCGAAATGGAAATCGCCGCGGTGAACGCGATTGCGGAACTGGCGCGCCAGGAGCAAAGCGATGTCGTGGCCACGGCCTACGGCATCCAGGATCTGCAGTTCGGGCCCGAGTATCTGATTCCGAAGCCCTTCGACCCGCGCCTGATCGTCAAGATCGCGCCGGCTGTGGCCAGGGCAGCGATGGACTCGGGCGTCGCGACCCGTCCGATCGAGGACATGGACGCCTACGAGCAGCACCTCCAGCAGTTCGTCTACCACAGCGGCACGACCATGAAGCCGATCTTCCAGCTCGCGCGCGCCGTGGAGCCGGAGAAGAAGCGCATCGTGTTCGCCGAGGGCGAAGAAGAGCGCATCCTGCGCGCGGTGCAGATCGTGGTCGACGAAAAGCTCGCGAAGCCCATCCTGATCGGCCGCCCGTCGGTGATCGAGCAGCGCATCGCGCGCTACGGCCTGCGCCTGCACGCCGGCCAGGACTACACGGTCGTGAACACCGACCACGACGAGCGCTACCGCGAGTTCTGGCAGACCTATGCAAAGCTCATGGCGCGCAAGGGCATCACGCAGCAAATGGCTAAGCTCGAAATGCGCCGCCGCACCACGCTGATCGGCTCGATGCTGGTGGAAAAGGGCGAAGCCGACGGCATGATCTGCGGCACGGTCAGCACGACCCATCGCCACCTGCACTTCATCGACCAGGTGATCGGCAAGAAGACGGGTTGCAACGTCTACGCGGCGATGAACGCGCTGGTGCTGCCGAACCGGCAGATTTTCATCGCCGACACGCACGTCAACGTCGACCCGACGCCGGAGCAGCTCGCGGAAATCACCATCATGGCGGCCGAGGAAGTGCGCCGCTTCGGCATCGAGCCGAAGATCGCGCTGTGCTCGCACTCGAACTTCGGTTCGAGCAACGCGCCGAGCGCCCAGAAGATGCGCGACCTGCTCGAGATCCTCCAGGAGCGCGCGCCGGACCTGCACGTGGACGGCGAAATGCACGGCGACGTGGCGATCGACGCGAACCTGCGCAAGGAAATCCTGCCCGAGTCGACGCTCGAAGGCGAAGCGAATCTGCTCATCATGCCGAACATCGACGCGGCGAACATTTCCTACAACCTGCTCAAGACGGCAGCCGGCAACAACATCGCCATCGGGCCGATCCTGCTGGGCGCGGCCAAGCCGGTGCACGTGCTCACGGCTTCCGCCACGGTGCGCCGCATCGTCAACATGACGGCGCTGCTCGTCGCAGACGTGAACGCGGCACGTTAAGCTCAGTTGCTCGGGTTGCCGGCGACGCGGTTCCCGAAATCGGCGTGCTCCTGTGAGCGCGCCGATTTTTTTGCCCGCGAGACCCGGCTCGATCTGGCAAAATCGCGCAAAATTAGATTGTAAGATTTACCGGTTTGGCCCTTGTGCGGGGTCGGGCTGTGGTCCTCCTCGCCTGACTAACGTTGCTTCCAGGCATCATTAGCGATACCCTTACACCTTTCATGGTCGTCGAACGCGTAACCAGGGAAGCGGGAACCAGGCGATGGCGCCTCGTCTAACTCATTGTTTCGGCGGCAGTTTGTCTGGCTTGCGGCGCGCCGCCGCGGTGGCGCTGGTCGCAACCGCAGCGCTTGCGGCAGGTGGCGCTCAGGCGCGCACGAGCCAGCCGGAAGAGGCGGGTAATTCGGTCGGCAGCATTTCGGTCAACGAACTTCCGCGTGAGGCGGTAGGCACGTTGAGCCTGATTGCGGCGGGCGGCCCGTTCCCTTTCGAGAAGGACGGCGTCGTATTCGGGAATTTTGAGCGGATATTGCCACCGCAGCGGCGGGGCTACTATCACGAGTACACGGTCCCGACGCCGGGCGCGCACAACCGCGGTGCCAAGCGCATCGTTTGCGGCGGCCCACGCAAGCGGACCGACAACTGTTACTACTCCGACGACCACTACGCCAGTTTCAGGCGAATTATTGATTGACACCGGGATGAGCGGCATGAGCGATAACGTTTACGCGCACGACCCCCGGGTCGCGAGCGATCTGTTCGCGTCCGGGGAAGGCAACCTGTTCCAGCGCGTCATGCAGTTGAAGCACGACAGCGAGGCGCGCCAGGATGAGGCGGGGCTTTCATCGAACGAGGGGGCCATGAGCCTGTTTTCGACCGTGCAGCCGAATATTGTCCAGTCGATCCGGGCGTTTCGCATTCAGGATCTCTCGGACGAAGCCCAGCGGCTGCAGGAGCATTTCCTCTATGCGTTCTGCGCGAATGCGCAAACCAAGCAGGAAGTACTCGAGACCATTGCCACGTCGTTTCTGTTTCCGAAACATTTCGGCAAGAACTACGACGGCTTGTACGACTGCCTGACCGATCTGGTGCAGAAGGCCGGCGAGCAGCCGGGTTTCGTGATCGTGCTGGAAGGGCTGCCGATCGCCCAGAAGTTCGACAAGGACGGGCGGGAGACGCTGCTCGACGTATTTCGCGAGGCTTCGGAATACTGGGCCGAGCGCAAGGTGCCGTTCCGCGTTTTTTATTCGTTCGCCTGACCTTCGACTCACGTTCCGTCGCGCGCATGCGACAGAAAATCGCGAGCCCGCCTTCCGGCGGGCTTTGTCATTTTTACCCGCTGCGCCTACCAGCCGCCCCAGCGCGCGGCGAGCGCGGCGAGCACCGCGATGCCCGCTGTTTCGGTACGCAGCACGCGCGGCCCGAGCCCCACGGCGAGGAAGCCGTGATCGAGCGCCGCCTCCTCTTCCTGCGACGAGAGTCCGCCCTCAGGCCCGATCAGCACCGTCACTGCGCCCGAAGGCGGCTCGACCGGCAAGGTCGAGAACGCGACGTTGGCGCGTGGCGAGAGCAGCAGGCGCAGTTCGCCCTCGCCGGGGTGCTTGGCCAGGGAGTCGAGCCACGCGGCGATGTCACGCGCGGGCGCGACGTCGGGCAGGCGGTTGCGCCCGCATTGTTCGCACGAGGCCTGGACGATGCGCTGCCAGTGCGCCTGGCGGCGCACGGCGCGCTCGCCCGAAAGCCGCACGACGCTGCGCGCGGCGGTGAGCGGCACGAAGTTCGTCGCGCCCAGTTCGACAGCCTTTTCGATCAGCCAGTCCATCTTGTCGTTGCCGGCAATGCCCTGGGCGAGCGTGATGCGGTAAGGCGGCTCGGCGTCGACGTCGCGGTGAGGCCCGATGCGCACCTGCGTGTCGCGGCGCTCCATGCCGACGATCTCGGCGCTGTACTCGCCGCCAAGACCGTCGAACAGCACGATGCTGTCGCCGGGCTGCAGGCGCAGTACCTGGACGTGGCGCGTGACTTCGTCGGGAAGGGTGACGACCTCGTCGGATTGCAGGGCGTTGCCGACGAAAAAGCGGGGCATAGAACTATTTCTCATTGAATCAGGACAAGTGCCGAGCGAGCGCCCAGCGGTAACCGTCGAGGTCTTCGACCTGCGCGAAACGGTCCCCCCAGAACTGGTCCTGCGGCTCGCTCAACGATTTCGCGCCGGCTTCGAGCGCCCGCGCATACACCGCGTCGACATCGTCGACATACAGATAAAAAGATTGCGGCGCGACGGTCTGTGCGCTTTTGGGCGTGCGCGCCGTCGAACCGAACGCGCCCTCCGGCGCGAACATGACGATCAGCTGATCGTGGTAGGTCATTTCCACGTGCATGATCGCGCCGTCGTCCTCCACGCTGTCGCGTACCGCAAAACCGAGTGCTGCCCGATAGAAGTCCATCGACGCGCGCGCGTCGCGCACCGTCAGATACGGGGTCAGCCATGGCACGCCGGCAGGACGGGGTGCGGTCATCGAGTCTCTCCAGATTCGCGGTTCGGATGAAGCGCCGTGCCGCTCCGGGCAACGGCGCCAGGATAAAGCGCTTTGGAACCAGCCAGTCTCCACGGGCAGGACCCCTAGAGCTGCAGGACTTCGCCTAGTTTATCGCGGGCTGTGCATGAACCTTTTAACAGCGCCGCGTGCAGTCGCGGGTCGTAGTAGCGCAAGCCCTCGAGGCGCCGCCCGGCTGCGCGCGCCTGCAACGTGGTCTCGTCGACGCCGGCCGGGTCGAGCGCGTCGCTCGCGATCGCCATGAGCCAGAGTGAGCCGTAGAGCGGCACGTAGGCTGAAAGCGGCCGCACGACGGCGAAGGCCGCGCGCAGCCCGCCAAGCAGCGCGCCCACGCGCTGCGCATGATGGAACGGCGAGCCCAGATGGAGCGAGACGAGCGCGTCGGTGTTCATCACACGCTTGAGCGCAGCGTAGAACGCCGGTGTGTAGAGGCCGGCAGCCGGCGAATCCGGTGGGGTCAGATCGAATACGACGAGGTCGAAGCGTTCCTGCGCGGAGGCGACAAACGCGGCCGCGTCGCCGATCACGAGTTCCACGCGCGGATCCTCGAAGGCGTCGCCGCGCACCTCGGGAAGATAGTCGCCTGTCAGGCGCACCACGTCCGGGTCCAGTTCGGCCACGACGATGCGCTCGATGTCCGGGTGGCGCAGCAGCTGGCGCGCCGCGCCGCCGTCGCCGCCACCCAGCACGAGCGCCGCGCGGGGCGCGGGATGCGTGAGCGCGGCCGGGTGCGTCATGCATTCGTGATAGATGAACTCGTCGCCGGCGGAGGTCATCGGGCGGCCGTCCAGCGTGAACAGGCAGCCCAGTTGCGGCGTGTCCCAGACCTCGATGCGCTGCCACGGCGTATCGGCCGCGGCGAGGCGGCGCGCGCCAGGAAAGCCGTAGAGCGCATCTGCCGCAGGATGGAAGAGGAGGGAGTCGGTCACGGAGGTCGAGAGGCGCTGCTGGTGCGCTGGAGCGCGCGAAAATCGCGCAAAAAATAGGGCCAACAGAGCCATTATAGGGGTGTGAAGCGGACGTCGGCCGCGGCGGAGGCCAACGCGAGGACCACGGCGCGCACGGCGCATACCGCACGCCTTACGACCAGGGTTCATCCCCACGATCTGCTAGAATATTCCGCTTTGCAGCCCTCTCCGTTTGCTCCGGCCGTTTCGCGTCTCCTGGCGCCGCATGTGCGCCTGAGCGGGCGATTTGCCGAGCTTCCGGACTCCCGCGCTGCTGTGTGCGCCGCAGTTTGCCCTCGCAATATGCGCTGTTCGCGACCTGCGCCGCCCGCGCCGCTTTTTGCACACTTCCGGACTCGACATGACGACCTCGTCCTCCGCCTCCCCCGCTACCACCCAGTTGATGGCCAACGCCATTCGTGCGCTGTCCATGGACGCCGTTCAGCAAGCGAACTCCGGTCACCCCGGCATGCCCATGGGCATGGCCGAGATCGCCGTTGCGCTGTGGTCGCGCCATCTGCGCCATAACCCGACGAACCCGCTCTGGAGCGACCGCGATCGCTTCGTGCTGTCGAACGGCCACGGCTCGATGCTGCTGTACTCGCTGCTGCACCTGACGGGCTACGACCTGCCGATGGCGGAACTGAAGAACTTCCGTCAGCTGCACTCGAAGACGCCGGGTCACCCCGAGTTCGGCATCACGCCGGGCGTCGAGACGACCACGGGCCCGCTCGGCCAGGGGCTGGCGAACTCGGTCGGCATGGCGCTGGCCGAAGCGCTGCTCGCCGCGGAATTCAACAAGGCCGACGCGAAGATCGTCGATCACCACACCTATGTGTTCCTCGGCGACGGCTGCCTGATGGAAGGCATCTCGCACGAAGCCTGCTCGCTCGCCGGCACGCTCAAGCTGAACAAGCTGATCGCGCTGTACGACGACAACGGCATCTCGATCGACGGCGACGTGGTCAACTGGTTCCACGACAACACGCCGGAACGCTTCGAAGCCTACGGCTGGAACGTGATCCCGCACGTGGACGGCCATGACGTGGACGCGGTCGACGCGGCCATCCAGAAGGCCAAGGCCTCGGACAAGCCCACGCTGATCTGCTGCAAGACCATCATCGGCAAGGGCGCGCCCACCAAGCAGGGCGGCCACGACGTGCACGGCGCGGCGCTCGGCGCCGAAGAAATTGCCAAGTGGCGCGAAGCCGCGGGCTGGAAGTGGGAGCCGTTCACGCTACCGCAGGAAGTCTACGCAGACTGGGACGCGAAGGACGCCGGTGCGAAGTTCGAAGCCGCATGGAACGAGCAGTTCGCCGCGTACAAGTCGAAGTACCCGGCCGAAGCCGCCGAGTTCGAGCGCCGCATGGCGCACAAGCTGCCCGCCGACTGGGCGCAGAAGGCCGCCGCGATCGTCGCCGGCGCCGATTCGCGCAAGGAAACGGTTGCCACGCGCAAGGCTTCGCAGCAGGCCATCGAAGGCCTCGCCGCGGCACTGCCCGAACTGCTGGGCGGCTCGGCCGACCTGACCGGCTCGAACCTCACGAACTGGAAGGCTTCGAAGCCCGTGCGCGCCGCCAAGGCCGGCGAAACCGGCATCCAGTGGGGCAACCACATCAACTACGGCGTGCGCGAGTTCGGCATGAGCGCGGCGCTCAACGGCCTTAACCTGCACGGCGGCTACAAGGCGTTCGGTGGCACGTTCCTCACGTTCTCGGACTACAGCCGCAACGCGCTGCGCGTGGCCGCGCTGATGAAGTGCCCGTCGATCTTCGTGTTCACGCACGACTCGATCGGTCTCGGCGAAGACGGCCCGACGCACCAGTCGATCGAACAGGTCGCAAGCCTGCGCCTGATCCCGAACATGACGCTCTGGCGTCCGGCCGACACCGTGGAAACCGCGGTGGCCTGGACCGAGTCGATCGCGCATCACGGCCCGTCGTCGCTGATCTTCAGCCGTCAGAACTTGCAGTTCAACGAGCGCACGGACGCGCAGATCGCGAACATCGCCAAGGGCGGCTACGTCCTCAAGGACTGGAACGACGACATCCCGAGCCGCAAGATCATCCTGATCGCCACGGGCTCTGAAGTCGAACTGGCGATGAAGGCCGTCGAGGCGCTGCAGCGCGAAGGCATCGGCGCCCGCGTGGTGTCCATGCCGTCGACCAACGTGTTCGACAAGCAGGACGCCGAATACCGCGAGCGCGTGCTGCCCAAGGGCGTGCGCCGCGTCGCGATCGAAGCCGGCGTGACCGACTTCTGGCGCAAATACGTGGGCCTCGAAGGCGGCGTGGTCGGCATCGACACGTTCGGCGAATCGGCCCCGGCTGGCGTGCTGTTCAAGCACTTCGGCTTCACGGTCGATCATGTCGTCGCGACGGCCAAGGCCGCGCTCGACAACTAAGCATGCGTAACGGGCCCGCCTGATCGGCAAGATCTGGCGGGCCCGCTGCCTTGAGCGCCCCGCCGGGCCGCCCCAGCCTCGCGTCGGCGCCAGTGCAGCACTGGTTTCAGAATTTTTCAGCCCTTAGGAGATAAACCATGACCATTCGCGTCGCTATCAATGGCTACGGCCGCATCGGCCGTAACACGCTTCGCGCGTTCTATGAGAACGGCAAGAAGCACGACATCCAGATCGTTGCGATCAACGACCTGGGTGACGCGAAGACCAATGCGCATCTGACGCAATACGACACGGCACACGGCAAGTTCCCCGGTGAAGTGAAGGTCGACGGCGACTACCTCGTCGTCAACGGCGACCGTATCCGCGTGCTGGCCAACCGCAACCCGGCCGAACTGCCGTGGGGCGAGCTGGGCGTCGACGTCGTGATGGAGTGCACGGGCTTCTTCACGACCAAGGAAAAGGCGAGCGCGCACCTGAAGGGCGGCGCGAAGAAGGTCATCATCTCGGCGCCGGGCGGCAAGGACGTCGACGCGACCATCGTCTACGGCGTGAACCACAACGTGCTGAAAGCCGAACACACGGTCATCTCGAACGCATCGTGCACGACCAACTGCCTGGCACCGCTCGTCAAGCCGCTGAACGACAAGATCGGCCTCGAAACCGGCCTGATGACGACGATCCACGCGTACACGAACGACCAGGTTCTGACCGACGTGTACCACGAAGACCTGCGCCGCGCGCGCTCGGCCACGCACAGCCAGATCCCGACGAAGACGGGCGCGGCTTCGGCTGTCGGCCTCGTGCTGCCGGAACTGAACGGCAAGCTGGACGGCTACGCGATCCGCGTCCCGACCATCAACGTGTCGATCGTCGACCTGTCGTTCATCGCCAAGCGCGACACGACGGTCGAAGAAGTCAACGCCATCATGAAGGAAGCTTCGGAAGGCGCGCTCAAGGGCATCCTGGGCTACAACGACGCACCGCTGGTGTCGATCGACTTCAACCACAACCCGGCATCGTCGACGTTCGACGCCACGCTCACGAAGGTCTCGGGCCGTCTCGTGAAGGTGTCGAGCTGGTACGACAACGAGTGGGGCTTCTCGAACCGCATGCTGGACACGGCGGTGGCTTTCGCGAACGCGAAGTAAGCACGCTCGACGCTGCATGAAAAAACCGCCCCACGGGGCGGTTTTTTTCGTCCTTATTTTTCGATGGCGCTCTGGGAGGCGGCAGCGAACGCGGGCGGCGTGGGGAAGTACACGCCCGCGCGCTGTGCCGCATTGGCGATGTGCGCCTCGATCGCCTCGCCGGCCGCTGCCGAGTCGCGCGCCTTCAGCGCCACCACGATCAGGCCGTGCTCGCGATGCGTGGAGAGCACGCGCTCGCGCCGGTAGAACGGCATGCGCTGGCTCTCTTTCATGATGTCGGCGCTGCTACGCAGGATCGATTCGATCGCCGCATTGCCCGCGAGATTGACGATACGCATGTGGAACTCGAAGTCGAGTTGCGCGGCTTCGTCGAGTTCGTCGCAGGCGAGGGCGCTGTGCAGGGCCTCGGTGTTCGCTTCGAGCCACGCCACGTCGGCATCGCCGATGGCGAGCGCCGCCATGCGCGCGGCGAAGCCTTCGAGCGCGTAGCGCATCTGGTAGGTGTCGGGCAGCGACGATTGATCGGCGAAACGCCACGGGTGAGCGTTGGTGGCCTGCGCGCTCGTCACGTACACGCCTTTGCCCGCCCGGATCGACAGCATGCCGAGCGCTTCGAGCGTCGAGAGCGCTTCGCGCAGCGACGCGCGGCTGATCGCCAGTTCCTCGGAAAGCTGCCGCTGCGCGGGCAGCAGGCTGCCAACCGGATACAGGCCGCCCTCGATCCGTTCGCGGATCGTGGCGATGGCGGCGTCGGTGACGGTGTGCGGAACGTTCTTCATCGGATGGCGCGGGCAGCTTTCGCGTGGTCTGACCGGTATTGTAGTCCTGTCCGGCGCACCCGCATGGTGCATCGCGTCAACGCCCGCGCGCCATGGGATAAGGCGTGGCGCTCCGGCCCGCAAACTGGTCAGACCGCGCAAGGGTAAACACCACGCTTCCCAACCTTGACTCCGGTATATCGGCTTCCTACTATCCGCCATAACAGTGCTGGTCAGACCAGTCAGAACAGTTGCTTCCCCTTCATGGTTTTGCATGGGATGGGACCCGGCGTTGAAGCGCTGGGTCCCATCGACAAAGGAGACAGTCGTGACGAAGTTCTTCAATTCGCTGTTTGGCCGCGTAGTGATCGCCCTCGTGCTGGGCATCGTCGCAGGCGCGGTGTTTCCCCATTTCGCCCAGTCGCTGCGCCCGCTCGGCGACGGCTTTCTCAAGCTCATCAAGATGGTGATCGGGCCGATCGTGTTCTGTGTGGTCGTGAGCGGCATGGCGCACGCGGGTGACCTGAAGAAGGTGGGTCGCGTCGGCCTGAAGTCGGTGGTGTACTTCGAGGCCATGACGACCGTTGCGCTCGTGATCGGCGCCGTGCTCGCGTACGTCACGCGTCCGGGCGCCGGTATGAACGTGGATCTGCACTCGCTCGACGCGGCCTCGCTTGCGACCTACACCGAGCACGCCAAGAGC
This sequence comes from Paraburkholderia sp. EG286B, assembly GCF_040965655.1. NCBI lineage: Bacteria > Pseudomonadati > Pseudomonadota > Betaproteobacteria > Burkholderiales > Burkholderiaceae > Paraburkholderia > Paraburkholderia sp. EG286B. The sequence goes on along the minus strand of NZ_JBFRCF010000012.1, from coordinate 72,810 downwards.
CTGAAGGACACCGCGGGCTTCCTGCTGAAGATCATTCCCGACACCGCCTTCGATGCCTTCGCGAAGGGCGACATCCTGCAGATCCTCGTGTTCTCGGTGCTGTTCGGCAGCGCGCTCTCGCTGCTCGGCCCGAAGGCGCAGCGCGTGAACGGCCTGATCGACGAGCTTTCGCAGGTGTTCTTCCGGGTGATGGGCTTCATCATCAAGCTCGCGCCGCTCGGCGTGCTCGGCGCGATTGCGTTCACGACTGGTACGTACGGCGTCGCTTCGCTCAAGCAGCTCGGGCTGCTCGTGATCGTGTTCTACGCGAGCTGCATCGTGTTCGTTGCGGTCGTGCTCGGCATCGTCATGCGGCTGGCGGGCTTCAACGTGTTCAAGCTGATCCGCTACCTGCGCGAAGAACTCTCGATCGTGCTCGGCACCGCGTCGTCCGACGCCGTGCTGCCGCAGATCATGCGCAAGCTCGAATGGATGGGCGTGAAGGATTCCACGGTGGGTCTCGTGATCCCGACGGGCTACTCGTTCAACCTCGACGGCTTTTCGATCTACCTCACGCTCGCGGTGATCTTCATCGCGCAGGCGACCAACACGCCGCTATCGATGCATGACCTCATCGTGGTCGTGCTGGTGTCGCTCATCACCTCGAAGGGCGCGCACGGCATTCCCGGCTCGGCGATCGTGATTCTCGCCGCGACGCTGTCCGCCATTCCCGCGATTCCCGTGCTCGGCCTCGTGCTGATCCTGCCGGTGGACTGGTTCGTCGGCATCGCCCGCGCGCTCACCAACCTGATCGGCAACTGCGTCGCGACGGTCGTGGTCGCGGTCTGGGAGCACGACATCGACAAGGCGCGCGCCAGACGCGTGCTGAACCTCGACGAAGGCTTTCTCTACGTGCCGGCAGGCGACAGCGATGCAGACGCCGCGCATGGCGAAGACGGCGCACTCGGCGGCAAGCCCGCGCACGCCTGAACTTCCGCACCGCATCTGCTGACAATTTCCTTCGACTAACTGAACAACCCCCAGCGAGCGACACCATCATGGCCATTCCGACTCTCGACCCCAACGCCCCCGCCTTCACGCGCCGTTACATGAACCTCGCCGATCCGCGTCTGGGCGCCCGCGCGCTCCACGCGAGCGACGAGTTCTTCGCGCCGAAGGAGCGCATGCTCGATCCGCAGCCCGCGGTCTTCATCCCCGGCAAGTACGACGACAACGGCAAGTGGATGGACGGCTGGGAAACGCGCCGCAAGCGCACGACCGGCCACGACTTCTGCATCGTGCGCCTCGCGCGCCCGGGCGTGATTTACGGCCTCGATCTCGACACGAGCCACTTCACGGGCAACTTTCCGCCGGCGGCTTCGATCGAGGCGTGCTACGCGCAGCTGGGCGACGACGCAACACCCGGTGACAACGCCGACTGGCAGACCATCGTCCCGGCGACGACCCTGCAGGGCAACCAGCACCATTACGTCGAAGTGAGCGATACGCGCGCGTTCACGCATCTGCGTGTGAATCTTTATCCCGACGGCGGCCTCGCGCGTCTGCGCGTCTACGGTCAGCCCCGGCGCGACTGGAGCACGGTGGAGCGCGGCAGCCTCGTCGATCTCGCGGCGATCGAAAACGGCGCGTATCTCGTCGCGGCCAACAACCAGCACTTCGGGCTCGCTTCCACGATCCTCATGCCTGGCCGCGGCGTGAACATGGGTGACGGCTGGGAAACGCGCCGCCGCCGCGAACCCGGCAACGACTGGGCGATCATGGCGCTCGCGCGGCCCGGCATCATCCACAAGATCGAAGTCGACACGGCGCACTTCAAGGGCAACTACCCGGACCGTTGCTCGCTGCAGGCGGCGAGCGTGACGGGCGGCACCGACGACTCGCTCGTCACCCAGGCTATGTTCTGGCCGGAACTGCTCGGCGAGCAGAAGCTCGAAATGGACAAACAGCACGTGTTCGAGAGCGGGATCGCGGCGCTCGGCCCGGTCACGCACGTGCGTTTCAACATCTTCCCGGACGGCGGCGTCTCACGCCTGCGCCTGTGGGGCGAACTGGCTTAAGCGAGGAGCCGCGATGCAGATCCTGCACATGGAACCCTTGACGCGCGTGGCGTTCGCGCCGTTCGGCGACGTCATCGAACTCGAAGGCGCGCGCCACTTTCCGATCAATGGCGGCACGACCGAGCGCTTTCACGATCTCGCCGCCATCGACGTGAACGAGGCGGGCGGCCGGCCCATCGTCAGCGTGTTTCGCGCCCAGCCGCGTGCGTGGCCGGTCGAGATCGCGATGATGGAGCGGCATCCGCTAGGCAGCCAGGCATTCGTGCCGCTCGGCGACGCGGGCTACGCGGTGGTGGTCGCGCCCGCGGGCGAGTTCGATCCGGCCGGGCTGCGGGCGTTCTGGGCCGGGCGCGGGCAGGGCGTCAACTACGCCAAAGGCGTCTGGCATCACCCGCTGCTCGCGTTCGGGGGCGTGAGCGACTTCGTGGTGATCGACCGCGGCGGCACGCAGCCGAACTGCGACGAGATCGCACTCGCGCGGCCCTGGCGGCTCGCGCAAGCCGACACGCCGCTCGTGCCCGCCTGAGGACCGGCCCGTTTTTCCCAAACACGGGCTCACCAAACGAAAACGCCACGGCAGATCTGCCGTGGCGTTTCCTTTTCTGCAGCCTGCAAGCCGCAAGCGGTGGTCAGTGCTTGCGGTGCGGGCAGTTTTCCTTCGTGCAGGCGCCGTACAGGGCGAGGGCGTGCTCCTGGAGCTTGAAACCGCGCTCCGTGGCGATCATCTGCTGGCGCTTTTCGATTTCGGGGTCGAAAAATTCTTCAACGATGCCGCAGTCGAGGCACACGAGGTGGTCGTGGTGACTCCCCTCGTTCAGCTCGAACACCGCCTTGCCCGATTCGAAGTTGCTGCGCGTGAGCAAGCCGGCCTGCTCGAACTGGGTCAGGACGCGGTAGACCGTGGCGAGGCCGATGTCGAGCTCCTCGTTCAGCAGGTTGCGGTAGACGTCTTCGGCGGTCAGATGGCGCACGGGGCTGTGCTGAAAAATCTCCAGGATCTTGAGGCGAGGCAGCGTCGCCTTGAGGCCGATGTTCTTGAGATCGGTTGGATTGGTCATGACGATAAGTCCCTGGAGTACAATGCTAGGTTGTTATGTTAATGCGTTTTTGCCGTTCCGGGCATTTTCGCCAGAACTTCGAACGATCTTCTACAGAATACGCGCGGCTTCGCGAAAAGCCCGCACGGTGAGGGAAATGATTCCAGAATTCACAACGATCGGCCGGCGCATGCACGGCGGCCGCCTGGCGTGCACCCTGCTGGCTGCGGCCGCGTTCGCCGCGCTCGCCGGCTGTAAAACATACGACAGCGTGACACAGCGCGTCGCCCAGAGCATTACGCCTTACCGCATTACCATCGTGCAAGGCAATTTCGTCTCGGCGGAAGCCGCGGCGCAGATGAAGGTGGGCATGTCGCGCGCCGAGGTCAAGCAGCTGCTTGGCACGCCGCTCCTCACCGACATGTTCCATGCGAACCGCTGGGACTACATCTTCTATTTCAAGCGCGGCTCGACCGCCGTGGTCCAGCAGCGCGACTTCGTCGTGCTGTTCGAAGGCGACCGCGTAGCGAGCTGGTCGGGCGGCGAAGACCTGCCCTCGAACCTTGAACTGCTCGCCGAAATCGACGGCGACCGCACCGGCAGGAAGGCCGTCGCGGCCGCGCCGGCCTCGGGCGCTTCGGCGCCGGTGGCGGCTGCAGCAGGCGCGCCCGCGCAGGCTTCGAGCGCGACCGGCCCGACGGTTGGCGACACGGCGCGCACGCCGTCGTCCGAACTCGGCACCGCCACCAACGCACTGCCGCAGGACGCCAACGCGCAGGCGGCCGCCGCCGCGAACCGCGCCACGGAAGCCGTGCAAACGCCGATGGGCCTGACGCCGTCGGTGCGGGCGGGCAATCCGCAGTCGTCGGCGCTGCCCCAGAACGTCGGCACGATGCCCTCGCAGGTTCAACTGCATCGTCAGCCGCAGCCGCAAATCCAGGGCGTGCCGCCGAGCAACCCGGTTGGTCCGGCCGCCGGCGCGCAAGGCACCGGCGACACCAATGCGGCGCCATCGGGCCCCGCACGGGATTCGTCGCTCGCCGCGCCGCCCACGGTGCCGGCCTCGGGGGCGGCCGCGGCTCCGAGCAACTGATCCGGCTGATCTGGCCGGTAACACAAGCAGGGCGTGGTGCGCGAGGCGCGCCACGCTTCGATCCGGCGGCCGGGGTGTCACTACCACCGGCCGCCGCGTTTTTTGGCGGCGGCGCTGCGTGGCGCCTGGTGGCATCCGGCACCGCGGCCAGCGACACATTGGCAGGAAGACTCATGAAAATCGCAATCGCCGGGGCATCGGGCCGCATGGGCCGCATGCTCATCGAAACCGTCCTGAATTCGCCCGACGTCACGCTCTCGGGCGCGCTCGTGCGCAAGGGTTCGGCCGCCGTCGGCCAGGACGCCGGCGCGTTCCTCGGCAAGGACACCGGCGTGCGCATCACCGACGACATCGAGCAGGTCTTCGCGCAAAGCGACTGCCTGATCGACTTCACGCGCCCCGAAGGCACGCTCGTGCACCTCGAGGCGGCGCAGCGCCACGGCGTGAAGATGGTGATCGGCACGACCGGCTTCGACGCCCAGCAAAAGGCGCAGCTCGGCGCGGCCGCGCAGAAGGTCGGCGTCGTGTTCGCGGCCAACATGAGCGTGGGCGTGAACGTCACGCTCAAGCTGCTCGAGTATGCGGCGCGCTTTTTCGAGACCGGCTACGACATCGAGATCATCGAGGCGCACCATCGCCACAAGGTCGATGCGCCCTCGGGCACCGCGCTTGCGATGGGCGAGGCCGTGGCGCACGCGCTCGGCCGCAATCTCGACGAATGCGCCGTGTACGGCCGCGAAGGCGTGACGGGCGAGCGCGACCCCTCGACGATCGGGTTTTCGGCGATTCGCGGCGGCGATATCGTCGGCGATCATACGGTGCTGTTCGCGGGTATTGGCGAGCGCATCGAGATCACGCACAAGTCCTCGAGCCGCCTCTCCTATGCGCAGGGCAGCGTGCGCGCCGCGCGCTTTCTGCAGGACAAGGCCCATGGCCTGTACGATATGCAGGACGTGCTCGGCCTGCGCTGAGCGTTTCCCCTACGGTCCGGCGCCTGCGCCGGGCCGACAGTGAGCGAGGTCCGATGGCAGCGAGTTCCGGAGTCATTCACTATCTGCAGACGGGCGACGCCGTCACCCACGCGGTTGCGTGGGTATTGCTCGCCATGTCGGTCGCGAGCTGGTGTTTCCTCATCATCAAGAGCTGGATCCTGCTGCGCGCGAAGCGCCAGGGGCCGCGCGCCATTGCGCGCTTCTGGCAGGCGCGCACGCTCGCAGACGGCGTTGCCGCCATGCGTCCGGTCGACCGCGAGCGCGTGTTCCTGCCACTGGCGCAGGCGGCGCTCGCCGCCGAGGAAGCCGACGCGCCCGGCATGATGCTCGCGCGCGTGGATCGCGGCGAGCGCGTGCTGCGGGCGCTGCGCGGCGCGCTGCAGGCGTCGCAGCGGCGCCTCGAGTTCGGCCAGGTCCTGCTCGCCTCGGTGGGCAGCACGGCGCCGTTCGTCGGGCTGCTCGGCACCGTCTGGGGCATCTACCACGCGCTCGGCAGCATCGCCGCGAGCGGCCAGGCGATGATCGAGAACGTGGCCGGCCCGGTGGGCGAGGCGCTCATCATGACGGCCTTCGGTCTCGTCGTCGCGATTCCTGCCGTGCTCGCCTACAACGTGCTGGGCCGCCTCGTGCGCCAGCTCTGCGACGATCTCGACGGCTTCGCCCACGACCTGCACGCCTATGCCTGCGCGCCCGAAGGCGCGCCGCTGCGCCGCGAAGGTGCGCAGGGCGCGATGCGCGAAGGCGCGCGCGCCGAGTCGTAGGAGGCAACGCGTATGGCATTCGGCGGACTCGAAAAGAAGCGCGATACGGCACCGATGTCGGAGATCAACATGACGCCGCTCATCGACGTCATGCTCGTGCTGCTCGTCATTTTCATCATTACCGCGCCGCTGTTCTCGCACGCGATCCGGCTCGATTTGCCGAAGGTCGCCGCCGAGCCCGCGCAGCAGACGGCGCAGACCGTCACGCTTTCCATCGACGCCGCCGGCAAGCTCTACTGGAACGCCCAGCCCATCACGCTGGACGAGCTGCGCGCGCGCTTCACGGCAGCGGGCAAACAGCCCGAGTCGCAGCAGCCCGAGCTGCAGCTGCGCGCCGCGCGCGAGACCCGCTACGACGTGATCGCCCAGGTGATGGGCGCCGCGCAGCAGGCCGGTCTCACGCGCCTCGGCTTCGTGACCGAGCCGCCCGCCGGCGCTCATTGAAGACGCCACTGCGCACGCCGCTGAGCGCGCGCCAGTCAACGGTATAATCAACGTTTCCTTTAAAAACGGGCCCAGCGAAACCGCCGCAATCTGCCGGTATCGTGAACGGCCGGCCCGGTGCATCCGGCACTGAAGGTACCGAAGCAGCCGCCCGTTTCCAGCGTTCACCACCCACACCATGCTCGAAAAATACGTTCCCACCGACGTCGAATCCGCCGCGCAAGGCGAATGGCGCGCCACCGACGCTTACCGGACGGCCGAGAAGGCCGACAAGCCCAAGTTCTACTGCGTCTCGATGCTGCCGTATCCGTCGGGCAAGCTGCACATGGGCCACGTGCGGAACTACACGATCAACGACGTGATGTACCGTTACCTGCGCATGAACGGCTACAACACGTTGATGCCGATGGGCTGGGACGCGTTCGGCATGCCCGCCGAAAACGCGGCGATGGCCAATAACGTGCCGCCGGCCAGGTGGACGTACGACAATATCGAGTACATGAAGGGCCAGATGCAGTCGATGGGTCTCGCGATCGACTGGTCGCGTGAGATCGCCACCTGCAAGCCCGACTACTACAAGTGGAACCAGTGGTTCTTCCTGAAGATGCTCGAGAAGGGCATCGCCTACAAGAAGACCGGCACGGTGAACTGGGACCCGGTCGATCAGACCGTGCTCGCCAACGAGCAGGTGATCGACGGGCGCGGCTGGCGCTCGGGCGCGCTGGTGGAAAAGCGCGAAATCCCGATGTACTACTTGCGCATCACGCAGTACGCCGACGAGCTGCTGAACGACCTCGACGGCCTCGGCTGGCCCGAGCGCGTCAAGATCATGCAGCAGAACTGGATCGGCAAGAGCTTCGGCGTGAACTTCGGCTTCCCGTACGAACTCGACGGCGAGAAGAAGCTGCTGCGCGTGTTCACCACGCGCGCCGACACGATCATGGGCGTGACCTTCTGTGCGATCGCGGCGGAGCACCCGCTCGCCACGCGCCTCGCGCAAGAGAAGCCGGAACTGCTGCCGTTCATCGACGAATGCAAGCGCGGCGGCGTGGCCGAAGCCGACATGGCGACGATGGAAAAGAAGGGCATGGCCACAGGCTTCTTCGTCACGCATCCGCTGACGCAGGAAAAGGTCGAAGTGTGGATCGGCAACTACGTGCTGATGAGCTATGGCGAAGGCGCCGTGATGGGCGTGCCGGGCCACGACGAGCGTGACTTCGCGTTCGCGAAGAAGTACGACTTGCCGATCAAGCAGGTCATCGCAGCAGAAGGCGAGACGTACTCGCTCGACGGCTGGCAGGAATGGTACGGCGACAAGGAACGCGCCGTTTGTGTGAACAGCGGCAAGTACGACGGCCTCGCCTACACGGCGGCCGTGGACGCCGTCGCAGCCGACCTCAAGGCGCTCGACTTCGGCGACAAGCAGGTCACGTGGCGCCTGCGCGACTGGGGCATTTCGCGCCAGCGCTACTGGGGCACGCCGATCCCGATCATCCACTGCCCGAGCTGCGGCGACGTGCCGGTGCCCGAAAAGGACCTGCCGGTCGTGCTGCCGGAAGACCTCGTGCCGGACGGCACGGGCAACCCGCTCGCGAAGTCGGAAGCCTTCCTGAACTGCAAGTGCCCGACCTGCGGCGCCGACGCGAAGCGCGAAACCGACACGATGGACACCTTCGTCGACTCGTCGTGGTACTTCTATCGCTACGCCGCGCCGGATGCGGTGAACATGGTCGACGAGCGCACCGATTACTGGATGCCGATGGACCAGTACATCGGCGGTATCGAGCACGCCATTCTTCACCTCTTGTACTCGCGCTTCTGGGCGAAGGTCTCGCGCGACCTCGGCCTCGTGAAGTTCGGCGAGCCGGCCAGGAACCTGCTCACGCAGGGCATGGTGCTCAACGAAACGTTCTACCGCGAAGACGCTGCGGGCAAGAAGACCTGGTACAACCCGGCCGACGTGACCGTCACGCACGACGACAAGGGCCGCCCGATCGGCGCGACGCTCAACAGCGACGGCCAGGCCGTGGTGCTGGGCGGCGTGGAGAAGATGTCGAAGTCGAAGAACAACGGCGTCGACCCGCAGGTGCTGATCGACCAGTACGGCGCAGACACGGCGCGTCTGTTCACGATGTTCGCGGCGCCCCCCGAGCAGCAGCTCGAATGGTCGGGCGCGGGTGTGGAAGGCGCGAGCCGCTTCCTGCGCCGCGTGTGGGCCTTCGGCCACGCGAACGCCGAAGCGATCCAGTCGCGCGCCTCGTTCGATGCGGCTGTGCTCACGGAGGTCGAAAAGGCGCTGCGCCGCGAAGTCTACAGCGTGCTCAAGCAGGCCGACTTCGACTATCAGCGCCTGCAGTACAACACCGTTGTATCGGCGGCGATGAAGATGCTCAACGCCATCGACGGCGCCAAGGGTGCCGGTGCTGGCGTGCAGCGCGAAACGTTCGGCGTGCTGCTGCGCGTGCTGTACCCGGTCGTGCCGCACATCGCATTCGAACTGTGGAAGGCGCTCGGCTACGGCGACGAATACGGCACGCTGCTCGACGCACCGTGGCCGAAGGTCGACGAAAAGGCGCTCGAGCAGGCCGAAATCGAACTCGTGCTGCAGGTGAACGGCAAGGTGCGCGGCGCCGTGACGGTTGCCAAGGACGCGCCGAAGGATGCGATCGAGGCGGCCGCACTCGCGCACGAGATGTTCGTCAAGTTCGCGGAAGGCCGTGCACCGAAGAAGATCATCGTCGTGCCGGGCCGCCTCGTGAACGTCGTGGTCTGACGAGGCAAACCAAGGCCATGTCGAGCGGCGTAGCGCGAAGCACGTGCGGCGCCGCTCAGCCGACACCGGCGACTCTGTCGCGAACCCAGGGAGTCCATGTGATTCGCAGATCGTTTCTCAGGTTGTTCCCGCTCGTGGCGGGCAGCGCGCTGGCCCTCTCGGCGTGCGGCTTCCAGCTGCGTGGCGAGGAGAACTTCGCCTTCAAGCGTCTCGCCGTCGTCGGCGCGCCGCCGCCGCTCGTCGGACGCCTCTCGCGTATGGTCGAAGGCGGCAGCGATTCGGTGGTGGTCGACTCGGTGGCCAACGCCGACGCCGTGCTGCACATATCCGAAGGGCGCAGCTTCAGCACGCTCACGCTGAATTCGCTCGGCGCAGTCGTGGAATATCAGGTCAACTATTCGCTGAACTATACGCTGACGAGACCGGACGGCAGCGTGCTGATCCAGCCGAGCGCAATTTCGCTGAACCGCGCGATGACCTATAGCGATCAGTTCTCGACTGCCAAGACGCAGGAAGCCGATCTGCTGTTCACCGACATGCAGAACGACGCCGTCGACCAGCTCATGCGGCGCCTTGCCGTGCTCAAAACGATCAACCCGACGCCCGATCAGGTCGTGCCGGGTGTCGCGCCGCGCGCACCGCTGCCGCCGCCGCCGCTGTAATGCGCGCGGTTTCCATCTACTGAGCGACCTTCGACCGAGCGCCATGCAACTGCGACCCGACGCACTCGAACCGCACCTCGCGAGAGGGCCGGCCGGCCTGTACGTCGTCTACGGCGACGAACACCTGCTTGCCCAGGAGGCGTGCGACCGCATCCGCGCAGCGGCGCGCGCGGCGGGCTTTACCGACCGCTCCGTGTTCACCGTCGAGCGCGGCTTCGACTGGAGTTCGCTGCTCGGCGCGAGCCAGTCGATGTCGCTGTTTGGGGATCGCCAGCTGGTCGAGTTGCGCATTCCGTCGGGCAAGCCCGGCAAGGAAGGCGCGGACGCGCTCAAGACGCTCGCCGCTGCCTCGAATCCCGACGTGCTGATGCTCGTCACGCTGCCGCGCCTCGACGCCGCCACGCAGAAGTCTGCGTGGTTCACGGCGCTGGCTGAGAGCGGTGTCGCGCTGAAGATCGACCCGGTCGAGCGCGCGGCACTGCCGAACTGGATCGGCCAGCGTCTGGCGCTGCAAGGCCAGCGCGTGGCGCCCGGCGACGACGGCCGGCGCGCGCTGCAATTCGTGGCGGAGCGCGTGGAAGGCAACCTGCTGGCCGCCCATCAGGAAATACAGAAGCTTGGGCTGCTGTATCCGCAAGGCGTGCTGAGCTTCGAGCAGATTCACGACGCCGTGCTCAACGTCGCGCGCTACGACGTATTCAAGCTCAACGAAGCCATGCTCACGGGTGACGTTGGCCGTCTCTCGCGCATGCTCGACGGGCTGCAGGGCGAAGGCGAGGCTTCGGTGCTGGTGCTGTGGGCCGTGGTCGAGGAAATCCGCACGCTATTGCGCATCAAGCGCGGCGTGGCCGCGGGCAAGCCGCTCGCCATGCTGCTGCGCGAGAACCGCGTGTGGGGGCCGCGCGAGCGGCTCATCGGGCCGGCGCTGTCGCGCCTGAGCGAAGCGGCGCTGGAGCGCGGTCTCGCGCTCGCGGCGCGCCTCGACCGCCAGGTCAAGGGGCTTTCGGGTCAATCGCGCGCCGAGTGGCGCAATGCGCTGCCGCCCGATGCCTGGGATGGCCTGTTCGAACTCGCCATGACGGTGGCCGCGCCACGTGAGGGTGCACCGCAGGCGCGCGCTGCCGCCGGTGCGCGTGGTGCTGCTGCGCCAGGTGCCCAGCCAACTGGCCCAGCCGCCGCCGCCGCCGCAGCAGCGGCCGCGGCCCGACCGCGCACCGCAGGGCCGTCGCGCCGGCAAGGGTAAAGCGTCTCGCGCTTGCTTGAACCGGCACTACGGCGCCTGCGATACGCCTGCCGCGCGGCCGGTGCACGCGCCCGGCCACGTCCAGCAAACCTTGGCGGCTGGCCTTAAAATCGGCCTGAACCGCTTTGAATCGAACCGCGCTTGGGCAGCTCATCTGACTTGCGCCTCACGCGCCGCATGACGAAAGACACCATGGATATCGACCAGTACATGACCGACCTCGGCCGCCGCGCCCGCAACGCTTCGCGCGCGATGGCACGGGCCTCGACGGCTGCGAAGAACGCGGCGCTCGAAGCGGTGGCGCAAGCCATCGAGCGCGACGCGCAGCAACTGAAGGATGCGAACGCACGCGACCTCGCGCGCGCGAAGGAGAAAGGCCACGACGCGGCGTTCATCGACCGCCTGACGCTGTCGGACAAGGCGCTCAAGACGATGGTGGAAGGCCTGCGCCAGGTGATGGCGCTGTCCGACCCCATCGGCGAGATCAGCAACCTCAAGTTCCGCCCGAGCGGCATTCAGGTGGGGCAGATGCGCGTGCCGCTCGGCGTGATCGGCATCATCTACGAATCGCGGCCGAACGTGACGATCGACGCGGCCGCGTTGTGCCTGAAGTCGGGCAACGCCACGATTCTGCGCGGCGGCTCTGAGGCGCTCGAATGCAATACGGCGCTCGCGAAGCTGATCGGCGAAGGGCTGGCCGCGGCGGGGTTGCCGCAGGACGCGGTGCAGGTGGTCGAGACCGCCGACCGCGCGGCCGTGGGCAAGCTCATCACGATGACGGAATTCGTGGACGTGATCGTGCCGCGCGGCGGCAAGAGCCTGATCGAGCGCCTGATGGCCGAGGCGCGCGTGCCGATGATCAAGCACCTCGACGGCATCTGCCATGTGTACGTGGACGACCGCGCCGATCTCGCGAAGGCGCTCACCGTGTGCGACAACGCCAAGACGCACCGCTACGGCACCTGCAACACGATGGAGACGCTGCTCGTGGCGCGCGGCATTGCGCACGACGTGCTGCCGCCGCTTGGCCGCCTGTATCGCGAGAAGGAAGTCGAACTGCGCGTGGATGCTGCGGCGCGCTCGATTCTCGCCGACGCGGGCGTAGCTCCGCTGGTGGACGCGACCGAAGAGGACTGGCGCACCGAGTACCTCGCGCCCGTGCTGGCGGTCAAGGTGGTCGACACGCTCGACGACGCGATCGAGCACATCAACGCCTACGGCTCGCACCACACCGATGCGATCGTCACCGAAGACCACGACCGTGCGATGCGCTTCCTGCGCGAAGTCGACTCGGCAAGCGTGATGGTGAACGCCTCGACGCGCTTTGCCGATGGTTTCGAGTTCGGCCTCGGTGCGGAGATCGGCATTTCGAACGACAAGTTGCATGCGCGCGGCCCGGTCGGCCTGGAAGGGCTGACCTCGCTGAAGTACGTGGTGCTCGGCCACGGCGAAGGCCGTCAATAGTCACGAACCGCACGAGGCGGTGCACGGCGTCGCGCGCCGCCTCATTGCACAATCGCTCACGAAGAAGAAAAAAATAATGTCGATGCTCTGGGTCAAGACGTTTCACATCGTGCTCATCGCCTCGTGGTTCGCGGGCCTGTTCTACCTGCCGCGCATCTTCGTGAATCTCGCGATGGAAACCGAGCCTGCGGCCGTCAAGCGTCTGCTCATCATGGCGCGCAAGCTCTACCGCTTCATGACGATGATCGCCGTGCCCGCGCTGCTATGCGGACTGTGGCTGTGGCTCGTGGTGGGGATTGGGCGCGGCCAGGGGTGGATTCACGCGAAAGTGGGCGTGGTCGTGTTGCTCATCGTCTATCACGCGTACTGCGGACATTTGCTCAAGACCTTCGAGCGCGGCGAAAACCGCCGCTCCGACAAGTGGTATCGCATGTTCAACGAGCTTCCCGTGCTCGGCATGCTGGCTGCGGTGGCGCTGGCTGTGATCAAGCCGTTCTGAACCACTGACCCATTGACGCCGCTACTGCGGCGCGTATTCCAGCTTTTTCCCCTGCGCGGGCGCCGTCAGATGGTGCCCGTTGTCTCGCGGCGCATGCGGGCCGCCGCAACACGCCAGCCGTCCTCCTTTACGAACACGTCGGTGAAGCGATAGTCGATCTCCTCCGCAATACTTCGAATAACTTATCGTCGAGAAATTCGTCGAGAACAGCGGGGCCGCCCGTCGCTGCGGGGTTTTAATATTTGCCGAAAAAAATTCTGACAATTCTTAATGCAATTGAGCCGAATGCGTAGGATTTTTTAGAAAAGGCGTAGGGGGATATTATTGGTGCGGAATTAAGGTTTATTTTTTGTAATAAGTTTCTGTGTGATTGAGGGAAAACGCGGAAATTTCCTTTTGATTCTTATGCGCTTCTCTCGACCTTCGAGAGCGTCGTGTACGCCTTCTGCCTGCGGCTATCTTCCTTGCTGATTGTGTGCCTCAGCCCTATCGCATGGCGCCTTTTGCTTTAAGAGTTCTCTTATTCTCCCTGTGATTTCGAGTCCATAAAGTTGCTGCTGTCATCGCATATGGCTCCGATCGGTCTGTAAGCATTTTCTGAGCTATCGAAATAATCGAGCCATGGCGTGTTCGACGCAGATCGTTGGCTTTAATGGGCCAGTTGATTTTCTCTATTGAAGGAAATGGCCGACAGATAGCAGCACGCATCGGGTTGTGACGCCTATGGGTATCACGCGGTCGGTACTCCCGGAATTCACCAGGGCTAGGAATGAACAGGACATACAAATCAGTCTGGAACGAGACCACAAGAACATGGGTTGCAGCGGCGGAAAACGCCAAAGGCAGGCGCAAGGGTAAGGGCAACGTGAGGGCGGTGGCGATTGCCATCGCGGCGTTGGGGGCTGCCAGCCAGGCGCACGCGTATATCGCTGGCGGGAGTGGCGCTACCGCGCCGAATGACAGTGGCATTGACTCGAACCTCGCGATTGGTTCGAACGCTTATGCAGCTGACACTTCAAATACGTATCTGATTACAAAGGATGGTCGCTCTCTGCGGCAGTTCAACCTTGCGATCGGCGCCAATGCCAGTGCAACAGGCGCAGGAACGATGGCAATCGGCCAATACGCGCTTGCCAGTGGCCAGAATGCGGGCGTGGTTGGCTTCGGTGCCACCGCTACGGGCGCATTTGGAACCGTGGTGGGTTCGCTCGCAACGGCAGCCGGCGATGCCAGCAGCGCTCTGGGCTACCGCACAATAGCAAGTGGCGATTTCTCTGCCGCAATGGGCAGTTACAACAAGGCGTTGGGCAATGCGTCGGTGGCGATGGGCGCTACGACGACGTCGGCCGGCGATAGCTCGGTCGCCGTCGGCAGCGGCGCGACGTCAGTCGGCGATGGTTCGATGGCGATAGGCACGTTGGCCGTCGCGAGCAATGCAAACGACGTGGCGCTGGGCACGGGTACGACCACAGCAGCCGTGGTGAACACGCCGGGCGCGACGATCGGCGGCAATGGCTACACCTTCGCCGGCACGAACGCGAAGAGCACGGTCTCGGTGGGTTCGGCGGGGAAGGAGCGCACGATCACCAACGTTGCGGCAGGCCAACTGACGGCTTCGTCGACCGACGCGGTGAATGGCTCGGAACTGTTCGCGACCAACCAGCAGGTCACGCAGAACTCGACCGACATCAGCGACCTGCAAGGCAACGTTACGAACATCAACGGCCAGCTCGCCGATGCGGTGATGTACGACACGTCGGCACACGATTCGGTGACGCTGGGCGGCACGGATGCGACCACGCCGGTGGCGCTGCACAACGTAGCTTCGGGCGCAGTCTCGGCGACGAGCTCCGATGCGGTGAACGGTTCGCAGCTGTACAACCTGGCCAGTTCGACGGCGGATTCGTTCGGCGGCGGCTCGACGGTGAACAGCGATGGCTCGATCTCGAACCCGACGTATAACGTAGGTGGAGACACCTACAACAACGTGGGTGGCGCGATCACGAACCTCGACGGACGCGTGACACAGAACACGACCGACATCACGAACCTGCAAGGCGACGTCACGAACATTGCCGGACAGCTCGCCGATGCGGTGAAGTACGACACGTCGGCACACGATTCGGTGACACTGGGCGGCACGGATGCGCCCACGCCGGTGGCGCTGCATAACGTCGCTTCGGGCGCAGTCTCGGCGACGAGCTTCGACGCGGTGAACGGCTCGCAGCTGTACAACCTGGCCAGCTCGACGGCGGATTCTTTCGGTGGCGGCTCGACGGTGAACAGCGATGGCTCGTTCTCGAACCCGACGTATAACGTGGGTGGCGACACCTATAACAACGTCGGTGGCGCGATCACGAATCTCGACGGACGCGTGACGCAGAACACGACCGACATCACGAACCTGCAAGGCGACGTCACGAACATCAACGGTCAGCTCGCAGACGCGGTGATGTACGACACGTCGACGCACGACTCGGTGACGCTGGGCGGCACGGACCACGCTCCTGTCGTGCTGACGAACGTCGCGGCCGCCCGTCTGAATGCGTCGAGCGTCGACGCCGTGAACGGTGCGCAGTTGTACAACCTTGCCAGTTCCACGGCCGGCGCGCTCGGCGGCGGTTCGACGTACAGCGCAGACGGTTCGATCGTGAATCCGTCCTATACCGTCGATCACAAAACCTACAACAACGTGGGCGATGCGATTGCCGCGCTGAACGCAGGCGGTGGCAGTGGGACGGACCCGAACGCCGTGCACTACGACGACCCGTCGATGAACCTGGTGACGCTCGGAGGCACGGACCACGCTCCGGTCGCGCTGACGAACGTGGCGAACGGCGTGCTGAACGCCACGAGCTTCGACGCGGTGAACGGTTCGCAGCTGTACGCACTGGGCGCGAAGACCGATGGGTCGGGCAACATCACCAACGCGTTTGTCGCCTATGACGACACGACGCTGAACACGGTGACGTTGGGCGGCGCAGGCACCTCGCACGCGCCGGTCGTGCTGACGAACGTGGCGAATGCTGCGCTGAACGCCTCGAGCCTCGACGCGGTGAATGGCTCGCAACTCTACGCGCTGGGCGCGAAGACCGATGCATCGGGCAACATCAGCAACGCGTTCGTCGCATATGACGACACGTCGCTCAATACGGTCACGTTCGGCGGCTCGGGGCATGCGCCGGTCGTGCTGCACAACGTGGCGAACGGCGTGGATGCGAACGACGCGGTCAACGTCGCGCAGCTCGAAGCCATGGGTGCGAAGGTCGATCCGTCGGGCAACATCTCGAACGCGTTCGTCGCCTACGACGACACCTCGCTGAACTCGGTCACGCTCGGCGGGTCGCTGGATCACGCGCCGGTGGCGCTGCATAACGTCGCGAATGGTGTCGTTGCGGCAAGCAGCACGGACGCCGTGAACGGCGGCCAGCTCTACGGTGTTGCATCGAGCACGGCCAGCGCGCTGGGCGGCGGTTCGACGGTCAACCCCGATGGCTCGGTCTCGGCGCCGACGTACGTCGTGGGCGGCGACACTTACAACAACGTCGGCAGCGCGATCTCGAACATCGATGGCCGTGTAACGAACATCGAGCAAACGGTGACCAACATCTCGGGCCAGGTGGCGAACGCGGTTCAGTACGACTCGTCGGCACACGACAAGGTCACGCTGGGCGGCCCGGATTCGACGACGGCGGTCAAGCTGACCAACCTGCAGGACGCCGAGCTCTCGGCGTCGAGCACGGACGCCGTGACGGGCTCGCAGTTGTACGCCACGAACGTCGAGGTCTCGAACCTGAATCAGCAGATCCAGAACATCAGCGTCAACGGCACTGAGTATCTGTCGACCAACACGACGAGCGGCGCGGCTTCGGCCACGGGCGCCAGCTCGATCGCGGCAGGCGGCGGTGCGATCGCTTCGGGTGCGAACGCAACGGCGATTGGCGACTCGGCAAAAGCCATGGGCAACAACTCGGTCGCGCTCGGTGCGAACTCGGTCGCGGACGAGGACAACACCGTGTCCGTGGGCTCGCAAGGCAATGAGCGTCGGATCACCAATGTCGCGAATGGCGTCCACGCCACCGATGCGGTGAACATGGGGCAGTTGCAGGGCGGCCTGAATGCGCTCCAGAGCAACGTCAACTCGGTGGCGCGCAACGCCTACGGCGGTATCGCGGCGGCAACCGCGCTGACGATGATTCCGGAAGTCGATCAGGGCAAGACCGTCGCGGTGGGTATCGGTACGGCCAACTTCCAGGGCTATCAGGCAGTGGCGCTCGGCGCATCGGCGCGCATCACGCAGAACCTCAAGGTGAAGGTGGGCGGCGGGTATGCATCGGGTGGCGGTGCCACGATCGGCGGCGGTATGTCGTACCAGTGGTAAGCCCGGCTTTCCCCAGGCGATCGGCCGCGTAGTTCGGGCCTGAACGCAAAGCGGACTCCCTCGGGAGTCCGCTTTTTTTGGTGCGCCTTCTGGTCCGCCGTCAGCCGTTCGCGTCCAGCCTTCTTCGCGCGATGATCTCCTTCGCATCGGCGAGTTTCTCTGCGAGCTCCGGACCACGCTGCAGCGCCACACCCACCGCGAGTATGTCGCCGATCGCGAGATGCGAAGTCCGCGAAGTCATCGGCGAGAAGACGTCGGTGTCCTCGTCGACGTTCGCGTGCAGGCCGACGCTCGCTAGGCGCGCGAGCGGCGACGTGCCGTGCGTGATGGCGATCACCTTGGCGCCGCGATCGAGCGCCGTGCGCGCGGCATCCACGATGTCGCGCGTGCGCCCCGTGTTCGAGATCGCCACCACGACATCGCCGGGGCCGAGCAGCGCCGCCGACATCAGGAACGTCTGTGGATCCGAATACGCGACGCTCGGCATGCCGAGCCGGAAGAATTTGTGCTGCATGTCCTGCGCGGCGATGCCCGAGCCACCCGCACCATAGAACTCGATGCGCGCCGCGTGCGCGAGCAGGCCGATCGCCGCGGCGAGCGAGTCCGTGGAGAGGTTGTTGCGTACCTGCAGGAGCGCGCCGATGGTGCGGTCGAGCACCTTGGCCGCAACGCCCGGCACCGGCTCGTCCGGGCTCACGTCGCGGTAGACGGCCGGGTGTTCCGAGGGCAGATCCGCGGCAACGGCCTGCGCGAGACGAATCTTGAACTCCCGGAATCCCGAGAATCCCAGCGCATGGCAAAACCGCGCGATGGTCGGCTGGCTCACGCCCGCGCGCTCGGCGACCTCGGTCATCGACAGATCGAGCACCTCGCGCGGCGCCTGAATCACGTAATCGGCGAGCTTGCGCTCCGAAGGGCGCAATTGCTCGCGCATGGCTTTCACCTGGGACAGCAGCATCAGGAAACTCGCACTATGCTGAAAGATCCGTGGACTATAACGGATCGGACGTTATGTACAAAAACTACAGGAGCGCCGTTTGCTTCTTTTCAGTCCAGCCGCGCGTCAACGCGCAAGGCCTGTAAATAATGAGACTAGGCGTTCGCTTACCGTCGCGCTCCCAGGGTCTTACCGGGATTGTCGTCTTGTAGTTTTTCTACTAACATCGCGCCATCGCTGTCTGGTGCGCCCAAAGCACACCTGAACTGGCCCCGAGCGTCCCCGCCGTGACAAGAAGGAAGGAGATTCGATGGTTTCCCCGCATTCTCAGTTGATGAAGGTCACGCAGCGCGTGATCGAGCGCAGCAAGCCCACGCGCGAGGCCTATCTGGCGCGCATCGCGGCGGCTCAGGACCGGTTCCCGGCGCGCGGCGCGCTCTCGTGCGCGAATCTCGCCCACGGCTTCGCCGGCCTCGAGGGTCGCGACAAGATCTCGATCAAGTCGATTCGCGAGCCCAATATCGGCATCGTTTCGGCATACAACGAGATGCTCTCGGCGCACGCGCCCTACAAGGATTTCCCCGACATCATCAAGAAGGCGGCCCGCGAAGGCGGCGGCGTCGCGCAGTTCGCGGGCGGCGTGCCGGCGATGTGCGATGGCGTGACGCAAGGCAACGCCGGCATGGAGCTGTCGCTCTTTTCGCGTGAAGTGATCGCGATGAGCACGGCCGTCGCGCTCACGCACAACATGTTCGATGCGGCGCTCTGCCTCGGCGTGTGCGACAAGATCGTGCCGGGCCTGGTGATCGGCGCGCTGCAATTCGGCCACCTGCCGACCATTTTCGTGCCCGCCGGCCCGATGACGAGCGGCATCACGAACGACGACAAGGCCAAGGTGCGCCAGCAGTTCGCCACCGGTCAGTGCGATCGCGCGGCGCTGCTCGAATCGGAGGCCGCCGCGTATCACGGCCACGGCACCTGCACGTTCTACGGCACGGCCAACAGCAACCAGATGCTCATGGAGATCATGGGCCTCCATCTGCCGGGTTCGGCCTTCATCCATCCGCATACGCCGTTGCGCGACGAACTCACCGCCGCTGCGGCGCGCCGCGTGCTCGAACTCACCGTCGAGCGCGGCAATTACACGCCGATCGGCCATGTGGTCGACGAGAAGGCCGTGATCAACGGCATCGTCGCGCTGATGGCGACGGGTGGCTCGACCAACCACACGTTGCACCTCGTGGCGATGGCACGGGCGGCGGGCATCATCATCGACTGGAACGACTTCGACGTGCTCTCGGACGCCGTGCCGCTGCTCGCACGCGTCTATCCGAACGGCAAGGCCGACGTGAACCATTTCCACGCGGCGGGCGGCATCGCCTTCCTCGTGCGCGAGCTGCTCGATGGCGGGCTGCTGCACGAAGACGTGAATACCGTCGCGGGCCGTGGCCTGCGCCACTACACCGAGGAGCCGAAGCTCATCGACGGCAAGCTCACCTGGGTGCCGGCGGTGGAGAAGAGCGCCGACGAATCCGTGCTGCGTCCGCTGCCGACGCCGTTCCAGCCGGACGGCGGCCTGCGCCTGATGCAGGGCCGTTTGGGCCGCGGTGTCATCAAGGTTTCCGCGGTTGCTCCGGAGCGCCGCAAGGTGCGTGCGCCCGCCATCGTGTTCGATTCGCAGGAAGCCGTGCAGGAAGCATTCGACCGCGGCGAACTCGAGCGCGATTTCGTGGCTGTCGTGCGCTTCCAGGGCGCGCGCGCGAATGGCATGCCGGAGCTGCACCGCCTCACGCCGTTGCTCGGCGTGCTGCAGGACAAGGGCTTTCACGTGGCGCTCGTGACCGACGGGCGCATGTCGGGCGCGTCTGGCAAGGTGCCCGCGGTCATCCACGTTTCGCCTGAAACGCTGCTGCACGGCCCGATCGGCAAGGTGCGCGACGGCGATACGATCGTGATCGACGCAGTGGAAGGCGTGCTCGACATCGAAGTCGATGCTGCCGAGTGGGATGCCCGTCCGGTCGCGCAGCCCGCGCATCAGGAGCTCAATGAAGTGGGCTTTGGCCGCGAGCTGTTCGGCGTGTTCCGCGCCACCGCCGCGCCGGCGGAGCTGGGCGCCACGGTGTTCGGTCCGCTCGTGGGCGAGCAGGCCGCGCCTGCACCGGCCGCTGCGACGACCCATGCACCGGCCCACGCCGCGAACTCAATTCATCATCAAGGAGCCTGAACATGGCAAATAGCACAGTCGCCGACATCGTTCGCCTCGGTCCCGTCATCCCGGTGCTCGCATTCGACACGCCGGAGCAGGGCGAGCACGTTTCCCGCGCGCTCCACGCGGGCGGCGTGAAGGTGCTCGAAATCACGCTGCGCACGAAGGCCGGCCTCGAAGCGATCGAGCGCGCCGCGAAGATCGCCCCGGACATCGTCGTGGGCGTGGGCACGATCACGAAGCCCGAGCACTGCGCGCTCGCGAAGAAGGCCGGCGCACGGTTCGGCGTCTCGCCGGGCCTCACGCGCGAGATCCATCAGGCTTCGCTCGACGCGGGCCTGCCGCTGCTGCCGGGCGTGATGACGCCGACCGACATCATCGTCGCGATGGAACTGGGCTACGAGATCGTCAAGTTCTTCCCGGCGGTGCCGGCCGGTGGCCTGAACATGCTGCAGGCCTTCCACGGCCCGTTCCCGACGCTGAAGTTCTGCCCCACGGGCGGTATCAGCGCCGAATCCGCGCCGACCTTCCTCGCGCTGCCCAACGTGGTGTGTGTGGGCGGTTCGTGGCTCACGCCGAAGGCGGCCATCGCCGCGCAGAACTGGGACGAAGTCACGCGCCTTGCGCACGCCGCGAGCGAGCTGTCGCGCCCGGTGCGCTAATCGAGCGCGTCTGCTCGATGCGCTGAGGCGCGCGCTGCATGTTGCGGCGCAACGAAGACCGGAATGCCGCGCCCCGCGTGTACGGGGGCGTGCAGCGAGCCGCGCAAACGGCGCCTTTCGGGCGCGCGCTTGCGCGGCTCGCGTGTCTTTTAAGTACGCTGCACCAAAAGTCGTTATAAGCTCTACAATCCCCGGCCCGGCGACGGCCGGCACTTTTGTCCCGCATGGGCGCTGCTGCGCGCATCCGTCGCCGCACAGGGCAAAAGGACTTCGAACAACTACCTGGAGAGGAGCCTCATGGGAGTGGCCCACGGCAGCATGCTGCTGATTTACGCGCTCGTCGCGATCGCCGCGCTGATCCTGCTGATCACGCGCTTCAAGGTTTATCCGTTTCTCGTCCTGATCATCGTTTCGCTGCTGCTCGGTCTCGCCGTCGGCATGCCGATGGATCAGATCGTCAAGTCGTTCGAGACCGGCAACGGCAACACGCTCGGCCACATCGCCATCGTGGTGGGCCTCGGCACGATGCTCGGCAAGATGATGGCGGAATCGGGCGGCGCCGAGCGCATTGCCACGACGCTCATTCGCTGGTTCGGCGAGAAGAATATTCACTGGGCCATGATGGTCGTCGCGATCATCGTCGGCTTGCCGGTGTTCTTCGAAGTCGGCTTCGTGCTGCTCATTCCGATCGCGTTCAACGTCGCCAAGCGCACCGGCAAGTCGCTGCTGCTGATCGGCCTGCCGATGGTGGCGGGCCTTTCGGTCGTGCACGGGCTGATTCCGCCGCACCCGGCCGCGCTGCTCGCCGTGCAGGCGTATCACGCCGACATCGGCAAGACCATCGCTTACGGCCTGATGGTGGGCGTGCCTACGGCGATCATCGCCGGGCCGCTTTTCGCGCTCTTCATTCACCGCTACATCAAGCTGCCGGAGAGCAATCCGCTTTCCGAGCAGTTCGTGAGCAAGGCCGACCCCAAGCCCGATAGCGAGCTGCCGGGCTTCGGCGTCACGCTCTTCACGATCCTGCTGCCGGTGATCCTGATGCTGATCGGCAGCTGGGCCGATCTCGTGTTCGAGCCCAAGAGCCTGCCGAGCAATTTGTTGCACTTTGTCGGCACCTCGGACGTCGCGCTGCTGATCGCCGTGCTGGTAAGCTTCTGGACCTTCGGCGCGCAGCGCGGCTTCACGCGTGAGCAGATCCAGAAGTTCTGCGGCGACTGTCTCGCGCCGATCGCCGGCATCACACTGATCGTGGGCGCGGGCGGCGGCTTTGGCCGCGTGCTGATGGACAGCGGCGTGTCGAAGCAGATCGTCGAGCTGGCGCAGAACGAACATCTGTCGCCGCTCTTGCTCGGCTGGCTCGTCGCCGCGCTGATCCGTCTCGCCACGGGTTCGGCCACGGTCGCCATGACCACGGCTTGCGGCATCGTCGCGCCGATCGCATCGGCCAGCGCCATGACCGTGAAACCGGAACTGCTCGTCCTCGCCACGGGCTCGGGCTCGCTGATCTTCTCGCACGTCAACGACGGCGGATTCTGGCTGATCAAGGAGTATTTCGGCATGAGCGTCGTGCAGACGTTCAAGACATGGTCGTTGCTGGAGACCATTATTTCGCTGCTGGGCCTCGGGCTTACCTTCGCCCTCGCAGCGGTGGTGTAACGCGCAACTTTGTTGCATGGGATCGGAGTAAGCGCTAAAGCGCGAACTCCGTTCGACAGGAGCAGTAAATGATTCTGATAGCGATGGGCGTGTCGGGCGCAGGCAAGACACGCATCGGCGAAATGCTCGCCGAGCGCCTCAAGTGCAGCTTCACCGACGGCGACGCCTTCCACAGCGAGGCCAACAAGAAGAAGATGCACGACGGCATTCCCCTCACCGACGACGACCGCTGGCCGTGGCTGCGTACGATTCGCGCGGCGATCGAGGAGAAGCAGCGCGCCCGCGAAACGGCCGTGTTCACCTGTTCGTCGCTCAAGCGCTCGTATCGCGACATCCTGCGCGGCAACGACCGCGACGTGTGCTTCGTCTACCTGAAGGGCTCGTTCGAAGTGCTGCACGAGCGGCTCGCATCGCGCACCGGCCACTTCTTCGACCCGTCGCTGCTGCAAAGCCAGCTCGACACGCTCGAAGCGCCGGGCGCGGACGAGGCGATCGAGGTGAGCATCGAGCACACGCCCGAGCAGATCGTCGACGAGGTCATGAAGCAGATGGAAACGCGCCGCAATCAGGCGTCCTGATCTCGCGGCCACGCACGGCCACGCGATCGTGCGGCGGTAAACGAAAAAGCGCTCGATTCGATCGAGCGCTTTTTTTATGGCCTTGCGGTGTGGCGATTACGAAATGCGCTTTGCCAGCTCCACGGCCTTGCCCACGTACGACGCAGGCGTCATCTCCAGCAGACGCTTCTTCGCGTCATCAGGAATTGCCAGACCGCTCACGAACGTCTGCAGCGCTTCGCGCGTAATGCCCTTGCCGCGCGTGAGTTCCTTGAGCTGCTCGTACGGGTTCTCGATGCCGTAGCGGCGCATGACCGTCTGCACCGGCTCGGCCAGCACTTCCCACGTGGCGTCGAGGTCGTCGTTCAGGCGCTGCGGGTTCACTTCGAGCTTGTCCAGACCGCGGATCAGCGCGTCGTACGCGAGCAGCGAGTAGCCGAATGCGACACCGATGTTGCGCAGCACCGTCGAGTCGGTCAGGTCGCGCTGCCAGCGCGAGACCGGCAGCTTGTCGGCGAGGTGACGCAGCGTCGCGTTCGCGAGGCCCAGGTTGCCTTCCGAATTTTCGAAGTCGATCGGGTTGACCTTGTGCGGCATGGTCGACGAGCCGATTTCGCCGGCCTTCGTCTTCTGCTTGAAGTAGCCGAGCGAGATATAGCCCCAGACGTCGCGGTCGAGGTCGAGCAGGATCGTGTTCGCGCGCGCGACGGCGTCGAACAGCTCCGCCATGTAGTCGTGCGGCTCGATCTGGATCGTGTACGGGTTGAACGTGAGCTTCAGACGCTGCTCGACGACTTCCTTCGAGAAGGCTTCCCAGTCGAATTCCGGATACGCCGAGAGATGCGCATTGAAGTTGCCGACTGCGCCATTCATCTTGCCGAGCAGTTCGACCTTCTCGACGCGCTCGATCGCACGTGCGAGACGCGCCGCGACGTTGGCGATTTCCTTGCCGAGCGTCGTGGGGCTGGCCGGCTGGCCGTGCGTGCGCGAGAGCATCGGCTGCTCGGCGTGCGTATGCGCGAGCGCGACGAGGCGTTGATGCACCGAGCGCAGCGCCGGCAGGATCACGTGCTCGCGTGCGCCTGCGAGCATCAGGCCGTGCGACGTGTTGTTGATGTCTTCCGAGGTGCAGGCGAAGTGGATGAACTCGCTTGCGCGCTCCAGTTCCGGCTGACCCTTCACCGACTCTTTGAGCCAGTACTCCACGGCCTTCACGTCGTGGTTCGTTACGCGCTCGATGTCCTTGATGCGCGCGGCGTCGTGCGCCGTGAAGTTCTCGGCGAGCTTGAGCAGGAATTGCTCCGAGGCTGCCGAGAAGCGCGGCACTTCCGCGAAACCGGCCTGCGAGAGCGCGATCAGCCAGTGGATTTCCACGGTCACGCGGTTGCGCATGAACGCGGCTTCCGAGAGCCAGTCGCGCAGCGCTTCGGTTTTCGAGGCGTAGCGGCCGTCGAGCGGGGAGAGCGCGTTGAGCGCGAAGAGGGTATCGGGACGAGTGTCGGACATGATGGGGACGTAACGTGGCGCGTTACGCTCAGTTGGCAGTCGGTTGCAGTCAGATTCGAGACGGCGGGAACCCGAGATTTTATCACCTTGCCGCCAAGGGCCGAGGGCGGCGCTGTCAGCCACGGCTGAGCGCAGGCCCGTGACGCACCTCAAGGCGTTCAGTCGAACCGGCCTGTTGACGCGATGGGGCGTTTTGAGACGGATATAGAGTGCGATCACGTCAAAAGTTTGCGCTTAATCAAATACTTGCTGCCATGACTCTCGATGCTCCCATCCTCGCTGCCAAAGAGGCCGCTGCCCTGATCGAAGCCGGCCTGGCTTGCCACCGCGCGGGCCGGGTCGCTGACGCCCACGCTTACTATCAGTCCGCGCTCGCGGCGCACCCCGAAAATCCCGGCGCACTGCACTATCTGGGGGTGATTGCGCTCGGCCGCGGCCAACTGCAGGAAGCTGCCGATCTGATGGACCGCGCGCTCGCGCAGACGCCCGACGGCGCCGAATATCTGGCCAACCGCGGCGTGGTCGCGAACCGGCTTGGCGACACTGCGGGCGCCGCCGCCTGGCAGCTCAGGGCACTGGCGCTCGCCCCCGGCTTCGCGAACGCGCACAACAATCTCGGCAATGCGCTGATGGAACTCGGCGACCTCGCCGGCGCGGCGCAACACTATCGGCGTGCGCGTTCACTGGAGCCGCAATCCGCACACTTCGCGTTCAATCTCGGACGCGCACTGGAAGCCACCGGCGAAAAAGACGCCGCACTTGCGCAGTTCCGTACCGCCGCGGCGCTCGATCCCAGCGATCTGAGGACGTCGATCCACATGGGTCGCCTGCTGCGCGCGATGAAGCAGTACGCCGAAGCGGCCGCCTGCTTCGAGGCCGTGATCGCACGCGAGCCCGACAACGTGTTCGCGCTCTTCGAACTCGGCTATGCCTATGACGCGATGCACCGCTACGAAAACGCGATCCCGCTCTACCGGCGCGCCGCGGAACTCAAGCCCGACGGGGCGGGCATCATCAACAATCTGGCCTTCGCGCTGACCGCGCTGGCGCGCTACGACGAAGCGGAAATCGAATATCGCCGCGCACTGGCGCTGAACCCCGACTTGCCCGAATCGCGCTTTCAGCTCGGCATGCTGATGCTGCGGCGCGAAGACTATGCCGGCGGCTGGCCGCTCTTCGAGAACCGCAAGCTCACCTCGACCGCCAGAGCCAACTACCGCAAGCTGCCGTGCCCCGAGTGGCAGGGCGAGCCGCTGCAAGGCAAACGCTTCCTGATCTGCCGCGAGCAGGGCGTGGGCGATCAGATCCAGTTCGTGCGCTATGCGGGCCTGCTGGCGCAGATGGGCGCGCAGGTTCACGCGTGGGTCGCGCCGGAGCTGGCGTCGCTCGCGGCGACGGTGCCGGGTGTCGCACGCGTGCTCGACGCCGCGCCGGGCGACGATGCAATCGCCTCGCACTACGACTACGGGTGCGACGTGATGAGCCTGCCGCTGAAGTTTCCCGGCTGGCCGATCTGCGCCGACACGCCGTATATGCGCGCCGATGCCGTGCAGGCCGCCGCCTGGCGCGCCCGCGTGAACGCACTGGCCGGCGCCGCGCAGCGCCGTATCGGGCTAGTCTGGGCGGGCAACCCGCGCCATCTTTTCGACGCTTTCCGCTCCGTGCCGCTCAAGTCGCTTCTGCCGCTCTCCGCGCTTCCCGGCAACGCCTGGTTCGCGCTCCAGAAAGGCCCGGCGGCCGCGCAGCTTGCGGCGGTCGCGGGCCGCTGGCCGATGGACGCGCCCGGCGACGATCTGCACGACTTCGCGGCCACGGCGGCGCTCATCGAGGCGCTCGACCTCGTCATCACGGTCGATACGTCGGTCGCGCACCTCGCCGGCGCGCTCGGCAAGCCCGTATGGGTACTGCTCGCCGCGCAGCCCGACTGGCGCTGGGGCAAGGATCGCGCCGATTCGGTCTGGTATCCGTCGGCGCGCGTATTCCGCCAGTCCACGCTCGGCGACTGGCGCGGCGTGGTCGCCGAACTGGAAGCCGCGCTTTCCGAGGCGTTCCGCTAAGGCATCCGTCCGGCGCGCCGCGCGATATTCGCCGCACCGCCGCCCAGGCGTGTGCCCGCGGGCCTAGAATGCGGACTTCTCATCCGCTCGCTGGCCTCGCATGGAACTCAAATGGCTCGAAGACTTCGTCTCGCTTGCGGAGACGCATAGTTTCAGTCGCTCAGCCGAGCTGCGCCACGTAACGCAGCCGGCTTTCTCGCGCCGCATTCAGGCGCTCGAAGCGTGGCTCGGCACCGAACTGATCGATCGCTCGGTTTATCCGACCCGCCTCACGGCGGCGGGTCAGGTCTTCTACGAGCAGGCGCTCGCGATGCTTTCGCAGTTTCACGAGGCGCGCACACTGTTGCGCGGCCACACGGCCACGCCCGCGGCGACGATCGAGTTCGCGGTGCCGCACACGCTTTCGCTCACGTACTTTCCGCGCTGGCTGCAGCGCATCGAGGCGAAGCTCGGCCGCATCCACACGCGGCTGCGCGCACTGAACGTGCACGACGCCGTGCTGTCACTGGTGGAGGGCGGCTGCGACCTCGTGATGGGCTATCACCACCCGAGCCACCCCGTGACGCTCGACCCCGCGCGTTACGACACGCTGACGCTCGGCATCGAGTCGATCAGCCCGTACTCGGCGCCGCAGCGTGCGGGGCGTGCGCGTTACACGCTGCCCGGCACGCCCGATGCGCCCGCACCGTATCTCTCCTATACGCCGAACGCGTATCTCGGCCGCATGACCGAGGTGATCGTTGCCAACGCACCGGCGCGGCTCTATCTGGACCGCGTCTACGAAACGGACATGGCGGAAGGGCTCAAGGCGATGACGCTGGCCGGTCACGGCATCGCCTTCCTGCCGCATAGCGCGGTGGAAGACGCCGTGGCCCAGGGCGACCTGATTCGCCTCGACCGTGGCACGCGTGGCGTGCCGGAGGGCCAGTTCACGCTCGACATGGAGATCCGCCTCTATCGCGACAAGCTCGCGACGCAGGGCGACGACGCGCGCCAGGCGCTCGTGCGCGAGCTGTGGGAGGCGGTCAGCGAGGAACTTGCGCAGGGCAGGCGCTGACGAAACGGCAAGCTGAACTCATAACGGCGACGCAAACAGTCAGGCTATTTCAGCCTGTAAGGCCTGAACACGGAGCCCGCGACACGTTTTTTCGACTTCGGGGACGTTATGCACGAAAAGCATAACGGGATGATCAAACGGCATTGGATTTCACGTGGGCGTTTTCTGACAATGGCACCACTTGTTCGATCGGAGCGTTCATGTCATCCCAACTGCAGTCGGTTCCTTCTTATCTCCACGCCGATGATCTCGGCCCCTGGGGCAACTATCTTCGTCAGGTCGACCGCGTGGCGCCGTATCTCGGCTCGCTCTCGCGCTGGCTCGAAACGCTCAAGCGTCCGAAGCGTATCCTGATCGTCGACTGCCCCATCGAACTCGATAACGGCACCGTCGCGCACTTCGAAGGCTATCGTGTCCAGCACAACGTATCGCGTGGTCCCGGCAAGGGCGGCGTGCGTTATCACCAGGACGTTACGCTCTCCGAAGTAATGGCGCTGTCCGCGTGGATGTCGGTGAAGAACGCTGCAGTGAACGTGCCGTACGGCGGTGCGAAGGGCGGTATCCGCGTCGATCCGCGCACGCTGTCGCGTGGTGAGCTCGAGCGCGTGACGCGTCGCTACACCAGCGAAATCGGCATCATCATCGGACCGAACACCGACATTCCCGCGCCGGACGTCAACACGAACGAGCAGATCATGGCGTGGATGATGGACACCTACTCGATGAACCAGGGCCAGACGGCCACGGGCGTCGTGACGGGCAAGCCCATCTCGCTCGGCGGCTCGCTCGGCCGCCGCGAAGCCACGGGCCGCGGCGTGTTCGTGGTCGGCTGCGAGGCCGCGCGCCGCACGGGTCTTTCGATCGACGGCGCACGTATTGCCGTGCAGGGCTTCGGCAACGTGGGCGGCATTGCCGCGCGCCTGTTCCAGGAAGCCGGTTCGAAGATCGTCGCCGTGCAGGACCATACCGGCTCGCTCTACAATTCGAGCGGTATGAGCGCGGAAGCGCTGCTCGAGCACGTTGCGAAGACGGGCGGCGTGGCGGGCTTTGCGGGCGCCGAAGTGATGGCGAACGACGAATTCTGGACCGTCGAAACCGACATCCTCATTCCGGCCGCGCTGGAAAACCAGATCACCGAGAAGAACGCGGGCAAGATCCGCACGAAGATCATCGTGGAAGGCGCCAACGGCCCGACCACGACGGCCGCCGACGACATCCTGCACGACAAGGGCGTGCTCGTGATCCCCGACGTGGTGGCGAACGCGGGCGGCGTGACCGTTTCGTACTTCGAGTGGGTGCAGGACTTCTCGAGCTTCTTCTGGACCGAGCACGAAATTAACGAACGTCTCGAACGCGTGATGCGCGAAGCCTTCACGGCCGTGTGGCAAGTGTCGAGCGAGCAGAAGGTCTCGATGCGTACCGCGGCGTTCATCGTGGCATGTAAGCGCATCTTGATGGCGCGCGAAATGCGCGGTCTGTATCCCTGATCGCACCCGGTTGGCAGGCGTCGCGACGCTGCATGCGGCGCCAGGCAAGGCGCGCAGCGAAGTGACGAAACCGTGACTGCGCCGTGACAGGTTTTTGCGCTGCACATCAAGGCGCATAGAAGGCGGACGTCCTCCACAAGGGGGCGTCCGCCTTCGCACATTCAGCCGTTGCGCCAGGGTCACTCTTGATTCTTTCAAAAAAATTACTTTGATAAACTGGCGGCGGTTCTTGTACCGGAGAAAACAATGCAAATCAAAAAGACCGCCGCACTGCTCGCACTCCTTGGTTGCGTCGCCACCAGCGCTTTCGCGCAGGACGCGGGCACGCTCAAGAAGATCAAGGACACGGGCGTCATCTCGCTGGGGCACCGCGAGTCGTCCATTCCTTTTTCGTACTACGACGACAAGCAGAATGTGATCGGCTACTCGCAAGACTACGCGATGAAGATCGTCGAGGCAGTCAAGCAGAAGCTGAACATGCCTAACCTGAAGGTCAAGCTGGTGCCCATCACCTCGCAGAACCGCATTCCGCTCGTGCAGAACGGCACGGTGGACATCGAATGCGGCTCGACCACGAACAATGCCGAACGTCAGCAGCAGGCCGCCTTCTCGAACACGATTTTCGTAATCGGCACGCGCCTCATGACGAAGAAGGATTCGGGCGTCAAGGACTTCGCCGACCTCAAGGGCAAGACCGTCGTGACGACGGCGGGCACGACGTCCGAGCGCCTCCTGCGCAAGATGAACCAGGACAAGAGCATGGGCATGAACATCATCAGCGCGAAGGACCACGGCGAGTCGTTCATGACGCTCTCGACGGGCCGTGCAGTGGCGTTCATGATGGACGACGCGCTGCTCGCGGGCGAGCGCGCCAAGTCGAACAATCCGGGCGACTTTGTGATCGTTGGCCAGCCGCAGTCGCGTGAAGCGTACGGCTGCATGATGCGCAAGAACGACCCCGAGTTCAAGAAGGTCGCCGACGACGCCATCGCCAAGGTCCAGACCTCGGGCGAAGGCGAAACGATCTACAAGAAGTGGTTCGAGTCGCCGATCCCGCCGAAGGGTCTCAACCTGAACTTCCCGATGAGCGAAGACATGAAAGCGCTGTTCAAGAATCCGAACGACAAGGCGATCGATTAACACGGCCCCGGCCGGTCGACCCGCATTTTGCGTTTAGCACGGAACGGAAGAAGCGCCGCTTCTTCCGTTCTTTTTCTTGGAGTCTCTTGATGTCCTATCACTGGAACTGGGGCATTCTGCTCAGCCCGGTCTCGACGGGCGAACCCACCACGTACCTCGGCTGGATTCTTTCCGGCCTCTGGGTGACGGTCTCGGTGTCGCTGTGCGCGTGGGTGATCGCGCTCATCGTCGGGTCGTTCTTCGGTGTGCTGCGCACGGTGCCGAACAAATTTCTCGCGGGAGTCGGCACAGTTTATGTGGCGATCTTCCGCAATATCCCGCTTATCGCGCAGTTCTTCATCTGGTACTTCGTGCTGCCGGAAATCGTGCCGCAAGCGCTCGGCAATGCGTTCAAGCAATCGCCGCCGGGCGTGCAGTTCTTTTCGGCGTCGGTCGTGTGTCTCGGGCTCTTTACCGCGGCGCGCGTGTGCGAACAGGTGCGCTCGGGCATCAACGCGCTGCCGCGCGGCCAGCGCGCAGCCGGCCTCGCCATGGGCTTCACGCAGTGGCAGACGTACCGCTATGTGCTGCTGCCGGTGGCGTATCGCATCATCGTGCCGCCGCTCACCTCCGAGTTCCTCAACATCTTCAAGAACTCGGCGGTCGCCTCGACGATCGGCCTGCTCGATTTGTCGGCCCAGGCGCGTCAGCTCGTCGACTACACGGCGCAAACCTATGAGTCGTTCATCGCCGTCACGCTCGCTTACGTGATCATCAACCTCGTCGTCATGACGCTCATGCGCTGGGTCGAGGCGAAGTCGCGTCTGCCCGGCTACATCGGAGGCAAGTGATGCATCACTTCGACTGGAGCGGCATTCCCGGCGCGCTGCCCACCCTGTGGACGGGCGCGATCATCACGTTCAAGATCACGCTGTGCGCGATCGTGGTCGGCATTCTCTGGGGCACGCTGCTCGCGCTCATGCGGCTTTCCAGCGTGAAGCCGCTCGAATGGTTCGCCAAGGGCTACGTCACGATCTTCCGCTCGATCCCGCTCGTGATGGTCCTGCTGTGGTTCTTCCTGATCGTGCCGCAGGTGCTGCAAAACGTGCTGGGTCTGTCGCCCGACATCGACATTCGCCTCGCGTCCGCGATGATCGCGTTCTCGCTGTTCGAGGCCGCGTATTATTCGGAGATCATTCGTGCGGGCATTCAGGCGGTGCCGCACGGGCAGGTGAACGCTGCGTTCGCGCTCGGCATGCGCTACGGCCAGGCCATGCAATTCGTGGTGCTGCCGCAGGCGTTCCGCGCGATGGTGCCGCTGTTGCTGACGCAGGCCATCGTGCTGTTTCAGGACACCTCGCTCGTGTACGTGATCAGCCTCGCCGACTTCTTCCGCACGTCCACCAATATCGGCGACCGTGACGGGACGATGGTCGAAATGGTACTGTTCGCGGGCGCGTGTTATTTCGTGATTTGCGTGATCGCGTCGAGCCTTGTCAAAGGTCTTCAGAAAAAGGTCGCAAGATGATTTCAATTAAGAACGTTTCGAAGTGGTACGGCCATTTCCAGGTGCTGACCGACTGCACGACGGAAGTGAAGAAGGGCGAGGTGGTGGTGGTGTGCGGGCCCTCGGGCTCGGGCAAGTCCACGCTCATCAAGACCGTCAACGGGCTCGAACCGTTCCAGCAGGGCGAGATTCTCGTGAACGGCGAGTCGGTGGGCGACAAGCGCACCAATCTCTCGAAGCTGCGCTCGAAGGTGGGCATGGTGTTTCAGCACTTCGAGCTGTTCCCGCATCTGTCGATTACCGAGAATCTCACGCTCGCGCAGATCAAGGTGCTCGGCCGCGGCAAGGACGAGGCCACCCAAAAGGGCCTGAAACTGCTCGACCGCGTGGGCCTGCGCGCGCACGCCGACAAGTTCCCGGGCCAGCTCTCGGGCGGCCAGCAGCAGCGCGTGGCGATTGCGCGCGCGCTGTCGATGGACCCCATCGCCATGCTGTTCGACGAGCCGACCTCGGCGCTCGACCCCGAGATGATCAACGAGGTGCTCGACGTGATGGTGGAGCTTGCCCAGGAAGGCATGACCATGATGTGCGTGACGCACGAAATGGGCTTTGCGAAGAAGGTCGCGCACCGCGTGATCTTCATGGACAAGGGCGCCATCGTCGAGGACGACCAGAAGGAAGCCTTCTTTGCGAGCCCGAAGTCGGATCGCGCGAAGGATTTTCTGGCGAAGATCCTGCACTGAGGCTTCGCACGCTTCGAAAACAAAGCCGCGCTCGATGCGCGGCTTTTTTGTTTCTGGCGTCGCCCGGCTTACTCGCCCCAGGTTTGCAGTGCGTCCACGGCTTCCGGGTCGATCTCGCGCGGCTGCCCGGCGCACGGCGCGCTGGCCGACGCGTCGAGCGACGGGTTGGCGAGCTTGTCGAGCACCTTCTGCGGCACCGGCACGCTCGCCTGGGCGATCACGTCGCCGTGCTGGAACATCAGCAGGTCGCCGGGGGCGAAGCGCGTCCAGACCTCGTTGTCGGTGAGCGGCGCGGTGGCGATCACGGCCACGCGGTCCTCGGGCGTCGTGTACTTGGCGAAGTCGATGGAGACATCGGCGTCGACGAGATGGGCCGTCGAAAACGGCCAGCGTCGTACGAGATAGTAGAGATGCGTCGAGCAATGCGCGAACAGCGCCTGGCCGTTCGACATCAGGAAGTTGAAGACGCCGAACTGCGTGACCTCGCGCGTGAGCGACTCCAGCGCGGCGAACAGCTCGGCGAGCGGCGGCTGCGCACCGGGGAACGCCTTGCGCAAGCCTTGTAGCAGCAGGCAGAACGCGCGCTCGCTATCGGTCGTGCCAACCGGCTGGTAGACGCCCGACATCACCGGATTGAAGTCCTGAAGGTCACCGTTGTGCGCGAAGATCCAGTGCCGGCCCCACAGCTCGCGCTGGAACGGATGACTGTTCTCGAGCGCGCAGTTGCCTTGCGTGGCCTTGCGGATGTGGGCGATGGTGTTGCGCGACTTGATGGGGTAGTGCTTGACCATCTCGGCAATCGGCGAACGTGCCGAGGCCTCGTTGTCGATGAAGAGGCGGCAGGCCTTGTCCTCGAAGAACGCGATACCCCAGCCGTCGGCGTGGTGATCGGTGGCGCCGCCGCGCGCCGCGAATCCTGTGAAGGAGAACGTGACGTCCGTCGGCGCGGCGCAATTCATTCCGAGAAGTTGGCACATGGTACTGATGGTGCGTAATGCGACTGGGACGGCTGAGGCGGCGGCTGCAGTGGTAGGCGGGACCCGCCGTCGACCCGTTACAATGATGATTTTCCAAGCATATCACCGGCCTGCGGGTCGCCAATACGAAATTTGTCGGATGCATTGCAGGCCTGCGTAGAAGGGCGCGTGCCGGGGGCGATGCAACGCGGATTGTCGTGTGCACGCGACGGTGCGGGCAACGCGTGGGTCGTATCAGCATCGATCGTCGCCGCGTTTTTCCCCGTGATATGCCCGGAATTTCCGGCAGCCTGAGCGCGTTTCAAGCGAACTTGCCGCCGTTCATTCATACCGCTGTTGGTTCACTACCGCGCCTGACTCTTGCCATGAACGCCTCTTCCCCCACGACTCTCACGCTCGCCCGCCCCGACGACTGGCACCTGCACGTGCGCGACGGCGCGATGCTCGCGGCCGTGCTGCCGCATACGGCGCGCCAGTTCGGCCGCGCGATCATCATGCCGAACCTCAAGCCGCCGGTCACGACGACCGAGCAGGCCGCCGCCTACCGCGAGCGTATTCTCGCGGCGCTGCCGGCGGGCTCGACGTTCGAGCCGCTGATGACGCTCTATCTCACCGACAACACGCCCCCCGAGGAAATCCGCCGCGCGAAGGCGAGCGGCTTCGTGCATGGCGTGAAGCTGTATCCGGCGGGCGCGACGACGAATTCGGACGCCGGCGTGACCGACATCCGCAAGTGTGCGAAGACGCTCGAAGCCATGCAGGAAGTGGGTATGCCGCTGCTCGTGCACGGTGAAGTGACGAGCGCCGACATCGACCTGTTCGACCGCGAAAAGGTCTTCATCGACCGCGTGATGATTCCGACGCGCCGCGATTTTCCGGGCCTCAAGGTGGTGTTCGAGCACATCACGACGAAGGACGCCGTCGACTATATCCGTGCCGATCATGGCGCGCCCGGCCTGCTCGGCGCGACGATCACCGCGCATCATCTGCTCTACAACCGCAACGCGATCTTCCAGGGCGGCATTCGTCCGCATTACTACTGTCTGCCCGTGCTCAAGCGCGAGACGCATCGCGTGGCGCTCGTGGACGCGGCGACGTCGGGCGATCATCGCTTCTTCCTCGGTACCGACAGCGCGCCGCACCCGAAGGGTCTGAAGGAGCACGCGTGCGGTTGCGCGGGCTGCTACACGGCGCTGCACGCGCTCGAGCTCTACGCCGAAGCGTTCGACAACGCGGGCGCGCTCGACAAGCTCGAGGGCTTCGCGAGCTTCTACGGCGCAGACTTCTACGGCCTGCCGCGCGCGACCGAAACGGTCACGCTGCGTCGCGAGAGCTGGACGCTGCCCGCCGAAGTCGAGGCAGGCGGTACGCCCGTCGTGCCGCTTCGCGGCGGCGAGACGATCGGCTGGAAACTCGCTTGAACGAGGCGGGGCAGGGCGTGGCTGCGGGCGCAACGGTCGCGCCGATCGGGGCAGTCGATGCGCACGCACCGATGCCCGCGCGCGCCCCGCGCCGAACGATGCCGCTGGGCAGTTTCACCGACATCGACTGGACCCGCCCGTGGTTCGCGCAACACGAAGCGCGCGGCGGGCGCTGGCAGCAGGCCGCGCTGGCGGGCTACGCGGCGTACCTGGCTGAACTGAACGGCGATGCGCGGGCTGCCGCCCAAAGCACGGGCCGCGGCCAGCCGCTGCGCTTCATCGCCCAGGACGACCTGCCCGAGGGCTCGGCCTACGAGGCGCACATCGCGGCGACGGGCTGCGTGCCGACGCGCCACAACCTCCACGACTTCTTCAACGCGCTCGCCTGGTTCGCGTTCCCGCGCATCAAGGCGACGCTGAACGCGCGCCAGGCCGCGGCGATCGACGTGCTGGGCGTGGGCCCCACGCGCGGCGGCGTGCGCGACGCGCTCACGCTGTTCGACGAGAACGCGGTGCTCTTTGCCTCATCCGATGCGACGCTGGTCGAGGCGTTGCGCGGCTTCGACTGGCGCACGCTGTTCGTGGCGCAGCGCGCAGGCTGGGAAGCGGCTTTCGGGGAGACGATCGGCGCGGCGCGTTGCGAAGTCCGCGTGTTCGGCCACGCGCTGCTCGAAAAGATGATTTCGCCTTATGCGGCGTGCACGGCGCACGCCTGGGTGATCGAGGTGCCGCAAGCGTACTTCACGTGGCCGCGCGCGCAACGCGACGCGCATCTCGACGAAACAGTGAGCGTGACACTCGCCGCCGACGCGGCGCCTGACGCGCTCAATGGGCGCAGCTTCGCGCCGCTGCCGGTGCTCGGCATTCCGGGCTGGTGGGCGCAAAACGAGGATCCGTCGTTCTACGACGACGCCACCGTCTTTCGCGCCGGCCGCCGGACGCGCTAAAAGCCAGGCGGGCGGCAATCGATCCGGCCCCCGGCGCGGCGCGCCCACCCGTGCTAATATCGCGCCTCGCAAAGCAGGCTAGGCAGTCGCGGCTCCGAGGTTTCGGCCAAAGAGGCGAGGAAAGTCCGGACTCCACAGGGCAGGGTGATGGCTAACGGCCATCCGTGGCGACACGCGGAACAGGGCAACAGAGAACAGACCGCCGATGGCCCGATTTCGGTCGGGATCAGGTAAGGGTGAAACGGTGCGGTAAGAGCGCACCGCGTCTGCGGTGACGTAGACGGCACGGTAACCTCCACCCGGAGCAATTCCAAGTAGGCAGGCGCGCATCTTCGGGATGCAGGATGGGGCCCCCATTCCGTCTGCGGGTAGGAAGCTTGAGCGCGTCAGCAATGGCGCGCCTAGAGGAATGGCTGCCACGCGCGGCGCGTCTTCGGACGCGGCGTGTGCACAGAATCCGGCTTATCGGCCTGCTTTGCAGCCTCATTCATGCAAAAAGCCGGCGCGGTTCTTCGCAGAACCGCGCCGGCTTTTTTCTTTTGCCGCCGATTTTTGCCGCAGAAATTAAGCCGCGACGATCTCGAACGTATGCGTGATCTCGGCGGTCTTGCCGATCATGATCGACGCCGAGCAGTACTTGTCGTGCGAGAGGTTGATCGCGCGCTCCACGGTGGCCGGGTTCAGGTTCTTGCCGGTCACGGTGAAGTGGAAGTGGATCTTCGTGAAGACCTTGGGGTCTTCGCTTGCGCGCTCGGCCTTGAGCGTCACGCTGCAGCCGCTCACTTCCTGGCGGCTCTTCTTGAGGATCAGCACCACGTCGTAGGCCGTGCAGCCGCCGGTGCCGAGCAGCACCATTTCCATCGGCCGCGGCGCGAGGTTGTGGCCGCCGCCTTCCGGTGCGCCGTCCATGTTGACGAGATGGCCGCTGCCCGTTTCGGCCGCGAACGCCATGCCGTCCTGACCCATCCAGCTAACTTTGCATTCCATATGCGTGTGCCCCTGCGCGGTTTCTTGATTCAGACGGCATTGTAGCCCGCACCTTGCTGGTATGTCCGGGGGGACACGGCGGCGCGCGGCTTAGGCCTCGTGCTTGAATGTTGCGTCGCGGCATCCTATGGACAAGACGGATTTCCCTTGTGCAATTAGGGGTTTCGCTCTAGTTGTCTCGCATGCTTTTCGCAAGGCGAGTTTCCAATGCACTGATTTTTAAGAATTTTTCTGCCGACGTGCTGACTTAAGCGAATTTCACATTGTGGTTTTGGATTTCGCAATGCAAATGGTCTTGCGCCGCACAAGGCCCATCCGTATAATTCGACTCATTGGTTGTCGTGCTTCACGACACCTCAGCATGTCTCCTCCACCCTCCTCCAAAGAGTGGATTAAGCCCGAACAAACGCGTTCGGGCTTTTTTTCGTCCGCGGCCCCCGTTTTGCCCGCCTCTGCGCCTACAGCAAGCGATTTTTTGACTCGCCGCCGAATTTCCCTTTATAATCGTAGGTTCTCCGCATCCATGTCCGCGCGGAGACGGGGAAACTCGAACCAGGGAGAGCCTGCGCCGACGTCAACGAGCGTCACCACACAAGCAGGACCAAAACAGGGCACAGCATTTTTTTTGGATCGATCATGAAGACTTTTTCCGCCAAGGCACATGAAGTGCAGCGCGAATGGTACGTGATTGACGCGACGGATAAGGTTCTCGGCCGTGTCGCCAGCGAAGTGGCACGCCGTCTTCGCGGCAAGCACAAGCCTGAGTTCACCCCGCACGTCGACACTGGTGATTTCATCATCATCATCAACGCCGGCAAGCTGAAGGTCACGGGCAACAAGACCACCGACAAGAAGTACTACCGTCACTCGGGTTACCCGGGCGGTATCTACGAAACGACGTTCGGCAAGATGCAGGAACGCTTCCCGGGCCGCGCGCTCGAGAAGGCCGTGAAGGGCATGCTGCCGAAGGGCCCGCTCGGCTACGCGATGATCAAGAAGCTGAAGGTCTACGCAGACGCAACGCACCCGCACTCGGCGCAACAGCCGAAGGCGCTCGAGATCTAAGGGGAGCCCACATGATCGGTAACTGGAATTACGGTACGGGCCGCCGCAAGAGCGCCGTCGCTCGTGTCTTCATCAAGTCGGGCAAGGGCGAGATCGTCGTCAACGGCAAGCCCATCGCCGACTACTTCTCGCGCGAAACGTCGCTCATGATCGTGCGTCAACCGCTGGAACTCACGAACCACGGCACGACGTTCGACATCAAGGTGAACGTGACGGGCGGCGGCGAAACCGGCCAGGCCGGCGCAGTTCGCCACGGCATCACGCGCGCGCTGATGGACTACGACGCAACGCTCAAGCCGGCACTGTCGCAAGCTGGCTTCGTCACCCGTGACGCACGTGAAGTGGAACGTAAGAAGGTCGGTTTCCACAAGGCACGTCGCCGCAAGCAGTTCTCGAAGCGTTAATTTCGCATTGGCGCTTTGTGCCTGCGCCCCTCGCGGGGTGCAGCGCAGCTGCAAAAGCCGTCCGCGCTTCGTGCGCCGGGCGGCTTTTTCGTTTGTTTTTTCGTTTTCGTCGGCGCGCCGCACGTGTGGCGCACAAGCTGCGACAATCTGGAGAAACCCCTTGATTTCGTGGGCTTAAGCACGATATCGGGAAGAGCCCTACAATAGCGGCTAGAAGCTTTTTTGGAGAGTTCGAATGAGCGCTGTCACCGAAACTACCGCGACCGAAATGCCCGGTCCCTTCGTTTTCACCGAAGCAGCGGCTGACAAGGTCAAGCAACTGATCGACGAGGAAGGCAACCCGGAGCTGAAGCTGCGCGTATTCGTGCAGGGCGGCGGCTGCTCGGGCTTCCAGTACGGATTCACGTTTGACGAAACGGTCAACGAAGACGACACCGTGATGAACCGCAACGGCGTCCAGCTTCTGATCGACTCGATGAGCTATCAGTACCTCGTCGGTGCCGAGATCGACTACAAGGACGATCTGAACGGCGCGCAGTTCGTCATCAAGAACCCGAATGCGACCACCACGTGCGGTTGCGGTTCGTCGTTCTCGGTCTGATCGATTTGCTGCAATAAAAAACGGGGCTTCGGCCCTAATGCCGTTCAGTTAAGCAACTGAACGGCATTTTTGTTGGTGGAGCAAAGGGGTTGTAAACACGTCGCGGCGATGTTAACTTTCGTCGCCATGCTGGTTGACACCCTTCCCCTGCTTGTCGAGCGCACCCGCCATTCGAATGGGATAGGCTGGGACAGCATCTGCCATACGAATGGATTGAGCAGGCGGTCCAGGCTAGCGGCAGCGCCAGCATCCGGCGTCGCCGTCTGCCTGCGCAGCAGGTGGTGTGGCTGGTGATCGCCCTGGCGCTATACCGGCATCAGTCAGTCAGCGAGGTCGTTGACGCACTGGGGCTTGCGCTTCCCGCACCCGATGCGTCATTTGTCAGCAAGAGCGCCATCGCCCAGGCTCGACAGCGCACTGGCGCGGCGCCCCTGGCGTGGCTCTTTCACGAATGCGCCAGGAACTGGTCTGTGCAGGATCAGGCGCATTACCTCTTCAAGGGATTCTCGCTGTTCGCAATGGACGGCACCACGCTGCGCACGGCCGACAGTGCCGCCAACCGCAGGCACTTCGGGGCGTCCGTGGCCGCACATGACCGGTTGGGCAGCTACCCCCAGTTGCGCGCCGTCACGCTGACTGCCATTCCCACGCACCTGGTGCGCGACGCCGAATTCGGCCCTTACGACGTCAACGAGATGATCTCGGCGCGCCAGCTTGTTCCGCGCGTGCCGGAGAACTCCATTACGGTGTTTAACAAAGGGTTTCTGTCGGCCCAGTTGTTGTGCAATCTGGTCTCGGGCGGCGCGAACCGGCATTTCATCATTCCAGCCAAGTCCAATACGCGCTGGGAGGTGCTCAGCGGCGAACCCGGCGACCAGATGGTGCGCATGCGTGTATCGCCCCAGGCGCGAAAGGCCTGTCCGGAACTGCCTGAGTTCTGGCAAGCCCGTGCCGTGCTTGCCGTCGATGCGCGTGGCCGGCAGCGGGTATTGCTCAGCTCCCTGTGTGATCGAGAGCGGTTCGAGGCAACGGACATCGTGTCCTGCTACGCACGTCGCTGGCAGATCGAGACCAGTTACCGGGAATTGAAGCAGTCGATGCTGGGCATGGAGTTGACCCTGCGCAGCCAGACCGTTGACGGCGTCTACCAGGAGTTCTGGGGCGCCCTGATTGCCTACAACCTGATCCGGCTGGAGGTGGCGAAGGCCGCGCTTGAGGCCGGACGCGCCCCCGGGGACCTGAGCTTCATCCGCGCGTTTCACACGATTCAGTATGAGATGTCATGGGCAGCCGTGACCCGCTCGTACGGCAAACTTCCTGCGCTGCTTGTGCGCCTGCGCGAACGGCTCAAGCAGCTTGCCAACGAAAAACGGCCCGGGCGCTCTTGCGCCCGGGCCGTCAAGTCCAGACCTTTCCGCTACACCGTTCGGAACCTGAAACGGGACCTTAACTGAACGGCATTAGGGCTTCGGCCCCGTTTTTTATTGGCGCGCTTGTTCAGCGCGGATAAATCGCACCCAGCACGCGTTCGCCGGCGGCCCCGGTTACGGCCGCGAGATTGCCCGGTTCGCGCGCCACGCAGCGCATGGCGAGCCACGCGAAGGCAAGCGGCTCCACCTGGTGCGGCGGGACGCCGAGCGCCTCGGTGGTCGTGACCGGTACGCCCGCCACGCCGCCCGTTTCGAGCGCTTTTTGCAGCGCCGCCATCAATGCCGCATTGCGCGCGCCGCCGCCGCAGACATACACGGCACGGCAGTCGCTCGCGTGACGCTCGATCTCGCGCGCCACGCTCACGGCGGTTAGTGCGACTAGCGTGGCCTGCACGTCGGCGGCCGTGAGCGACTCGAAGCCCTTGAGTTTCTCGTCGAGCCACTGGGCATTGAAAAGATCGCGGCCTGTGCTCTTGGGCGGCTGCTGCTCGAAGAACGGTTCGTCCAAAAGGGCATTCAGAAGCGGCTGATGCAGATTGCCGCTGGCGGCAAACTTGCCGTTCTCGTCGTACGGCTTGCCCAGATGCCGTTCGGCCCACAGGTCGAGCAGGGCGTTGGCCGGGCCGCAGTCGAAGCCGCGCACGGCGCCCGTCGACGAGAGCACCGTGATGTTGCTGATGCCGCCAAGGTTGCAGACCACGCGCGTGTCCTCCTGCGAGCCGAACAGCGTCGCATGAAACGCGGGCACGAGCGGCGCACCCTGGCCGCCCGAGGCGACGTCGCGGCTGCGGAAGTCGGCGATCACGTCGATATGCGTGAG
The DNA here is from genome assembly GCF_040965655.1 of Paraburkholderia sp. EG286B. Classification (NCBI taxonomy): domain Bacteria; kingdom Pseudomonadati; phylum Pseudomonadota; class Betaproteobacteria; order Burkholderiales; family Burkholderiaceae; genus Paraburkholderia; species Paraburkholderia sp. EG286B. Next base: position 31,255 of record NZ_JBFRCF010000012.1, on the reverse strand, counting down.
TTCCGCAAGCAGCGCCGGGTTCTGGATCTGCACGGTGTAGCCTTTCTCCGGCCGATGTCGCACGGTCTGGCCGTGCGCGCCGATCGCGCGCACCTCGGCGGGGGGCACGTTGCTCCCTCGCAGCAACTCGTGGCAGCACACCGCATAGCGGGCAGCCAGCGCGTTGCCGGCGAGCGCTTCGCGTTCGATCTCGTTCTCGCCTGGCTGCTGCAACGAAAAGAGCGCCTCGCGCAGCCCCTGCGCAAAGCCGACGAACGCCTCGGCCAGCACCACTGGCCGCTGGCCTGCCTCGAAGCGCACGGCAATGCCGTCCACGCCATCCATGCTGGTGCCCGACATCAGGCCGAAATACACGCCGTCGGCGGCGTGTGCGCTCTCGTTTCGTGCGTCGCGTGGCGCCACGTTGTGCTCCTTTATCAATGCCATTCAGTGCCCTGCGAGGGAATTATCGGCGCAATGCCTCTTGAGCGTAAGCCGAACGGCTGACTGTTGGCCATCTGTGCGTCGTGGGACGCTCATCGCGCTGCTCGATTGCGGGCGGCGCTGGAGCCTTGCGCGAAGTCAACCCGTTGACTGCGCTACGCGCGGTGCGTATAGTGAGCCTATACGCTATACGGAGAGCGCGCACCGACCCCAAGCCGGATCCTGGCTCCAGATCCACCCATGTTGGATCTGCTTAGTCTGGGGAGTCATGATCAAGTCGTGGAACCACAAAGGGCTCAAGGCGTTCTTTTTCACTGGCAACAAGGCGGGCATCCGGCCCGATCATGTACCGCGCCTGCGGCGTCAGCTGGCGCGGCTCGACGAGGCCGAGTCGCCCCGGGACATGAACGTGCCGGGCTGGCGCTGCCATGCGCTGGAAGGCCGTCTCGACGGCCATCACGCGATTCTCGTCAGCGGCAACTGGCGCCTGACTTTTGCGTTCGAAGGCCGCCACGCGGTCCTGGTCGACTATCACGACTATCACTGGGGCACGAGCAAGATGAACGACACGATACGCATGCACAACCCGCCGCACCCCGGCGAAACGCTGCGCGACGACATCCTCCCGGAGCTGGGGCTCACCGTAACGGAGGCCGCGGCGCAACTCGGCGTCACTCGCGCGGCGCTCTCGCGCGTGCTCAATGGCCGCGCCGGCATCTCCCCGGAAATGGCGCTGCGCCTCGAGGCATGGCTCGGCGAAGAGAACGGCGGCCGCGCCGATCTGTGGCTCGCCATGCAGGTTGCTTACGACCTTTGGCAGGCGCGCGCGAAGGGCGTGCCGCGCGTAGAGCGCGCCCCCGCCCGTTCCTGAGCGCTGGGGTTCGCGGCGCGTCGCGGGCTACCGCCGCGCGCGCGACCCGCAAATCTCGGCCCGGCGAGTCGAATCACGTAAAATTGCGGCCTAGACCCAGACTTAACGACAGAACCGATCGAAGCATGAGCAACGAGTCCACCTCCAGCAACGGCGCCAGCACCGGCGCAAAAGACGCCTTTCCGGTCACCGACGAAGTCCGTCACGCGCTTGCCGTCACGAAGCGCGGCGTGGACGAACTGCTGATCGAAGAAGAATTCGAGCAGAAGCTCGCCCGCAGCGCGGCCACCGGCAAGCCGCTGCGCATCAAGCTCGGCCTCGACCCGACCGCGCCCGACATCCACATCGGCCATACGGTCGTGCTCAACAAGATGCGCCAGCTGCAGGATCTCGGCCACAACGTGATCTTCCTGATCGGCGACTTCACCTCGCTCATCGGCGACCCGTCGGGCCGCAACGCCACGCGCCCGCCGCTCACGCGCGAGCAGATCGAATCGAACGCGAAAACGTACTTCGAGCAGGCCGCGCTCGTGCTAGACCGCGAAAAGACCGAAATTCGCTACAACAGCGAATGGTCGATGCCGCTCGGCGCCGACGGCATGATCAAGCTCGCGTCGCGCTACACGGTGGCGCGTATTCTCGAGCGCGAGGACTTCACCAAGCGCTTCCAGAGCGGCGTGCCCATTTCGATCCACGAATTCCTCTATCCGCTCATGCAGGGTTACGACTCGGTCGCGCTCAACGCGGACCTCGAGCTCGGCGGCACGGACCAGAAGTTCAACCTGCTCGTTGGCCGCGAACTGCAAAAGCAGTACGGCCAGGAGCAGCAGTGCATACTCACGATGCCGCTGCTCGAAGGCCTCGACGGCGTCGAGAAGATGTCGAAGTCGAAGAACAACTACATTGGCATCAGCGAGAAGCCCAACGACATGTTCGGCAAGCTCATGAGCATTTCCGACGTGCTGATGTGGCGTTACTTCACGCTGCTCTCGTTCCGTCCGCTGGACGAAATCGAAGGGTTCAAGCGCGAAATCGAAGCGGGCCGCAACCCGCGTGACTTCAAGGTGCTGCTCGCGCAGGAAATCGTCGCGCGCTTTCACTCGCAGGCCGACGCCGAGCGCGCGCTCGAAGACTTCAACCATCGCGCCAAGGGCGGCGTGCCGGACGACATTCCGTCGATCACGCTCGCGGGCGCGCCCCTCGCCATTGGCCAGTTGCTCAAGCAGGCGGGGCTCGTACCGTCCACGAGCGAAGCGCTGCGCAACATCGAGCAGGGCGGCGTGAAGATCGACGGCGCCACCGTCTCCGACAAGGGCCTCAAGGTCGAAGCGGGTGAGTTCGTCGTGCAGGTGGGCAAGCGCCGCTTTGCGCGCGTGACGCTCACGGCATGATTGCGCTGATCCAGCGCGTGCGCCGCGCCGAAGTGCGCGTGGCGCAAGGCGGCAGCGAGCGCGTGACCGGCGCGATCGGCCAGGGGCTGCTCGCGCTGGTTTGCGCCGAGCGCGGCGACACCGAGGCCAACGCCGACAAGCTGCTCGCGAAGCTGCTCGGCTATCGCGTGTTCAGCGACGCGGCGGGCAAGATGAACCTGAGCGTGCAGAACATCGACGGCAACGGCGCTCCCGGCGGCCTGCTGCTCGTCTCGCAGTTCACGCTCGCGGCCGACACGAACAGCGGTCTGCGCCCGAGCTTCACGCCGGCCGCGCCGCCCGAAGAGGGGCGGCGTCTATTCGATTATTTCGTCGCCGCCGCGCGCGAGAAGCATACGACTGTCGAGACCGGCGAGTTCGGCGCCGACATGCAGGTGTCGCTCGTCAACGACGGCCCCGTCACGTTCTGGCTGCAAGTGCGCAACTGAACCCTGTGTTTTTGACCATGCGCTTCTGACCATGAACACGCAGATTCTCTTTATCCGCCACGGCGAAACGGACTGGAACCGTATCAAGCGCATCCAGGGCCATATCGACATTCCGCTCGCGCAAAGCGGCGTGGCGCAGGCGCGGCAACTCGGCGCGCGGCTCGCGAACGAAGTGCAGTCGGGCGCGCGGCTCGACGCCATCTGGTCGAGCGATTTGCTGCGCGCGCAACAAACTGCGCAGCCCATCGCCGAAGCCCTGGGGCTGCCGGTGCAGCTCACCGAAGGCCTGCGCGAGCGCAACTATGGCGCGTTTCAGGGCCACGACAGCGACGAAATCTCCGAGCGCTTTCCGGACGAGTACGCGCACTGGCAAACGCGCGATCCTGGCTTCGCGCCGCCCGAAGGCGAGTCGCAGCGCGAGTTCTACCACCGGGTGCTGCACGCGCTCGAGCCGATCCTGGCCATGCATCCGGGCGGCCGTATCGCGTGTGTCGCGCACGGCGGCGTGCTCGACTGCGTGTACCGTTTCGCGAACGGCCTCGCGCTCGACGCACCGCGAGCGTGGCCGCTCCTCAACACGAGCGTGAACGTCGTCGATTTCGAACGCGGCGAGTACGTGACGCAGGCGCGCGTCGTCGCCTGGGGCGATGTGGCCCATCTGGGCGGCGTCAGCGCCGACGACGGCTTCAAGCGAGCGCCCGAAGCCGGGCGCTAACGTGTCTTTTCAGGCAGCGCGGTGCCTGGCCGCGCTGTCCTGTTCTTCCCGCCATTCCCCTCCCTGCGCCGCTCCCGTGTCTCGGCAACGCTGCGGCCCCATCGATTTCCTTTCCGCTCGCTTGCGGGTTCTTTTCAAAGCCCAACCACGAAGTTAAGCGTCCTGCTAATATTTGTCCGACCTTTGGGCGCGCTGGCCACCGGGCTCCATGCCCGGCCCGGCGTTGAAGAGGGACGCGCGCGCATGACAAGCGCGAGGGCGCGTGCCCAAGGTTCGAACGGGTATTCCAAGAAAACACGCAGGAGAAAGTTCAATGACGTTCAAGCTTCACAAGCTGCTGCCGGTGAGCGCAGCGGTCATGGCGCTCGCAGCGCTGTCGGCCAGCAATACGGCGTCGGCCGACCAGGTCGTCAAGATCGGCCACGTCGGTCCTCTCACGGGCGGTTCGGCCCACCTCGGCAAGGACAACGAGAACGGCGCGCGCCTCGCCATCGAGGAAATCAACGCCAAGGGCCTGACGATCGACGGCCAGAAGATCACGCTCGCGCTCGACGCCCAGGACGACGCCGCCGACCCGCGCCAGGCCACCCAGGTCGCGCAGAAGCTGGTAGACGACAAGGTCGTGGCCGTGATCGGCCACCTGAACTCGGGCGCGTCGATCCCGGCATCGAAGATCTACAGCGACGCCGGGATCGTGCAGATCTCGCCGTCGTCGACCAATCCTTCGTACACGCTGCAGGGCTTCAAGACCACCTACCGCGTCGTCGCGACCGACGCCCAGCAAGGCCCCGCGCTCGCCGATTACGCGGCCAAGAGCCTGAACGTGAAGACCGTGGCCGTGGTCGACGACTCGACCGCCTATGGCCAGGGCCTCGCGAACGAGTTCGAGAAGACGGCAAAGTCGCTCGGCATGAAGGTGCTCTCGCACGACGCGACCAATGACAAGGCCGTCGATTTCCGCGCGATCCTCACGAAGATCAAGGGCGAGAACCCGGACGCCATCATGTACGGCGGCATGGACGCCACGGGCGGCCCGTTCGCGAAGCAGGCGCGGCAACTCGGTCTGCGCGCGAAGGTGCTGTCGGGCGACGGCGTGTGCACGGAAAGCCTCGCGGAACTCGCGGGCGCGGCGACGGACAATATCGTCTGCTCGCAGGCCGGCATGGCGGTCGAGCGTATGAACGGCGGCGCGGCGTTCGCGGCGAAGTACCAAAAGCGCTTCGGTCACCCGATCGAATTCGATGCGCCGTTCACGTATGACGCGGTGTACATCGTCGTCGACGCGATGAAGCGCGCGAATTCCACCGACCACGCGAAGATCCTCGCGCAGATCCCGGGCACGGACTACAAGGGCGTGATTGGCGAGACGACCTTCGATTCGAAGGGCGACCTCAAGCACGGCGTGATCTCGCTCTACAACTACAAGGCAGGCAAGAAGACGCTGCTCGACGTAGTGAAGATGTAAGCACGCGAGCGCGCGCAGTCGCATCGGCGCGCCGCAGATGAACCGGCCAACCTGTGCGAGCGGGTCGGCCGTTTTTTATTGCGCAGCGCTTACTTCGCGGCCGTTGCCGCCGCTCGTCGCCGCGCGCGTTTGGAGACGCCGTTGACGAGCGCCCAGCGTAATACCGGCGCGACGGCGAGCATGCCGGGCCGCACCATGGCGCGGCGCGCGAAGGCGAATGTGTCGAAGCCGAGCATCTGCTGGGCGAAGGGCGGCAACAGGTCGATGCCCGCGTTCCTGATCAGCGCGCCGGCGGGGCGCATCCCCGGGCGCGGCGCGGGCGCTTCCATGAGCACGCGCACCACTTCGAACGTGCGATCGCTCGCGACGAGTTCGGGTTGCATCGACTGCAGATACGCGGCGATTTCGGCGCGCGAGCGCGGCACGTTCGTCGCGCCCAGCAGTTCGGCAATGCGCGCGACTTCGGCGTAGTACTGATCCTGCGTCTCACCGGGCAGCGCGGGATTCACGAAGCGCAAATACGCGCCGAGAAAGCTCGAGACTTCGGCCACGTGCACCCAGGTCAGCAACGCAGGATCGCTTGCACGATAGGGGCGGCCATCGGGCCCGGTGCCCGTCACGGCGAGGTGGATCCGCTTGACGCGTTCAATCAGCGCCAGCGCGTCGGCGCGGCTGCCGTAAGTCGTACCGGCGATGAAGGTCGCGGTGCGTCGCAGCCGCCCGAGAATGTCGATGCGAAACGTCGAATGGTCCCACACACCGGCGAGCGCGAGCGGATGCAGCGCCTGCAGCAGCAGCGCGCTGACGCCGCCCGCCATCATTGCGGCGAAATCGGCATGGACCTTCCAGCAAACGGCGTCGGGGCCGAAGAGGCCGGGGTCGCCCGGCGGATTCGAGTAATCGAGTTTCGGGCCGCTGCCCGTGGTGAGATGCGTGATGTTTTCGGCGAGCGTCATGCGCAGGCGGCGCGCGAGCTGACCGGCGAGGCTGGTCGGTTCAGGCGCGTTGGGAGGGAGGCCGGCGTGATCGGACATCGTGCTCTCGCTCGCGCTGCGTTGAGGCTGGTGCGCCTTACGACGCGTCCGGTTCCCAGTCGCCGCCCGTCGATGCGTCGTCCGGCACCGTGAGGCCGAAGTGGCGGTAGCTGAGTTGCGTGGCCACACGGCCGCGGGGCGTGCGCTGCAGATAGCCCTGCTGGATCAGATACGGTTCGAGCACGTCCTCGATCGTGTCGCGTTCCTCGCCGATGGCGGCGGCAAGGTTGTCCACGCCCACCGGACCGCCGTCGAACTTGTGCAGGATGGCTTCGAGCAGCTTGCGGTCCATCAGGTCGAAGCCGACGGGATCGACATCGAGCATGCGCAGTGCGGCGTCGGCGACCTTCGCGGTGATCGCGCCGTCTGCCTTCACCTCAGCGTAGTCGCGCACGCGGCGCAGCAGGCGGTTGGCGATACGCGGCGTGCCGCGCGAGCGGCGGGCGATTTCGAGCGCGCCATCGGGGTGGATCTGCGCGCCGAGCAGCGAAGCCGAGCGCTGCACGATGCGCGAGAGCTCGCCCGCGTTATAGAACTCGAGGCGCGAGACGATGCCGAAGCGGTCGCGCAGCGGGTTCGTGAGCATGCCCGCGCGCGTGGTCGCACCCACCAGCGTGAACGGCTGCAAGTCGAGCTTCACGCTGCGCGCGGCCGGCCCTTCGCCGATCATGATATCGATCTGGTAGTCCTCGAGCGCCGGATACAGGATTTCCTCGACGACCGGCGAGAGCCGGTGAATTTCGTCGATGAAGAGCACGTCGTTCGCTTCGAGATTGGTGAGCAGCGCCGCGAGATCGCCCGCACGCTCTAGCACGGGGCCCGACGTCTGCCGCAGATTGACCCCCATTTCGCGCGCGATGATATGCGCGAGCGTGGTCTTGCCGAGGCCCGGCGGGCCGAACAGCAGCACGTGGTCGAGCGGTTCGGAACGGCGCTTCGCGGCCTCGATGAAGATCTCGAGCTGGCCGCGCACCTTTTCCTGGCCGACATATTCGTCGAGCTGGCGCGGGCGCAACGCGCGTTCGAACGCTTCCTCATGAGTCGAGGCGGGCGTGGCGGCGATCACGCGGTCGGCGCCGGCGTGGTTGGCGGCGAGTTTGTCGGTTTCGATCATGCAGCGATTGTACCGCGCAGACTCTGCGACGGCGGGGCCGTCCAGGGCACCACGATGGCGCCGCAACTAACAGCCCGCCTCAGCGTGCGCGAGGGTGATCAGGCCTTGGAAAGCGCCTTGAGCGCGAGCTTGATGCCTTCCGAAACGCCGGTGCCGGCGGGCACGTTCTTGATCGCGGCGAGCCCTTCCTTCTCCGAATAGCCGAGCGCGAGCAACGCGTTGAGGATGTCGTTCGCGTGGTCGGAAGGCGAAGCGGCGGCGGCCATCGCGCCGAGGTCCGCGCCGAGCTTGCCCTTGAGTTCGAGCAGCAGGCGCTCGGCCGTTTTCTTGCCGATGCCGGGCACGCGCGTGAGGCGCGCCGCATCCTGCTGCGTGACGGCTTGCGCCAGGTCATTCACGCTCATGCCCGAGAGCACGGCGAGCGCCATGCGTGCGCCGATGCCGCTGATCTTGAGCAACTCGCGAAACGTCGAGCGTTCCTCCTGCGTGCCGAAGCCGAACAGCAGATGCGCGTCTTCGCGCACGATCATCTGCGTGAGCAACACGATTTTTTCGCCGTTGCCGGGCAGGTTGTAGAACGTGCTCATCGGCACGTCGACTTCGTAGCCGACGCCGTTGCAGTCGACGAGCAGGTGCGGCGGGTTCTTTTCCAGCAATACGCCGGCAATGCGACCGATCATGGCGGGTTCTGTGATGAGGGAAAGCTCAAGAGTGTAGCGGAGGGCAGGGCCGTCCGGAGCGCGCGGCCAGAACGTTGGCCGTCCGGCCAGGCGCATCGGCCATGCATTCAGCCTATCAACCGTCCGCGGCGTACCCGCATGCCCTTTTTCGCGAGCGCAGGCGCAAGCCCGCCGAGCGTGGCAAGTGCATCGCCGCCGTGCGCGTGGCAGATCGCCATGCCGAGCGCGTCGGCGGCATCGGTGCCGGGCGTGCCCGTGAGGGCGAGCAGGCGCACGACCATCTGCTGCATTTGTTCCTTGGTCGCGCGTCCGTAGCCCACCACGGCCTGCTTGAGCTGCAGCGCGGTGTATTCGGCCACCGGGACGCCGCCCGAAACCAGCCCGCAAATCGCTGCGCCGCGCGCCTGGCCGAGCAGGAGGGTCGACTGCGGATTGACGTTGACGAAGACCTTTTCGATCGCGGCCTGGTCGGGCGCGTGCTGGCGGATCAGCGTGGAAACGCCTTCGAAGATGGTGCCGAGGCGCGTGGGCAGATCGGCATCGGCGGTGCGGATGACGCCGCTAGCGACGTACGTGAGCTGATGGCCGTGACGTTCGATCACGCCGAAGCCGGTGACGCGCAAGCCGGGGTCGATGCCGAGAATTCTCATGAAATGCGGGAAAGACGGATGTGCCTGCGATGGTACAACGAACGGCACAGATGCCGCGAGCCTTGAAGGCGCGGGCGAACGAGGCGCGCCACGCAAAGAAAAAGCCCGCGAGACGCGAGTCCGGCGGGCTTTGCACAAGCGGCGTGTCACGTGCAGGTCACGCGCCGCACGCAACCAGGGCGGCGAAGATCAGTGACGGAAGTGGCGGATGCCCGTCATCACCATCGCGATGTTGTGCTCGTCGGCGGCGGCGATCACTTCGTCGTCGCGCATCGAGCCGCCCGGCTGGATCACGCAGGTCGCGCCCGCGTTCACCACCACGTCGAGGCCGTCGCGGAACGGGAAGAACGCGTCCGACGCCACTGCCGTGCCCGCGAGCTTGAGGCCAGCGTTCTCGGCCTTGATGCTGGCGATGCGCGCCGAGTCCACGCGGCTCATCTGGCCCGCGCCCACGCCCATCGTCATGCCGTTCGCGCAGAACACGATGGCGTTCGACTTCACGAACTTCGCGACGCGCCATGCGAACAGCAGGTCGTCCATTTCCTTCGGCATGGGGTGGCGCTTCGTCACCACGCGCAGTTCGTGCGGCTGCACGTTCTTCGCGTCGAGCGATTGCACGAGCAGGCCGCCGCCCACGCGCTTCAGATCGAATGCGTTATGGCCATCGCCCAGCGCGATTTCGAGCAGACGCACGTTCTGCTTCGCGGCGAACACGGCCTTCGCGGCTTCCGAGAACGACGGCGCGATCAGCACTTCGACGAACTGCTTGGCCACGGCCTGCGCCGCGGCTTCGTCCACTTCGCGGTTGAACGCGATGATGCCGCCGAACGCCGAGGTCGGGTCGGTCTGGAACGCCTTCGAGTAGGCTTCGAGCGCGTTCGCGCCGATTGCCACGCCGCACGGATTCGCGTGCTTGATGATCACGCAGGCCGGGGCGTCGAACGTCTTCACGCATTCCCATGCCGCGTCCGAGTCGGCGATGTTGTTGTACGAGAGTTCCTTGCCTTGCAACTGCGTGTAGTTCGCGAGCGCGCCGGCGGGCGTCGTGAGGTCGCGGTAGAACGCGGCGCTCTGGTGCGGGTTTTCGCCGTAGCGCAGGTCCTGGACCTTGTCGAACGCGAGGTTCAGCACGGCCGGGTAGGCGTTGCGCGACTTGTGCTCGAGCGCTTCGGTGAGGCTCGTGAGGTAGTTCGTGATCGCGCCGTCGTACTGCGCCGTGTGCGAGAACACCTTGGTCGCGAGGCGGAAATTCGTGGCGTAGCTCACGGTATTGCCGTTCGCGCGCATTTCTTCCAGCACCTTCGCGTAGTCGGCCGGATCGACCACCACGGTCACGTCGCGATGGTTCTTCGCCGCCGAGCGCAGCATGGTCGGGCCGCCGATATCGATGTTCTCGATCGCGTCTTCCAGCGAGCACTCTTCCTTCGAGATCGTCTGGACGAACGGATAGAGGTTCACGACCAGCAGGTCGATCGTCGGGATGTTGTGCTTTTCGAGCGCGGCCATGTGCTCGGGCAGGTCGCGGCGCGCGAGGATGCCGCCGTGCACCTTCGGGTGCAGCGTTTTCACGCGCCCATCGAGCATTTCCGGAAAGCCGGTGTAGTCGGCCACTTCGGTGACGGAAAGGCCCGCGTCCGCGAGCAGTTTCGCGGTGCCGCCGGTCGAGAGGATCTTGACGCCGAGGTCCGACAGCGACTTCGCGAAGTCGACGATGCCGGCCTTATCGGAAACGGAGATGAGCGCTTGCCTGATCATGATGGGTAACGAGGTAGATTGCCGAAAGATCGAGGGGGCCGCGCCGAAGATCCAGTAAAACGCAGCGGCGTTACAGCAGGCCGTGCTGCTGGAGCTTCTTGCGCAGCGTGTTGCGGTTGATGCCGAGATACTCGGCGGCGAGCGACTGATTGCCGCCTGCCTGCTCGAGCACCACCTCGAGCATCGGTTTTTCGACGCACGCCATCACCATTTCGTAGACGTCGTGCGGATTGCTGCCGTCGAGGTCCTGGAAGTAGATGCCAAGGCTCTCGCGGACGGATTGTTCGATGTTGTGCTTGCTCATGCTGCCAGTCGATCGGTTGATTCGTCACTGCCGTCGCTGTCGTTGTTCTCGTCGTCGACGTAGACGAGGCGCTCGGAGCGCGCCTTCTGTTCGTCGAAGAACTGGTTGACGGCGACGAGCTGCTCGCGCGTGGTGTCCAGCGTATTCATGCGGTGCCGGAACGTATTGGCGCCACAAAGGCCGCGAGTGTACCAGCCGATATGCTTGCGCGCAGTACGCACGCCCGTAAATTCACCGTAAAAAGCGTAGTGGTCCTCCAGATGCTCGTTCATGATCGACTGGATTTCGTCTACGCGCGGCGGCGGCAGCAGCTCGCCGGTCGCCAGGAAATGCTCGATTTCGCGGAACAGCCACGGGCGCCCCTGCGCCGCGCGGCCGATCATGATGGCGTCGGCGCCCGTGAGCGCGAGCACTTCACGCGCCTTTTGCGGCGACGTAATGTCGCCGTTCGCGACCACCGGAATGCCCGCGGCGGCCTTCACCGCGGCAATCGTTTCGTACTCCGCTTCACCGTGATAGAGATCGGCGCGCGTGCGGCCGTGCACGGTGAGCATGGCAATGCCGCTTTCTTCGGCAATGCGCGCGATGGTGAGCGCGTTGCGGTTGTCGCGGTCCCAGCCCGTGCGGATCTTGAGCGTGACGGGCACGGCGTCGGGGCCCACGCCCACGGCGTCGACCACGGCCCTGACGATGCGCGCGACGAGCGGTTCGTTCTGCAAGAGCGCCGAGCCGGCCGCGACGTTGCAGACCTTCTTGGCCGGGCAGCCCATGTTGATGTCGATGATCTGCGCGCCGTTCGCGACGTTGTAGCGTGCGGCTTCGGCCATCATTTCCGGATCGGCCCCGGCGATCTGCACGGAGATGGGTTCCACTTCGCCCGCGTGATTGGCGCGGCGCATGGTCTTCTCGCTCTTCCAGAGCTGCGCATTGGACGCGACCATTTCGGAGACCGCATAGCCCGCGCCGAGGCGCTTGCACAGCTGGCGGAACGGCCGGTCCGTGACACCCGCCATGGGGGCGACGAACAGGTTATTACGCAAGGTGTGACGGCCGATAGTGAACATGACGCGCGGGCGAGGCCGGTGCCGCGACCCGGATGGCAATCCGGCTGGCGCGGCGAACGGCGTGAATTTGAAAAAGGGGAAACGCTTATTTTAGCGTAAGCGGGATGCGAGGTCGCGTTGCGCGGACCCTGGTCTTGTTGCGGAGCGGCGTTTCAGCGCTCAAAGAAAAGCGATGCGACCCTTAGTTCGCCTCAACTCCGCTGCCCGAACATCATCTGCCGCGCGAGCGCCGTCTTCACGGGCGGCACGAATTCGAGCGCCGTGAGCGCGAGCCCGCGCAGCGTGGCGAGCGGGCCGAAATCGACGGTGAACAGGCGGGCGAGCGTATCCGTCGCCCCGATCGTCATGCGCCGGTCGAACGCGCGGCGGCCCGCGAACTCGGCGAGTGCGCGCGGCGTGGCGCCGTGCTGCGCGAGCGAATCGGCGAGGGCGTGGGCGTCTCGCAGACCGAGATTGAGGCCTTGGCCCGCCACCGGATGCAGTGTCTGCGCCGCGTTGCCGACCGCCGCGATGCGGCCGTGGCCGGAAACGAGGGCGTCGAGCGCGTTCAGGCCGAGCGGAAACGACGCGCGGCCGTGAATCTGCGTGAAGCGGCCCATGCGCGCGCCGAACGCCACGCCGAGTTCGGCGAGGAAACCGGCGTCCGAAAGCTGCGCGCGGCGCTCGGCCTGGGCCGGGGAGCAGCACCACACCAGCGCGTAATCCGCGCCGCGCACGCCGCCCATCGGCAGGAGCGCGATCGGGCCTTCGCTCGTGAAGCGCTCCCACGCGACGTGCGGCTGCGGAGCAGCGAGCGTCACCACGCCGACCAGCGCCGTTTGCCCGTAGTCGCGCGTGCGTTTGATTTCGGCGGCCGGCGGAGCGGCCTTTGCATCGGCTTCGTCGGCCTCTTCGGCATCGTCGTGCGCGTCGCGTGGCGGCGGCGTGCGATACAGCCCGCCTTCGGCGTTCACGAGGATGCGCGTGCGCAGATGTCGCTCGACGCCCGCGCTCGCGACCGGCAGCGTCACGCCGTCGTTCTCGACGACGGGATCGTGCGCCTGTGTGTGATGCAGCCAGTGCACCGGCGTGCCGCGCACGGCCTGCGCGAGCGCCTGCACGATCGCGCCGTAGCGCGCCACGTAGCCGAGCGCGGGCAGGTCGTAGTCGTGGCGGTCGATCAGCGTGCGCCCGAAATGGCCGCGCTGCGAAACATGGATGCGCTCGATGGGCGTGGCGTCGTGCGGCCACGCGAGCGCTTCGAGCAGCGTGCGGCTGCCTTGCGAAACGGCGATGGCGCGCGGGTCGCCGGCGCTATCCTCGGGTTCGCGCGCGTCGATCAGCGCAATCGAGAGCCCTTGCGTGGCGCTGCGCCGCGCGAGCCAACCCGCGAGCGCGAGACCCACCGGCCCCGCGCCGACGATCGTCACGTCGTGGTCGAAATGGGCGGGCGCATTCGCGCCGGTGGGAATGTCGTTCGCGCTGCCGGAAACTGCGTTCATGTCGTTTGTTTCGCTTCGTGTGGAGTCTTCGCGTCTGCGTCTGCCGTCTGCGTCAGGCGCCGCGTTGTGCGTCCTGCATGAGCGCTTCGATTTCATCGGCGGCAACCGGCACGCCGCGCGTGATCAACTCGCAGCCCGTTTCAGTGACGATGGCGTCGTCCTCGATACGGATGCCGATGTCCCAGTAGCGCTCGGGCACGTCCTCGGCCGCGCGGATGTAGAGACCCGGCTCGATCGTGAGCGTCATGCCGGCGCGCAGCGTGCGCCACGGCGGCGGGGCGGCGGGCTTGTCGGCGCTTGCGGCAACGTCGCGTTCGCCGCGTTCGCCGCGTTCGCGATAGTCGCCCGCGTCGTGCACGTCCATGCCGAGCCAGTGCCCGGTGCGATGCATATAGAAGCGCGCATAGGCGCGCTCGGCGATCACGTCGTCGACGCTCGCAAAGCACTGCGGGTCGATGATGCCGGTATCGAGCAGACCCTGCGCGAGCACGCGCACCGCGGCGTCGTGCGGCGCCTCGAAGTTTACGCCGGGGCGCGTGGCGTCGATGGCGGCCTGCTGCGCGGCGAGCACGATGTCGTACAGCTCGCGTTGCGCGCTCGTGAAGCGGCCGCTCGCGGGGAACGTGCGGGTGATGTCCGAGGCGTAGCCGTTCAACTCGCACGCGGCGTCGATTAGCACGAGGTCGCCCTCGCGCGCCACTGCGTTGCCCGCGGGGTAGTGCAGCACGCACGCGTTCGCGCCTGCCGCGACGATCGAGCCGTAGGCGGGCGCCTGCGCGCCGTGCTTGCGGAACGTGTAGAGCAACTCCGCCTCGATCTCGTATTCGCGCATGCCGGGCCGGCATGTCTGCATCGCGCGAACGTGCGCAAGCGCCGAGATCTTCGCGGCGCGGCGCATGGTGTCGAGTTCGTGCGCATCCTTGAACACGCGCATGTCGTCGAGCAGCGGCAGCAGGTCATACGCGGCGGCCGGCGCCGTGACGCCGCTGCGCCCCTGCGCGCGCACCGCGTCGATCCAGCGCTTCACCTGCGCGTCGAAGCGGTCGGAGGCCGCGAGCGCGTAGTGCAGCGCCGGCCGGTTGGCGATGAACTGCGGAATGCGCGCATCGAGTTCGTCGGCAGGAAACGCGGCGTCGAAGCCGAACGCTTCGCGCGCGGCGTCGGGACCGAAGCGAAAGCCTTCCCACGTTTCGCGCTCGACGTTCTTCGCGCGGCAGAACAGGATGGCGGCGGGCTGATTCTCGCCCGCGTTCGCATCGAGCACGAGCAGCGCCTCGGGCTCCGTGAAGCCGGTGAGGTAGTAGAAGTAGCTGTCGTGCCGATAGGGATAGTCCGCGTCGCGGTTGCGCAGCGCTTCGGGCGCGGTCGGCACGAGCGCGACACCGCCGCCTTGCGCACGCAGCGCCGCAAGCACACGTTCGCGGCGCGCGCGGTAGAGCGCCGCGCCGCCGTCGGGGCCGCGCTGCATGTCGGCGGCGTCGGCCACGCTGGCCGCAGGGTGGGCTTCGCTCGAGGCGGCCGGGGCGCTTTGCTTGAGGGTCGAGTCCATGCTGAGATTGTAGCGCTGGCTACAAACGGACGCGCTGGCTCGCGGTGTCCCAACCCGCGCGCCGCCGTGGCCGGGTGTTGTCTCTTGCTGACATTATTTGTAGGAAAAATCCTGCACTGCAACAGACGGCGCGTCAGAAAATGGCCAATCCAACGTATACTTCGGCCGGATTCCAGAAAAGGCAGGTGGTATGAAACTCATCGGTTCGCTCGGCAGCCCGTATGTCCGCAAGGCGCGGATCACGCTCGCCGAAAAGAAAATCGACTACAAGCTGGTGCTCGAAAACGTGTGGGGCGAGGAAACGGCGATTCACGATTTCAACCCGCTCGGCAAGGTTCCGTGTCTCGTGATGGACGACGGCGAGGCCGTGTTCGACTCGCGCGTGATCTGCGAGTACGTCGACATGCTCTCGCCCGTGGCCAAGCTCATTCCGCCCGCAGGACGCGAGCGTATCGAAGTGCGTTGCTGGGAGGCGCTTGCCGACGGCATGCTCGACGCGACCGTGCTGATCCGCCTCGAAGGCACGCAGCGCACGCCGGAGCAGCGCAACGAGGCGTGGGTGAAGCGCCAGGAGCGCAAGATCCACGAAAGCCTGACCGCGATGGCCAAGGGGCTCGACGGCAACCCGTGGTGCGCGGGCAACCGCTACACGATCGCGGATATCGCCGTGGGCTGCGCGCTCGGCTATCTCGACTTCCGCATGCCGGAGCTGGACTGGCGCGAGGCGCATCCGAATCTCGCGCGCCACTTCGAGAAGCTCTCGCAGCGTCAGTCGTTCGTCGACACGGTGCCGCAAGGCTGACGTCCAGTCGATCGGCAACTGATGTGACTTAGACAAAACGCCCGACGGCATGGTGTGCCGTCGGGCGTTTTTCGTGTGAGTCGCGGATCGCCTTCCTCAGACGATCTTTTCCTCAGCCGGCGCGAACGAGTCGCTGCGCGCAACCGGCCACCACTTTTCGTACAGCTGATAGCGATAGCGGCCTTCGAGCAGATCGCCGGGCTTCAGGTACTTGAGCAGTTCCGACATCAGCTTCACTTCATACGACGACACGCGCCGCACGATGTGATGCGCGCGCAGATCCGATGGGCTCGCGAGACCCGCAGCCTGAATCAGTTCCTGCAGCGCGTGCAGCGTGTTGTGGTGGAAGTTGAAGACGCGCTCGCCCTTGTCCGGCACGTTCAGCGCGCGCTGGCGCACGGGGTCTTGCGTGGCGACGCCGGTGGGGCAGCGGTCCGAGTGGCACTTCTGCGCCTGGATGCAGCCCACGGCGAACATGAAGCCGCGCGCCGAATTCACCCAGTCCGCGCCGATCGCGAGCGTGCGCGCGATATCGAACGCGGTGATGATCTTGCCGCTCGCGCCGATCTTGATCTTGTCGCGCAGGCCGATGCCCACGAGCGTGTTGTGCACGAGGAGCAGCCCTTCCTGCAGCGGCGTGCCGATGTGATCGGTGAATTCGAGCGGCGCGGCGCCCGTGCCGCCTTCCGCGCCGTCCACGACGATGAAGTCGGGCAGGATGCCGGTTTCCAGCATCGCCTTGGCGATGCCGAAAAACTCCCACGGATGACCGATGCACAGCTTGAAGCCCGTGGGCTTGCCGCCCGAGAGCTTGCGCAGGCGCTCGACGAATTCGAGCAGGCCACGCGGCGTGGAGAACTCCGAGTGGCGCGCAGGCGAGACGCAATCCTTGCCGATGGGAATGCCGCGCGTTTCGGCGATCTCGGGCGTGACCTTGGCCGCGAGCAGCATGCCGCCGTGACCGGGCTTCGCACCTTGCGAGAGCTTCACCTCGATCATCTTCACCTGCGGCTCGTTCGCGAGGCGCTGGAATTTATCGGCGCTGAAGGTGCCGTCGTCGTTGCGGCAGCCGAAGTAGCCCGAGGCGATCTCCCAGATGATGTCGCCGCCATTCTCGCGGTGATACTTCGACATCGAGCCTTCGCCGGTGTCGTGCGCGAAGCCGCCTTTCTTCGCGCCCATGTTGAGCGCGCGGATGGCGTTCGCGGAGAGCGCGCCGAAGCTCATCGCCGAGATGTTGAAGATCGACATCGAGTACGGTTGTGCGCGGTTGGGGCCCACGAGCACGCGGAAGTCGCTGCCTGCGAGCTTCGTCGGCGCGAGCGAATGGCTGATCCACTCGTGGCCCACGGCCTTCACGTCGAGCTCGGTGCCGTACGGGCGGCTGTCCACCGCGTTCTTCGCGCGCTGGTAGACGAGGCTGCGCTGGGCGAGCGAGAACGGCTTTTCGTCGGTGTCGTCCTCGACGAAGTACTGGCGGATCTCGGGCCGCACGAACTCGAACAGGAACCGCAGATGACCCCAGATCGGGTAGTTGCGCAGGATCGCGTGGCGCTCCTGGAACATGTCGTAGAAGCCGAGCGCGACGAGCAGCGCGGGCACGATTACGCAGTACCACGACAGGTGATGGAACGCAGCCGCGGCAGCACAGGCTGCGAGCAGCAGCACCGCGCCCCACATGGCGAGATAACGTCGGGAAAACATCGGGGGAACTCCTCGAACTTGATGTAATGCGCGCGCCTGCTCTCCTCTTGTGAAGGGGCGGTGCGCGTCAGCCGCGCGGTTGCCGGGCGCGGCTTGCGGGAATGATGCCGCAAGTTCGTGAATCTGGCCGGGAAGCGGGCAAAGCTTTTTTTCGGCGTTCGGCAGGCGTCGAAAGTCTGATAAAAAAAACGCGGCGCCCTGGGGCGCCGCGCGGTGTTTTCTTACGTTTTGCCTGACGCTGCTCGCATCACGCGGTCGTCGCCGCAGCGGGCTTCTTGCGCGCTACGCGCTTCTTTTTCTTCGGCGCTTCGGGCGGCAGCACGGCGGGCACGTGCGGCGCGAGCGTCGTCACCGCCTCGATGATGCCGCCGCCCAGGCACACGTCGCCGTCATAGAGCACCGCCGACTGGCCGGGCGTCACGGCCCATTGCGCGTCGGGAAAACGCAGCGTGAACTGGCCTGCGCCGAATTCGTCTGCGGTATGGAACGAGCAGGGCGCATCGGCCTGGCGATAGCGCGTTTTCGCCCCGCATGTGTGGTCCTGGGCCGGCGGCTCGCCCGCCACCCAGCTCACGTTGCCGGCGCGCAGCTCGTGCGCGAGCAGCCACGGATGATCGTGGCCCTGCACGACGTAGAGTGTGTTCGAGGCCATGTCCTTGCCGGCCACGAACCACGGATCGCCGCTGCCGTCCTTGCTGCCGCCAAGGCCGATGCCCTTGCGCTGCCCGAACGTGTAGAACGCGAGGCCGATATGCTCGCCTACGACCTTGCCGTCGGGCGTCATCATCGGGCCGGGTTTGGTCGGCAGATAGCGGTTGAGGAAGTCGCGGAACGGCCGTTCGCCGATGAAGCAGATTCCTGTGGAATCCTTCTTTTTCGCGTTCGGCAGGCCGATCTTTTCGGCGATTTCGCGCACCTTCGTCTTCGGGATTTCGCCGAGCGGGAACATCGTCTTCGAAAGCTGCGCCTGGTTCAGGCGATGCAGGAAGTACGACTGATCCTTCGTGTGGTCGAGCGCCTTCAGCAGTTCGAAGCGTCCGTTGCTCTCGTTCTGGCGCACGCGCGCGTAGTGGCCCGTGGCGATCGTTTCCGCGCCGAGCGACATGGCGTGGTCCAGGAATGCCTTGAACTTGATCTCAGCGTTGCAGAGCACGTCCGGATTCGGCGTGCGTCCCGCGGAATACTCGCGCAGGAACTCCGCGAACACGCGGTCCTTGTATTCGGCGGCGAAGTTCACGGCCTCGACGTCGATGCCGATCAGGTCCGCGACCGACACCACGTCGATCCAGTCCTGGCGCGTCGAGCAGTACTCGCCGTCGTCGTCATCTTCCCAGTTCTTCATGAAGAGACCGACGACGTCGAATCCCTGCTCCTTGAGCAGCCATGCGGTAACCGACGAATCGACGCCGCCCGACATGCCTACCACGACCTTACGTTTGCTCATTTCGTTGCTGCCTTAGTTCATCCTGGGTGCTGCCTTGGGCGCCGTCGCGTGCGTCTGGATGAAGTCCAGCGGCACGCGCTTGCCAGCGAGGTAATCGTCGACACAGCGCATCACGAGCGGCGTGCGATGGCGCTCGCTCGCGGCACGCAACTCGTCCACACTCATCCACACCGTGCGGACGATGTCCGGATCGAGCGCGCGGTCTTCCGCCTCGGCTGCGACACTGCCGCAGTATGTGAAGCGCACGTACGTCGCACCGCTCTCGCCGGACTTGCCGAAGTGCGTCATATATACGCCGACCAGCGCTTCCGGCGTGAACGCATGCGCGGTTTCCTCGAGCGTTTCGCGCACCACGGCCTCGTGCAGCGTCTCGCCCGCTTCCAGATGGCCGGCGGGCTGGTTCAGGCGCAGTCCAGCTGGCGTGTGTTCCTCGACGAGCAGAAAACGCCCGTCGCGCTCGACGATCGCGGCCACGGTGACGTGGGGTGCCCAGGTTTCCTCATTCATGGGCCGGTATTTTACCGGGACGGCGCGAACGCTGCCCGGGGCCGGATCTGGCCCCACAGGGGCGCCAGCCCGGCTCGCCTGGCACTGCCGACCGTCCGGTCGGACGACACAGCGTGTTGTGTGCATCGCACAAAAACGGGCAATTCCCGCTACAAAGGCGTCGCTGCTTTCGGTTAAAGTGGTGCCGTCGTTTGCCGTTGCAATGGATGCCGGCGCTTGAACGCCGTTTGTCGGCCTCCCTTCGCTCGATTCGAGCCAGAACAGCTAGAACAAGAAGGTCGAGGAGGAAACAACGATGCATATCGGAGTGCCTGCAGAAACCCGGGCGAACGAAACCCGCGTGGCCGCGACGCCGGAGACAGTCAGGAAATACGTCGCCCAGGGCCACACGGTCACGATCCAGGCGGGCGCCGGCGTCGGCGCGAGCTATCCCGACGAGGCCTACACGACCGTGGGCGCGCAGGTCGCCGATGCGGCCACGGCCTTCGGCGCGGACCTCGTGCTCAAGGTCCAGTCGCCCACGGTCAGCGAATTGCCGTTCATGAAGCGCGGCGCAGTGCTGGTCGGCATGCTCGATCCCTTTAATGCGGAGAACGCCGCGAAACTCGCCGAGGCTGGCGTGACGGCGTTCGCGCTCGAAGCCGCGCCGCGCACCACGCGCGCACAGAGCCTCGACGTGCTGTCGTCGCAGGCCAACATCGCCGGGTACAAGGCGGTGCTCGTGGCCTCGAACCTCTATCCGCGCTTCATGCCGATGCTCATGACCGCCGCCGGCACCGTGAAAGCCGCGCGCGTGCTGATTCTCGGCGCGGGCGTGGCGGGCCTGCAGGCCATTGCCACGGCGCGGCGCCTGGGCGCGGTGATCGAGGCTTCGGACGTGCGCCCGGCCGTGAAGGAGCAGATCGAGTCGCTCGGCGGCAAATTCCTCGACGTGCCTTACGAAACCGATGAGGAGCGCGAAGCCGCCGTCGGCGTGGGCGGCTATGCCCGGCCGATGCCGCCGTCGTGGCTCACGCGCCAGTCGGCGCTGGTGCACGAGCGCGCGAAGCAGGCGGACATCATCATCTCGACCGCACTGATTCCGGGCCGCGACGCGCCGACGCTGCTGCCTTCGGAAACCGTGCAGGCGATGAAGCCGGGCTCGGTCGTGATCGACCTCGCGGCAGGCCGCGGTCCCGTTGCCGACGAGGCCAGCGGGCGACGCGGCGGCAACTGCCCGCTCACCGAGGCCGACAGGGTGGTGACGCACCACGGCGTGCAGATCTGCGGCTATACGAACCTCGCCTCGATGGTCGCCGCCGACGCCTCCGCGCTCTACGCGCGCAACCTGCTCGACTTCCTGAAGCTGATTATCACGAAGGAAGGCACGCTCAACATCGATCTCGCGGACGACATCGTCGCGGCCACGCTGCTGGCCCGCGACGGCCAGGTCACGCGCAAGGCATGACGAGGAGGAGACCAACAATGGAAGTCATCAACCATACCGTCATCAACCTGATCATCTTCGTGCTGGCCGTGTACGTGGGCTATCACGTGGTCTGGAACGTCACGCCCGCGCTGCATACGCCGCTCATGGCCGTGACCAATGCGATTTCCGCGATCGTGATCGTCGGCGCGATGCTCGCCACGGGCCTGACCGTGGGCGGACCGGGCAAGTTCTTCGGCACCTTCGCCGTGCTGCTCGCGGCCGTGAACGTGTTCGGCGGGTTCCTCGTCACGCGGCGAATGCTGGAGATGTTCCGCAAGAAGGAGCCGAAAAAGCTCTCCGCCCCCGGCAGCAAGGAGGGCGCGTAAATGAGCATGAACGTCGTTACGCTGCTTTATCTGGTGGCGTCGGTGTGCTTTATCCAGGCGCTCAAGGGACTGTCGAATCCGAAGAGCGCGCGCGCCGGCAACGTGTTCGGCATGGTCGGTATGGCCATCGCCATTCTCACGACCCTTGCCCTGATCGTGAAGGAGTCCGCACAGTTCGGCTCGAATCTCGGGCTCGGCCTTGGCTTGCTCTTTGGTGTGCTCGTGGTGGGTGGCGGCCTGGGCGCCTACGTCGCCGCGCGCGTCGAGATGACGAAGATGCCCGAACTCGTCGCGGCCATGCACTCGCTGATCGGTCTGGCGGCGGTGTGCATCGCGTATGCGGTCGTCTCCGAACCGGCAGCGTTCGGACTGGTTGCTGAAGACGCGCCGTATCCGGGCTTCCTGCCGTACGGCAACCGTATCGAGCTGTTCATCGGTACGTTCGTCGGCGCGATCACGTTCTCAGGTTCCGTGATCGCCTTCGGCAAGCTCTCCGGCAAGTACAAGTTCAGGCTGTTCCAGGGCGCGCCGGTTGTTTATCCCGGCCAGCATCTGATCAACCTGATGCTCGCGCTCGGCATGATCGGCTTCGGCATCCTGTTCTTCCTCACGCAGTCGTGGCTGCCGTTCATCATCATGACGGCGATCGCGTTCGCGCTGGGCGTGCTCATCATCATCCCGATCGGCGGCGCGGACATGCCCGTGGTCGTCTCGATGCTGAACTCGTACTCGGGCTGGGCGGCGGCGGGCATCGGCTTCTCGCTGAATAACGCCATGCTGATCATCGCGGGCTCGCTGGTGGGCTCTTCCGGCGCGATCCTGTCGTACATCATGTGCCACGCGATGAACCGCTCGTTCTTCAACGTGCTGCTGGGCGGCTTCGGCGGCGAGGCGGGTGCGGCGGCAGCAGGCGGCTCGCAGGAACAGCGTCCGGTGAAGTCGGGCTCGGCTGACGACGCCGCGTTCATGCTCGGCAATGCGGAAAGCGTCGTGATCGTGCCGGGCTACGGTCTCGCGGTGGCGCGCGCACAGCATGCGCTGAAGGAACTCACCGACAAGCTCGTGGAAAAGGGCGTGGACGTGCGCTACGCGATCCATCCGGTGGCGGGCCGCATGCCGGGCCACATGAACGTGCTGCTCGCGGAAGCCGAAGTGCCCTACGACATGGTGTTCGAGATGGAGGACATCAACAACGAGTTCGGCCAGACCGACGTGGTGCTGGTGCTCGGGGCGAACGACGTGGTGAATCCGGCGGCGAAGAATGACCCGAAGTCGCCGATCGCGGGCATGCCGATCATCGAGGCGTACAAGGCGCGCACGATCATCGTGAACAAGCGCTCGATGGCGGCGGGCTACGCGGGCCTCGACAACGAGCTCTTCTACATGGATAAAACCATGATGGTGTTCGGCGACGCGAAGAAGGTGATCGAGGAGATGGTGAAGGCGGTGGAGTAGGTGCGGCTCGCATGAAACCCACGCGAAAGGCGCGCAGCGATGCGCGCCTTTTTCAATTGCGGCTGTGCTGAGCGCTCACAGCGAAGGCGCATTCACGCGGCGCAGATAGTCGGCCAGCCGCCGCCCGCTCACGTCGGGAAACTGCTCGAGCACTTCCACGTTCTCCATGCGCGCGATGTTGAAGTTGCGGAAGTCCTCGCGCATTTCGCACCAGGCGCCCACGGTCCATTGCGCGCCCCAGTACACGAGCCCAAGCGGCCAGATGCGCCGCTCCGTATGCGCGCCGATGCGGTCGCAGTACGCGAAGCGCACGACGAGCCGCGTGTCGACGGCGCGGTGCAGCGCGTCGAGCTTGTCCGAGAACGCGTGGTCCATGTGATACGCCGGCGCGAACACGGCGAGCCGTTCCAGCACGGCGCGCTTTTCCGCGGGCATCGCGGCGGCGATCTTCGCCAGCGCACCGCGTGCGCCGCTCGCGAGCGCCGCGCCGCCCCACGATTCGGCCATGCGCGCCCCCACCGCGAGCGCGGTGAGTTCGTCGGCGGTGAAGGTGAGCGGCGGCAGACTCGCCGTGCGCGCGAGCCGGTAGCCGATGCCCGCCTCGCCCTCGATCGGCACGCCCGAAAGCTGCAGGTCGCGCACGTCGCGATAGACCGTGCGCGGCGAGACTTCGAGCCATTCTGACAGTTGCTGCGCGGTGGTGAGACGGCGGCCGCGCAGCAGTTCGGCGATGCGAAAAAGGCGGTCGGCACGGCGGGTCATGGCAGGGCGGTCGCGAAGGCGGGCGCGGTGACTGGGATAAGCACAGATGATAGCGCCGGGCGCGCGGCGCCCGGCCGTGGCTTAACCGAGCTTCGGCGCGTGCAGACCGACGCGGTTGCCTTCGGTATCGATGAAGAAGCCGATATAACCGTAGTTGTTCGGCAGCTCCACCGCTGGCCCTTGCTGCTTGCCGCCGGCCTTTGCCACACGGTCGAGCACGGCCGTGACCGATGGCTGCGCGTTCAGATACACGAGCACGCCCTTCGGGTCGGGCTTGGCGTCATGCGGATTGAACACGATGCAGCCGCCGGTTTCCGTATCGGTGTGAGCGAACAGCGCCATCGGCACGCCGCCGACTACTTCGCGCTGCAGCGCGGTGTCGAAGGCGGTTTCGTAAAAGCGGGCGGCACGCTCCAGGTCGTGCGCGGGAATTTCGAACCACGAGATCACACGGGACAGATCGGTAGACACGGTGCAGCTCCTCGAAGACAACGGCGGACGTTGAATGGCGGCAGCCGGGCGGCGGCAGCCTCGCCGGATGGCGTAGAAGCAGTGTGCCAGGGGGCTGCTGACAGCGTGTTGTCAGTAGGTTTGACGCGCCGTGCCGGGCGCTTCGGCGGCGGGTGGGAGCGTCACCCGCCGTGCGCGTTTGCCAATGTCAGCTGGCGTCGTCGTTGCCGGCGGCGGGGTTCGCGCCGCCGCTGGCCGGACGCTGGCGCACGCTGCCCGCGATCAGGTCGAAGCGGAACAGGCGGCATTCGAGCGCGCCGTTGTAGAGCGGCGTCTTGGCGGCTTCGCGCAGGCGCAGCTGGCCCGGCAGCTTGCGGTCCGAGGTGAGGACGAACGCGCGCCAGCCCGTGAAGCGCTGCTTGAGCGCGTCGCCGAGTGCCTGGAAGAACTCGGCGTCGGGCGCCTCGTCCTTGGCGCGGCGGAAGCCTTCGTCATCGTCGCCGCGCAGCTCGCGCGCCGTCGGGCGCGCCTCGCCGCGCGCGTTGCGGCCGCGCACTTCGATACGCTCGCCGTACGGCGGATTCGCCACGAGAATGCCGGGCGCAGCCGAGGGCGGCGTCATGTTGCGCGCGTCGAGCTGCTTGAGCGTCACGCTGCCGAAGCCCGCGCGCTTGAAGTTCGCACGCGCCTTTTCCAGCATGACGTCGGAGATGTCACTGCCGTAAATCAGCAGGTCGCTGGTCTTGCTTTGTGCGAGGTTGCGTGCGGTGTTCGCCTCGCTCTTGAGGTGCCTCCACGCGGCCAAGTCGGCCTGCTTGAGCGACTCGAAGCCAAAGCGGCGATCGAGCCCCGGTGCGATGTCGAGCGCGACTTGCGCGGCTTCCGCGAGGAAGGTGCCGCTGCCGCACATCGGGTCATAGAGCGGCGTGCCGGGCGTCCAGCCCGTGAGGCGCAGGATGCCCGCGGCGAGGTTCTCGCGCAGCGGGGCGGCGCCCTTGTCCAGACGCCAGCCGCGTTTGAAAAGCGGCTCGCCCGAGGTGTCGAGATAGAGCGTGCATTCGTTCGCCGTGAGGAAGGCGAACACGCGCACATCGGGATAGGCGGTATCGACGCTCGGACGCGCGCCGGCCTTGTCGCGCATGCGGTCGCAGATCGCGTCCTTCACGCGCAGCGTGGCGAATTCGAGGCTGCGCAGCGGCGACTTGATCGCGGTGATGTCGATGCGGATCGTCTCGTTCGCCGAGAACCACTTCTCCCATTGCTGCTCGCGCGCGAGCGCATAGATGTCCTGTTCGCTGCGGTACGGCCGCTGGGCGATCTTCAGGAGCACGCGGCTCGCGATGCGCGAATGGAGGTTGGCGGCGATGCCGCCGGCCCAGTTGCCGCGGAAGTGCACGCCGCCGGGCACCTCGGCGCCGACCTGGAGTGCGCCGGGCGGCAGGCGCCGTTGCGCGGTTTCGGCCAGTTCGGCGGCGAGCGCGGCTTCGAGGCCGCGCGGGCAGGGGGCAAAGAAATCGAAAGACATGAAGGAGGATGGGACGCTGCGGGGAAGGCGCTATTGTACGCGGGTTGCGGGAGCGGCCAGACGTGTATGCCGCCCGCGCCGCTGAAGACCGCTCAATGCCCGCCCTTGGCCGCCATCTGCCGCGTCCCTGACGCCTCCTCCGAGAATGCCTGGTGCGGGCCTTTATTGGATCCGGATCGCCTGCGGGGCGTGGGGATCAGCTACGCCGCGGGGCCGCGCCAGCGCAAATCCGCCCCCTCAGCCGCCGGCGGCCGCCATCTGCGGGCAGGCAATGCTCGGCGCCGCCTTCGCGCGCGCGCCCGTCTTCGCGCCATTCGCCGCCACGCTCACGCGCGGCGCGGCCGCGAGCGCGCGCACGCCGCTCGCGATCGACTGCGAGAGCGCCTCGACCGCCTGCCGGTGGCCGATGACGAGCGCGTCGTAGCCGTCGCCCACCTTCTGGTTGAGCACGCTGCGGCAGGTCAGGACCGTTTGCGTGTCGAGCGCGCGTACGCTCCACACGGCGTCGATGAGCGCATGCGAGCCCGGCCACGATTCGAAGCGCTGCACGTTCACGCTCACGCGATACACGGGCACGCCCTCGGGATGCGGCGAGCCGTACACGTCGATGGTGCCGAGCTGCTGCGTGAGGTCGCCCGAGAGCGCCCGGCGGATCTCGTCGCCGGGCATCGAGGACCAGCGCTCCTGCTCGAGTACGCGCACCTGGTTGGCGTCGGTTTGCACGACGAACTGGGTCTTTGCGACCTGCGGCGGAACATCCACAGGCGCCAGTTCGATCAGCCACTGGGCGTTGCCTGCGCCCTGCGCGGCCGCGGTGCGAGCCGTGTCGTCGCTCGGGCTGAGCGTGTAGAACCGGCTGGCGGGCGAACTGCAGCCCGCCAGTGCGGCGGCGATGACCAGCGCGCCGAGCGCGGCAAGGGCGGGGACGCGTCGGAGCGTCATGGCTTGTCTCCAGATTTGCCGCGCAGCAGCGATTCGGGATGGCGCTCCAGATAGTCGGAGAGCGCGTTGAGCGATTGCAGCGTACGCGTGAGTTCCTGCATCGCCTGGTGCACGTCGGACTGCAGCGGCGAATCCTGCTGCAGCGTGGACTGCGCGGCGTTGAAGGTCTTCTGCGCCTGGTCGAGCGTGCCTTGCAGCTGCGGCAGGATCTGGTCGTTCACCTTGCCGAACAGCTGGTTGGCGTTCTTGAGCGACTCGTTCAGGTTGTTGCCGATCTTGTCGAACGGAATCTGATCGAGCTTCTTCGCGATGTCCGCGACCTGCAGCTGCAGTTCTTCGAGCGAGTTCGGCACCGTGGGCAGCTCGAGCGGATCGTGGTTGAAGTCGACCGTCGCCGGGCCCGCCTTCGGGAAGATGTCGAGCGCGATGTAAAGCTGACCCGTGATCAAATTGCCGGTGCGCAACTGGCCGCGCAGGCCGCGCGCGACGAGCCGCTTGATCAGCTCCTGGCTTTGCGGCGTATGCGGCGCGGGCGTTTCGCCGCGGATGCGGCGCGACAGGCGCAGCGGGTAGAGGTCGATCGTCACGGGCATCGTGAAGTTGTGCTGTTTCGGGTCGTACTCGATGCCGATGTCGGTTACCTGACCGAGCGCGATGCCGCGGAAATCGACCGTCGCGCCCACCGAAAGGCCGCGCAACGACTGGTTGAAGTACATGACCACGCGTTGCGGCGCGCCGTCCGGCTCGCGCATTGCCTCAGCCTCGTCGGAGGCGAGCGCGAAGGTGGCGCTGTCGGGCGCCTGGGGGCCCATGGACTGGCCGGGCGGCGCCTGGAACGCGAGGCCGCCTACCACGATGGTGGCGAGCGACTGCGTGTTGACCTTGATGCCGTTCGAATCGAGCTGCACGTTCACGCCGCTCGCGTGCCACCAGCGCGTGTTGGTGCCCACGTACTGGTCGAAGGGCGCGCTCACGAACACCTGTACCGTCACGCCGGTGCCGTCCTTGTCGAGCGAATAGCCTGTCACCTGGCCTACCTGGATGCGCCGGAAGAAGATCGGCGTGCCGATGTCGAGCGAGCCGAGCGTCGCACTGTGCAAGGTATAGCGATGCCCCTTCTCGTCGATGGTCACGGCAGGCGGCGCTTCCAGCCCGACGAAGTCGCTTTGCGATTCCTGCGAGCGGCCGGCGTCGGCGCCGATATACGAGCCCGAGAGCAGCGTGGTGAGGCCCGAGACGCCGCTTGCGCCCACGCGCGGGCGCACGACCCAGAAGCGGCTGTCCTTCACGGCGAAGCGTTCGGCGTCCTTGGTGAGCTCGACCGTGACGATCACATGCGAAAGGTTGGGCGAGAGCTTGATCGCACGCACCGAGCCGATGTCCACGTCCTTGTACTTGACCTTGGTCTTGCCGGGCTCGAGTCCTTCGGCGCTCACGAAGCTGATCGTGATGGTCGGGCCGCGCGTGGCGACCGACTTCACGACGAGCGCCACGCCGATCAGCGCCGCGACGATCGGCACGATCCAGACGAGCGAAGGCAGCCAGCGCCGCGGCTTGACGATCTCCGGCTCCGGCAGATTGGGCGGGGTCGGTCCTTTCGGACTATTCATGGGGTTGATCCTGTGTGTGTTGCGCAGGTTTGTGTTTGTCTTCGTCCACCGGATCCCAGATCAAGCGCGGATCGAACTGCATCGAGGCGATCATCGTCAGGATCACGACCGAGCCGAACGCGATCGCGCCGGGGCCCGCCGTGATGACCGCAAGCGACTGGAAGCGTACCAGCGCCACGGTTAGCGTGACAACGAACACGTCGAGCATCGACCAGCGCCCGATGAATTCGACGAGCCGGTAGAGCTTCGTGCGTTCCACGGGCCGCCATGTCGAGCCGCGCTGCGAGGTGATCGCGAGCAGCGCGAGCACCGACAGCTTGAGCATCGGCACGAGAATGCTGGCGATGAAGACGATCACGGCGAGCGGCCAGTCGCCCGAGGTCCAGAAGTAGACCACGCCGCTCATGATGGTGTCGTCCTCGTCGCCGACGAGCGAGGCCGTATGCATCACAGGCAGCAGGTTCGCGGGGATGTAGAGCAGCGCCGCGGCAATCAGGAGCGCCCACGTGCGCATGATGCTGTCCGGATTGCGCTCGTGCACGGGCGAGCCGCAGCGTGCGCAGCGCGCGTGCTTCGGCGCGCGCACGTGCGGCTGCACGTGCCCGCAGGCGTGGCAGGAGACGTAGCCGGCGTCGCTGGCGGTCTGGTATTTCATCGGGGCCCCTTGGGGAGCGGGCCGCCGCGCGGCGCCGCCGGGTCTTGCGCGCGCTCGCCGGGCTCGCGGATCTCGGGCTCGGAGAGCGGATGGGCCGCAGCCGGTGACGGCGCGGCGGGCGAAGGCGGCGCGTGCGGTCCGCCCGTGCCGGCGTCGCCTGCGAGGCCGCCCGGACCCGCGCCGCCCTCGCGCGCCGCGCGTGCGGCGTCGCGCAGGCCGTCGGCGATATCCCAGAGCGTGCGCGCATCGAAGGTGACGACCACGGTGAACATCAGGGTGAGCGCGCCGAAGGCGAAGAGCGCGGTTTCGGGAATCACGCGCGCGAGGCTCACCATTTTCACGATCGTGATGAGCACGCCCAGCATGAAGACTTCGAGCATGCCCCAGGGCCGCACGAACTGGATGGCGCGCAGCACGTGGTCGAAGCCCGGTGGAATGAAGCCGCGCCGCACCGGCAGCAGGACGTAAAGCAGCGCTACCATCTCCGTGAGCGGAAAGAGGATGGTTGCGCAGAAGACGATCACCGCGATGATCTCCATGTCCTCGTGCCACAGCACCACGAGGGCGCCGAACAGGCTCGACTCCGTAGTGATACCGTTCGCATCGAGCTCGATGATCGGGAACGACTGGGCGATGATGAAGGTGACGAGCGCCGCGACCGTGATGGCGCAGATGCGGTCGAGCTGGGACGCGGCGCTGCTGTAGAGCGTGGCGCCGCAGCGCGAGCAGCGCGCTGACTGGCGGCCGAGCAGCCGCGGCTTGCGGTAGAGCGCGTCGCAGTCGTGACACGCGATCAGTTTGTCCTGGGCCATGCGGGCAGGTGACGCAAAACGACGTGAACGAGGGACGCGCTGCGGCGGCACACAATCAGGAAGGTGCCGACAGCGCTTCGCGCCATGTTACCAAACGCGCCCGGCGGCGTGCCGGAACGAGCCGCCGACCCCCGACGGGGCGGCCGCCGGGGCTGCCGCGGGGCTGCCGCGGGGCAAGCCGCGGGTCAGCCGCTCAAGCGGCGCTCGCGTGGCCGGCGAACGGGCTGCGAAGTGTGCCACGTTTGCGCCGTGCGCGTGTGCGAGCCCGGCCCGGACCCGGCCCTTATCTCCGGATGTTTGCAGTCACCCAATTTGGATTATCTTTCGGGCATGGAGCATGCATGGCTGCGCAAGGTGGCCGCTGCCCATCCACGAAGTCAATGACTACGCAATCAAAGCGAGACGATCATGGAAGCCTTGTCGAGGTGGATTCGTTCTTATCGGTGGCGCCCGGCGGTCGGGGCCGCGGCAGTGTGGACCGGCGGCGCCGCGGTGCTGCTCGCGGGCGGGGCCGCCCATGCGCAGCTCGACGCGGCGAAGAGCACGATCGTCGCCGTCTCGCGCCAGATGAACGTATCGGTCCAGGGCAGCTTCACGAAGTTCGACGCGCAGATCGCCTTCGATCCGGCCAAACCCGCGGGCGGCAGCGCGAAGATCACGGTCGACACGGCGAGCTATGATCTGGGAGACCCGACCTACAACGATTCGGTGCACGGGCCCGAATGGTTCGACGCGAAGACGTTCCCGCAGGCAACGTTCGTCTCGACCGCCATCGCGCCGACCGCAACGAACCAGTACAGCGTGAGCGGCAAACTGACGATCAAGGGGCACACGCAGAACGTGGCTGTCCCCGTCGTGCTCACGCAGCAGGGCGGCACGCAGACCTTCGACGGCACGTTGCCGATCCACCGGCTCGCCTTCGAAATCGGCACCGGCGAGTGGAAGGACACCTCGATCGTCGCCGACGAAGTGCTCATCAAATTTCATATCGTCGTCGCGCACAAGTAGATCGACGACTCCGAGGAGGTGCTATTGAACACGCTCGCACTGATGGCCGCAGGGGGCGCCGTGTCGCTCGCCGCCTTGGTGACGCACGCCGTGCACGCCGCCGATACTTACCAGCTCGATCCGAACCACACGTTTCCGAGCTTCGAGTCTGACCACTTCGGCGGTCTTTCCACGTGGCGCGGCAAGTTCACGAAGACCACGGGCATGGTCACGCTGGACCGCGCGGCCAAAACGGGCACCGTGGACGTGACGATCGATCCGGCGTCGATCCAGACCGGCAATCCGCAGCTCGACCAGCACCTGGTGGGCGACGACTTTCTCGATGTCGCGAAGTACCCCACGGCCACCTACAAGGGCACGCGCATCGTCTTCAATGGCGACACGCCCAAGGAAGTGATCGGCGACTTCACGCTGCACGGCGTGACGCGGCCGCTCAAGCTCGAGATCGAGTCGTTCAAGTGCATGCAGCACCCGGTGCTCAAACGCGAGGTGTGCGGCGTGGAGGCCGAGGCCGCATTCAATCGCGACGACTTCGGCATGGACTCGGGCAAGAAGTATGGCTTCAAGATGAAGACCACGCTGCATATCCAGGCCGAAGGGATCAAGCAATAGGGAAGCGCGGCAGCGCGGCGAAGGCCGTTGCGCAGGCACGAAAAAAAAGGTTCTTCGTAGGAAACCGTGGAGCTTCTGAGGAAGATTGCGTAACCTGAGTCCTGACTTTTATGGAATTCAGGAGGCGGAGTTGCTCGATCGCAAGGCACTTCAGGCGCTGGGCTGCTGGACAGGATATCGGCTGGAACGGGTTGAATGGCCACAAGGTGA